>CAYSUS010000049.1:0-54848 GCA_964434165.1 uncultured Pirellulales bacterium
CAGCGGCGGGGCCGGCACGCTCGACGTCGGCCCGCCCGCGCCCGGCACGGCCCCTTGATTCGCGGCCTCCTCCTGCTTCTTCAACTCCTCCCGCTTGCTCGGCGGCGTCGGCTGCCAGACGAACTCCACGGTGAAGTCGCACCGCAACAGCCGCACTTTCTTCTCGGTCGTCTCGCCGGGCCGGGCCGGCACGGGCCCCGGACCGCCGGCCGCGGGATTGCCTCTGGCCGTCGCGTCTTCCTCGGCCGAACCGCGCGGATCGGTGACGACCCACGGCCGCACCGGGCGAGGATCGACCAGCGTGGGGAAGCCGATCCCCAGCTCCTCCATCGAGACGAGGTCCCGTTTGCTCGACGGCTCGTCCTCCTGGCCGCCTTCCTGCGTCTGCCGGGCCGCCGGCAGCAGGATCTTGCCCGTGCGAAGGTTGTTGATCAGCGTCTCGCGCACGTACTGCGAGCCCTGGGCCACGCCGGGTTTGACGACGGGGAAGTTGTGCAGATGAAAACCGCTCAGGCGCACGATCCAACCCGGTCCCGTCGGTCCGCCAGGCACGGGGGCCGCGCCGCCCGGGGCGGCACCCGGAGCAGCGGGAGCGCCCGGAGCCCCAGGAGCGGCGCCCGGCAAGGCCCCGGGAACGGCCCCCAGTCCAGGTGCCGGGGCGCCTGGGACGGGGGCAGCAGGGGCAGGCGCCGCCGGTGCGGCGGCCGGGGGTGCGCCGGGAGCGGGGGCCGTGCCGGGCGCGGCCCCTGGGGCCGCGGGCACTTCCTCTCCGGGGGCCGGAAGATACCAGCCCCGCTGATTGACGATCGAGAACCAGCTCGCCACGTCGGAGACCTTCTGGGCTTCGATGTTGGAGATGTAGATCTCCTCGCGCTGGTCCGGCTCCTCGGGGCGGGGCTTGCCGGGCTCGTTGCGAGGCAGGCACTCGTTGATCGCCTTGAGCAGCTCGAGCCAGAGGATGCGGTTCTCGACGTTGCTGACCAGGTGCAGGCCGGTCTGGTTGGTCTTCTCGTACTCGGCCGTGGCCTCATCGGACCGCCGCTTGAAATCATCGGCCTTGCTCTTGACCGAGACCGACTGCGACTCGGCCGCGCTCCAGTCCTTCTTGTCCACGGTCGCCAGCGCCCGCGTGTGCATCAGGAAGCCGACCGAGCAGGCAAGCATCAGGGCCGCGGCCGCGGCCACCGCCCAGGGCTTCTTCTCGCGCACGAGCCGGTCCTGGACGATCTCCGCGGGCAGGAGATTCGTGTCCACCAGTCCCTTGCCCAGCGCTTGCAGGCCCAGCCCGTAGCACACGCCGAAGCTGAGGTGGTTCTCCTTGAAGGCCGGCGCGTTGACCACCTGGCCGCCCGAGAGGCGCTGAAGGCCTTCGAGCCGATGGACCTCGTATCCCAGCCCTTGGGAGAGGTACTTCCGAAGGCCGGGGAGCTTGATGGCGTTGCCCAGCGCGACGACCTTGCCGATCGTGGCCCGGCGATTGAGATTGCTGAAGTAGCCGAGCGACCGCTGGACCTCGGTCAACAAGTCGTTGAACACGGGGCGCATCGCCTGGAACACGGCCTTGGGGTCCTGCGCGGCCGTGGCGTTGCGCTTCAGGTGCTCGGCCTTGGCGAAGGTGAGCTTCAGCTCCTTGGTGAGGGCCTTGGTGAAGTGGTTGCCGCCCAGCGGGATGTTCCGCTGCCAGACGCGGAACCCGTTGGTCACGATCAGGTCCGTGGCATCGGTCCCCAGCGAGAGCACGACGACGCTCGGCGGGGGGTTCTCCGGGTCGTATTCGTCCGGGGCCGGCAGGTCGGGCATCTGGTCGAACACGATGAAGTTGTAGATCGACAGCGGGGCGAGCTGCACGATGTCCACTTCGATGCCGGCCTTCTGGAGCGGCTCGAGGGCGCGGAAAACCTGCTCGCGCTTCATGGCAAACAGGCCGATCTCCGTCTCCAGCGTGAAGCCTTCCTCCTCGCTCCCGCCGCCCATCCGCTGGTAGTCCCACACCACGTCGGACAGGTCGAAGGGAATCTGCTGCCGCGCCTCGTAGCGCACGATGTCGGGGATCTTCTTGGATTCCACCGGCGGCAGCTTGATGAACCGCGCCAGACCGCTCTGGCCCGGAACCGCCAGCGCCACGCGGTCGCCCTTGACGTCGTTGCGCGAAAGGAACTGCTTCAGCGCGTCGCTGATGAGCTCCTCGGGATCGGCGCCCGGCTGGCTGAGGATCTTCGGGTACTCGATGAAATCAAAGGCATCGGCCACCAGCCGGTCGGGCCGGTCGTGCGGCAGGCACCGCAGCGCCTTGAGCGAGCACTGCCCGATGTCCAGTGCCCATACTGCGTCACTCCTGGCCATGACGTGGTCCTCACTTCTCCGTTCCGGGCGGAGCCGCCTGATCGACCACACCATCCATAGTCTCAGACGACGCCAGGCCGGAAAATGGCCCAATAAGATGAGATGATAGCATCAGTGTTGCCAACCCCACCCCTTCACCTACTCCAATCTATCAATGGGATCTCTTGGTTGTCAACAAAAGCCGATGCCAGAAAACGAGATAAACGCATGGCTGGCCTCCAGATGCGACCCGCGGCGCCGGTTGCGATCCCCCCGCCGAATGGGGCCTTTTCGGCGGGGCCGGCGCCCCGACTCCCTCCCGTCGGCCGCCGGGGTCCGTTCGACCGGCGCCTGGCCGATCCGCACCGAGGGCCAAGGCGGACCCCGGCGTTTCCCGAAACCCCTCCGCTTCTCGACGCCTCCCGCCCTAAAGGCTATGGTGGAGGTTTCACCGCACTCAAGCCACGGCCGCGTATGAGATTCAGCGATCTGGTCATCCTCCTGCCCTGTACGAGCCTGGAGGATCTCTCCCTCGACCGCGACCCGGCCGACGCCGAGGGGCTGCTCTCCGCGTACTCGGCGCTGTGGCACCCGGCCCTGCTCGCCAGCGCCCAGGCCATCCCCCAGGCGGTCCGCGCCGAGGACCCTCCCCAGGAGCCGGCCCACCATCTGGTCATGGTCCCCGCCGCCGCGGAGAGCATGTTGCCGCCCGAGTGGATCGACCGTGCCAGCTCGGCGGGGGCGTGCGTGATCCACGGGCTTCGGCGCCGCGCCGACATGGTCGCGGCCGCGCTTGAGCAGCTCGATGGCGGCGACCGCGGCGTCGATCCCGACCTGGCCGCCGACTTCCTCGCCCTGGGTTACGGGCACCTGCTGGTCGAGCTGCTCACGCGCCAGCTCCGCTACATGAGCAACCTCGACGAGGTCCGGCTCCGCAACGAGGCCGTCGCGGGGGCCGAAGCCGCGCTGGCAGGCGATGCCCAGACCGCCCGCGAGCGCCTGCGCAATGCCCTCGACCAGCTCAGCGAGAGCCGCGAGTACTTCTATCCGGTCGAGGCGTACCTGCTCGATCTGATCCTCGTCGCCCCCACGACACTCGGCGCGGCGCTGCGTGAGGAGCTGGCCGCCGAGGGGCCGACGAACCTGCTCCTCGATGGCTCGACCCTGGAGCGTATGGCGGCCGAGGAGCCCGAGACCCTTGCGGCCCTGCGCGAGGCGCTGGAGAAAGACGCGGCCGGGCTGATCGGCGGCGGGCTGGACGAAGCCCCCTTGCCGCTGCTGCCCGTGGAGGCCTTGCTCGAGCATCTGCGGCGGGGGTTCTCCGTGTTCGATCGCCTGCTCGGCCGGCGTCCCGGGGTGTTCGGCCGGCGGCGGTTCGGACTCACGCCGGTGCTGCCTCAGCTCGTCCACGATCTGGGGATGGAGGGCGTGTTCCACTGCACGCTGGACGACGGGCGGTTTCCTTCCGGCAACCAGAGCAAGGTCCGCTGGGAGGGGCTCGACGGCACGGAGGTCGAGGCCCTGGGGCGCGTCCCCATCGACGTGGCCCGGCCCGATAGCTTCCTGTCCCTGCCCAACAAGCTGGGCGATACCCTGGACCTGGACCATACGGCCACGGCGGTGATGGCCCGCTGGCCGGGCCAGACCAGCCCGTGGCTGGAAGACCTGCGGCGCATGGTGCGCCACTCGCCGGTGGTGGGCAAGTTCGTCACGGTCGATCACTACTTCGAAGAGACTCGGCTCTCCGGGCAGCAGAAGCGCTATGGCCCGGACGAGTACCGCGCCCCCTACCTGCGGCAGGAGGTGGCGGCGCACGAGGCGGACCCCATCTCGCGCTGGGTGCGGTACTACGCGCGTCGGGCCGCGCTCGACGCCGCCGCGACGCTCTCCTGCATGGCCGACATGGCGACGGGACGCCCGAGCGATCCCGCCGCGCTCGACGCGCTGCGCGACGCGATCGCGCCGGGGCCGGGCCCCGAGTCCGCGTCCGAGGAGGCGCTGGAGGCAAGTCTCCGCGAGGCCGTGCGCGACGGGGCAGCCCGGGTGGCCGCGGCCCTGCCGAGGGAACCGGGCGCGGAGAAGAGCGGGGTGCTGCTCGCCAATCCCAGCGGCTTCGCGCGGCGCGTATGGCACACGTCGGGCGCCTGGAGCGAGGCGCCGGCCAGGGGCGGACCGATCCGCGCCGTCGCGACCGCGGGGCGCGAGGTGCGGATCGAGGTCGAAGTGCCGCCGACGGGCTTCGTGTGGGTCGGCCCCGGGCAGAGGTTCGACGCGCCGCACGCGGAAACGCGGGCCGGTCGGGGGTGGCTTCGCAGCATCGTCCCCGGGTCCCGCAAGAAGGCCGAAGACCCGCCGCTGGCCGAGGAGGGTCTCCTCCGCAACGAGTCGTTCGAGGTCAAGCTCAACCCGACCACCGGGGCCATCCACTCGGTGCACGACTACCGCGTGCGCGGCAGCCGCCTGGCGCAGCAGCTCGTGATGCGGATTCCCAGGCGCGGGCCGCGCGAGGACGCGCCCGAGGAGGGCCCGGACACCGACTACTCGATCATGGCGGCCGACGCGATCCGCGTGCTCTCCTCGGGTCCGCTGGTGGGCGAGGTCGAGGTCCGCGGCCGGCTCATGGACCGCGAGGGGGTGCGCGTGGCCGGCTTCGTGGAGTGGCTCCGCGTGCGCCGCGGCAGCCCGATCCTGGAGATCGAGGTCGAGCTCGACCCGGACCGCGAGCCGGAGGCCAACCCCTGGGACTCCTATTACGGCCTGCGCTTCGCCTGGGGCGATCAAACCGCGCAGATGTCGCGGAGCGTCAACCAGTGCACCTGCCGCACCGAGACGGCGCGGCTGGAGGCCCCGCTGATGCTCGACCTGGAAGGCGAGAAGACGCGGACGACGTTTCTCACGGGCGGGCTGCCGTATCATCGCCGCTTCGGGGTGAACAAGCTCGACACGCTGCTGGTGGTGCGCGGCGAGACCGCCAGGCGATTCCGGCTCGGGGTGGGCTTCGATTTGCAGCACCCGGCGTCGGCCGCCGCGGAGCTGATGGCGCCCCCCGTCGTGCACGAGGAAAGGGCCCCGCCACCGACCATGCCGCAAGGCTGGCTGCTGCACGTGGGCGCGCGGCACGTGGCACTCACCGCCTGGGAGCCGATCGCGCGGGAGGGCGTCCTGTGTGGCTTCCGCGCCCGCCTGTTGGAGACCGAGGGACGCGCGGCCAAGACCGCGGTGCGGTGCTTCCGCGACCTGCGCGAGGCCCGCCGCGTGGACTTTACCGGCAAGACCGTGATCGAGCTGCCCGTCGAGAGGGACCGCGTCACGGTCAACCTCGGCCCCTACCAGTTCATCGAGATCGAGGCCCAGTTCGCCGATTGAGTCCCGGATCCCCAATCCCTGCCCTCTACCCATCACCCTCCTTTCCCGTGATCGTCACCATCGATGGCCCGGCCGGAGCCGGCAAGAGCACGGTCGCCAAGGCGCTCGCCGGGCGCCTGGGGTTCGACTTCCTCGACACGGGCGCCATGTATCGCGCGGTGGCGCTGGCCGGGCTGCGCCGGGGCGTGGACTGGGGCCGGCCCGAGCAGCTTGCGCAACTCGCCGCGCAGGTCTCGATCGAGCTCGCCTGCGGACGGATGCTGCTCGACGGCGAGGACGTGACCGCCGCCGTGCGCTCGCAGGAGGTCACGGCCGTCACCCGGCACGCCGCCGACAACCCCGAGGTCCGCGCCCGCCTGGTCGAGCTTCAGCGCCGGGCCGCCCGCGGCCGTAACGTGGTCACCGAGGGCCGCGATCAGGGCTCGCTTGCATTTCCCGACGCCGAGTGCAAGATATTCCTGACCGCCAGCCCCGAGGAGCGCTCGCGGCGGCGCGTGGAGGACCTCCGCGCCCAGGGCGATCGAGCCACTTTCGAAGACGTCCTTGCCGCGCAGAACCGCCGCGACGAGGAGGACCGCTCGCGCCCGGTCGGCCCGCTGGTCCGGGCCCCCGACGCCGTGGAGGTCCGCACCGACGGGCTGGCGATCGACCAGGTCGTGGACCGGCTCGAAGCGATCGTGCGAAGCCGGCGTTCCGGTGGAAGCTAAGGTGAGAACTTGTTTGGAACCCGCGGTTTGCACGACCCCCGGCGGCTAGCCCTCCGGGTGAAGCAGTCTGGAAAGCCAGCCGGTTGGCCCCCCCCAACGGATTCACCTGGCGGGCAAGCCGGCAGGGGGCTGGTTCGCCGAGGTGCCGGGTCTGGCTTTCCAGACGCGTTCACCTGCCCGACGAGCGGGCAGGGGTCCGGTCTCGCTACTCCAACAAGTGCGCGCCACATGGAGCAGCGACCAGGCGCGAAACGGGGTTTCCGAAGACGTTCCAGCAGCCAAGTGGTCGTTTCGCAGTGAGCAGCAAGCCCCCGAAGGACGACTTCCATCGCCCGCTGGCCATGCGCCTGTGGTACGACGCCCTGCGGCGGATCTTCCAGGTCGCGGGGACGGTGGCCTACGGGTTCCGCTACAGCGGGCGCGAGAACATCCCGGCCGAGGGCGGGGTGCTGGTCATTTCCAACCACCAGAGCCACTTCGACCCGCCGCTGGTCGGGCTGGGCTGCAAGCGGCGCATGAACTACCTCGCCCGGGAGACCCTGTTCGACATCGCCCCGCTCCGCATGATCATCAACACGCTCGACGCGATCCCCATCAACCGCGACGGGCTGGGCATCGGCGGCATCAAGGAGACCCTCCGGCGCCTGAAGCGGGGCGAGATGGTGCTCATGTTTCCCGAGGGCACGCGCACCCGCGACGGCCACATCGGCCCCTTCCGCCCGGGGTTCACCACCCTGGCCGCGCGGTCCGGGGCCGGGATCCTGCCCGTGGCCATCGAAGGGGCGCACCGCGTCTGGCCGCGCAAGGCCCCTTTCCCCAAGCTTCACGGGCATATCCATTTGCACTATGGCCCGGCCATGACGCCCGAGGAGGTCCGTCAATACCGCGAGCGCGAGCTGCTCGCCGAGGTCGAGCGCCGGGTGCACGACTGCCTGGCTGTGCTGCGCCGTCATCCGGTGTTCGCCCGGGATTGCGGGAGGGGTCGTTGCGGTTGAGGGAACGGGGTATGTGGAGGGCTGCGTACGAAGTACGCTGGTGCGGCGCGAGACGACCGGACCTGCTGGTCACTCATACTCCCACTTCACAATCCAAGGATCGCGAGTCCGCTTCTGAAAGGCCTTGAGCTTGGCCTGCATGCGCTGGAGCGTCTCGGCGTGCTCTCCATCGGAGGCCAGGTTCTTCACCTCATGCGGGTCGGCCTCCAGGTCGTAGAGCTCGAAGGCCGGACGGTGGATGTACGCCCGCAGGGTGCGCTTGCCGTACAGCGCGTCGAGCCCCTGCTTGTACTGCTGTTGGAACGTCGGGGCCGCCCACAGGTCGGAGGCGAACGGGTACGGCAGCCCGTGCGCGACGTTCCAGATCAATTTGTACCGCCGTTCGCGCACCACGCGCATCGGGTAGTACATCGTGATCTCGTGAAACGTGTGCGAGGCGTTCACTTCATCCCAGCCCTCGGGGCTCTCCTCGCCGAGGATCGAGAGGAACGAGCGGCCGTGGAACGGCGGCTTCGCGGGCAGGGCCCCGGCGAAGTCGAGGATCGTGGGCGCCAGGTCCACCCAGGAGATCATGGCCTGGCTCGTCACCCCGCGCTTTTCACCGTAGGGATTGCGCACGATGCACGGCAGCCGGATGCCCGGCTCATAGACCGTGGTCTTGGCCCCGGGAAAGGCGATGCCGTTGTCCGAGATGTAGATGAACAACGTGTCTTCCCAGCGTCCGGCCTCCTTGAGCAATGCGATGAGGCGGCCCACGCCCTGGTCCAGGCGCGCCACGGACTGGTAGTATTGCGCCAGCTCCGCCCGGCAGGACGGCGTGTCGGGCAAAAACGGCGGCACTTCCACGTCGGCCGGGTCGAAGGTGATCCGCTCCACGCCCGGCTTGGACCTTCCCTCCGGCAAGTTGCCGAAGCTATTGGGCCGATGCGGCGGGATGTCGGTGCCCGCCCCGCGATGCGGATCGGAGGTGCAGATGTAGAGGAAGAACGGCTTGTCGCTCTCCTCGGCGATCAGGTCCTTGCACCGCTCGGCCATCTGCACGGGATTGCGCGTATCCACGCCGATCCGCTGGTCGAACTTGTACACCTCCTCCGGCGCCACGTGGTACTTTCCGACCTGATAGGTGCGGTAGCCGGCTTCCGTCAACAGCACGGGCAGGCTCTTGATGTTGGGGAAACTGGCGAAGTGGTGGTACGAGTGCTGATGGCCGTACTGACCGTTGGCGTGATTGTGGAGGCCGGTCAGGATCACCGAACGGCTAGCACTGCAACTTGCCGTGGTGCAGAAGGCGTATTCCATCCGCGTGCCGTCGGCGGCCAGCCGGTCGAGGTTCGGCGTCTTGACGGCCCGATTGCCGTAGCAGCCCAGGTCGCGCCCGTGGTCGTCGGAGACGTAGAGGACGACGTTTCTCTCGGCGGCCGAGGCCGCGGCGAGGGGGGCGACCAGGGCGAGCAGGAGGATCAGCGGCAGGGCGAGACCGGCGGGGATGGGCGGGTGCGACGTACGCAGCGGCCAGTTCGGGGTGCGATGCATGAGGTGTCCTCGACGTGGAGAGTGCGTTCTGACGTTGCCCGACAACCACCACTATTCCCGGGCCGCTACCCGCCGTCCACCCCCTCGGGCACGGCGCAGCGGAATCCGATGGTACGGCAGCGGTCGAGGCCCGGGTGCATGAGCAGGAACTTGGCGTGGGTCTCGATCGGCTGCTCACCGCCCGGGAAGTACCAGATGGAGCCCTCGGCCTTGTACGTCGCGCCGCCGCGGAGCATGACGAACCGCGTGTGCCCGTCGTCCCGCTCCGACTCGGTCCACTCCCACACTTCGCCCCGCGCGAAACGCTCGCCGAGCCGCTGGGCCGCGCGGTGCCACTCCCACTCGGTGGGCAGGCGCTTGCCGGCCCAGGCCGCGTACGCCCGGGCATCGTCGAGATCGACGTACACCACCGGCTCGTCGAGGATCCCGGCCGGGCACGCGCGGCAGCCCCAGTGGGCGAGGAAAAGGTCCGGGCACCGGGGACGATAGCCGGTGGCCTTGAGGAATCGCTCGAACTGCCCGTTGGTCACCGGGGCGGGGTCGATCCGGAGCGCCCCGACTTCGGCGCGGAAGCGGTGCTCGAGCTGCTGGTGGTGCGGGTTGCCGCGCAGGAAGTCGGGCCACCGCGCGCGCGGCGTGCCCGGGTCGGGAAAGCACCCGCACTCGCGGCGCATGTGGCGCACGAGGAACTCCTGCTCGCCGCCCTCCACGTGGAGCATGCCGGCGGTCCGCTCGCGCGCGGGCGCGGGGCATGGGGGAGGCGCCTTGGCCTCGACCACGGGCTGGGCTTTGACATGCGGGTCGTCCTCGGGGCTTGGCGAAGTGCGCGACCGCGCGGCCTCCCTCTTCTGTCCTTCCAGCAGCTCGCGCAGCCCGGCCGAGGGCTCGCCCGGGATCGCGACCACGGCCGTGTACTTCTCCAAGGGCAGGGCGAGGTGCAGCTTGTCGCCGGCCTTCCGGGGCGTCAGCTCTACCCCCCGCCACAGGTCGAAGAACCGGGCGTCGTCGTCTTCGACTTCCAGCAGGGGTGAATCGCCTTGTGCCGCGGGGCCGAAGTTGACGGCGGTCCAGAGGCGCCGTCCACGCCGGTGCCAGCACGAGGCAGCCACGTTCTCGTTGAGCGTGGGAAGGCACGGCAGCCACTCGCCCTCGCACAGCAGCCCGGCAAAGTGCCGCAGCACCGGGGCCATGCGCCGCAGCGTGGCCCGGTCTTCGGCGTTCCAGGGGTTCCAGGAGCCGAAGATGTTCTCCCACACCATCACGCCGCTTCCGTTGAGCCAGGCAGCGGCCAGCTCCCCCTGGTGCGACGCATCCCAGCGGCGGATCTGGTGCTGCATGTGGCGGGGCTCGATCCACTTCAGGTGCAACACGCCGATGCGGGGATAGGCCTTCATCCACTGGGCCCAGGAGCCCGAGCAGACCTGCATCTCGGCGATGCTCGGGTGCAGCTCCGGCTCGAAGGCCACGCCGGGCCGCACCGCGTCGATCCGCTTGCGAAGCGCGCCTGGGGCCTGCTTCATCGTGTCGAGGAAGATCCCGTCGGCCTCGACCGCGGCCACGATCCCGGCCAGGACCTCCTCGTCCGGCACCGGCTCGCGGCGCGTGCCCGTGTCCCAGGGCATATAGGGCAGGAACACCTTCACGCCGCGCTCGTGGAACCGGCGCACGCAGGCCCGCACGCCCTCCAGCCCGCCGGGCATGTGGCGGAAGAAGTCGAACTGGTTGCGATCGTCGGCCCCGATCCTGGGGTAGGAGTGCCAGAGGACGACCGAGTCGTAGCCGCCGAGCTCGCGCCGCGCCTCGTCGCACAGGGCGGCCACGCGGTAGTCGCCCTCCGCGCGGTCCCACAGGCGGCGATCGTAGATCAGCACGAACCCGCACACGAAGTTGCCAGTCATCCAGCGTAGGTCGTCGCGGCGATACACCGAGTCGTCCAACGGCCGGGGCGGCTGCGTCCCTGCCGGGTTGGCCCTCACGCGCTCGCGGTACGCGCGCATCTTCGAAAGCCACTGCGGCCAGCTCTCGGCGGATTGGGGCGGGGCCAGGTAGTGCTGGTTGCGCTCAAGGTCGGGGAGGCGCTCTTCGGCGGCGGCGCGTGTGGCGGCGACCGTCACGGCCAATACGAACAGGATCGCGAGCACGCACACACGCCGCAAGGGTGGGGCAGCGACAATCATCGTAGGGCTCCCTTAGGGAATGGGCTCCAGGCGATCCTGCCCTGGCCACCGTGCAGAGTCACGCAACGCAAGGCGAGGCGTCTGCGACCGCAATGCTCAGCCGCGGCGCGCAATCCCGAATCCGCACTCAGGAAATGGACCTGGGCCCCTCAGCCCGATTCCTCACGTCCTCCAGGGTGACCAGCCGATCCGCATCGCGCGCCTCGGCCGCCTTGAGGCGCTCGATCGAGGCGCTCCCGGTCGCCCTCGCACTGCTTGAGGATTCGGCGACGGGTCTCGTGGAACTCGTTGACGACGGGGTCGTGCATCGGACTGGCTCTTCTGGAGGCATGCCGAAGAGTTCTTCCGGAGTGACAACAACGGGCGTCTGACGGTCGATCTCTCTATGGATGGCGGCGAGCCGTCTGATCACCTGACCCTTGGCGATGTGCCGGCAGTTCCAAGTGACGAGGTACTCCAGTTCGTATGCCACCGCGTACGAGGTCTCGACTCGGTCGCGCAGCGAGGTAGCTCGGGATCGTCGTCTCGACATATCCGGTGGGCATCCTGTGAAGCCTCCGAATCGAGCCCCCGGGGCTGCAAGTCGTCTTTCCAAGAACCCGCCGGGGCGCGAAGCACATCGTTCGCACTTGATTCTCGACGTCATGCACAAGGTTGTCAAACGGATGCGATGTCCGAGGTCGATGCGCGCCTGGCTCTCCTTCGCCTCGACGCGATCCCAACCGGCTGCTATCTTCGGGGTTTCCAGTCCCTTTTCCAGGAGCGAGCGTTCATGAGCCCCCATCGCGTCGGCATCCTCGGCTTCGGGTTCATCGGCAAGGTGCACGCCTACGGCTATGCCACGCTGCCGTACTTCCACGACCCCGTGCCGCTGGAGGCCAGGATCACGCACGTCTGCACCAGCCGGGAGGAAACCGCGCGCCGGGCCGCGGCCATGCTCGGGGCCGAGGGGGTGACCGACTTCCGCCGCATCACCGAGAACCCGGAGATCGACCTCGTCCACGTCTGCACGCCCAACCATCTGCACAAGGACGCCCTGCTCTCGGCCATGTCCCACGGCAAGCACATCTACTGCGACAAGCCACTCGTGGCCACGATGGACGAGGCCAAGCAAGTCGCCGCCGCTTTGGAGACCTACCGCGGCACCGCGCAGATGACCTTCCAGACCCGCTTCTTCCCGGCCACGCTCAGGGCCAGGCAGCTCATCGACGAGGGCCGCCTGGGCAAGATCCATCAGTTCCGCGCGGCCTTCCTCCACGGCGGCAGCGCCCGGCCCGAGGCCCCGATCAAGTGGAAGCTCTCGGCCGCGGCCGGGGGCGGGGTGATCGCCGACCTGGCGTCCCACGTGCTCGACCTGGTCCACCACTTCCTCGGCCCCTTCCAGTCACTGCACGCCGCCACGCACACGGCCTATGCCGAGCGGCCCTCGATCGACGATCCCGCCAGGCGCGTGCCGGTCGATGCCGAGGACTGCGCGGTCGTGCTCGCCCGGATGCAGAGCGGGGCCCTGGGCACGATCGAGGCCACCAAGCTGGCCACGGGCAGCGAGGACGAGCTCCGGTTGGAGATCCACGGCTCGGACGGGGCGATCCGCTTCAACCTCATGGACCCGCACTACCTGGGCTTCTACGACGGACGCGCGCCGGGCGAGCCGATCGGCGGCGAGCAGGGTTGGACGCAGGTCGCCACGGGCCAGCGCTACGCGGCTCCGGCCAGCGGATTCCCGAGCGTGAAGGCCTCGATCGGCTGGCTCCGCGGCCACGCGGCCTGCCTGGCCCACTTCCTCCGGGCCGTGGCCGAGGGCGTGTCCGGCGACCCCGGCCTGGACCAGGGCGTGTACGTGCAGCGGCTGATGGAGTGCCTGCGCCAGTCGGCCCGGTCGCGGCAGTGGATCGAGCCCGGCCTGGGGTGACGCGTGCGGGCCTCGGCGCACCCTTGCGATCTCGGCGGCCGCCCGGCCCGCGCGCTATTCGGCGTTGACTCGCGTTCCGACCCGTTTCTATAATTCCTCGTGGTCGGACGGGAAGTACATCGCTACCTTGCTTTTCGGAAGTGCCTTGAAGGCAGTCGTTTCCGTGCTCACGGCCGCGGCCCTCGCCCTGCATCTCGTGCTGGGTTGCTGCTGGCACCATGCGCACGCTGCCGGGCCGGAAACCTCGGCGGGCTTCTCCCGTGCCGACCACCCATCCGGCCATCACGCCTGCGGACACGACCATGACGAAGAGCCTTCTCCTCGCGAGGGTCCTTGCGACGCGGTGCCGTGTCCGGACCTCGTTTCGTGGCAGTCGCCTCAGGCGTGGGGCGGTCTTGCGACCGATGCGGCGTGCGCCGTTTCGGCGGAGACTCCGACGCTGCCCCGCTTCGCGGATCGGCCCTCTGAAGCCGCGTCTTTGCGCCCCGGTACTCTGCGGTTGAACCTGCTGTATCGGGTTCTTCTTCTCTGAAGGCCCGCCTGCGCTGAGGCGCCCCCGTCGCATCTCCACTCGGGGCTGCTGCGCGCCGCGACCCGAGCACGACGGACTGCCCTTGCGTCCTGGAAACCGCAAGGGGACGGCCTGGCAGTCCGCCCGGCGGCGGGCGAGGGGCGCATCCTCTGTCCTTTTCGTCCGTTCGAGGAGTCGGTCATGTTGCGGGTGCTTCCCAAATGGAACGCGAGGCGATGGATCCTGGTGGCCGCGGCCGCGGCGCTCGTGGCGGGGGCTTCGGCTGGGCTGCTTACCGCCTCGCTGTGGATGCCGGCCGTCGAGCATAGCTTGGGCGGCTGGAATGCCGACCGTCGCGCGGCCCATGCCCCGGGCGGCGAGCCGGATTGCCAGGGCCACGCCGGCCACGCGCACGCGGAGTCCGAGCGCGCCGGGGAGGACTCGGTCACGCTTAGCCCCCAGGCTCGGAAGAACATCGGTCTGACCCTGGCGACCGTTCGACTGGAGGACTTCCGGCGCACCGTGAAGATCCCCGCCGCGGTGGTCGCCCGGCCCGGCCGGTCGGAGATCACGGTGTCGGCGCCGATGACCGGGATCGTCACGCGGATTCATCCGCTCCGCGGCGAGGCCGTCTTGCCGGGCGATCCGTTGTTCGACCTGCGCCTCACGCACGAGGACCTGGTGGAGAAGCAGAGCGAGCTGCTCCGCGACCTGGAGCAGCTCGACGTGATCCAGGAGGAGGTCGCGCGGCTGGAGCAGGTGACGCGGAGCGGCTCCGTGGCCGGCAAGGCGCTTCTGGAGCGCGTGTACGAGCAGCGCAAGGTCGAGGCGTCGGTGCGGGCGACGCGCGAGGCCCTGCTGCTGCACGGGCTGAACGAGTCGCAGATCGATGCGATCGAGCGCGAGCGGCGCCTGGTGCGCGAGTTGACCGTCGAAGCCCCGCCGCTGGACGAAGGCCATGCCGGGGCCGACCACGAGGACATCCTCCAGGTGGCTGAGCTGGCCGTCCGGCGCGGCGATCACGTGCAGACGGGCGTGCCGCTGGCCGTGCTCTCCGACCAGTGCGTGCTGTACGTGGAGGGACGCGCATTCGAGCAGGACGCCGAGGCCCTCCACCGCGCGGCCGACGAGGCGGCGCCGGTCACCGCCCTGGTGGAGCGGCCCGGCGCGGCCAAGGAGGCGGTCACCGACCTGCGCATCCTCTACGTGGAGAACCAGGTGGACCGCGAATCCCGGGCGCTTCGGTTCTACGTGCCCTTGCCGAACCACCTGGTGCGCAACGAGGAGACGCCCGACGGGCACCGGTTCATCGCCTGGCGCTACAAGCCGGGCCAGCGCGTGGAGGTCCTGCTGCCCGTGGAGACCTGGACCGGAAAGCTCGTTCTGCCGGTCGAGTCCGTGGTGCAGGAGGGGGCCGAGCGCTTCGTGTACCTGGCCAGCGGCAACCGCTTCGCGCGTCGGCCGGTCCACGAGCTGTATCGCGACCAGGGGCACTCGGTGATCGCAGCCGACGGGGCCTTGTTCCCGGGCGACGTGGTCGCCGCGAAGGGCGCGTATCAGATCCACCTCGACCTGAAGAACCGCTCCGGCGGTGCGATCGATCCGCACGCGGGGCACAGCCATTAGGAGCCCGTCGATGGGACTTGCGAAGTCTTCAAGACTTCGGAAGTCTGCCCGTCCTCAATCCTCACGCCATGCTCAGCAACCTCCTCAACGGCGTCATTCGGTTCTCGCTGGAGCACCGCCTGCTGGTGCTGGCAGCGGCCGTGCTGCTGGTGGTCTTCGGCGGATGGCAGACGTGGCGCCTCCCGATCGACGTGTTCCCGGACCTCGACCGGCCTCGCGTGGTCGTGATGACCGAGGCCCCGGGACTGGCCCCGGAGGAGGTGGAGACGCTGATCACGTTTCCCCTCGAATCGACCCTCAACGGGGCCACGGGCGTACAGGCCGTGCGATCCCAGTCGGGCGTGGGGCTCTCGGTGATCACGGTGGAGTTCGATTGGGGCACCGACGTGTACGACGACCGGCAGATCGTGGCCGAGCGCCTCGCCCTGGCGACCGACCGGCTTCCGCCCGGCGTGAAGCCCCAGTTGGCTCCGGTCTCGTCGATCATGGGCCAGATCATGATCGTGGGGATGTGGAGCGAAGGGGGCACGACCTCGCCCATGGAGCTGCGCACGCTTGCCGACTGGGTCGTGCGCCAGCGCCTGCTGACCATCCCGGGCGTGTCGCAGGTGTTCGTGATGGGGGGGCAGCGGCGCCAGTTCCAGGTGCTCGTCAGTCCCGACGATCTGCTCCGCTACGGCGTCTCGTTGCACGAGGTGGAGACGGCGCTTGTGGAGAGCAACGAGAACGCCACGGGTGGCTATCTGACCGAGCAGGGGCCGAACGAACTGCTGGTCCGGTCGCTGGGCCGGATTCGCACGCTCGAGCAGATCGAGAACGTGGTGGTCGCGATGCGCCAGGGGCGGCCGGTGCTGGTAGGCCAGGTCGCCCGCGTCGTGGCCGGTCCCGAGGTCAAGCGGGGCGACAGCGCGGCCTTCGCCCGGCAGGCCGATGGAGCCTTCGCCGGGGGGCCGGCGGTGCTGCTGACCGTCAACAAGCAGCCGAAGGCCGACACGCGCGCGGTCACCGGGGCGATCACGAGGGCCCTGGCCGACCTGCGGACGGGCCTGCCGGACGACGTGCGGCTCAACCCGCACCTCTACCAGCAGAAGGCTTTCATCGACCTGGCCATGGAGAACGTGGCCGAGGCGCTCCGCGACGGCGCCCTGCTGGTCGTGCTGATCCTGTTCCTGTTCCTGATGAGCTTCCGCACCACGCTGATCACGCTCACGGCCATTCCGCTTTCGATCGTAGTCACGGCCCTGGTGTTCGCGGCGTTCGGCCTGTCGATCAACACGATGACGCTGGGCGGTCTGGCCGTGGCCATCGGCGAGCTGGTCGATGACGCGATCGTGGACGTGGAGAACATCTTCCGCCGGCTCCGCGAGAACCGCCTGCGCGCCGAGCCCAGGCCGGCGATCCTCGTGGTGTATCAGGCCAGCGCGGAGATCCGCAACTCGATCGTCTTCGGAACGATGATCGTCGTGCTGGTGTTCATCCCGGTGTTCGCGCTGGGCGGGATGGAGGGGCGACTGTTCGCGCCCCTGGGCGTGGCCTACATCGTCTCGATCCTCTCTTCCCTTCTCGTCTCCCTGACGGTCACGCCCGTCCTGTCGTACTGGCTCCTGGGCAAGCCGGGGACCTGGCCCTTGGTGGCGGCCTGGATCGCCCCGCCCCTGGGCATGGCCCTCTCCTGGTGGGCCGTGCCGGCCGGTTGCGCGCTCTTCGGACTCCATGCGGCGTCGCACGGGTGGTCGTCGCTGCCGCCGACCGCTCATGCCGCGATCGCGCTGGCGGTTGCGCCCGCGCTCTGGGCGATCATGGTCTGGGCCGACCGCGCTTCGGCCGCCGATCGCGAGGGTCCTTTGCTTCGAGGTTTGCAGGCCCTGGCCGGTGCCTTGATCCGGGCCAGTCTGGCCGGGCGCTGGGTCGTGATGTTGCTGGCCGGGCTGGCCGTGGGCACCAGCGCGATGGCCTTGACGCGGCTGGAGAGCGACTTCCTCCCGCCGTTCAACGAGGGGGCCGTGCAGATCAACGTGGTGCTGCCGCCCGGCACCTCCCTGGAGACCTCGCAGGAGGTGGTGCGCGAGGTCGAGCAGCGGCTCCTGGAGATCGACGACATCCGGACGCTCGTACGCAAGACGGGACGCGCGGAGCTGGACGAGCATGCTGTTCCGGTGAGCATGAGCGAGATCATCGCCAGTCTCGACCCGCACTCCCCGCGGAGCCGCGAGACGATTCTGGGTGAGATCCGCCAGACCCTGGCCGAAGTCCCTGGAATCGTCACGAGCGTCGAACAGCCGCTGGCCCACCTCATCTCGGCCATGCTGTCGGGCGTGCAGGCCCAGGTGGCAATCAAGCTCTACGGCGACGAGGAAGGGGATAACCTGGAAGTGCTGCGCCGCAAGGCCCGCGAAATCGAGGCGGCCGTGGCGGGCGTGCGCGGCGTGACGGACCTGCAGGTCGAGCAGCAGGTCGAGATCCCGCAACTGCGGATCGCGATCGACGGCGACCAGCTCCGCAAGTACGGCCTGCGTCGCCGCGACGTGAACGAGTTCGTGGAGACGGCCATGAACGGGCGCGTGGTCTCGGGGATCCTCCTCGGGCGCCAGAGCTTCGATCTCCTGGTGCGCCTGGACGAGCCCTTTCGCGAGGACATCGGCGCCGTCCGGCGTCTTTCGGTCGACCTGCCCGACGGAGGCCGAACCAGCCTCGACACGCTGGCCCACATCTACCGTTCCAGCGGCCCCAACACGATCAACCGCGAGCGGGTCCGGCGCAGGATCGTGGTCCAGTGCAACGTGGCGGGCCGCGGCGTGGTGGACGTCGTCGGCGACATCCGCCGGCGCGTGCAGCACGTCGAGGAGACGCTGCCGTCCGGCTACTTCGTGGAGTACGGAGGGCAGTTCGAGAGCCAGCAGTCGGCCTCCCGCGCGATGTCCGTGCTGTTCGGCCTGGCCCTCGGCGGGATGTTCCTCGTGCTGCATACCATGTTCCGCTCGGCCAATCTCGCCCTGCAGGTGATGATCGCCTTGCCGGCCGCGCTCATCGGGTCGGTGGCGGCGCTCTACCTCACGGGCCAGACCTTGACCGTGGCCGCGATCGTCGGCTTCATCTCTCTTTGCGGCATCGCGTCGCGCAACGGCATCCTGCTGATCAACCACTACCTGCACCTCGTGCAGCACGAGGGGGAGACCTGGTCGCGGGCGATGATCGTCCGCGCGGGGCGCGAGCGCGTGGCCCCGGTGCTGATGACCGCGCTGACCTCGGGCATCGGCCTCGTGCCGCTGGCCCTGGCGGCCGGCGAGCCGGGCAAGGAGATCCTCTATCCCGTGGCCACGGTGATCATCGGCGGGCTGATCAGCAGCACCTTGCTGGAGTTCCTCTTGCGCCCGGCCCTGTTCTGGAGCTTCGGCCGACGCGCCGCGAAACGGGCTCTGGGCCGAGCCGAAGGCCAGGTGGGCTGGAGCGGGGAGGCGAAGTGAGTGGCGTGCCGCGTGAAGCACGAGAAGCGAAGCACGAAAACCGAAACAGACCCCGATTTCGAGAATCGAATGCTCCAAACGGCGAATCCGAGGAGGATGTCATGCGGCATCGCGCGTGGAAGACCATGACCGTCCTGGTGTGTCTTTGTGCGGCGTCCGGGTGTGGTGGGCCGAAGCCTGACGGCGACAAGAAATCGAGTGGGCAGACGCCGAAGGAAGCGAAGGCCGCGGATGAACATGGCCACGACCACGACAGGCCGGGGCCTCACGGCGGGCGCGTGCTGGTGCTGGGCGCCGACGCGTTCCATGCGGAGCTGGTCCACGACCAGGACGCGCACAAGGTGACGGTGTTCCTCGCGGAGGCGAACTCCGGCAAGCCGGTCGCGGCCGATGCGCCAGGCGTCTCGATCCAACTCCTTCAGGGCGGCGATTTCGTCTCTTACACCCTGGCGCCGGCTGAAGGCGGCGGGCCTGGCGAGTACTCCCTGGCAAGCGGGCCGCTCTGCGACGCGCTTGCGCACGGCGAAGACGTCAAGGGGCGAATCCGCGCCGCGATCGGCGGCGAGCAGGTCTCCGGCGAGATCGAGGGCTGCGGGCACGAACACGACCAGGAGAAGGACGGCGGTGACGATCACGAGGGACACGAGCACGATTGAGCCAGAGCGCGGGTGCGGGCGGCGCGTCTGAACATGGAAGAACCGACGTAGTCGAGAGAACGCCGTTATCTCGGCGGACTCCCGTTCTGTCCACCCTGTCAGCCATCCAAGTTGCTATCGAATGCGTCTTCCATCGACCAGCCAGTAGGGAAGCTGATTCTGCGTCGTCCCCCAGGGAGCTTGCACGGACGCGCCGCATCGGGTCATAATGGGGCCGAACTCCAGGAGGACTTGATCATGCGGTGCGTCATCTGGACGTGGACCGTGGTGTGTTTCTCTGGCCTTGCCCCGGCGGTCGGCGAGTCGTTTCGCGCTCGACTGCCTGCGCCGCCTCCGGCTCCGCGCGTGGACGCCGAGGGCAACCTCTCGTTCGCGGTCTCGGCAATGGGCCTGGGGGCCGCCGAGAAGGACGATCGCGGCCTGGCCAACCTGGCCCGGGGCCTGAATGCCCGACCTGCGGCGTCCTCCTGCCTGCCTGGGTATGCGATCCACCAGGTCGCGCACCTCAATGACGGGCGATTGGGCAACGCGCATAGCTGGATCAGTGCCGGCGAGCCCTCCTGGGCGGAGATCGACCTGGGCGACGTGTACTGGATCGACCGCGTCGCCTTCGGCAGCGACTCGGCGCAGCAGTACCGCGACCGCGCCGCCGCCACGTTCACACTGCTGGCGTCCACCCGGTATGAGGCCGAGTCCGGGGCCGGCACCTGGACGACCGTCTATCGCCAGGACGGCGGCCCGGCCGTGCATACGCGGCGCGAGTTCCGCTTCGAGCCGGTCCGGGCCCGATGGCTGCGCGTGGACGTGACCGCCTCCCGCGGCGGCAACGTGCGCATCGACGAGCTGGAGGTCTTCGGCCAGAAGGAGCCGATCCCGCCGGAGAAGACCGTCTCGGCCACCACGTCCCGCGAAGACGCCTCCGCCGCGCGCCGGCGCCTGCTTCGCGAGGTCTTCCTGGCCGAGGAGCACGCGTGGCTGAAGGCCTGCGGCCGGGCCGACCTCGACTCGGGCCTGGTCAACACCCCCTATCGCGAGAAGCGCTATCCCAGGTTCGTGGGCCATGATCGCCTGCCCGTCGCGCCGCTCCCCGCACGTCCGGTGCTCGACGGCGAGCTGGACGAGTCCTGCTGGCAATCGGCCTCGCGCGGCACCGTGCGCGTGGCCGCGCTGGGCGACTTCGAGGCCGGCCCGCTCGCGGAGCTCAACGTAGCTGGCGGGGTGCACGGCGAGGATCTCTACCTCGCCCTGCATGCCGATCGGCTGCTGAGCAGCCACCTGGCCGCGGTCTCGCTGCCCGACGGCCGGGCGTGCGGCGTGCTGGCCCTTTCGCAGGACGGACTTGTCTTTCGCAGTTACGAGGCCCAGGGCCGACGCGGCTCGAAGCTGGCCGGCACGCGCCCCGTGGACGGAGCCTTCGATCCGTCCCTGCGATGCGTCGAGGCCCGGCTGCCGCTGGCGTGGTTCGAAGGGTGTCGCGAGGCAGGGCTCCGCGTGGGCCTCGGTCTGGGCGGCAGGCACACGGCCCCCGAAGGCCGGCCCGTCCAGTTCGTGTTCGCCCCTTGGACCGCGGCCCAGGTGGGCACGTGCGAGGGCGGCCGGCTACGCGTCCGCCTTGCCGTGCCCGAAAGCGGCAAGGCCGTGACGCTCAGCTGCAGTGCCGCGGATCTTGCGGGTGCCACGGGCAGCTTGCCTGCCCGTGCTGCAGGTCGCGAGGACGGCACTGGCGGTCAAGCTGCCGGCGGCGTGCAGACCATCGCCTTATCCCCAGGGGAGTCAAGGCTCGTCTCCTTCCCGGCGCAAGACGGCCCCATTGGGCCGCAACTCAACCTCCGGATCAACGACGGAACCGGCGACTACGCCCTGCACCTGTTCGCGTACGATCCTCTTCATCGCACACTCGGCCTCTTCGAAGGCATGCTCGAGCGGCTGGCCGCGCGGGGTGTGGACGTCACCGCCGAGCGCGGGCAGTTGGCCGACTTCCGCCGCCGCCGTTCCGCCGCGGCGGGGCGCGAGCTCCTCTTCGAGGCCCGGCTGGCCAAGAGGCGCCTGATGCTCCGCGACCCGGAGCTTGAGCCTCTGCAAGACATCCTGTTCGTCAAGCGGCACGCGTTCGAGCCGTCGCACAACTACAGCGTGATCCTCGACTCGCGATGGCGGCCCGGCGGGGGCATCTACGCGATGCACATCCCGCGGCGCGACGGGCGACTGGAGCCTGAGGAGGCCACGCTCCGGTGTCTGTTCGATGCCGCCGGCGGCATCGCCCGCAATCCGATGGCGGACTTCGACCTGTCGAAGGTCTATTTCGGCTACCGGCCCGCCGAGGACGACTACTACCACATCATGTCGGTCGATCCGGATGGATCGGGCCTTGAGCAGCTTACCTCGGGCCCGTTCCACGATTACTGGCCGTGCCCGCTGCCCGACGGCGGGCTGGCGTTCATCTCCACGCGGTGCCGGGCGCGGTTTCTCTGCTGGCGTCCGCAGGCGGCCGTGCTTTTCCGCATGGAGGCCGACGGAAGCGACATCCGGCCGCTCTCCTTCGCCAACCTCACGGAGTGGGGTCCCTCGGTGATGTCCGACGGGCGGATCATCTGGCAGCGGTCGGAGTACATCGACAAGGGGGCCGATTACAGCCACACCCTTTGGGCGATCCGGCCCGACGGCTCCAAGCCCGAGCTGGTCTTCGGCAATACCGTCCTCCTCCCGCAAGGCTACGCCAACGGGCGCGAGGTGCCGGGCACGCGCGAGATCTGCTGCACGTTGATCTCCCACTTCGGCGACCTGAACGGCCCGATTGCCCTCGTGGATCTGGACAAGGGGCGATTCACCCCTGAGGCGATCACCTCGATTACTCCCGAGGTCCCCTGGCCCGGCTACTGGCCCCGCGAGGAGTGCTTCCGCGACCCCGTGCCCATCTCGCGCGATTACGTGCTTTGCAGCCACGCCCCGGGCCGGCAGTTCGGGCTCTGCGTGATCGACCGCCACGGCAACCGCGAGATGCTGCACCTGGACGAATCGATCGGCAGCATGTGCCCCACGCCGTTTCGCGCGGTCGAGCCCCCGCCGGTGCTGGCCCCCGCGGCCGAGCTCGACGAAGCGGCCGAAGAGGAGCAGCCCTGGGGCGAGTTCTTCCTGGCCGACGTGTATCGGGGGCTGGAGCCGGCGGTCGAGCGGGGCGAGGTGAGATACCTCCGCGTGGTCGAAGAGCTGCGCGCGGAGTTGATCCAGATGCCCGACGGCTCGTACCAGAAGGACCACACGCCGTTCATGCACTGGTACGCGGCCCCGGTCGACAAGGTCCGCGGCCCTTACGGCTGGCCCAGCTACGTGGCCAAGGCCGACTGGGGGATCGCCCCGGTCGAGAAGGACGGCTCCGCGCGGTTCCTCGCCCCGGCGGGTCGGCAACTCTACTTCCAGGTGCTGGACGAGAACTTCAACGAGCTGCAGCGGATGCGGTCCGTGGTCCAGGTGCAGCCGGGCGAGCGGCGGAGCTGCATCGGCTGCCACGAGAACCGCCGCGAGGCCCCGCCCGACCGCGCGCCCCTGGCACTCGGTCGCGAGGCGTCCACGCTCCAGGCCCCGCCGTGGGGCGCCGGACCCGTGGCCTACGAAAGAGTCGTCCAGCCGGTGCTCAACGCACGCTGCGTGCGCTGCCACGACTCAGGCGGGAAGGGCAAGATCGACCTCTCCGGCACGCGCGACGCCGACCGCATCCCGGCCTCGTACAAGACGCTCATCCAGCAAGGGTGGGTGCACCACTTCGACCTGGGCTACAAGTCGGGTGAGAACGGCAAGGCGCCCCCCAAGTCGTTCGGCACGCTCCAGAGCCGGCTCTTCCAGGAGGTGCTGGCCGGCGAGCACGAGGGCCTACGCCTCAGCGACGAGCAGGTTCGGGCGATCAAGGTCTGGATCGACATGAACTGCCCGCTGTGGGCGGACTACAAGCTCCGCCAGACGCGGCCTTTGGAGTGCGGCGGTTGATCGCCGCGCTCCAGACTTGCATCGAAGGTGGTGACCAAAGCCATTTCCGAAGATCGCGGAGCCGCGCTCGCCCAGGACGTCTCCGGCGCGGAGGCCTTTGTGCGGGTGCGAGGGGGGTGGGACTTGACGGCGCGGTCGTCTGCTACGGGCGGCGGCTCGCCCTCAACCGCCACCACAGCACGACCGCCTGGAACGAGCGCAGACGCACGTGCCGCAGGCCGACGAGGGCGAGCAGACCGCTGTGGGCGTCGCGGCCGAGCTCCAGAATCGGGGAGCCGGCGATGCGGATTTCGAGGCGCTGTCCAGCGTCGTCGAGCCAACGGGCGAGACGGCCCGGACGCCGGGTCGGCGTCGGCCAGGGCCCGGCCCGTACCAGCGCGCACGCGGCAGCCGCCGAGGGAGCGTCGATCACCCAGTCGCGGTCAACAGCCCGGACGGAGGTCGCTCCCTCGCCCGTGGATATCTGCAAGTCGGCTTGGATGTCCAGGCCCTGCGCAAGACCTGCGGCGGCCCGGCTCAATTGCCTACGTTCCTGGTGCGGATTCGCAGCGTCCCGTTGAGCTTCCATGGGGCATGCTGGGCGTCGGGGTACGCGGAGCTGGGGACCATCACCTCGAGCTGGTCGAACTCGTAGGTGATCTCGGCGTTGCGGCCCGTGAGCCGGTCGTACAGGGCGATGGCCAGGTCAGGCCACGTGCGGGGTTCGCTCATCGTGTCGGTCGACATGATTCTCTAGGCTCCTGGTTCGTCGAGGGGAACGGGTCGGCGCGTGGCGATCGAGCGCCGGCTGGGAATGGTACGGCCGTCGGCAGGAAAGGCAAGCAGGCGAGTTGGCTTCGCGGCCGGGGCGGGCGAGGGGGCCCGTCGGCGCACCCCCGGCCGCGAACACCCATAGATGATGTGGGCGAGCAGGAAGGCCCGGACCGCCGGCGCGGGCATGCCCTGCTGCCTGCGGCGGGCCGACTCGCGCTACTGGCGCGCTGCCCCGAGCGAGGCCCTGGCCTCGGCGGCCACGTGGTCGGGCGTGATGCCGAAGTGCTGGTAGAGCTGCTGTTGCGGGGCCGAGGCGCCGAAGCCGTCCATGCCTACGAAGCGGCCGCAGCGTCCGATGTAGCGGTCCCACCCCAGGCGCACGCCGGCCTCGACGGCCACGCGCGCGGTGCAGGCCGGGGGCAGCACCTCTTCGCGGTACGCGGCCGGCTGGGCGTCGAACAGCTCCCAGCTCGGCATGCTCACCACGCGGCTGTTGATCCCCGCGGCCGAGAGCTTCTCGTGCGCGCCTAGGCAGATCGCGACCTCGCTGCCGGTGCCGAGGAGGATCACGTCGGGCTTGCCGCCGGCGGCATCGGCCAGCACGTAGGCCCCGCGCCGCACGCCCTCGGCCGGGGCGAACTGCGAGCGGTCGAGCGTGGGCAGGTTCTGGCGCGTGAGCACCAGCGCGGCCGGCGTGTCCTTCATGGTCATCACCGCGCGGTAGGCCTCGGCCACCTCGTTGGCGTCGGCCGGGCGGAGCACGACGAGGTTGGGGATCGCCCGCAGCGCGGCCAATTGCTCCACGGGCTGGTGCGTGGGGCCGTCCTCGCCCACGCCGATCGAGTCGTGCGTGAAGATGTAGATCGCCGGCAGGCCCATCAGCGCGGCCAGGCGCATCGAGGGTCGGAGGTAGTCGGCGAACACGAAGAACGTGGCGCCGTAGGACCGCAGGCCGGAGAGCGTCATGCCGTTCGAGATCGCGGCCATGGCATGCTCGCGGATGCCGAAGTGAAAGTTGCGCCCCGCCGGGCTCTCCATGCGGAAGTCGCCGCCGGCCTCGGGAAAGGTCAGCTCGCTCTTGTTCGAGGGGGCCAGGTCGGCCGACCCGCCCAGCATCCACGGCACGCGCTGGGCGATCTGGTTGAGGACCTTGCCGGAGGAGGCCCGCGAGGCCATGCCCTTGGCGTCGGCCGGGAAGGGCTTCATCGCGGCGTCCCAGTCCTGGGGCAATTCGCCCGCGAGAAGCTGCTTGATCTGCACCGTGGCCTCGGGATGCCGCTTCTCGTATTCGGCGAAGCGGGCGTGCCAGTCGGCCGAGGCCTGCGCCCCGCGCGTGCCGATGCCGGCACGGAAGTGCTCGACGACTTCGGCCGGAACGACGAACTCCTCGTCCGGCCAGCCGTAGGCGGCCTTGGTCAGGGCGATCTCTTCATCGCCCAGCGGGGCGCCGTGGGCGTCGTGCGTGTTCTGCTTGTTCGGAGCGCCCCAGGCGATCACGCTGCGGACGATGATCAGCGTGGGCCGCTCCTGCTCCTGCTGGAAGCCGGCCAGGGCCCCGCGCAGGGCCTCCAGGTCGTTGGCGTCCTCGACCAAGAGCACGTTCCAGCCGTAAGAGGAGAACCGCATGGCCACGTCCTCGCTGAAGGCCAGCGAGGTGTTGCCTTCGATCGTGATGCCGTTGTCGTCGTAGATCCAGCACAGGTTGGGGAGCTTGAGGTGGCCGGCCAGGGAGGCGGCCTCGGCCCCCACGCCCTCCATCAGGTCGCCGTCGCTGCACAGGGCATAGACGCTATAGTCGAACAGGTCGAAGCTCGGCCGGTTGAACTGCCCGGCCAGCCACTTCGCCGCGATGGCCATGCCCACGCTGTTGGCGATGCCCTGGCCCAGGGGGCCGGTCGTCGTCTCCACGCCCGAGGTGTGGCCGTACTCGGGATGGCCCGGGCAGCGGCTCTCCAACTGGCGGAAGCTGCGGATATCGTCCAGCGACACGGCCGGCTCGGCGGTGGGCTTTCCGTCGGGCCCGAGCTGTTTCACCCCGGCCAGGTGCAGCACGGAGTAGAGCAGCATGGAGGCATGGCCGCAACTGAGCACGAAGCGGTCGCGGTTGGGCCAGGCCGGCAGCGCCGGATCGTAGCTTAGCACCTCGTTGTAGAGCACGTAGGCCACCGGCGCCAGGGCCATGGGCGTGCCGGGATGGCCGCTGTTGGCCGCCTGGACGGCGTCCATCGAGAGCGTGCGGATCGTGTTGACGGCGAGTTGCTCAAGGTCGCGGTCGGTGGTCGTGGCCATGTTGGATGGGCGCGAAACGAGGGCCAGGGTTCTACCCCGGTTAAGGGGGCTGCCAAGAAAATGGAATCATCCAGTTTAGGGGGTCAGGCGGGGTTCGTCAACGCGGGGGCTGCAAGCGCCGGGGGCGCGTCAACGCAGCCAGGGACAGAAGGCGGGACCGGATTGGACGGACGTCTCGCAAGGGCGAGGAAACGCGGCCCCTGCGAGGGTTCTCAGCGCCTGCGCGGCCCGCGGCGGCGGACGCCGAGAAGCAGCATGCCAGCAAGGCCGAGCCCCGAAAGCGACAGCGTCGAAGGCTCCGGGACGCCGAGCGTCAGGTACGGGGCGAGCGATCCGGCGGCTTCCTTGGAGAAAAGCTGGTGGACCACGTTCTCGCCGGAGAACTCCGGAGTGACGCGGGTCACGATGAACGTGGCCAGCCCGTCCGTGTCGCTGTTGAGGAAGTCCACCAGCAGGGGAAACGTCTCGCCGTCGAGCGTCACCACGTCGCCCGCCTCGCCACGTCCCTGGATGGTGAACGTGGCCAGGGCTTGTCCGGCGAACACGTCGTCGAGGTTGACGCTGCTGGAACCCGTGTCGTTGCCCGGGGCGTTGTTCCAGGTGATGTCCGTTTCCCCCCAGTCCTCGCCCAGGATGCTCGCGTTGCCGGCGAGCCCGTCGTTCAGTCCGAACACCTCGAACATCCAATCCTTGTCGGTGGTCTCGTTGCCGAGGTTGCCGCCGGCGATGGTCAGGGTCAGCGACGCGTCGGTGTAACCCGGCCACGGAGCCTCCGCCAGATCGAAGCGGAGGTAACTCATGCGCTTGGCGTCGGCGCTGTCGGTGGCCTTGAGGTTGAGCACCCCGGAAGTGCCGAAGTTGCCGTCGGCGTTGGTGCCGCTGTGCACGTAGGCGTCGGCCCCGCGACCGAGGAAGTCGGGCAGGACGTACCGGTTGCCGGGCCCGGCCGGAACCACGTCGGCGAAGGTCTCGCCCACGCGGATCTCGTCGTACAGGATGGCGTCGCCCGAGTCCCAGAACGCTTTTCGGATGCTCGCGAAGGCCCCCGAAGAGAGATCGACGCCGCTGTCGAACGCGGCGGTCGTGAAGGGGTTCAACGCCTCCGTGGCGGACACCGGGTTGACGAAGAGGTCCAGTTGGTCGTACGTGGAGGAGCCGCCCGTCTTTTCCGCGCGGAGCACCATGAAATACGTGGCCCCCGTCACCGAGCCAATGCCGGAGCTGGCCGTGCTGCCGGCCCCCGACGTGCCGGAGCGCACCTGCATGAGATTGTCCTTCTCCATTCCGCTCAGGAGCGGTTCGCCCGCCGTGTTCCGAAAGCCGACTTGGACGAAGTCGTCTCCGCCCGATGCGTCGTTGTTGGCCGAGTTCTGGTAGAGGAAGCTCATGTAGAGGACGTCCGCCGAGGACGCGGGCATCTGGCGCGTGGCGAGCACGGCGATCCCGTCTTCGGTGGCCAGGTACTGCATCGCCTGGCTGCCGCCATCAACCCGGACGTTCCCCGCGGCGTAGCCCAGACCCGACCCGACCACCGTGACTTCGGGGCGGCGGTCGGTGACGGGCACGTTCCACGCGCCGATCCATCCTCCCGGGCCGTCGA
Source organism: uncultured Pirellulales bacterium (assembly GCA_964434165.1). GTDB lineage: Bacteria > Planctomycetota > Planctomycetia > Pirellulales > Thermoguttaceae > CAYSUS01. The sequence goes on from CAYSUS010000049.1 coordinate 27,893, forward strand.
GGGCGTGGAGCGGATCGCCCACCGTGTACGACTCGAAATCCTCCAGGACGAGCGGCGCGCCCGGAGCGGCAGCGCAGAACACGGCCGTTAGAAGGCCAACAACGACACAGGCCCGGCGGAACATGCTATCTCCCTGCGGCAGACTGCCGCAACGCGAGCGTGCAAGCGCGATGGAGAAAAGCCACTGTAGCATCCCCTCCAAACGTTGATTGTAGTTCCATCGATCTGCGGCACAAGGACTTTGTGCAGCTCGATTGGGGGGGGCTCATCGGGGGGCGCCGGCGCGCTTCGCCCGGGGTTCGAGGCAGAAGTCGATGATTGGGGGAAAGGAACCGCCGCTGCGGCCCGCTACGGAGACCCGGGCAAGCTCCTAGGGGCTCAGGCGCCGGGCCTTGCGCACCAGATCGAGGAACTCGGCCCGGTAGCCGCCGGGGTCTTCGCCCAGGCTCGACGCAGCGATCTCCTCGACCGACGACAGCGTGGCCTGGCCCGCGTGCTGCGAGCCCCGCAGCAACATGCCGAAGGAAGCCACGGCCGCGGCGAACTGGAAGTCCTTGGTGGCCTCGCCGAACCGCTTGCCCTGGTCCTTCAGAGGGAACTCGATCTTGCGGCTCCGCTCCGCGTCGGGCTCCTTGTAGCGGAGCTTGAGCGTGAGAAGCTCGCCGCTTGAGGCCGCCTCGGTCAACTTGGCGGGCTTGGGCCGGGGGGCACGCTGGTAGCGCAGCCCTTCACGGCGATCGGCCGCTTCCGACGCCGGCGCATCGCCGCTGTCCTGCGCCCGAGCGGGCACCAGTTCGTAGAGAGCGGTGACCGTGTGTCCGGCCCCGATCTCGCCGGCGTCTTTCGTGTCGTCGCGGAAGTCCTCGGCCGCCATCACGCGGTTCTCGTAGCCGATCAGGCGGTAGCTCGCCACCTCGGCCGGGTTCAGCTCGATCTGGATCTTCACGTCCTTGGCGATCGTGATCAGGCTGCCCGTGAGCTGCTCGACCAGGACCTTGCGGGCTTCGCGCACGCCGTCGATGTAGGCGTAGATGCCGTTGCCGTGGTCGGCCAGCTTCTCCAGCTTCGAGTCCTTGAGGTTGCCCGAGCCGAAGCCCATCACCGTGAGGAACACGCCGCTGCGGCGCTTCTCTTCGATCAGCTTCACGAGCTGCTCGTCGCGAGTGATGCCCACATTCAGATCGCCGTCGGTGCACCACAGGACGCGGTTGATCCCGTCCTTGATCATGTAGCGCGTGGCCTGGTCGTAGGCCATCTGGATGCCGGCGCTTCCGTGCGTGGACCCGCCGGCCTGGAGCCGGTCGATGGCGTCGAGGATCCTATCGCGGTCGTGGCCGCCGGTGGAGTCGAGGTGCAGCCCCGAGTTGCCCGCGTACGTGACGATGGCCACGCGGTCGTTCTCGTCGAGCTGCTCGACCAGCATGCGCATGGCCTGCTTGACCAGCGGGAGCTTGTTCTGATCGGACATCGAGCCGGACACGTCGAGGAGGAACACGAGGTTGCTCATCCCCTGCTCGCTGCGATCGACCTCGTTGCCCTTCAGCCCCACGCGCAAGAGGCGATGGCCGGGGCTCCAGGGACACTGCGTGACCTCCATGTTGACCGAGAACGGCACGTCGCCCTGCGGCAGCGGGTAGTCGTAGCGGAAGTAGTTGACCATCTCCTCGATCCGCACGGCGTCGCGCGGCGGGAGACGTCCCTGATTGAGGAACCGCCGCACGTTGGCGTACGAGGCCGTGTCCACGTCGATCGAGAACGTGGAGAGCGGCTGATCGACCACGGCCAGGAACGGGTTCTCCACGATCGCGTCGTACTGCTCGGTGCCGGGCGTGGTAGCTTCTCCCTGCTTGCCGGGGGAGGAAACCCCTTCCGGCTGCGGTTGGGGGTCCAACCCACGGAGTTCTGGCCGTGGGACAAGGGACTCCACGTCATACACGGGTAGGGCCGCCGCGTGCCCTGGCACGTACCCCGGCTCGGGCGCTGGCCGCGCTGGGGGAGGCGGCTGGGCCGGCGACGGACGGCTCCCGGGGACGGTTCCCATCGGGGGAATCTGCAGCATTAGGGCTGATGTGGGGTGCGGGCCGGGGGTGGCTCCTGGATGCGGAGCTGCCGGCGCCGAAGCAGGCGGCCCCGAAAATGGCGCTCCCGAAACGGGCGCCCCCGAAGCAGGCGTCCTTGAAATGCTCCCAGCCATCACCGGCACAGGACCAGTGGCGTCCGTGGGGTCATAGCTGCGGTCATGGGGTTCTCCACTTTGCAGCTTCTCATCAAACTTGAGCTCCGAATTGACCCGGTCCTCCCTACGGCTTCGCCTCTCAGACTCTTCCCTCTGGGCCGCGTCCTCACGGGGAGCGCTCTCCGCGATGCCCTGCACATCTCCGACGCGCCCTTGCGCCGTCTCCCTGCCGCGGAACATCGGCGGAACAAGGAACACGCCGGCGATCACCGCTGCCGCGGTTGCGGCCCCAGCGATCAGCCAGATTCTCGTCCGTCTCGATCGGCTTACGTCCGACATGGTCTGCCTCCTTTTGAGTTCCGGCCCTGCCTGGGAGATTCCGCTGTCTTCCCCGTCCCGCTCTTCAAGCCGCGACTCGAGCGCCGCGCGCAGGCCGCGCGAGGGCGCGATCCTGTCGCACTCTTGGGCAGCGGCCTCGCGGAGCGCCCCGGAGAGACGTCGGGCTTCCTCGACCCAGCGGCGGGCCTCGTCGTCGGTGCCCAGCTCGGCCTCGACCGCTCGGGCTTCGACCGCGTCGAGCTGCCCCAGCGCGTAGGCGGTCCACAGGGGGTGGCGCGCCTCGCGACTGGAATTGGGCTGGTGGTTGGAGTTCATGGCACGTTGCCTTGCCCGCGCGGGGCGCCCCTGGCGGCCGCGGTCACGCCGGACGCGTGCTCCAGCGGCTCGTCGTTCATCAACTTGCGCAATTGGGCCAGCCCCCGGTGGACCAGCACGCGCACGTTGCCCTCGGTATAACCGGCGATCTGGGCGATCTCCCGATAGCTGAAACCTGCTGACCAGAGATCGAGCACCTCGCGTCGCGCGGGGGGCAACCCGGTCAAGACATCGCCCAGTCGCCGGTACAATTCGTCGCGCTCGGCCGCCTCGGAGGGTCCCGGTTCGCCGCAGCACGGCTGGGGGCCCGACTCGTCCAGCGAGGCCGCCCGGCTCCGCTGGCGCACCACATCGATGGCCCGATTGCGGCACACGGTGAACAGCCACGGGCCCACGCGCCCGGCCAGGTCCTCCGGCCTCTGGTCGCAGAGGCGGAGGAAAGCGTGCTGGACCACGTCCCGGGCGGTGTCGCGATCTCCCAAAAGGCGCGCGGCGTACCGGACCAGCGGACGCTCGTATCGATCGAGCGCCGCCAGCACCCAGCTCCGCGCGTCCTGGGGGGTCGGCTCCGCCACGGATGGCTCCTTCGCGGCCTCTACCAGGAATACGGACAAGGCAGAGATCTGTTACAGGCGCACGGCAGCAACCGCTCCCTCACGGTCGCGGCTCCGAGACTCCCAGGGATGCCCCCCTGGAGTGCCGGCGACCGATCGGCTCGCCCGCCGCCTGGGAAATCCCCTCCCTAACGGCTTCAGGGCAGGCAAGCGCTTCTGCACGAACCACTTGCGATGGGGCCGCCGTGCGGTTTCCGAGCGGCCTGGCGCGGCAGTTGGTCAACAGGATCGAGTTTTTCCGGCTCGCGGTTTCGACCCCCTTCGTGAGAACTTGAGGGGTCTGTCGATTCGAGGAGCTGCGTGCAAGGCACGTGCTTTCGGGGGCGTCGGGTGAGTACGGCCGGCATGACAGGTTTCCTGCTTCGGTGACCGGGGGCTGCCCGGACGCGTCGGCCTCGCCGCCGGAGGCGGCCGGCGCGTGAGGCGGCGGCGGGAGGAGGACCTCGGCCCGTGAAAAGGAGGACGCTGCCACGGGGAACGCGCCTGCGGGCTGGGCGGACCACGCCGATCGTGCATTCTCCCGCACCCAAGACCGGGCATCAAGGTGCGATTCCTGGGCCAAGATGTCGCGTCCTGCCCACGGGGTGGGAGGAGGGCAGCCGCGGCGACGCTGCCGCGCGGAGCCGTGCAGAGCAAGAAAGCAAGACGGCCCGGAAGACGCGCTTCCAGGCCGTCGAGGCTGTCACCGGACCGGACTGCCCCGTCAAACGTTCCGGCAGGCACAAGGCAGGTTGTCGGGCGGCCGGGTCAGGAGGCCCCGGCCCGACTGCGGTCATCGCGCCGCGAACGTCAACGCCTTCAGCTCCCGCAACTGCACGGGGCCGAGGCGCAGCAGCAGGGCACCGGGCAGCAGACTTGCACCGGGACCTGCCTGGTCACCGTCTTGGGCACGCACCGCATCACCGTGTAGGGCACGGTCTCCTGCTCGTAACGGCACGTGGTGATCGTCCGCTGGTAGTGCTGCGGCTTGCAGACCGTGTAGGGCACGCGCTTGGTCACCTGCTCGGAGACCATCTTGCAGGTCTTCACGGGGACCTGCTTGGTAACCGTCTCGGGGACCATGCGGCAGACGCGATAGGTGCAGGTGCGGGTCTTGGTCTCGGGGACCATGCGGCAGACCGTGTACGTGCAGGTCCGGGTCTTGGTCTCGGGGACCATCTTGCACACCGTGTACGTGCAGGTCCGGGTCTTGGTCTCGGGGACCATCTTGCACACCGTGTACGGGACCTTGCGGGTCTTGGTCTCGTACTCGTAGCGCACGCACTCGACCTCCTTCTCCACGACCTCGGGCACCCACACCCGCTGGCAGCAGGTCTTCGGGGCGCAGGTGGCCGGGGCGCAGGTGCTGGGGCATTCCACCTGGCGAGTCTCCCAGTGGCCGGTGCAGCACTTGACCGTCTTGGTGTACTTCACCGGCTTGCAGACGGTGTAGCACTCCTCGCGCTCGTGGGTCTCGTACACGGGCTTACAGACCGTGTAGGTGACCTCCCGGGTCTTGGTCTCGTACACCGGCTTGCACACCGTGTAGGTGACCTCCCGGGTCTTGGTCTCGTACACCGGCTTGCACACCGTGTAGCAGACCTCCTTGGTCCTGGTCTCGTACACCGGCTTGCACACCGTATAGGTGCAGGTCTTCATGTGGGTTTCCCACACGGGGCGGCACACCGTGTACGTGCACTCCCGGTAGTGCGTCTCGGGGACGTAGCGGACCGCGTCCACGACCTTCTTCTCCAGCACCGGCTTGCACACCGTCCGGTAGCAGGTCTGCGGAACCTGCTCGTACACGACCTGGCACACGGTCTTCATCACGGTGTGGCATTCCATCTTGCAGCAGGTCGGCGCGCAGCGGCACGCCTTGCGGCAGCAGCGGTGCCGCGTGGCGCCGCAGTAGGCGGCGTCGGCGACCTGGGCCACGCCGAGCAGCAGCACGACGGCCGCCGCCAGCCCTGTCCAACGTTTCATCACACGTCTCCTTGAAGCACGCTATTGCGAAATAGTGAAGATAGGGAACGTTGCCTGACTAACTGATAGGGTATGCAGCCGTCATAGTCAACACACCCCCTCCATATTCGCAAGCAAAAAGCGGCAATTTATGCTTGAAAGTAGTGCTAAAGCTCTATGCAGCCTTCCAGCCCCGGTGCCGTCCGAATCGGGGGACGGCTGGTGGGGCACACGTGAGGATTGCGCGGGCGAGGGCCGCGAGATTCAACCCCTCCGGGGGGATGCGACTCATTGTCCGCGCGCCTCCGGGCCGCTTCGCTTTACCCGTCCGGATAGGGAGCTACGTTTGTCCAGGGCGGGCCTGTCGGGAAGCACGGCCCGCCGCAAACCACCGGCGGTGGCGCTTCCCGGGCGTCGCCAGGTCCCCACGACGACCCTCGCGAGGAGATTCCCCATGCACGAGGCACTGACCGTTTACAACCAGGGCGTGGATCACATGGCGTCCGACCGGTTCGAGGAAGCGATCGCGTCGTTCTCCGAGGCGATCCGGTTGCAGCCCGACCTGGCCGCCGCCTACAACGGACGCGGCGTGACGCTGGCCATCAGCGGATCGCCCGAGGAGGCCATCGGCGACTTCTGCCAGGCCATCGATCTCGACCCCAGCGAGCCCAAGTTCTATCGCGCCCGGTCGATCGTGTACGGCGAGCTGGGGCGAAAAGACGAGGCCGCCGCCGACCTCAGCGTGGCCGAGCAATTGGAGACGGTCCCGGGCGAGCCGTAGCAACGGCGCCCGCGCCGCGGGGGACTACCTCGGATCGACGCGGTCCGGGCCCACGAGATACGTCGGACCGGGCCCGACGGACAGCGTCGCGAGGCCGCCGTCCGCTCGAACTTCGGCAGCTCCTCCCAGGTGATCGAGGGCCTCGCCCAGACGGCCCTCGATCCGGACGGAGAGCTCGCGGTCTTGCTCCGGCGACCACAGGGCCCAGACCTTCTCGCCGTCGGGCCGCTGCCACCCCGTGCGATGGACTTCGCCGGAGAGCCACGCGCCATCGAGCCCCTTGCTGCCGGCCGGTCGCACGCGCGCGAGGGTCTTGAGGGCCGCGTAGGCCGGCTTGGGCTTGAGGTCGAGGTGGACCACGCCGAAGTGGTCCTCGTTGTAGTCGGGCTTGCGCTCCATGGCCTGGAACTCGTACCAGAAGACGACCTCGACGCCGGCTTCCAGCGCGATGAGGTACGCCCGGGCCAGCATCTGCGCCTGCACCGGTTCGGTCACGCCGCGCTTGCCCTGGTGCGTGGGCCAGCCGATCTCGGTGGCCCAGACCGGCTTGGGCGCGTCGCCCCGCTCGGCCATCAGCCGGCGGAGCCGCAGCAGGTCGTCGCGCAGCGATCGCTTCTCCGGCGAAGCGGGGTAGCGGTAGGGATGGACGTTCATCACGTCGAACGACTTCGCCCCTCCCGCCTCATAGACGCCCTCCAGATACGGCCAGGGGATGCCGGCCGTCCCGCCAAGCACGACCACTAGCCCGGGATCGATCCGCTTGATCCGCTCGTGCGTGGCGGCCAGGAGCTTGACGTAGTTGGCCGCGTCGGGCCTGTCCTTCCAGAACTTCTCCAGGTTGGGCTCGTTCCACACCTCCCAGTAGCGGATGCGGTCCTTGTAGCGGCCGACGAGGCGCTCGACGTACTCCAGCCACAGGTCGAGGTGCTTCCAGGCGGGCCGGGCCCAAGGCACGTCGTAATTGAGGATCGGCAGGATGCGCACCCCCTCGGCCTCGGCCCACTCGACCACGTCGTCGAAGCGGTCGAATGACCACTCCCCGCCCTGGCGGCGCTGGCAGCCCGACCACGAGAAGTCCGCCCGGGCCCAGCCGATCCCCGCCTCGCGCATCAGGCGGAGCTCCTTTCGGGCGGTGGCGTACTCGTCGCCGCGCGGCAGGTGGGCGCAGACGCCGTACGGGGAGAGCGGGCTGTTCTCCTCTCCGAAACCCGGGGAGACCAGCGGACCGAGCACGATGATCCAGAGGGGCACAAGACGCGGCATGGTGTAAGGCTCCGGCAAGATGACGCAATTGCGATGGCGGGATCCGAAGCCTCCAGCATAATCAAGGCGCCGCGCGGCCGCATCCGGCCGGACCGGCGCCGTCCGGCCGCCCGTTCGCGGCGCTGCCGCACGCGGGGGACGCCGCGCCGGGGTCGCCGCGCGACGCCAGCAGGTCGCCGATCACGTCCACCTCGGCGGCGACGGTCCGGGGCTTGCCGTGCATCTCGATCAGGAGGAACACGCCGGCGGCGAGCACGCCGGCCAGGTATCCGGCCGCCGCGCCGAACGGCGCCCCGGCGACCGCGGCGCAGATCAGGCCCGAGACGACCTCCGGCCACGCAAAGGGACCGGCGGCCGCGGCCGAGTAGAGGAGGACGCCGGCGATCTCCAGCGGCAGCAGCACCGCCCCGGTCCAGACCGAGGCCGCGCGGGGATTTCGCCCGCCAAACAGGAGCATCTGCCCCAGGCCGATCCCGGTGAACAGGATGGCGACGACCGTGAAGGTCAAAGGATCGGCGCCCAGCAGCTTCAGGGTCATGAACAGCAGGGCGTACATGGCCATGATGAGCAGCACCACGGCCATGCCGAAGCGCCGTGGCACGCCCACGGCCGAGCTGGTGTCCCAGCTCGCCCCGGCCGGGCCGCGTCGAGGCAGCGGGGGCGGGCTCAGTCGAGGCTCCGGCACGATCTCGGCCTCGACCGGCTCTTCGGCGTGCGGCCCGGCGCGGGACGCGAGGGCGAACAGCAGCGCCAGTTCTTTCGCGCAACGCAAGTGATAGGCGTCGGGCCGCGGGGCCATGCTCCTGCTCCGTTGGATCGCGCAGCGGAAAAGGGCCGGGCGAGGTGTTTGCTTCAGGGTAACCGTGCCGGTCGCGGCTTGGCAAGAACTGGACGGGCCCAGGGCAGAGGGATGCCACGCAAGGCGGGGTTGGCGGGAGCCCTTGCAGCGGGCGACCTGACGCGTATCCTACAGGTCCGGTGGTGATCGACGTAGCTTCCCATCCCGCGGGCGGGACGATCGCAACACGGCCCACCCACACCGAAACGCGCAGCCGGAGGTCTATCATGCCCGACGTCCCCCGTGCGGTGGTCACCGACTTCATCGCCGACGACCTGGAGCCGGAGCGCCGCGTGCTGGGCGATCTGGCCGAGGTCGTGGCCCTCGACGCGCAGGCGGAGGACGACCTGGCCGGCCGGATCGAGGACGCCGCCGCGCTGATGGTCTATCACGTGATCGCCGTCACGCAGAAGACGATCGACCGGCTCGCCGCGTGCAAGATCATCGTGCGGGGCGGGGTGGGCTACGACAACGTGGACGGCGCGGCCGCCCGGGCGCGGGGCATCCCGCTGGCCAACGTGCCCGACTACGGAAGCGAGGAGGTGGCCGACACCGCGGTGGCCATGCTGCTGACGCTGGCCCGCGGCGTGCACCTGCTCGACATTCGCCTGCGGCGCCGCGAAGGTCCGTGGTCCTACGCCCAGGCCGTGCCGCGGGCGCGGCTGCGGGGACGGCGGCTGGGCATCGTCGGCCTGGGGCGCATCGGCACGGCCGCCGCCCTGCGGGGAAAGGCCCTGGGCATGGACGTGGCCTTCTACGATCCGTACAAGCCGGACGGGTACGACAAGGCCCTGGGGATCCGCCGCGCCGAGACGCTCGAGGAGCTGCTCGGCGGGTCGCTGGCCGTTTCGCTCCACTGCCCCTTGACCCACGAGACGCGGCACATGATCGACGCGGAGGCGATCCGGCTGATGCCCCGCGGTTCCTACCTCGTCAATACGGCGCGGGGCGGCGTGGCGCATGCCGCGGCCGTGGTCGAAGCGATCGCCTCGGGCCACCTAGCCGGCGCGGGCCTCGACGTGCTGGAGCAGGAGCCGCCGGCCGAGGACGATCCGGTGCTCGCCGCGTGGCGCGATCCGTCGCATCCGGCCCACGACCGCCTGATCCTCAACCCCCATGCCGCGTTCTACTGCGAGGAGGGGTTCGTGGACATGCGGGTCAAGGCGGCCGAGTCCTGCCGCCGGGCTTTGATGGGGCAGCCTCTGCGCAACATCGTCAATCTCTGAACCGCGACAACCCCCTCGCCGTCCGCTCGCACCGAGCGCCGGCCGGGAGGCGCGCGGGGCGCAACTCGACCGACGCGCGCCGATTTGCTAGGTTGAAGAGGGGCGAGGATTCCGTCGAGCGCCGTCGCGGCAAAGGAGAGGTTTCCGGTGGTTCGTTTTCGATGTCCGGGCTGTGGGAGCGCGCTCAACGCGAAAGAGGAGCTCGCGGGGCAGACGCGGAGATGTCCCAAGTGCGGAACCGCCGTGACGGTTCCTTATCCCGGTGCCGACGGCGATGAGCTGCCCGACGAGGTCGACGCCCACGTCCTGCCGGCGATCGAGGAGCACCTGCCGTTCCATCAGTATCCCGAGCGCCTCAACCGGCTGTTCCGCTACCTCGTGGTGGACAAGAAGGACGTGTTCGCCACATGGACGAACAACGGGCAGGGCTGGCAGGTCCACGCCAGCCACGGCTTCGTCTCGGCCAGCCGCAACGCCGAGCTGTTGCCGTCGCAGGGCGATTTCCAGCTCGTCGAGCTTCACATGGAAACGGACGAGGGGGCCCACCGCCTCACCGGGGTCGTCGTGTACCAGCTCGCACGCCGCTGGGCCCTGACCAACCTCGCCCGCGGCGACGACGGGATCTGCAAGTCGATCGAAGGCCCGGGCAAGCTCAGCCGCGAACAGAAGACCGCCGTGCTAGAGTACCTCAAGAGGACCTACATGCGCGACGTCTGGGCCGACGCCGAGGGCGTGCTCGACTACTTGACCAACACGGACTACCACTCGCCCGGCACGCTGAGCGTGACGTGAGGGCAAGACGCCTCATGCCGGGCAGCGCACCGCCGCGAGGCACTTGAACACGGCGGTCAGCAGACACTTGGAGCTGCAGCCCTTGGCGAGGATGAGGACGAACAGGTCCTCGAACAGCCGCTGCTGGTCCAGCTCGTCGGCCCGCGCGGTGAAGAGGATCACCGGCACGTCCTCGTACTGCCCGCCTTTGCGCAACAGCCGGATGAAGTCCGTGCCCGGGTAGTCCGGCAGCAGATAGTCGGAGATGACCAGGTCGAATTGCCGCTGGCGGGCCAGCACCAAGGCATCCACGGCCTTGGTCGCCACGCTCACTTTCAGCCCCGCGCTGCGGAGCGTGAACTCCAGCGTGGCCACGCACGTGGGGTCGTCTTCCAAGACCAAGACGTGCTTGGGCTTTGGTGCTGCGACCATGTCAACTCAACGTAGGCGGCGGGAACGGACGTGTCCATCAAAAAGCCTACCTTGCGTTCGCCGGGCTAGGGCGAGCGCCTGCGATCGAATCGGGGTGTTCCCGCAGGCAAGCGCCGAGGCCGCCGGCCCGATCCGGGGGAACCGGACCGTGGAGCCCTCAACCAGGGGAGACGAGCAGCGCTACTCGATCTGATAGCCGGCGATGTGCTCGTTCGTGCCTGCCAGCTCGGCCAGTTTTGCCCGGTAGTCGAGATCGGGGTCGGTGACTCGGAAGGTGCAGGTTCTATCGGTCACGTTGGTCTGAATGTCGGCAATCCCGTCCACTTTCTCCAAATCGCCTCGAACCGAGGCGGCACACCCCCCTCACGTCATGTTGGGGACTTTGAGGCTCACCAGCGTGCCCGAGGCGGCCGACTTCTCCGAGTTGCTGTTCGAGCCGGGGGGCGAGTTCGCCGCCCCGTTGCAGCCCAGCCAGGTTGCCGCCAGACCCGAGGCTACCATCACAAGCAGAGCATTCTTCATTCTCAAGTCTCCTCGTTTTGGGGGAAGAGTCGCACCCAGCGAATCGTCGAATTCTAAGGGGGTCGAGGATGCCGGAAACCGCTCGGATGGGTGGCCCCGTTGGCCGTCCGTTGAGGCGCATGCAGGCCGTGCCCGTGACCCCACCGGAGCGCGCGTCGAGACGGGCGCCACCCGCGAGCGATCCGCCTCCGCGCGGCGGCCCGCAAGCCTGGGGCATACCCTACAGCTTGCTGGCGTCCACGGCCTTTCCGTCGCGGCGGTTGCCCAGGCGGCGGTGCGTTTCCAGGTCGATGGAGAAACTCACCGTGTGCACGGACCCGTCGCAGAACACGAACTGGCATCCGCCCGGATGCGGTCCGCCGAACAGGCGCGAGTTGGAGTAGCCCGGCCGGTCGCGCATGAGCGCGTAGTCCGGTCCGGCCCAGCGCACGCAGTCGTCGTCCACGCCGATGAACATGCTTTGGGCGTCGCCGCCGCCGTCCCACGAGGCGTAGCGGTCCACGTTCATGTACTTCTCGCCGATGAGGTAGGTGTTGCTGCTTCCGTCGCGCACCTCGGCCATCGTGGTCTGGCTGCGGATGGCCACCAGGCCCGTCACGTCCTTCTGATCCGGCCAGCCATGGTTGGCAGCCGCCTCGATCGTCGCCGGCCCGCCGTGGAATCCGGGCCACTTCTGGCCTCCGTTCATGCAATAGCAGCTCTTCGCGATCATCGGCGTGGGATCGACGCGCACGCCGTCGATGCCCGGGTTGTTGGGCCGGTTCCATTCGACGGCGTCGGTGCGGAACGGGTAGAGGATGGCCCGGCGCCGGCTGGGGCAGCAGAACATGGTCAGCGGCGTGGTCTGGAGCGTCTCAGCAGCCTCCTTCTTCTCCTCCGCACTGCCCCCCAGACCCATGTCGTGCAGGGCGTCCTGCTCCAGGTAAGGCAGGACGCTGTACATCCATCCGCCGGGCTGGCGTTTGCCAAACCCCCGGTCCGCGTCGCCCACCCAGCGGTGTCCCCATCCTCCGGAGGGAAAGAAACCGTGCGCCTGCAAGTGGTTGAGCGAGGCCAGCCCGATCTGCTTGAGGTTGTTCGCGCACTGGGTGCGGCGCGCAGCCTCGCGCGCCGACTGCACGGCCGGGAGCAGGAGCGAGATGAGTATCCCGATGATCGTAATCACCACCAGGAGCTCGACGAGCGTGAAACCGCGTCTCTGCATGCCATCGCCCCCGCGACCGACGTCTGTTCAACCCCCGGCCGCTTCAAGCGGGGTGCCGAACAAGAGACTCACCCCCGGGAGACTCACCCCCGGGCGCCCTGCCCGTCAGCATAGCCGAGCCCGGCGCGGAGACCAAGGAGATGGATGTCTGCCCCCACGTGCCGGACTGGAACCTCGGCTGCGACACGCGGGCCGGCGCGGCAGCGGCGGTATGCCGGAAGCTTTTGCCGCATATAGGGTTGCGCGACACGTGCGTTCTGCCAGGCAAGTTCCGGGTGGGGTGGGCCGTTTCGCGCGCCGGTATGAAAAGGTTGACCCGCTCGACGGCGGCAAGGAGACTGAAACAGGTTGGGGCCGGTAGGGTCCCAGGCGACCAAGCGTTGGACGCCCTGGGCGTGGTGGTGCGAAAGGAGCCCCAACCCCGCTCGATCCGCGGTCACGCAAGCCCTGCGACGCGAAATGCCTTCACCCGGACAAGGAGTTGGGAAGATGTTGATTCCCCGAAACACCAGCCGATACGTTGCCCTTGCCGCCCTGGTTGGCTCGTTGTGCGTGCTTTCCGATTCCCAGGCTGGAATCCTTGTTGATCTGGACCCGGCCAACGCCGTGTATCGGGGTGGACCGATCCAGAGCAACCCGAACACGCCGGCCACCGCTTCTGCTGGGATGACGTTCAACATCACGTTCACCCCCGAAGAGGAGGACCTCTCCGGAACCGTGCTGCTCATGGAGATCGGGGGCAGCTTCAACGGGTCGGGGCTTTACCTGGTGGACGGCGTGCCCGCGTTCGTCAGCGGTTGGAACAGCGGAGGAAGCGGCCAGGCGCCCCAGCCCTTCGACGACACGGTGCTCAACGACGCAGACGAGTACCTCGCCGTGGACAGCGAGGTGGGGGCACTCTCCGCCGGACTCGAGACGACCGTGGCCGTCGTGCTCGACAACAGCAGCGGCATCCTGCGTCTGGCGGTGCAGAACGCGCTGGGGCAGGACGACGACCTGTTCCTGGTGACCGGGTCGGCGAGCAATCAGAACTGGCATGGCGACCGGTCGTTGAGCGTGGGTCTGAACATCGGCAACTTCACCAGCCGCGGCGGCCTGAATGCTGTTGACGCGGACCGGTTCTACCGGGAGGGCGTGAAGGATCTGGCGGGGACGATCGGTGACACGGACGCCCTGTACTGGAACGACGTGGGCGTGATCGTGCCCGAGCCCTCAACCTGGGCCCTGGCTCTGGTGGGCACTTTGGCCGTGGGGCCCTGGCTGCTGCGGCGACGGAACCGCGGGAGGGCGGGACGTGCTGCCGCACCACCTGAGCAAGGAAGGGCCCCGCCGCGCGGCTCCCCCGCGTCCGGTTCCTGAGGAAAAGACGCCCCACCTTGGCCCCCCCGGGCCTTCAACGGCCGCCGCGGTCCGCCCCGGCGCAGCGGTCCGACCCGGCCAAGAATGGATGACCCCAATTCTGGCAGGGACTTAAGAGAAGTGGGCGCACCAAGATTCGAACTTGGGACCTCGTCCTTAGCAGTGCGTTCTCACCAGACGCCCGAATCAACCTGAAAGCCAATCGCGACACCAGCTTAGCACGTTCGGCACCGTTTTCGCAAGCCTTCTCATTCCAATGCGGTGTTTTCCGGGGTTTGGCGGGGTGTCGAATTGGCAAAGGGGTAGTCAGGGGTAGTCGTCACTAATATCTTCGCACTATCCCATTCAGGCGCCTTGGGGCGCCGCCCGCCGCACGCTCTTGCCGGAGGGCCGTGAGTGGGCAAGTAGATTTCGTGCGCGCGCACCTTAGTCACCAGGATTGGTTACCCGCCAAACGTGCACCAGCGATTTGTCTCCGTCGCCCTGGAACTCGAGGAGATATAGGTATCCACGCTCGCGATCAAACGCGACGGCCCCCAGGTGACGCTTCTGCTGATGAGATCTTATCCCAAAGAGGTGCTCGTCGACCTCCATTTTGGCGTACGGCTGAGGTTCGTGCGGGAGTTTGTCTCCTCCTGCCACCGCAGCCAGGTCGTCGGGATCGTAGAAGAGGAACATGCCAACGAAGCGTTCCGACCACCAGCTAGGATCCCCGTCGGGGGCCGACGGATAGGGCGGTTCTTTCGGCCAAACGACGCCGTTTGAGAATCCGGACGATGATCTTCCTTGGCCCTTGGTGCCCGCGATAACAACTGTCGACCTGTCCTCTGCGGTGAGCCAAGCTGCACCGGTCCACTCGTCGGGGAGTGGTCTCGAAGTACCCAACAGGGCCGCTCGGCGTTCGAGTTTCTCTATCACTCGGTTATCGCCTACCTCACCGACCAACCATTCCCTCCACTCCTGCCTCTACCTCCGTGACCGGATACCGTTGGTCGACGTTGAACTAAGTCCGTACCTCCCGGCGTCGACGCTGCAGACGCTCTCCTTGTTCCTGAGAAACGGACTATATGGATCCACGGAAAACACGTCTCCACTATTCCCCATCATCAACAGTCCGAAGTCCGACCGCGACCGGGCTCTGCGGACCTTATTCGTGCGCAACCTGCTCACGAGCGACCGGGAACGAAGCGGCTCGTGGGCTCTGTTCATAGCGATGATCTATCGACTCAAGGACGTCAGCAACGAACTGGCCCTCCGAATTGCGGATCAACCAGTGGGTGTCTACTCGAACGAGTACATCAAGAGCAGCAGTCGTCTCTACGCCGCCCACGCGCTGCTTCTTTTTGGGAAGACGGACGAGCACGTGGCCGCCGCCCGGCGGCTGCTGGAAATGGACGACCAAGTGAGGCTCAGCGGCGTGAACCTCGCCGCGCTCGGCCGAACGTACATCGAGGTCCGCGAGATGGCCCTCAAGGCGCTGCTTCGCATGACGAAGCGACAACCGTCGGACATCGGCGGGTGCGACCAGGTCCCCGGCCGCTGCCCGTTCAAAGGGTCGTTGAAGATCGAAGTCATCAAAGATTCCGACCGCTGGCCGGATATACTCCGGCGTGTTGACGGTTGGCTAGCCCAATCCAGTGACACGAAACAGTAAGTGTAATCCTGCGGCTCCGTTTGCAGGATCCAGCCGGCGGAGTCGCTGGGCTACGGGTAGGTTCCTACTTGCCGCTCGCCTAACCTGGGCATTCAGAAGGACGTTGCCCGAACCCCTCCGTCGGGATGGCCAGGCGCTGGCAGTAGTCACCCAACCGCGCCGCTCCAGGGCCGGATTCGCTCTGAGGTAGGTCCATCGTATCCTGGGCAGTTCGGGTTGACGAGCCCCAATTCTTGACAGCGTCCATAATTGGGCGTAGAATCCCGCATGATCGATGATCCTGCCCAGCTTCTTCGCGAACACGGTCTCCAAGTCACGGCCCAGCGCTTGGCTGTGATGCGTGCGGTATCGGCACGGCCCCATTGCACGGCGGACGACATCGCGGATCAGGTTCGCGCGGAGATCGGGGCCATCTCGCGACAGGCGGTCTACGACGCCCTAGGAATGTTGGTCGAAAAGGGCCTGATCCGGCGCATTCAGCCCGCCGGGTCTGCGGCCCTTTATGAGGATCGGGTCGGTGATAAACATCACCACGTGATCTGCCGCGCCTGCGGAAGAACGGCAGACGTCGAATGCACCCTTGGCGAAACGCACTGCGCGACCGCCGCCGCCGATTCGGGCTACCGGATCGAGCAGGCGGAGGTGATCTATTGGGGCATCTGCCCTGATTGTCTTGAGAAGGCCTCCGAGGCGCGAGACCCGACACGAACAAACGAAGCTTCGCGTTCCGACTAACGAGTTTACCCTCAAACTGAAGGAAGAAATGGCATGGCATCTTACGCAAGTGCGGGCAGGCGCCAGGCAATGGGCGGCGCCGGTCAACTTCACACGAGGCGACCAATCGGCCGGACAATTGCGGTCTGGTTCGTTGCCTTGGCCTTCGGCTGGATCGGTGTTAATGGAGGAATGGCGCTGGCGGAGGAAGGTGGTCAAGCGACGGACTCGCAAACTGCAGCCCCGCGGGGAGACGAGACCGAGGGCGCGCGAGAGTGCCCGGTAATGGGCGGAACCTACGAATCCGCGACAACCAGGCACACCGCGGCTGGAGGCATGTCGATTGGAGACTGGTGGCCGAATCAGTTGAACCTGCAGATCCTTCATCAAAACTCGGCCAAGAGCAATCCGATGGGGGAGGATTTCAACTACGCCGAGGAGTTCAGCAAGCTTGACCTGGACGCTCTGAAGAAGGACCTCCAAGAGCTGATGACGACCTCGCAGGAGTGGTGGCCGGCCGACTACGGGCACTATGGCCCGCTGTTCATTCGGATGGCCTGGCACAGTGCAGGTACGTACCGCGTCGCCGATGGGCGAGGTGGCGCCAGCGACGGCACACAACGCTTCGCGCCGTTGAACAGCTGGCCCGACAATGCCAACCTGGACAAGGCGCGCCGGTTGCTCTGGCCAATCAAGCAGAAATACGGGCGGAAGATCTCATGGGCCGACCTAATGATTCTGGCCGGCAACGTCGCTTTGGAGTCGATGGGGTTTGAGACATGCGGGTTCGCGGGAGGTCGCGAAGACGTCTGGGAGCCACAACAGGACGTGTACTGGGGGCCGGAAACCGAGTGGCTGGGAGGCAAGCGTTACCAAGGGGGCAGGGAACTCGAAAACCCTCTCGGCGCGACTCAGATGGGCCTGATCTACGTCAATCCGGAAGGGCCCAAGGGCAAGCCGGACCCGCTCGCCGCGGCCCAAGCCATTCGGGAGACGTTCGCCCGCATGGCGATGAACGACGAGGAAACGGTTGCCCTCATCGCGGGGGGTCATACCTTCGGCAAAGCTCACGGCGCCGCCGATCCCGGCAAGTACGTCGGTCGTGAGCCCGAGGGCGCCAGCATCGAAGAGCAAGGCCTCGGCTGGAAGAACACCTATCGAACGGGCAAGGCCGGCGACACGATCACCAGCGGTCTGGAGGGCGCCTGGACTTCCACGCCGATCGAGTGGTCGAGCGGGTACTTCGACAACCTGTTCGGCTACGAGTGGAAGTTGGTGAAGAGTCCCGGCAGCGCCTGGCAATGGACTCCCACGGATGAATCCGCGCAGGGAACCGTGCCGGATGCTCACGATCCGAAGAAGTCGCACGCCCCGATGATGTTCACTACCGACATCGCGCTGAAGAAAGACCCGATCTACGCGAAGATCTCAGAACGCTTTCACAAGAACCCCGACGAGCTCGAAAAAGCCTTCGCCAAGGCTTGGTACAAGCTGACTCACCGCGACATGGGGCCCGTCTCTCGGTTGCTCGGCCCAGAGGTTGCCGAGCCGCAGTTGTGGCAGGACCCCGTGCCGGAGGTGGATCACGAGTTGATTGACGAGCAGGATATCGCCGCCCTGAAGCGCAAGATCCTCACATCAGGACTGTCCATTTCCCGATTGGTCTCAACCGCATGGGCGTCGGCGTCGACGTTCCGTGGCAGCGACATGCGCGGTGGAGCGAACGGGGCGCGCATTCGCCTGGCGCCGCAAAAGGACTGGGAAGTGAATGAGCCGGCTGAACTTGCGAAGGTGCTGCGAGCTTTGGAGGGGATCCAGAAGGAGTTCAACGGTTTGCAGTCCGGCGGCAAGAGGGTCTCGCTCGCCGATCTGATCGTTCTGGGCGGCTGCGCAGCGGTCGAGAAAGCCGCGAACAAAGCCGGCCACGACGTGACGGTTCCTTTCACACCCGGACGCACCGACGCTTCCCAGGAGATGACCGATGTGAAGTCCTTCGCCGTGCTCGAACCGATCGCAGACGGATTCCGCAACTGCGTGAACCGCGATCGTCTCGATCGACCGGAAGAGGAAATGCTGGTGGATCGAGCAAACCTGCTGACGCTCACCGCTCCGGAGATGACCGTTCTGGTCGGCGGCATGCGGGTCTTGAACGCAAACCGCGGGAACTCGCAACTCGGGGTGTTCACGAAGCGACCTGAGACCTTGACTAATGACTTCTTCGTGAACCTGCTGGACATGAATACGCAGTGGCAGAAGTCGCCCAAGCGCGAGCACTTCTTCGAGGGGCGGGACCGCGAGACAGGTAAGGTCAAGTGGACTGCCACCCGAGTCGATCTCGTGTTCGGCTCGAACTCGCAACTTCGAGCTATCGCAGAAGTCTACGCGTCTCGCGACGCGAAGCAGAAGTTCGTCGAGGACTTCGTAGCGGCCTGGAACAAGGTCATGAATCTTGATCGATTTGACCTTGATCCAGCTCAGCGAAATGGTTGTAAGACTGTGACGCTCCGAACGCGCTAACATTTCGCGTTCGGCACTTCGGTCGGTGGAGTCCGTCTCGATTTCAGACAAGGCCCGTCAACATCAGTTGGTGGGCCTTGTTAGCATTGTTTACAGTCGCGTTACGATGAGACGCAATCCCGTACACGGTACCTGTTCAGCTGAGTGTTCATTCCAGGTGAAACACCTACCAGGTTGCGTTCTCGAATTGTGTCGGTCCGCTCATGCCGCGCCAATCTCGGGCGTTTTCTCGGCTGCACCTGACTGTGCGACGACCAGGTCCACGACACACTGAGTGAGATGCTCCGGGTCAGAAATGTCGAAGGCCGGCGTTCCGGCCTCTTGAGCCATTTCACCCAGCATACTTTGGATCTCGCGGATCTGGCGAAAGTGCTTCATGTGCCGCTGGTGTCAACGCCGGTCCGAAAGTGCAGCGCGGGAGGTTTACGGCGCACCGTTTTGAAAGTGCAGCGCTCATGAGCCTTGCTCGCTGATTCTGAGCAAGACTTGCATTTATCGAATGATCGATGCAAGTCGCACAACGCTCAGGACTGCGAGGGAAGCGAGTGCTCACGGACATGGACAAGTGGACGAGGATCCGCCGCGACGTGTTGGTCGGCGGACTGAGCAGGCGGCAGGCCTGCAAGAAGTACAACCTGAATTTCCGGACCATCCAGAAGGTCCTGCGCAGCAGCCGAGCTGCGAGCATTCCGCTGATCCCCCCGCCCACCACTGCGATTCTCACAGCAGTCCCCCCTTGGTCTTACTACCCAGGCCGCTACTTGCGATTGATCGTTATCCCATCAGCACACAATACACTAGCGATAGCGGCTGTGCGACTGACACCAATTGTCACCTACTCTGCCTTCTCCGCCGCACGTGCGACTCCCCTGAGCATCCGCGCGAAGACCAGTTGGTGCAGCGGATAGAGGGCGTACCAGTAAGCCAGTCCGGGCAATCCGACGGGATCGAAAATCGCCGTCTGCCGGATCTGCGATCCTTCCTCCGCTTCCGAGACTTCGAACTCTAGCCAGGCGCGACCCGGGACGCGCATCTCAGCTGCCAGCCGGAGTCGCTCGTCGGGCTGAAAGACTTCGACGCGCCAGAAGTCCAGTGCGTCGCCAACCCGCAAGTTGACTGGGTCTCTGCGCCCGCGACGCATACCCACGCCCCCGACGAGAAGATCAAGCCAACCGCGGATGTGCCAGAGCCAAGTTGCATAGTACCAGCCCGTCTCGCCGCCGATCCTCTGGATCGGGCTGAAGGCCGCCTCGCGCGGAACACTCACAGTAACGACTCTCGAATCCACGATACGGCTCCCAAATCGCACGCCACCCCAGGCTTGCGGCTCGCTCCCCGAGGACAACGCATCGGACCAACGGGTCTCCGCGAACTGCTGGTCTTCGTTCACCAAAGCGCGCTGGATCGCGTCGCGCAGGCCTCTTGGCCGGATATCGAATGCTTGCAGGGCGGAGGTGTCTTGAACGAGCGTGGGGTTGCGCACCCCCTCAATCAGCTTCCGACCCACTCGGGCGTAGACCGGCGTCACTAGTCCCAGCCATAGGCTGGACAAGTGAGGCGTCAATACCGGAACCGAGATCATCAACCGCCGGAGCCCGCGCTGCCGAGCATACTCACGCATGATATCTCCATAGGAGACTTGATCCGGCCCGCCGATCTCGAAGACCCGACTCGCGTGGCTCTCAAGTTCCAGCGCGGCCAGGAGATACGCCAGGACATCCTCCACCGCAACGGGCTGGGCCGGCGTGGCGACCCACCTGGGACAGATCATCACAGGCAGCCGCTCCACCAGCGAGCGTATTAGTTCGAACGACAAGCTGCCCGACCCGATAATGATCGAAGCGCGGAATTCGATCACCTGGCACGGTGAGGAACGCAGTACCTCCCCAACTTCATGTCGACTGCGCAGATGCGCAGAGAGCTTCTCCGTAGCATCACCAAGGCCGCCGAGGTAGACGATCCGCCGAACACCGTTCTCCCCGGCGGCCGCGGCGAAATTGGCGGCCCCATCTCGGTCCTTCTCCTCGAAACAACCGTGGGTGCCCATGGAGTGCACAAGATAGTAGGCGGTGTCCACACCCTGCAATGCGGACGTCAGCGATTCGCGCTCGAGAACGTCGGCCCGGACCACCTCTGTCGTGTCCGCGACTTGACCCTGCACCGTCTCCGGGCGGCGTGTTAGGCATCGGACGCGCAGACCGCGATCTTCGAGCAAGGGGAGCAGGCGTCCTCCGATGTAGCCGGTGGCCCCGGTCAAGCACACGATCGAGTCCGAACGCATCATCGGTCTGTCCCTTCACAGGTGCCCGTTGACTCCCTCCCGAATCCGCATCGCGTCTCTGAAAAGGGCATCACACTGCGATTCCAGGACGCCGCCAGTAAGCTTGCACGGCGCAAAGGGCGTACGTCCAGCGACCTCCGCTGCCTGGATGTCGATCTGCTTCCACCCAATCTGCTGTAGTGTGCGAATCGAAGTGCCGTACACAACTTCGGGAATTCCGGCCCAGCAAACAGCGCCTTGGCACATGCAGCAGGGCTCAGCAGTTGTGTACAGGCACAGATCGGACCAGGCGACTTGTACTTCCCTCTCGGCACAGCGATTGATTGCGTCGATCTCACCGTGCCAGGTCGGATTCTCCTTCCATCGGTTCAGTCCCTCGGCTACGACTTCCCCCGTTCGGAAATGCACGAGTATCGCGCCGAACGGAGCTGCCGGATTCCGGCGTGCGACTGCGATGGCCAGTTGCATGTACTTCTCGTGCATCGGCGAATCCAATCCGTGAAGACCTTGATTGATCGCCACGGGTCACGGCGTTTCCCAAATGGACCAGACCATCCATAGAACAAGCAAACCGCGAAGGCTCCAGGCGGCAGTCCGAATCCAGTTCGTCGAGACCAGTCGTTGGTGCACCACGGAATCGTACTCCCTCGACAGGACTTCGTGACAGGGCACCTGGACAAGAAATGTCGAGGCCCAGATCACCGCCAGCAGAGCGAGCCCGATCCAGATCTGCATGTCAGAGACCCCTACGGGCCGAAGCCAGATCAGGAGCATCGCGGTCCCTGCCTCTAGCAGCATAGGCGGCGCGACGACCCAGGTGGTCAGAGCCGTGTGACGCTGCTCATAGGCCGAGAACTCAGCGACACCGATCCTGGCAAACAGAGGGTAATGAACGACTTGAACGAACCAGGTGACGCCCGTCATGTATAGCGTGGCGGCAGAGTGTCCAACAAAGAGCAATCGGATAATCCAGTCGTTCATGCGCAGCCACCTCCACCGAGTGCCGTGCGAACCGGCACGCGCAATTCGAACTCCGCACGTGAGGGATTGCCGGCGGCCAAAGCTTGTGTGAGGATCAAGCCAGCACCACCACAGTATCGCAGGTAGAGCTACCATGGGGAACAGACTAGCGAGACTTGGGCTCATCTTGGGCATGCTGGCTGGGTCGAGAATCGCTGATGGTGCCCCCCCGCCTGACTACTTCCTGGCCGTCGCCGTCCGTCCAATTACTCTCGTCAGGCATGAGGTCGATGTGAAGGGGCCTTTCGATCAGACCAGAGCGGAAACGCTGCTCGTAGGACCCAGCTACTCCTGCCACGTGGTCGGGGTCGGCTCGCGACCTGTAGCGCAGCAGGGCGCCTCTTTCAACTGGTATGGAATCGAAAGGCCGACTGAAGAACCTGAACGGCGCCTCTCGGTTGTCTGCTCGCTGACGGGCGATGAGCCTTCCAAGGTCGTCACTGGAGAAGCAGTGTGTCTCTTGTCGCCATCCAAGCGACTCACGACCGGACGCCCGAGTGATGCTTCGGACCGACTCAACTACTACAAGGGCTACCGGATTGTTGACGCCAAACCGGATGTTCGCAGAGAGATCGAGATACGCCTTGAATCGGGGCCTCAGCCGCACGAACTGACGAAGGCCGCTGTGCTGTGCGTACCGGTCGAGGAGTGGCATCATCACGAACACTTCCCGATCGTCGAAGAGGGCACATGCCTTATGCTGTACGAGGTGTTTCCCAGGAGCCGTACCAGCATCAAGACCGTCGATCAGTTTGGGCTGAACAAGCTTGAGCGCAGCGCGCGCCGGTATCTGTTGGCTCCCGCGAAGATCGTCCATCCGCAGGATCACTCGAAGCCTGAACGTGTTCCGAGACGCCAGAACCGGGGGCAAACGAGTGACTGACCCGTCCGTTAGTGTGGCCGTGGTCGGCGCCGGGATCTCGGGGCTGGTCTGCGCTCGCACGCTCGGCGACCACGGATTGCCCGCGGCTGTCTTCGAGAAGAGCCGGGGCGTGGGAGGCCGCATGGCCACGCGTCGCACAGACGACGGAATGTCGTTCGACCACGGTGCCCAGTATTTCACGGTCCGCGACGAACGATTCAAGCGTAGCGTCCGATCGTGGGAGCAGGACGGACTTGTCGGGGTCTGGGACGGCAAGATCCGGGCTCTGCGTGAGGGGCAATTGGTCGAGGGTGAGGCCAACACCGAGCGCTATGTCGGCACGCCCACCATGACCGCCGTATGCAAGCACTTGGCGGCCCAGATCGACGTTCACTTGGGATGCGAGATCGAGCGGCTGGGAAGGGACAACAAGCGCTGGCGTCTTGTGGACAAGCTTGGGGGCGTCCATGCTGGTTTCGACGTTGTCATCGTGTCGGCCCCGGCCCCCCAGTCCACCCGATTTCTGGCTCCCGCCCGGCAACTCGCCGATCTTGCCGGAAGTGTGACAATGGAGCCATGCTGGGCCGTCATGGCAGCCTTTGACGGTCATCTCCCGACACCGTTCGACGGAGCGTTCGTTCACGAGTCTCCGCTGTCGTGGGTGGCCAGCAGCTCGAGCAAGCCCGCAAGACCACGCAACGTGGAGTGCTGGGTTCTTCATGGTTCCCCTGCGTGGTCCCGCGAATACGCCGAAGCGGCCCCGGAGGAGGTCAACGAACGTCTTCTCGAGGAGTTCTGGAGGGTGACGGGGCTTGGGCCTGTCCCGCCAAGGCACACAGCAGCGCACCGCTGGCGGTACGCTCTGCCGCCCGAGCCCTTGGAGCGGCGTTGTTTGTTCGACGACGACTGCGGCCTGGGTGCTTGCGGCGACTGGTGTTCCGGACCGCGTGTTGAGGGGGCCTTCCTCAGCGGCCTTGCTGCGGCGGAGTGCGTGCTTCGGGCCGCAAGCACAGGATCGTTGACCGGAAACCAATAGGGCAGGAGCGAGGCCCAACGGCGTAAGATGCTAGGCTAGCTGGCACGAGGCAATCAAGGTTGCCATGACCCATGAGGATCAATCCGAATGAATCGCTTGACGACATTACTGGGTGTTGGAGCGGTGATCATGTCCACAGGAAGCGGGTGCGGCCAAGCGGCTGAGGGCAGGAAGCAGGAAGAATCGGCCCTTCGGTTCAAGATGAAGTCCCTCAACGGCGAAGAGGTCGACCTGGCCAAGTATTCGGGCAAGGTGGTCATGGTCGTGAACGTCGCCAGCAAGTGCGGTTACACGTCGCAGTACGCGCAGCTGCAAGAGCTCCATGAGAAGTACGCGGAAAAGGGACTTGCGATCCTCGGTTTCCCCTGCAACCAGTTCCTCGGACAAGAGCCTGGATCGGCCGAGGAGATCGCACAGTTCTGCCGAGCCGACTACGGGGTGACCTTCGACATGTTCGCCAAGGTCGAGGTGAACGGCGAGAACGCGTGCGACTTCTATCGCCTCCTGACAGCACTCGACACGAAACCCAAGGGGGCTGGGAAGATCGGATGGAACTTCGAGAAGTTCATCCTCGACAGAAATGGATTCGTCGTCGCACGATTCGGATCGGGCACGAAGCCGGACGCTCGCGAGGTTGTCTCGGTCATCGAGTCGGAGCTTGCCAAGCAGGCCAAGTCGGCGGGTGCCGATGCGACTTCGAGTCGGGAAGCGATGAAGGAATGGAGTCTTGCCGACCATCGCTGGAAGAACCGGATCGTTATCGTATTCGGCAAGTCGCAGACCGGCGCGCCGTACGAGAGCTTCAAGCGATCCTGGACCGAACGTCACGAGGAGGTTTCCGACCGGGATCTCCTCCTGGTGGGGATCTTCGAGGACGGCGAAAGCCGTGTTGGGGATACGATCGTTGCACCGGCGTCCGCTGAGAAGCTGAGGAGTGGCTTCAAGGTCGAGCCAGGTACAAAGACGTTTATCCTTGTCGGAAAGGACGGGACAGAGAAACTGCGGAAAGCTCAAGTCGACCTGGAGGAGATCTTCGGCGTCATTGACGCGATGCCGATGCGGAAACGAGAAATGGAGGAGAAGGAGCAGCGCTGACGCACGCACAACGCCTGTCCTGGTCCAGCGACCCTTGATAACCACATCAGCGAACAGACGAACCCCGAGACAGGGCGGCAAGACGGCGGCCGGATGGCTGAGAGGTGGCCCGACCGGTGAACCGTTTCACGGTCAGTCAAGTTGATCGTTGACAAATCGGACGGATGAGCAGCGGTCGCGCCGGCATCGGCGCGCACAGGTCGCGCGGCGACACACGCAAGCGTCCGCAATGCCGCTCACGCCGCGCGCTTCACACGCACGACCGGCAGGTGCTTCCGCCCTGCGAGGAACTCGACTTCGAGATCCACCTCGACGCCGGGCTTGGCCTTCACCACGGCCCACGGCCTGGCACACGGCGAGCCCCGCGAACGACTCGCGGCCTCGTGCTGGCGGCAACCAGCGGCGAGACGCGCCCTAGAGCGGAGGTCTGAAAAGCACCACTGGAAGCACCTCGCCCTCTACCTGTCGCCCTAACTCCTTAGGCACGTTTGCCTTTGGGCGATCCGTCCTCCCGCCTCCGGAGCCGAAGGTTACAGGTTCGAATCCTGTCGGATCGTCGCGAACTGCGCGAAAATGGGATTCACGGCGCCGGGAACTCAGGCCACGTGGCAGGAAGGGCGGTTTCGTCGCCCGTCTCAATCGCGCCCATGTCGGGTGCGGCGCCGTGGAAGTCGTCGTTGAAATTCGGCAGGCGTCGGCCGGCGTCGTGACCGGGACTGCCGGGGCGCAGCCAGAGCCGGCCGTCGGGGCCCCGCTCATACGCCGGCTGGGCGAAGATGCCGTGTTGCTCCACGTCCTCCGCCGCTCGAAGCCGACCGTAATAGAGGTCCCAGTCGAAGTCGTTCGTCGGGTGCTCGCTTGGATCGGTGATGGCGTTGAACTCCGGTCGGCGGCACTCCAGCAGGTTGTTCCGCGAGACCATGTTCCGCTGCTCGTAGTCGCTACCGGTGATGTGGAGGCCGGAGCGAACTCCTGACGGCTCTTCTTGTCCGTGCCACGGCGGCGGCTGGAAGGCCGTATTGTGGAAAATGTACATCCGCCCGCCATTGTATTCGGGCCGTCGCTGCCCGAGTTTGAAGAGGCCGCCGCCCTTCAGTCCGCGCTGATCTTGGGTCGGTCCCCAGCGGGAACGCAATGAAATGTTGCGCCAGAAGTAGGCCGGCCCGAGCGACGTGGTCGCCCCGGCGAGCGACATCATGCACACGTCCGTGGCGTTACGCCAGACGCGCACGTTCATGTTGGCGCCCTCGATCTCGAGTCCGTCGTCCCAGCAGTGGGAGACGAAATTGCCGTAGATGTCGCTGTCGCGGTTCGGGAAGCCGGCGAAGCTGCCGTTTCGCACCTCGCCCATACCGTCGTTGAACATGTGGTCCATGTCCGACGTGATGCGGTTGTAACGGATCACGTAACGCCCACGGCCTCTGCACAGCGAGATTCCTTGCGGGCCGAGTGGATGATGCGACGCCTCCCCGTGGACATGACGGGCGGGCTCCTTCCATGAATTGGCGTCGCTCCGCGGATCGTGCAGGTGGCAGCGTTGAATGACGATGTGTTCCACGTCCGGGGAGCGGCTGCAGACGGCCGAGTTCAAGTTCGCGCCCCATCCGTCGTCGAGCGTCTCGCCCCAGCCGCTGATATCGCAGTCCTCGATGACGACATGATGCGTTGCGAGGACGACGCCGTGGTTCCGTCCGCCTCGAAGCCGCAGCCCGCGGAGGATGACGTACGGTGCCTCGACGCGAATCACGGACTCGTGATCTTTTCCCGCATCGAGCACGTCGTCCGCCGTGTAAACCACGTAGCCGTCGTCGGCCGATCCGCCTTCGGTGATCGTGCCCGGCTTGTCAAGCGTTCGCACTTCCTTGACCGGAAACTCCTCGGACCACGTGCGGGCGCGAAGGTTCCGTGTCGTCCCGGTTTGCTCAAGCCTGAGTTCGATCTCGTACTCGGTTCCAGGCTGCAAATGAACGATGCTCCCGCGATACTCCTCGCTGTG
>CAYSUS010000050.1:0-53660 GCA_964434165.1 uncultured Pirellulales bacterium
GGGAAACCACCCGGCGCCGGGCCCTTCGTGGATACGCCGACGGCCCCCGGGGCTCCTCGGGTACCTGACCCGCACCCCGCATTATGCCGCATCGCGGGGGCGGAACCAGGGGCGATTTTTGGGCCAAACCATGCCCTAGAAGGACGGAGCGGCTGCTCCGTGGGGCGGCGCGTCGGGCGCCGTCCTGCGGAACCCTCCCGCTATGGATCGGCCCACGCGGGTGGTTTATGATGGACGACCACAGTCCATGGATCGGCCGTCCGACTTCCCCACGCCCGCCGGGAGGAGCCCCATGCCCCGCCTGCCTCGCATCCTGCGCGCCCTGGTCTCGGTCCTCGCCCTGACGGTCTTTTGCCTCTTCTCAGCGCCGGCTGCCGCGGCGCCGACCGAACCCGGCGCGCAGGGTGAAGACATCCCCTCCGCCGTCGCGCCGCCGGGCGAGACCGCTGCCGCGCTGGTGTCCGCCGCACGAAGGGGCGGTCTTGCGGCCGACGTCAAGGCCGGTCTCGACAAGCTGGCCGGCCTGGAGGACCTCGATCGCCCGCGCGCGGTCGTCGCCGCGCTGCTCGAGAGCCCCGGACCGGTCGCGCCCACGCTGGCCGCCGAGCTGCTCTTGGGCCTGGCCGAGAAGAAGCGTCTGGACGACGACCTGGCGGCTCGCGCCGCGGGGCTTCTGGGCCACGGCGACCCGCTGGTCCGCGCCCTGGCCGACTGGGCGATCTCTACGCGTGTGGAGAACGACAACAAGGGACAACACATCGCCTGGCCGCGGGCCGACCCGCCCGAGTGGTTTCGCTGCTGGAAGGGGCAGTCCCCCGAGGCCCTGGTGGACCACGACTATGCCCGTTTCGCGATCCTCTGGTCGATCCACTACGACGGGCAGCGGATGCTCGACTCGGTCGGCGCGATCCTCGGCCGGGCGCGCGGCGCAGCCTCCGAAGCCTCGAAACACCCAAAGCCGGAGGTCCGCGCGCGTGTGGCGCGGCAGCTCGACCAGATCGAGTCGATCCGCGCGCGGCTCGCCGAGGAGATCGACAAGTCGCCCCACGACCTGACCGCGCACCGCCGGCTGTGGCTGGGTGCGCGCCGCGCCGCGCGCCCCATCGTGCTGGCCAACCCCGCGGTGGATTTCGACCGGCTCGTCCTCGTCAAGGCGCACGCGCCCCACTCGCACCGCAACATCACCGGTTCGCAGTACCCCTGGGTCCACAAGCCGGGCGGGGGTATCTACGTGCAGCAGGGACTGGAACCGGGCAGCCCGGTCCGCGAGGTGCTCGCGGGCAAGCTCGGGCCCGGGCACGTCCACGGGATCGACCTGCACTGGGACGCCGATCGCGTGGTCTTCGGGTATGCGCGGCAGCCCGCCTGGCCGCCCAAGTGGAACTCCGTATCCGGCGACTACGCCTTCGAGCTCCGCGGCGAGCAGGAGCCCACGCACCTGTTCGAGATCGGCCTGGACGGATCGGGCCTGCGGCAGCTCACCGACCACGCGACCTGGAACGACTTTGAGCCGACCTACTGCGCCGACGGCACGATCGTGTTCGCCTCCGACCGTTCGGGCCGCTCCAGCGAGTGCGGGAAGTTCTCGGCCGACCACACGGTGATCAACCTCTACGCCATCGACGCCGACGGCGGCGGCCTCCGCCGCACCAGCGACAACAAGGACATCGACCGCTACCCGCACAGTCTGGATAACGGCCTGGTCGCCTACACCCGGTGGGAATACCAGGAGCGGCACTTCCTGGAGGTCCACGCCGTGTGGACCGTGCGCCCCGACGGAACCATGTCCGACGCCCTGTTCAAGCAGCACTTGCGGGCCCCGTACGGGCTGCGCGACGCGCGGAGCGTGCCCGGCTCGAGCAAGCTGGTCGCCGTCGCCACGGGGCACCACACCTTCGCGTACGGCCCGCTGGTGCTCATCGATCCGCACCGGGGCATCAACGCGGCCGACGCGATCCGCATCGTGACGCCGGGCGTCAAACCGCAGGAGGGTCCGATGGGGGGCGAGCCGGTGGCCTCAGGCGGCGTGCCCGACCGTGGAGGCCTGTACCACGGTCCCTGGGCCCTGAGCGAGACGTGCTTCCTGGTCTCCTACAGCTACGCGCGGCGGCCGTCTCCTGCCCCGGGCGGCGCGAATGCCAGCGGCTTCGCCCTCTACCTGGTGGATGCCTACGGCAACAAGGAGCTGATCCACCGCGACCCGGTGCTCTCGTGCTTCTTTCCCATGCCGCGCAAGGCACGGCCGCGGCCCCCGGTGGTCCCCGACGTGCCGCAGACCGACGCCCCCCTGGCCACCTGCTACGTGGCCGACGTGTATCGCGGCATGGAGGAGGTGCCCCGCGGCACGGTCAAGTACCTCCGCGTCGCGCAGCGCGTGGGCTGGCCGCTGGACGAGGAGATCGGGGCCATGCGCTACATCCCGGGCAACGCGTGGGAGAAGAAGCCCGACTACCTGGCCTGGGCCCCGGCCCGGGTGATCGGCACGGTGCCCGTCGAGAAGGACGGCTCGGCCTGCTTCCGCGTGCCTGCCGATACGGGCATCTACTTCCAGGCCCTCGACGCCGAGCACCGGGAAGTCCGCCGCATGCGCACCAGCGTGACGCTGCAGCCCGGCGAGGTCCGCGGCTGCACCGGCTGCCACGAGACCCGCGCGTCCACGCCCGATCCGCTGGGCGGGCTTCCGCTGGCCCTCCGCGCCGAGCCCAAAACGCCCCAGGCCCCGCCGTGGGGCGCGGACAGGCTGCTGGGCTACGAGTGGCTCGTGCAGCCCGTGCTCGACCGCCACTGCACGCGGTGCCACGGCGCGGACAAGGCCGAGGGCGGCATCGACCTGTCGGCCCAGCGCGACGGGAGCGGGTACGTTCGATCGTTCCGCACGATCCTCGGGCTGGGCGACGGCGACTCGCAACCGCGCCCCAAGTTGATCTCGGTCTCCAACCGTTTCGACGGCGGCGGGGTGACCCGGCCGCTTCAGTTCGGCTCGCGCAAGAGCCGCCTGGTCACGGTGCTGCAGGAGGACGCGCTGCACCGCAAGGAGGTGCAGCTCGATCACGACGAGTGGCTGGCCCTGGTCACGTGGATCGACGCCAACGCCCCGTACCACGACGCGTTCTTCAACCGCCGTCCGGCCGGCGGCGGCCCGCCGCGCCGCGACGTGCGCATCTCCCTGCCCGATCCCTTCGCGGCTTTGGCCCCGCCTCAAGCATCAAGGACGGAGGATTCGCGATGAGCCAATGCCATACACCCCGGGGGATGTCCCGGTTTCGCGGAGCGCAGCGCAGCGGAAGCGGGGCTGTCCCCTCCCGCATAGCGCTCTGCCTGGCCACCGCCTTTCTGTGCGCCTCGGCCCGCGCCGCGCCGTCCGCCCCGATCCCGCAGGACGGGCTGGTCCTTTGGCTCGACGCCTCGGACGCCGAGAGCGTGACGGCCGACGACGCGGGGCGGGTAAGCGGCTGGGCCGACAGGTCGGGCCAGGGTCATCGCGCCATGCAGCCCGACGCGGCCCGCCGGCCCACGCTCGTGCCCCGCGCACTGGGCGGCAAGCCGGCGCTGCGCTTCGACGGCTCGGCCTTCCTCAACCTCGGCCAGCCCGAGGCCCTGGACTTCCGGCCCGGCGATCCGTTCACCCTGGCGGCCGTGTTCCAGGTGGCCGGAGGCGACTACGGGACCTTGATCTCCCGAGGCGGCGGACCGGCCGGAGGACGTTCGTATCAGCTCTACGTGGCCCCCGGGCGCCAGGGGCTGGTCTGCTACGGGAGCATGCACGAGTGCCCCACGCGGCCCGGCCCGCGCCTGGCCGTGGCCCGCTGCGACGGCGCCGAGGCCGAGGTCCTGGTCGGCGGCCGGTCGGCGATGGCTTTCCATCCGGCGCGCGGCAGGTCGCGCGTGGACGTGCTGCTGGGGGCGCGGCGCGAGGGGGCCGACAACGCGGGCACGTTCTGGCCGCTCACCGGCGAAGTGGCCGAGGTGATCGCCTACAACCGGGCCCTCGATTCCGGCGAGCTGGAGCAGCTCACCGCGGGCCTGCACAAGAAGTACGGTCTGGGAGCGCCCGCGCGATCGGCGGCCGATTCCGCGCGCCAGATCGCGCGCCTGGCCGAGGAAGACCCCGCCGGCGCGGCCGAGAGGCTGCTCCGGCTGGCCGAGCGCAACAAGCTCACCGACGAGCTGGCCTGCTTGGCCGCCGATCTGCTGACGGGTGACGATCCGTTCGCCCGGGGCATGGCCGAATGGGCCATCGCCATGAAGGTTGGACATGACAACAACGGCCAGGAGCTCGTCTGGACCGGAGGGGAAAACTCCGATTGGCTCCGTCCGTGGATGGGGCTGTCGGCCGCGGCGCGCCTGGAGGCCGACTGGGTCCGCCAGGCCGTTTCCAAGGGCATCCACAACGATCCGAAGAAACTCGCCACCTCTTTCGACGCGATGGCCGACCGGGCTCGCCGCATGGTCGATGCCTTCCGCCGCCGCAACCTGTCCCCGGATGGCTTGCGGCATCTAGAGAAGCAACGCGCGGCCCTGGAGTCGATCCGCCCGCGCCTCGTGGAGGCTGCCAAGACCGCGCCCCGCGCCCTGGCCGCGGCACAGCGGCTCTGGCTCGACGCGCGCGAGGCGATGCGCGAGATCGCGCTGGCCCACCCCGCCCTCGACTTCCAGCAGATCGTCTTCGTCAAGCAGTTCGCCCCGCACACGGTCCGCAACATCACGCGGTCGTACAACTGGAAGCACAAGCCGGGCGGCGACATCTTCGTGCTCGACGGTCTCCAAGGGGGCACGGCGCGGCCCGTGCTCCGCGGCCGGCTCGGGCCGGGCTACGTGTGGGGCCTGGACCTGTGGTGGGGCGGCGACCGCGTCGTGTTCAGCTACGCGCGGCAGCCCCGCTGGCCCCCGCCGGTCGATACGGCGGATTACGGGATCGAGGGACGCAACGTCTTCCGCCTCCGCCAGATGTACGAGCCCATGCACCTCTTCGAGGCCACGCTCGACGGCTCGCAGCTCGTCCAGCTCACCGACGATCCGTACTGGAGCGACTTCGAGCCGACCTACTGTGCCCACGGCGACATCGTGTTCGCCTCCGACCGCTGCGGGCGCTCGGCCGAGTGCGGCAACGATACGTACGATCACACCAACCCGAATCTGTACATCCTCTCCCGAAACCAGACTTCCGAATTCTCGAAGACTTCGGAAGTCTCTGTGCGCAAGTTCACCGACAGCAAGGACATCGACCGCTACCCGCACAGCCTGGACGACGGGCGGATCGGCTACACGCACTGGGAGTACCAGGAGCGGCACTTCATGGAGGTCCACGCCCTGTGGACCGCGCGGCCCGACGGCACGCAGTCCGACGCCCTGTTCAAGCACCACATGCGCGCGCCTTTGGCCCTGCGCGACACGCGGAGCGTGCCCGGCTCGACCAGGCTGGTCTCCGTGGCCACGGGTCACCACACGTTCGCCTACGGCCCGGTCGTGCTCGTCGATCCCGCCCACGGGATGAGCGCCGCCGACGGCCTGCGGATCGTCACGCCGGGCGTCAAGCCGCAGGAAGGCCCCATGGCCGGCCGGGCCGTGGACCAGGGCGGCGTGCGCGACGCCGGCGGCCTGTACCACACGCCCTGGGCGTTGAGCGAAGACTGCTTCCTGGTCTCCTACGCCTATGCACGGCCCAACTGCCGCGCGCCGTCGGGCGTGGACGCCAACGGCTTCGGCCTGTACCTGATCGACGCCTGGGGCAACCGCGAGCTTCTGCACCGCGATCCGCTGCTGGGCTGCACGTTCCCCCTTCCGCTCAAAGAGCGTCCCCGCCCGCCGATCCTGCCCCCGCACGGGACTGGCTCCGAGTCCGCCGGAGCCGGCAGCACCAAAACGCGTGACGGCGAGGTGCCTGTCCCCCTCCCGCAAGACGCCGCGCGCAAGCCCCCCGCCGTCTGCTACGTGCCCGACGTGTACGACGGCATGGATCCCGGGGTCGAGCGCGGCACGATCAAGTCCCTCCGCGTCTCGCAGCGCGTGCCGTGGCCGTTCGACTCGGACCTGGGACAGCACGACTACATCCCAGGCAACGCCAGCAGCAAGCGCGTCGATTTCCAGAGCTGGTCGCCGGTGCGCGTGATCGGCACCGTGCCGGTGGAGGCCGACGGGTCGGCGCACTTCACGGTCCCGGCCGACGTGGCCCTGTACTTCCAGGCCCTGGACGAGCGGCAGATGGAGATCGTGCGCATGCGGTCGTATGTGAGCCTCAAGTCGGGCGAGGTCCGCGGCTGCCGCGGCTGCCACGAGTCGCAGGCCCAAACGCCGGCTGTGATGAGCAGCCTCGGGACCGCCCTGCGCCGCCCGGCCCGGGAGCCTGAGGCCCCGCCGTGGGGCTCGGAGCGCCTGCTGGGCTACGAGTGGCTGGTCCAGCCCGTGCTCGACCGCCACTGCACGAGCTGCCACGGGCCCGAGAAGGCCGAGGGCGGGATCGACCTCAGCGCCGCGCGTGGGCCCGACGGCCTGTTGCGGTCCTATCGCACCATGTTCGGCGATCGCGACGGCAAGCCCAAGGCGAAGGCCGCGCTGGTCTCCTGCTCCAACCGCTTCGACCCGGCCGACGTGACCCGGCCCAAGCAGTTCGGCTCGCACCGCAGCCCGCTGATCCGGGTGCTGTTGGACGATCCGGTGCACCGGGAGCAAGTGAAGCTCCCGGCCGACGACTGGACCGCGCTGGTCACGTGGGTTGACGCCAACGCCCCGTACTTCGACGCCTTCCTGAACAAGCGTCCCGAGGGCGGCGGCCCGCCCTGCCGCGACGTGCGTCCGCGCCTGGGCGGGGCCAAGTAGTGGAAGCTCCGAACTCAAGGCAGCGATGAACCCAATTGCATCGCCCTTGCACTGCACCACTACGAAGTCGTCTCCGGGAGCCTTCCACCGGCGTATGTCCCCGGGCTGGACGGCACTGCCTGGCATCGCGGGCGCGTGCTAACCCTGCCGTTTCTTCGGGAGGACGCCGTCTGCAATGCCCAACGCTTCGCCGAGCCGTGGGACGGGCCCAACAACCGGAAGCTCAAGCACAGGCTCTCTCGAAATTGCGTCTGCCCCCATTCCGAAGGCGCGAGGGACACCGACAGAATCGGCACCAACTACGTCGCGGTCGCGGGCCCCGAGACCATGTGGCCCGGTAGCCGAGGGCGCCGCCTCGATGAGATCCTCGACGGCGCGGAGAACACGATCCTGCGGATGGAGATCGAGCCCTCCGACATCCACTGGATGGAGCCCCGCGACCTGTCGCTGGAGGAGGCGCTGGGGCTGGTCGACCCCGCAGCCGTTCCCGTTCCCGACAAACCGCATCCGGTTGGGGAAGGCTGCTTCTCGCTCGGCCATTCGGCCCGATGCGTGGCCATGGCCGACGGGAGTGTGAAACTCCTGCCCGCCTCGATGGCCCGGGACGACTTCGAGCCCCTCTTCACCGTGAATGGGGGCGAATGGCGCCACGACGTCGATTGGGGTTTCCCTGGCAGGGTCAACTGGTCCCGCATCGCGAGCCTCGGCCTGCTGTTCGTTTCTTCCCTTCTTGTGGTCGTCCGCGCGGCGGGACGCGGGTTTGCCTCCCGAATCGGTATAATGCTGGAAACGGGCTCGATTCTCCAAACCGGCGACGGCACCGATGAATGACGCCAAAAAGCGCGAGATCACCGCACGCGGCCTCCCCTCGCCGGAGGATCGGCCCAAGGCCGACGTCGTGCTGTACGACGGCGAGTGCCCCAGGTGCACGGCCTTGGCCCGGCTGCTTCACCGGCTGGACGTGGGCGGACGACTGGCCTTCCTGTCGCTGCACGATCCCCGCACGCGGCAGCGGTTTGCACAACTGTCCTTCGACGAGCTGATGGAAGAGCTGCACGTGGTCGCGCCCTCGGGCAAGGCCTTCCAGGGGGCCGCCGCGGTGCGGCATCTGGCGCGGCGCGTGCCTGCGTTGTGGCCGCTCGTGCCTGCCCTGTACCTGCCCGGCAGCAAGCCGGCCTGGCAGTGGCTCTACCGCCGGCTGGCCGACGCCCGCGACACCGGCGCGTGCGAGGTCTGCGCCAGCAAGTAGGGCCCTCGCCCCCCGGACTTCCGCGGTCTCGAGGACTCCGGAAGCCCTGGCAGCACGCACCACCTCAGAACCCGAGCCCCGGCCCGCGCAAGACGGCCGTTTCCAGCATCCCGTCGGTGATCCGGAACATGCCGGGATAGCGCTTGGCCCACTCGGCGTTGGCCGCGGGGCAGTACTGCCGGGCATTGCCCTCGATGGCCGCCACCGTGGGAATCCTGGCCGAGAGCGAGGCCGAGTGCAGGAACGAGTAGCCCGGGCAGGTCAGGTCCTGCACGCAGAGGAACATCCCGTGTTTCTGCGCGGCGGCGCCCATCAGGAGGGCCTCGGTGTGCCCCTTGCAGGCCTTCAGCGCCACGCCCGAGTAGCCCAGTTCGCGGGCCAGCAGCAGGCTTTCGTAATCGACCAGCGACTCGTCGATCACCACCGGCTTGATCCGGGCGGCCTCGTGCATTTTGAGGTCGGGGTGGGCCTTCAGGTCGCGATGCGTGGGCTGCTCGATGTACTGGAGGCGCTTGAGCGCCTGGGGCGAACGCTCCCCGACCTCGGCCAGCCACTGGAGCACGTACTCGACGCTCCGGCACTTCTCGTTGAAGTCGGCCGAGTAGCACCACTCGGTGCAGGCGCGCGCGGCCTGGGCCTCGGCCGCCACGCGCTCGACCGACACGACGCGCTCCACGTCCCAGTCCAGGTCGTCGCCGTTGAGCTTGATCTTCAGGTGCGAAAGGCCGTCGGCGGCGATCCACTCGCCGAGGGTCTCGGGCAGGCCGTCGCCCACCGGCGCGGCCACGTCGGCCGGCGTGAGCGGGTCGAGCGCGCCGACGAGGTGATAAAGCGGCATGCGCGGCTTGGGCTCGCGGAGCGTGTAGCGGTCGAGGTACTCGCCGGCGAACTCCCCGCCCAGGTAATGGCCCATGTCGTGATTGACGAACTCCGGGCCCAGGAGGTTGTAGGAATTGTGCCCCAGCGACTTGCCGTAGGCGTCGTGGAGGGCCGCCTCCAGCGGACTGGCGGCCACGAGCTGGGCCAGGCGCGGCATGGGCTCGGTGGGGCTGCGCCCCTGCATGACCTCCAGGGCCGCGGCCTCGTGGTCGCGTGCCAGGGCGTGGGTGATCTCCAGGGGGTGGCCGAAGTCGGAGAAGCCGTTGGCCCGCTCGACCAGGCGCCGCGCCAGCGCGTCCATGGCGTCGAGGGTCTGGTCGGGCGCAAGCACGCTGCTGGGCCAGGCCCAGACGCTGCCCAGCGGCATGGAGCCCATTCCCGCTGCCCGGCGGCCGTCGCGGGTCTCGACCTCGGCGGTCACGTGCAGCAGGACCACGTCATTGAGCACGCGCCCGCCGAACTTGATCGGCGTGCGGTAGTCGAAGTGCTCGGTGCGGCTTGCGACCTGGGTGAGGCGGATGTCGGTGGGCTGGGGCACAGCTTGCTCCTCAAGGGGATGCAGGGAACCCGAACGCCGCGGCGGCGTGGCGGGGGCCTCCCGGGCGGCAAGCCGGCATGGTATCGCGGCACGTAGCGCGATTGCAAGGTGGGCGCGCACCGCGGCCCTCTTCCCGGTCCGAAGGGGAGTGACCCGGAGTGAGCGATTTCGGCGGCGCTACGCGCCGCTTGCCAGGCGGGAGACCGGGTCGTGCGACGGCGCCGGCCCCCCCGTCTCCGAACACCGCTGTCCCGCCTGGCTCGGCCAACCGCTTCGGCGCGGCCGCCCGGGGCTCAGACCAGCTCTTTGCGGACCGCCCACACGGCCGCCTGGGTGCGATCCGAGACGCCGATCTTGCGAAGGATGTGCTGCACGTGCTCCTTGACGGTCTCGTAGCTGATGTGCAGGGCCTGGGCGATCTCCTTGTTCGTCAGGCCGTAGGCGAGCTGCCGGAGGACCTCGCTCTCGCGCTGCGTGAGCGGGACTTCCACGTCGGCGGCCAGGCGCGGCGTGGCCAGGGCGCCGGTGACGCGCCGCAGCTCGTCGCGGGTCCAGGCGCTCTCGCCGGCCGCGGCCTGCCGGATGGCGTTGAGCAGGTCCTCGCGCGTCGCGCCCTTGAGCAGGTAGCCGCTGGCGCCCAGCGCGACGGAGCGGGCGATGTACGTGGGGTTGTCGAAGGTGGACAGCATCAACACGGGCATCTCGGGCTTGTCGAGCTTGATGCGCCCGAGGGCCGTCAGACCGTCGCCGCCGGGCATACGGATGTCGAGAAGGGCGACGTCCAGGTCGTTCTCCAGGGCGTACTTCACGGCGGCGTCCCCGGTGGACACCTCGGCGACGATCTCGACTTCCGTGTCGGCCAGCAGGCTTCTGAGCCCGCAACGAACGACTTCATGATCGTCCGCGATCAACACTCTGATCTTGCTCATTCAGAACTCCGATCCTTAGCATGAACCAATTCGCGGCGGCAAGGGGCGCGCGCGACCGGCAGCTCGACCAGGATTCGAGCCCCCCACCCCGGAGTGCTCTCGATCAAGGCCCTTCCGTTGAGCAGCCGAGCCCGCTCCCGTATGCCCGCCAACCCAAATCGGCTTCGCCCCACACAGTCCGGGTCGAAACCGACACCCCAGTCCCGGATCTCCAGATCGATCCGGGCCTCCGAATGCACCAGGCGAATCAAGGCACGATCCGACTGGCTGTGCCGCTTGACGTTGGTCAGCGCCTCCTGCGCGATCCGGAAGATCGTGCTTTCCAGGAGCGGCTCCAACCGCTCCAGCGGCATTCGATGCACGAATTCCACTTGTGGCCCCTCGGCCAGGTGTTCCTCGATCAGGCAGTTGATCGCGGCCACCACGCCCCACTCGTCGAGCACGGGGGGTCGCAGGCCCTGGATCAATGCCCGGGCCTCGCCCAGCGCGTGGGCGAGCAGGTGGCTGGCCCGCCGTACCTCGGTCTGCGCGCTGGCCTGATCCATGGAAGCCCGCCCCAGCGCGGTCTCCAGGTGCATTCGCGCTCCGGTGATGTGCTGGATCAGGCCGTCGTGTATCTCGAAGGCGATCAATTGGCGTTCGCGCTCGTAATGCTGATGCATCCAGGACGGGCCTCCCGGGGGCAGCTTCGCCTCGACGTCCCCGGGCGCGGACGGCGGAGCCGACGACCGCGGAATATGCGGCGACGCCGACTGCGCACCCCTCCCCGATACCGCCTCGGCGTCCCCAAGCAGAC
This sequence comes from uncultured Pirellulales bacterium, assembly GCA_964434165.1. Taxonomy (GTDB): domain Bacteria; phylum Planctomycetota; class Planctomycetia; order Pirellulales; family Thermoguttaceae; genus CAYSUS01. Next base: position 11,208 of record CAYSUS010000050.1, read on the forward strand.
CGCCCATCGCGTTAGCGGCGGCCGGATCGCCCGCCAGACCGCGCTTCCCCTCGCCTCTGGTTGTTTCGGGGTTCCTCACCACAGTGGTACCGTGGTTTCCCACGTACTCCATCCGGATGGTTTAGCCTACACTCAGACGGCTGCCAGTAAAAGGGGTGGCAATCTCGAATTCCCGCACGGCGATGAACCGATTCCGTTCACGCCATTACCCCAACCTGCTCCCCTCGAATAGCTGACCCATCGAACCCCTCTCTATCATACCAAGGGTGCGGTTGGAGGGGAGGTGCCTAGTCGGTTTTTGGGGGGATTTGCCCCGATTGTGCGCGGATATCGTGGGTTTTGTGCCGTTCGTTAGGGTGTGCGGTTGTAGCCTGCAGAGGGGTTGAGGCACGATTGGTGGAAGTGATATCACCTCTTCGTGGGTATGTCAAGTGGGTGGAATGAAGAAAGCGATCGCGCCAGGGGGCCCCGCCAGATCGTCGCAGGCGTGGGTTTCCCTGGTCGTTGGGGATTCCGTCCCCCCAGCCTTTCGTGGCCACGGTTCAGGCCACCTCGGGAGGGCCGCACCCGGCAGGCAGGTCGGTTGCCACGAGCCCCCGACCCTGGCTATGATGCAGGGCTCGCAAGTCACTGATCCGCGTCCAGATGGCGAGGAAGGAAGACGGATCAGGGCTGGTCAGCACCACGGCCAGTCGATAGGCACAACACCCTGCGAAGGAGAAGCGAACTGATGGCGGATGATCCGAACGTCCAGGTCCACTGGCACGAGCACTCCGTCTCCCGCAGGGAGAGGGAGGCGCTGAACGGGCACAAGGGCTGCGTGATCTGGTTTACCGGGCTGAGTGCCTGCGGGAAGAGCACGGTCGCGAATCTGTTGGACCACAAGCTGCACTCGCTGGGCGTGCGGAGCTTCGTCCTCGACGGCGACAACGTTCGACACGGCCTGAACGCGGGGCCAGGCATGCTTCGCGAGAGACACGGCGAGGAGTTCGCCAGGCGGTTCGGCCTCGGCTTCTCGGCCGAGGATCGCGAGGAGAACATCCGCCGGATCGGCGCGGTGGCCAAGCTGTTCTGCGAGGCGGGGGTCGTGGCCATTACCGCGTTCATCAGCCCGTACCGGGCCGATCGCGACCGCGTCCGCGCCCACCTGGACGACGGCGACTTCGTCGAGGTGTTCGTCGATACCCCGCTGGAAGTCTGCGAGCGGCGCGACCCGAAGGGCCTGTACAAGAAAGCCCGCGCGGGCCAGATCAAGGGATTCACCGGGATCGACGATCCCTACGAGGCGCCGCGAGAGCCGGAACTGGTGCTCGACGGCGGCGCAAGGCCCGCCGAGGAACTGGCCGAGGAAGTGCTGTCGTACTTGCGCTCGTCGGGCAGGATCGCCTCGTGAGACCGCGCGCTGTTTCGCCGAAAAACCGCTGAAACGCGCGAAAAGGTACTTGACGGTCCCGTGCAAGAGGCGCTACATTAATCACGTGAGGATTCTTTCTGGCTGACCCCCCAGAGCCGCATTATTCCAAGACACCGCGGGGAGTCTGTCCGCGAGTCGGTGGGGCGGGAATTGAACCGGAGGGACCCGGCCGTCGCAGCCGTGGTGGGGGTCGAGTCCTTCGGGAGTGTTTCACCCACGCGCGATCGCGCGTGGGTGGAGTGTGACCGACTGTCCAAGGAAGGGGGCGACGCGTTCATGGCTGACGCGACGGTGGCGAGTCTTCATTGCCGGGCTCAGACGGCGCTGTCCACCAGTCCGATCTACGAGCTTCGCGATCTCCGCGTGGAGCAGCACAACGGCAGTTTGCTGATCTCCGGCAGCGTGTCGAGCTTCTACCACAAGCAGTTGGCTCAGGAAGTCGTCCGCGCCGTGTGCAGCCACGCCCACGTGGAGGTGATGAACCAGATCGAAGTTCGGTAGGCGGCGGGGGCCGCGCGGTGCGTCGGGTCGCGGTTGGCGATCGGCGCGTGGAGGACGTTCGCCAGCGCGTATCTCTCTGGGCGCTCGGCCCGACCTCGCGCCCCAGCGGGGCCGGTCATCACGGGCTGGAAAGCGCGAAATCGGCCTCGTCGCTTCCGCCCGGCGGAACCTCAAAGGTCAGCTCGGTCTGGATGTTGTACCGCTTCGGTACCCGCTCCGGCGTGACGGGGATGATCTGGCCGTGGGGGCCTTCGCGGGCCTGGTACGTGCGGACCCAGACGCGGTGGTTGCCCACGACCGCGCCGGGCCGACCGTCCAGGGCAGTGAGCTGGTAGCGGCCTTGCTCGTCGGTGACGCCGTACGAGCCGGGGCCCGCCTCGAGGTCGTCCCCTTCGCGCATGGGCTCGAAGCCGACGCGGGCCCCGGCCAGCGGGGCGCCGTTGAGCGTGATCTCTCCCGAAACCGGGGCCACGGGATACTCGGAGCCGCAGCCTGCCAGGCCGAGGGCGACCAGGGGCAGGATCGTCGCGGCGGCCGGCTTGAGAAGCCGGTGCATGACCAGGTGAAGGGCGAGGCAGGCGCGCTGCACGCGGAGGGCCCTCTCTGCTTAGAAGCCGGAGACGAGCTCGCCGCCGGCGATCGTGGCGAGATCCTCGAAGAGGTTGCCGTCGATGTTGGGGTTGATGCCGCGGACCGACCCGTCGCCGAGCACGAAGTTGATCACGCCGCCGGCGTGCAGGCTGGCGAACGCGCGGTGGCACTGCCAGAACATGCCGCCGTTGACCGTGTTGCACTGCGTGAAGTCGGGGATCCGCGTGTACGACTCGAGCTGCGGCGTGGCCAGGTTGTGGAAGGAGTGCGTGCTGGCCCAGAAGGTCCTGCGGGGAAAGTCGGTCTTGGTGTGGTACTCGCCGACCAAGAGGGTGTTGGACGTGCCGTCGCGCATCCCGTCGAAGGTCTCCACGTCGTGGCCGCCGATGCCCACCATGTGCAGCGGCCCCCGGGTGACCATGTGGTCGATCGCCGTGGGCGCGTAGGGCGGGTAGTCCCAGTACCCGTTCTCCGAGCCCCACCGGCTGCCCGCCACGCCCTTGTACGACCCCGGCGCAATGGCCTCGTCGGTCGGTCCCTGATTCGGCTTCTGCAGATCCCGGGTTCTGAGGTCGGAAGGGCAGGCCATCACCGCCACCGGGGTCTTGAGCACCGGCAGGTTGTCCTCGTGGGAGTTGTACACGTTGGAGTTGTACTGGTCGAACAGGGCGTTCTGCTCCAGGAAAGGCAGGATGGCGATCGCCCAGTTGATCAGCGCCTCGGGCCGCGTATTGCCCGTGCCCGAGTGCAGCCCGCCCGGCGGAAGCGTACTCACCGCGCTGTGGTAGTTGTGCAAGGCCAGCCCGATCTGCTTGAGGTTGTTCGAGCACTGGGCTCGTCGGGCGGCCTCGCGCGCGGCCTGCACCGCGGGAAGCAGCAGCGAGATGAGGATGCCGATGATCGTGATCACCACCAACAACTCGACAAGCGTGAAGCCCCCACCCGCTGTGGAGGGGCGACTCAAGGGTCGGCTGCCTGAATGGACGCGCACGATTCACCTCGATTCGAAAGCCCTTCTTGGCGAGTTGGGCGGACCACGGGGGCGGGATCCTCTCTTCTCGCAGCGCCGGCCAGGCGCGCGGACTTCGGCGAGCGAGGACTCCCGAAGCTTCAGTCTAGGGGCGATGTGCTTCAGACGCAACGTCCTGGCCAGGGGATCGGCGGGAACCGAGCCTCGCGGATCTCGGTCATGGCCGCTCCTGCTTGCTCGGCAAGCCGCTCCAACGCCGCCTGTCCGGCGCCGCGGCTCCCGCCCCTCTCTTCGCAGCGCCGGCATTCGTCCGCAATCCGCTGATGCACCACCTCGTACGCCGCGACCAGGGCAGAATCGCGATGCTGGGGATTCAAAGCGAATCGCAGCTCCGCGTCGGCCAGGTCGGCCAGCTCCGCGACCAGCGGGTCCATCCAGCCGGGCTGGGGCCGCTCGTAGTCGGAGAAGTGCCGCACGCGCTCGGGCGTGAGCACGCGCCGGTACTCGAGGATCCGGCGGGTCTCCGAGTCGTACAGCGGAATCGTAAACGGGCTGCTGGCGATGCGCATCCCCCGGTGCGACAGCGCCGCGAGGACCAGCCGGCGCAAGGACTCGAGCAGCTCCTCGGCCGTGGTGTCGAAATCGGTCAGCAGGATGAACACCGTGTAGTCCTGCCGCGTCCCCTCCAGGGCGCCGAGCACGGTCTCCAACTGCCCCAGGGTGTGACGCTTGCGCCATCGTGCGAGCACCTCCGGATGAAACGACTCGGCGCCGAGCTGGACCATCGGCTTGAGCCGGTCGATCCAGGCGAGCAGCTCCGGGTGGACGTCGCCCGCGGGGCTCAGCAGCGTGCACGGGTTGGTCTGAAAGCTCAGCCGGTAGTGGTGCTTCAAGGGGCTGGTGTCCCACAGCCGCAACAGCTCGATCGCCCGCCGGCGGTGCAGGAAGAAGTCCTCGTCGTACACCGCGGCCCAGGCGACCGGCAGCTCCTGAAGGTCGGGACGATCCGTGTGCTCGAAGAGCGGCCACCGCGTGACGCGCAGGGTTCCACCCTCGACGCGGGCGTGGGCCGCCTCGATCTCGGCAAGGAGCTGGCGCGCCGTCTTCGTGCGGACCTCCTGCCCGTGCAGCTTGGCGCAGAACGTGCATGCCCCGGGGCAGCCGCGGCCCCCGGTGAAGAACAGGCTATCGAAGGGGCGCTCGAACCCCGACAGCAGGGACCAGTCGAGCCGGTTCTCTTGCAGGACCTCGCTGCCGGTGACCGGCCGGACCAGGTTGCGCAGGCAGCGGCGCGAGCGCGCGCAGGCGTCGCCGTCCTCGTCGGCGGCCGTGCGCTCATACCCGTCCTGCGGCAGCGCGTTGTGGAAGGTGCGCTCGCCGTAACGGTAGGCCATGCCCGGGATCTCCGCAGCGCGATCGCGCGAGTTGCGCAGCCGCGCCAGCTCGAGAAACCGGGCGAAGGTCACCTCGGCTTCGCCCGCCATGACGTAGTCCGCCCCAAGATCGTCAAGGACCTCGCGGGGATGGCTCGTGGCGGTGGGCCCGCCGAGCACGACTTCGGCATCGGAGAAGAGCCGCACGGCCCGCACGAACCCGGCGATCTGCTCGCAGTCGCCGCCCTCGATGCGAAATCCCACCACGTGGGGCCGCTCGTCCACGAGTCGCACGGCGAAGCGGCCTCCGACCGCGGCCAGGGCCTGCCAGGCGGGTTCGGTCAGTTCCCCTTCGGACGAGACAAGCGACTGCGGTCCTCCTCGGCGCTGTTCCAGCCGACGCAGGGCATCCAGGCACGCGGGCGACTGCATGTTCGACAGGTCGAACACCTCGGCTCCGTCAGCAGCGACGTCGATGGCGTGCAGGCGCCGCGCGCCGCGGTCGCGCAGCTCCCACCGCCGATGGCCCCCCGGAACGATCTCCAGGCCCGGCTTCCAGGATCGCATCCCGGACGCGAGCACGTCGGCCAGGTCGCCGCGGATTGGCCCCGGCACGAGCAGCGAGGCCTCGTCCCGATCGAGCCGCATGACCAGGCCGGGCTGGATCTGCACGATGGCCACCTCGGCCAGACCGCGGCGCGCGGCCCAGCTCCCCACGTCGAGCACGCCGCTGGGCCAGCCCGCGCAGCCGAAGAGCACGCGAATCGGCGTGTGACGGGCGGTCTGGCGGCTTGTCCGCGGCATGCGCTCATTATAGCCCGGCACCGCGACTCGCTTGATTTCCGCCGGAGGGCCGACCACAATCCAGACGAGGGCAACCCACCCCTTCGGCACCCGCCTCGGCCGCCCCGCCGTGCGCCAGCCACTTCTGGAGAACCACGCCATGACCCGCCTGAGCCGACGTCGATTCCTGGAACACTCGATGCTCGCCGCCGCGGCCGCATCGGCCGTCCCAAGCGGGCCTCTCACGGCCGCCGAGGAGAAGCCCAGCACCAGTCCCAACGAGCGGCTCAGCGTGGCGGTCGTCGGCGTGCGCGGCCGAGGGAGCGGCCACGCCAAGGCCTTCGACAGCCGGCCGGACTGCCAGGTGACCTACATCTGCGATTGCGATCGGGCGATCGGGGCCAAGGTCGCCCAGCGGTTCAAGGGCAAGCCGAAGTTCGTCGAGGACATGCGACACATCTTCGACGACAAGTCGGTGGACATCGTCTCCATCGCCACGCCGAACCATTGGCACGCCTTGGCCGCGGTGTGGGCGATGCAGGCGGGCAAGGACGTGTACGTGGAGAAGCCGGTCAGCCACAACATCAGCGAGGGCCGGCGGATCGTCCAGGCCATGGAGAAACACAAGCGGATCTGCCAGGGAGGCACGCAGCACCGCTCGGCCGGCTCGGCCAAGGCGGCCGCCGAGTACGTGGCCCAGGGCAAGCTCGGCCGGATCACGCTGGCCAAGTGCTACACCTACCGCCCGCGGAACCACATCGGTCCCCCCGGCGAATACCCCGTGCCCGACTCGGTGGACTACCACCTCTGGGCCGGGCCCGCGCCGATGCAGGTCCCCTTGCGGCGCAAGAGCTTCCACTACGACTGGCACTGGATCTGGGACTACGGCAACGGCGAGCTGGGCAACAACAGCGTCCACGCCGTCGATCTGTTGCGCAAGATCTCGGGCATCCAGGGCCTGGGCCGGGGCGTGATCGCCTACGGCGCCCGCCATTACGACGACGCGGGCGAAACGCCCAACACCCAGGTCGTGATCCACGACTTCGGCCCGGCCACGGTGATCCAGGAGGTCCGCAACCTCAAGACGCCCCGGCCGGACATCGGCGGCAACGTGCTCGTGCAAGGGACCGAGGGGTGGATCGTGGCCACCTACGGCGGCGCCACGGTGTTCGATCCCTTCGGGAAGGAGGTCGCGAAGCTCCAGGGGTCGGGCGACGACCATTTCGCCAACTTCCTCAAGGGCGTGCGGAGCCGCAAGGTCTCGGACCTCAACGCCCCGGTGATCGAGACGCACCTGTCCACGGCCCTGACCCATCTGGGCAACATCGCCGTGCGACTCGGGCAGCCCGCCTCGGACGCCGAGATCAAGAGCCGCCTGGCGAAGGTCGAAGCCAACGACGATCTCGTGGCCGGGTTCGAGGCCATCCAGAAGCACCTGGCTGAAAACCACTTCGACGAAGACAAGCGCCGCCTGAAGTTCGGGCCGCTCCGGCTCGGGCCGCAGCTCGCCTTCGACTCGGACAAGGAGGTGTTTCTGGACAGCGACGCGGCCAACGCCATGCTCACGCGCCCGTACCGCAAGCCGTTCCTCATGCCCGGGCCTGACGAGGTATGACGGCGGTCGGGGCCGGCGCGACCCCGGCGCGTCCGATTCCGGGCGCCTCCGCGTGCGGGGGGGGCTAATCGTCCGCATGCGCTTCGCTCACCGCGACAACATGCCGCGCTTGGTGAGGATTCTGTTAGACCCCTAACGCCGCGCTTACAGAGCCACGGAATCGGCCCAGCCATCCAAAGCGCGCCGGCTTGCGGCCGTGTGCCTAACGCCCTATTCTGAAGGGCGTTGCACCAAGAGCCGGACGTGGATGCCGCCCCATGAGCGTCGAGATCAAGCCCGAGGCCCCCGCCGGCTCGCCTTGCTTCAGCCTCTCCCACGAACTGCTCCAGGCGGTCATGGAGCACGCCAGACCCCTGGGGCATCATCAGCATGAGCCCTCGCTGAACCTCGGTTTCGGATTCGTCTATTACGGTTTGGTGAGGTCCCTGCGTCCGAAGCACGTGGTGGTGATCGGCTCGGGCTACGGGTTCAGCGTCGTGTGCCTCGCCCTGGGGCTGAAGGACAACCAGGCGGGGCGGCTGACCTTCGTGGATCCCTCCTACTCGCTTCTGCGCAACGGCCCGACCAACACGGTGGGCGGGGCGAACTTCTGGTGCGACGCCGAGAAGGTGCGCGACCACTTCGCGCGGTTCGGCGTGGCCGACATCGTCGAGCACCACAAGTTGACGAGCCAGAGGTTCTTCGCTCAGTACGGGACGCTCCATCTGCCGGAGATCGACCTGGCGTTCATCGACGGCAACCACGCCTACAAGCACGTCAAGCACGACGTGCTCGCGATCCTCCGGCACAGCCGCCGCAACACGTATCTCCTTTTGCACGACACGAATATCTACATCCGCGAGACCATCCGGCACGCCGGCGTGAAGCGATGGCTGCGAAGGCTGGGGCGGCTGAAGTCGGCTTTCGAGTACGTCGATTTCCCCTTCGATTCCGGCGTGGCCCTGGTCCGCGTGCTGGAGCCCGAGGTATGGCGACAACTCTCCTGACCGTCGCCGGGGCCGTGCTGGCCGCCCTCGCGCTGGCCGTGCTGGGGGCCTGGGCCTTATGGCGCTACTACTGGTTCTGGCGCAATCCTCCCCGCACGCCCCCGCCGGGCGAGAACTTCGTCAGCCCGGCCGACGGCGTGGTGGTTTACGTTCAGCGGGTCGAGCCTTCCCAGCCGGTGATCTGCTGCAAGCAGGGCCTCTCCGTGTCGGTCAACGACATCGTGCGCGAGGAGCTCCGGAAGCCCAAGATCCACGTGGGCATCTTCATGAGCCCCTTCGGCGTCCACTACAACCGGGCCCCCTTGGCCTCGCGCCTGGCGTACACGCGCCAATACCCGGCCCAGGGCAAGAACCTCCACATGACCTCCATGCACTGGCGGTGCATGCTCCGGCGCCTGCCGATCTACGCGAACAGCCCGCACATCGTGCAGAACAACCGCGCCGTGACCCGACTGGAGGGCCAACTGGGCGGCGAGCCGGTCAACTGCTACGTGGTGCAGATCGGCGGCGGGGGGGTGCACGGCATCGACGTCTATCCGGAGATCGGCGCTTCGCTCGAAAAGGGCGAAGTGTTCGGCATGATCCGCATCGGCTCGCAGGTCGATCTGATCGTGCCCGACCTGCCGGGCCTGGAGGTGAACGTCCAGCCCGGCGACCGCGTGGTGGCCGGCGAGACGATTCTCGTGCGCGCAGGGCCAAGGGATCGCGCAGAAGACCCTGCCGCATCTGCCGGCCGATGAAGGACGCATTCGATAGCACGCTGGATGGATGACAGGGTGGACGGAAGAGGATGGACGGAATAGGGTGGACGGAGCAGGAGTCCGCGGAGATGACGGAGTTGTCTCGGTCACCTCCCGTGAGCCGCCGGACTACCGGGAATGGCGAAGATGCTCTCGACGCGTTCCCACGAGCCACCCGACACTGGCCACTACGTGCCTCCCGCGAACGCGGCCGCGGTTGCGGCCCCCCGCGTCCCCTGCAATTGCCGGGAAGGCATTCCATCCGCAGGAGCCCCTCGCATGATCCGGCGACCTCTGTCCGACTCGGTCGGTTTCCAGCCCTCGCGTGGCGCGCTCGCGCTGGCCTTCTGTGCGACGGTCCTGTCTTGCCTGGCTTGGACCGCGACCGCCCCGGCCCGTGAAACGCCTCCCAACATCGTCCTCGTCCTGGCCGACGATCTGGGCTGGGCGGAGCTGGGGTCGTACGGCAACCGCTTCAACGAGACACCCCACCTCGACCGCATGGCCCGCGAGGGTATTCGCTTCACACAGGCCTATGCGGCCGCGCCGGTCTGCTCGCCCGACCGCGTGGCCCTGATGGCCGGCCTGCATCCGGCGCGCGTGGGGATCACCGACTACCTGCGACCCGACGACCCGAAGCATCTGGAGCCCGAAGTCGTGACCATCGCCGAGCGGCTCCAAGGGGCAGGCTACGCGACGGGCATGATCGGCAAGTGGCACCTGACCGGCTACGAGCATCACGGGGCCGCGGAGATCGGGCCCGGCAAGCAGGGCTTCGCCGAGGTGCTCGTGTCCGAGCGCCGCGGCATCGGCGGCGGAAGCTACTTCCATCCCTACCACTTCAATCCCGCGATCAAGCCGCGCCGGGAGAACGAGTACCTCGTGGACCGCATGAACCTGGAGGCGGCGGAATTCATCGAGTGCCACAAGGACGGGCCGTTCTTCCTCTACGTCAGCCACTATGCGGTCCATACGCGCCTGGCCGGCAAGCCCGACCTGGTGGCCCGGTACGAGAAGAAGCCCGGCGCCGGCAACGGGCACCGCGCCAAGCGCAACAACCCGCACCTTGCCGCGCAGCTCGAGTCGATCGACGCGGGCATGGGGCTGATCCTCCAGAAGCTCGTCGAGCTCGGTCTCGACCGCCGGACCCTGGTCGTCTTCATGTCCGACAACGGGGGCGAAGCCCGGGTGACCAGCAACGCCCCCTTGCGCGGCGGCAAGTCGATGCTTTACGAGGGCGGAATCCGCGTGCCTCTGCTCGTGCGCATGCCGGGCAAGGTGCCGCCGGGGAAGGTCTGCGAGGAGCCGGTCTGCGCTTTCGACCTCTACCCCACGTTTCTCGATGCGGCGGGGCTGAAGCCGGTCGAAGAAGAGCCGCTCGACGGCGTCTCGCTCGTGCCCGTCCTGAAGGACCCCAAGGCCGGTCTCGACCGCAAGGCCCTGCACTGGCACTATCCCCTAAAGAGGCCGCACTTCCTGGGCGGGACGTCCTCGGGCGCAATCCGCCAGGGCGACTGGAAGCTGATCGAGCACTTCGACACCGGCCAGGTCGAGCTGTTCGATCTTGCCCGCGACCCCGGCGAGAAGCAGGACCTTGCTCGGGCCATGCCCGAGAAGGCCCGCGAGCTCCGCGACGCGCTGGAAGCATGGCGCGACGGCGTGGGGGCAGCCGCGCCGTCGCCGCCATGAGCTTCAAGGCTTCCGAGGTCTCGCAGCAACAAGACTTCCGAAGTCTCGGAGACTTCGGAAGTCTGACAGGGCCCCGTCCCAGCCGGGGGGCTTCTCAAACGGACCCGAGACGCTGATAATTCCGGCCCAAAGGCGGCGCGAAGGCCCTTCCGCTACGTGGCTTGCTGGAATCGCAGGAGTACCCCATGAGCAACCTGATCGTGATCGGATACGACGACGAGCACAAGGCCGAGGAAGTCCGGCTGATGCTGCTGAAGATGCAGAAGGACTACCTCATCGACCTGGAAGACGCCGTGGTGGCCACGCGCGGGCAGGACGGCAAGATCAGGCTCCATCAGCCGGTCAACCTGACCGCGGCCGGGGCCGCAGGCGGCGGGTTCTGGGGGCTTCTCGTAGGTACGCTCTTCTTCGCCCCGGTGTTTGGCCTGGCGGTGGGCGCGGCGGCTGGGGCCGTCTCCGGCGCGCTTTCGGACGTGGGGATCGAAGACGACTACATGCGCAAGCTCTCCGAGACGCTCAAGCCCGGCTCCTCCGCGCTGTTCGTCCTGGTCCGTCGGGCCACGCCCGACAAGGTGCTCGAGGAGATGCAGGGCACAGGGGGCACCGTGCTGAAGACCTCGCTCTCGCACGAGAAAGAGGCCAAACTCCAGGCCGCGCTCGATGCCGTCAAGAGCGAGTCCCAGTCGGCCTAACGTCCACGCCCATCGCGCGCGTCTTCGCGGAGGACGTGCGACGGCCCGTTGCCGCCATCGGCCGCATGCCCCGCGACCTGGGTTGGCAAGTCCGTTCAGAAGAGGTGCCTGCCAACCGGATGCCAGGGCATCGGGATAGCAGGGGCAGGCTGTCTGCTCTTGTCCCTGCTTCAACGGCACCTGCCGGCAGGGGCAGACGAACTGCCCGTGGCACCTGGCGGATTCACTCCTCCTCGCGCCCCCGCCGCGCCAGCTCCATCACCCGGGCGACGAACGCCGACTTGCCGCGGGTGTAGGCCTCGCGGTCGTTGGGATGCTCCGCGGCAAGCCGCCGCTTCAGGGCCGCGTACTCGGCCGCAAGGTCGGGGTGCTCGATCAGCCGGTCGCGGAACAGAAGCCGGTCCCAATGCGCGAAATGGCGCTCCACCATGTGCAGGTGGTGCGTGCGCCGGCCTGCCGTGTCGCGCTTGATGAACCACGCGTAGAAGGGCGGACCCTCGAAGAGGGCGGGTCGCCAGAAGTAGTCGTACCCCTGCGCCTGGAGGATGGGCACGATCCGCAGTCGGGTTTCCCCCAGCGAGGCGACCTCGATCAGCATGTCGATGACCGGCTTGGCCGCCATGCCCGGGATGGCCGTGCTGCCGAAGTGCTCGATCCGCCCGATCAGCTCCCGGGGCAGACACGCCAGAAGGTGCTCCTTCTCCTGGCGGAACAGCGCCGGCCAGCGGGGATCGTAGGGCACCAGGGCCACGTCCTCCTGGACCGCGCGGCGGATGCGCTCCTCCAGGCTCTCGACTCGCGGGCCCTCGCCTTTGGAGGGGATCTGGCGATCCTCGCTCGCCACGTCAGAACGTCAGCATCTTCTTGTACTCGTCGAGCCGCTGCTCGAGGTCCTCGCGGCGGATCCTCTCGAGCCGGTCGAGGCTGAAATCCTCGACCGTGAAGCTCGCGGCGAGCGTGCCGTAGGCCATCGCTTCCTTGAGCGTCTTGGGGTCGAAGCTGCCCCGCATGGCCAGGTAGCCCATCATCCCGCCGGCGAAGCTGTCGCCGGCCCCGGTCGGATCGACCACCTGCGGCGTGGGATAGGCGGGCAGGACGTAGGTCTCGTGCTTGGAGAAGAACATGGCCCCGTGCTCCCCCTTCTTGATGACCACGAAGCGGGGCCCCATCTCGCGCACGGCGTGGCCGGCCCGCACCAAGTTGTCATCGCCGGTGAGCAGCTTGGCCTCGCTGTCGTTCATCACCAGCCCGTCGATCCGCTGGAGAAGCTCCTCCAGCTCCTTGCGCTGGGTGTTGATCCACAGGTCCATGGTGTCGGCCACCACGAGCTGCGCGCCGGGACACTGCTCGAGGACCTTCATCTGCAGCGGCACCGGCCCGTTGGCCAGGAACAGGAACCGCGAGCGTCGGCATTCGTCGGGCAGGACCGGGTCGAACTCGCCGAACACGTTGAGCTGCACCTCGAGCGTGTCGCGGTCGTTCATGTTGGCGTGGTACTTGCCCCGCCAGCGGAAGGTCTTCGCCCCGGGCACGACCGTCAGGCCAGCCGTGTCAATGCCCCGCGACTGGAGCAGCCCGGTGTGCTCCTCGGGCCAGTCCTCGCCCACCACGCTTACCAGGCGCACGGGCGTGAAGTAGCTCGCCGCGTACGAGAAATAGACGGCCGACCCGCCCAACACGTCGTCCCGCTTGTGCGTCGGCGTCTCGACGCTGTCCAGGGCCACCGACCCCACCACGACCAACGGCATAGAGAAACCGCTCCTTATCTCGCTTGGCACCCTGAGAGACTTCCGAAGGCTTCAAGACTCCGGAAGTCCGACCGAACCGCGGGTGGGCCCCGTACCACGATCGCTCATTATGAGCGATGGTCCGGGCAACACAAGGGGCGCCCTTGCTGAGCCAGATGCAACGCGCGGCGGGAGCGGAGCCGTCAGGATCCGCCGGACCTGGCCGAGTCGGACTGCTCCGTGGCCGCGGAATCGGCCGGGTTCTCCGAGGCCTTCTGCGCCGGCCGTGTGGAAGGGCCCGAACCGGGCCCCGTGGGAGCGGGCGGTCAGCAGGGGCTCGTCTGGCCGCAGCCTGAAGCGACCGCCAGCCCGACGGCTAGAAGAAGGGCAGACAGAAAGGACCTTATCAAGTTCGGCTCCTTTTCTCGTGCGAAGCCGCGACCGAGGGGAATCCACGTTGGTCCGTGAGCCTGGAAGTGGCCGCACCGCTCGGTTTTCGATGCTGCAGCATTTTAGGCTCGCGCGAGCTTCCGGTCAGTCCTCACGGCGAGGGGCGTGTTCGCCCGCTCGGCAGTCCATGAGGTCCCCCGGAGGACCGCGCCATCAAACGGACTGCGCTGGAGTCAGAGTGACGGCGATCCTGGGCCGGGCGGGCAGCCGCGCCGGACTCAACCGCAAATGCGCAAGCACTTGTCGAATAACATGTTACGAAATACGGACGAGGCCGCGGCATCAGGTTTGCACTTCGAGGGATTGGGGGCCGCGCGCGGCCCTGCCCCCACTGAAGAGCCACAACCATGGTATTCACCAAGCAGCACCGAGCGTGGTGGAAGCGGGTCGTGCGGCTTCGCGCTTCGAAACCGCCATTCGAGCCGGGCCCCAAGGCCCGCCCACCGCGCTGTGCGCGACCGCTGAGGGCATGACTCGAACGTGCAAGGACCGGCAGGCCACGGAAGGGGCGTCCCTCCGCACAGCGGTCCTCGCCACGATCTGGTAGAACGATCGCACGATTCCTCTCGCGCTACCTTCAGGATCAAGGAGAACGCCGTGAGACGACTGCTCCTCGCCGCTGCCGTTCTGGCAGCCCTCGCCTTCTCGGTCGACGCGGCACAGGCAGCCGGCCGTGGCCACCGGCACTACGCGCCTTCGCACTATGGCTACGACTACTACGAGTCGTATCGGCCCTACGGGTACCGCCACGGCTACGGGTACCGTTACCGCAACCGCGGTTTCGACCGCGCCGCCGAGGAGGTCCGCCAGGCCCACTCGCGCTACCGACTCAACACGCACCCGCGCTCCTACTTCAACGCGGCGCCGCCCCGGTACTACTGGGGCTGGTAGGCGTCCGCCCCCGTAGCAGCCACGCTCCGTGTGCCGTCCGCCTCCCTCTGAGCAGGCCTATCCTGACCAGACCGCAAACCCCATCCGGCCTTCGTGCATGACCAACGCGCGACGGCGACCGTCCAACCCGACCCCGTGCGTTGGAAAGCCGTTTGAGCTTTGAGGCGGGCGGCACGACGGATGCCTGCCGCGGTTGCAGCCACACTCCGTGTGCCGTCCACCTCGGCACGAGAGGCGTTGCGTCGAGCCGTCGGCGCGCGATGCGAAGCGGTGAACAAGCCCGGCGGATGCCTGCTACGGCTTCTGGGCCGACTTCTGGATCTTCGCCCAGGGGTCTTTGAGCGTGACCGTGCGGTTGAAGACGAGGCGGCCGGGCGCGGAGTCCTTCGAGTCGACGCAGAAGTAGCCGAGGCGCTCGAACTGCACGACCTCGCCGGGCGCGGCTGAGGCCAGGGCCGGCTCGATGTAGCACTCGGGCAGGACCTCCAGCGACTTGGGGTTGAGGTTGGCCAGCCAGTCCTCGCCTTCCGCCACGTCGCCGGGGTTCTCCTTCGGGAATAGGTGGTCGTACAGCCGCACATCGGCCCGGGCGGCCTGGGCGGCCGAGACCCAGTGGATCGTGGCCTTCACCTTGCGACCGTCCGGGGCGTTGCCGCCGCGGGTTTCCGGGTCGTAGGTGCACCGCAGCTCCACGACCTCGCCGCTCTCGGGGTCCTTGACCACGTCGTCGCACTTGATAAAGAAACCCCAGCGCAAGCGGACCTCGCGCCCGGGCGCGAGACGAAAGAACTTCTTGGGCGGGTCTTCGAGGAAGTCGTCCCGCTCGATGTACAGCTCGCGCGAGAACGGCACCTTGCGCGTCCCCTGGCTCTCGTCTTCGGGGTTGTTCACCGCGTCGACTTCTTCGACCTGGCCCTCGGGGTAATTCTCGATCACCACCTTCAGCGGGCGCAAGACGGCCATGTAGCGCGGGCAGCGCTTGTTGAGGTCCTCGCGCAGGCAGTGCTCCAGGAGTCGGATATCGACCACGCTATCGACCTTCGAAACGCCGATCGTGCGGCAGAACGCCTGCAAGGCCTCGGGCGTATAGCCGCGGCGGCGCAGCCCGCAGATGGTGGGCATGCGCGGGTCGTCCCAGCCGCTGACATGGTTCTGCTTGACGAGCTCGCGCAGCTTGCGCTTGCTCATCACCGTGTAGGTGAGATTGAGCCGGGCGAACTCGATCTGCTGCGGGTGGTAGATTCCCAGGGCCTCGATGAACCAGTCGTACAGCGGCCGGTGGTTCTCGAACTCCAGGGTACAGATCGAGTGGGTGATGTCCTCGATCGAGTCGCTCTGCCCGTGCGTCCAGTCGTACATCGGGTAGATGCACCACTTGTCGCCCATTCGCGGGTGGGGGGCGTGAAGGACCCGATACATCACCGGGTCGCGCATGTTCAGGTTCGGGTGGGCCATGTCGATCTTCGCGCGCAGCGTGCGCGAGCCGTCGGGGAACTCGCCCGCCCGCATCCGCGCAAAGAGGTCGAGGTTCTCCTCCACGGAGCGCTCGCGGTCGGGGCTGTGCCGGCCGGGCTCGGTGAGCGTGCCGCGATGCTGGCGGATCTCCTCGCCGCTCAGGTCGCAGACGTAGGCCTTGCCCGCCTTGACGAGCTCGACGGCCCACTGGTAGAGCTGGTCGAAGTAGTCCGAGGCGTGAAACGCGCGGTCCTCCCAGTCGGCCCCCAGCCAGCGCACGTCCTCCTTGATCGCGTCGATGTACTCCTGCTCCTCCTTGACCGGGTTGGTATCGTCGAACCGCAGGTTGAACTTGCCACCGAACTGCTGCGCGATTCCGTAGTTCAGCAGGATCGACTTGGCGTGGCCGATATGCAGATACCCGTTCGGCTCCGGCGGGAACCGCGTATGCACGCGCCCGCCGAACTTGCCGGTGCGGTTGTCCTCGGTGACGATCTGGCGGATGAAGTCGAGGGGTCGGTCGTTCTCAGTAGCCATTGTGTTTGTGCCGCAGAGCGGTGAATTGCCTTGTTTTACTTGTCAGTCGTCGTCTCGCGCTTGTTTGTCGTTTTGGTGGAAGCGAGTTGCTGTGGCGCTTCAACCCATATCACGTCCTCTGTCCAATGGCCGTGCCAAGATCCGTCCCATTTGAGCCCGATTCGGATTTCCTGCGGATCGGCGTTGTCTGCTGAAACCAGAATCGTAAAGAGATACTCTCCCACTGCCGCGCAAGACTGGAGAAGCAGCTCCGGCTGCCCCTTAACCTGAATCTTGAAGGGCTCCGTTGGCTTCGAAGCGATAAGCACATTCAAAGGCATGTCCGTCCCCACTTCGAGATTCACGTCCTGCTTATCGAAAGCCCATATCAGTTCGTGGGGCCCATGGATTGTCTGTTCCTTCCAATCTCTGCCTTCCCTCTTGTGTAATCTCGTGAGACGGCCCTTGCAGTTGTTTGCTGGGCTGCCACCTTCGTTCCCCACAAGCACGTTCACATACCAGTCGGTCCGTTTGGAGCTCCTCGAAGGAACAGGCTCTTGAGGATAGAACACTCCTGGTGAGATGTCATATCGATGGGGATAGACACATTTCCCACTTGCGCGCTCGAAGGTCACTCTAAGCAAGGGCTTGTGCCGGCGCGCCGCCTCCGCTCGCTCAATCTCCCATTTGCGTTGCCGTTCTTCTCGATCGAACTCGCGACGCCGTTCCAGGGAGTCGTTGTACTTCGCCAGTTCCTTTGCCTGCTTTGTCTGCCACCAAGCCACCACTATCGCACCGAGGAATCCAATCAGGGCTCCAAGAAGAGTGAACCCTCCCGTAAGAAGAGCGATCTTCCACTGAGTTTCCTGGCCCACGGCTACGCCTTTTACGCTGAGTGCCATGTGCCCGCACGAAACCCCGCCGTCACAGCGTCTCCACGTCCCTTTCCACGATGAGGATTTCTTCCTGTTGGAATTCCTGCTTGAGTTCCACCTTGAGGGCCGAGAGAAAGTCCCGTGCGTCCGGAACGTCGGAGGCGAGGACCCGGTAGATCACGATTTCGTCCCGATAGGTCACGCCGCCCGTTTTCCAGAATCCCTCGTTCGGTTGAGGGAAGTACGTCAAGCCGTCGAAATGGTCGAGCAGGCGCTTCTGGAGTTCTTGGAGCTTGTCCGCCTCGATGGGCGTGCCGTCGTTGTAGCGCAGCGGGATGAAGACGTCATATTCTTTCACCGTGCCCGACTCCTTCCAGCCCAGGGGCGCTCGTCTCCCGGCTTACCTCTGTGAACTGCACACCGGCCACTCGAAGCGACCTTGCCGCCTCGGCGCTGATGACGTAGGTCCGATTTGGCAAGATCATTCCGGGCGAGTGGCGAAGCAGGAGCGGCAGGGCCTTGACTTCTTCGGCCTCCGACAACTGAATGGCGACTTTCATAGCGGTCTCTCCCTCCTGTAAACACGACCTCTACGACATTATGTCCGCGCGGGCTTCCGGAACGAAGGGCGATTGTGCGGTGCCAGTCCGTTCAGGCCGAGTGCAGCGCCCTGTCGATCCGGGCCAGGCAGCTCTTCTTGCCCACGATTGCCAGCGTGTCGAACATTCCCACGCCGATGGCCGAGCCGGTCACCGCCACGCGCACCGCGTGGATGATCTGGCCGATCTTGATCCCCTCAGTTTCCACGAAGTCGTGCATCCTCTTCTCCAGCGCCTCGGGCTCAAACGGCTCGACCGTGCGAAGCTGCTCGGCGAACTTGCGCAGCAGGTCCGCCGCGCCGTCAGCCCGAACGCGCTTGCTGAAGGCCTTCTCCTCGTACTCCAGCTCCTCGTCGGGCGTGAAGAAGTACGGGTAATCAAGGATGTCGCCAAAGACCTTGATCCGATCGCCCGCCGCCTCGACGATCCGCGCGATCCGCGTCTTGACGGCGTCGCACGCGGGCCCCGTCACCCATCCGGCCTGGACCAGGTAGGGCAGCGCGCCCTCGACCTTCTCTTCGGTCGGCACGGCGCGCATGTGCCGATCCTCGAAGGCCCAGAGCTTCTGCGGGTCGAAGCTGGCCGGGGCCTTGTTCACCCCTTCGAGCGAGAAGGCCTCAATCAGTTCTTGCCGCGTGAAGTCCTCGGTCTTCTCGTCCAAGGACCAGCCGAGCAGGGCCAGGTAGTTGATGATCGCCTCGGGCAGATATCCCACCTGGCGATAGAAATCGACGATCACCGGGTTGAACGTGTCCAGGTCGGTCGAAAGCCCCAGGCGCTCGGCGATCCGCCGGCCGTGCTCCACGCGCTCGGCGAATTCCTTGTTCTTCAGGTACTTCTGCAGCTTGCGCTTGCTGAGCTTGACTTTGCTGCCCGGCTCGGCCACGAAGGGCAGGTGGGCGTACTTGGGCAGCTCGTAACCCAGAGCCTGGGCGATGAACACCTGGCGCGGCGTGTTGGAAAGGTGCTCTTCGGCGCGGATCACGTGGGTGATCGCCAGGTCGTGGTCGTCGACCACGGTGGCCAGGTGGTACAGGCACGAGCCGTCGGCCCGCTGGATCACGTGGTCCTGCTCCCGGGCCCAGTCGAACTCGACCTGCCCTCGGATGAGGTCGTCGAGCACGAGCTTGCCCTCGCGGGGCATCTTCAAGCGGACCACCGCCTGCCGGCCCTCGCCCTCCAGCCGCGCCGCATCCTCGGCCGTCTCGGCCATCCAGCGGCGGCTGTAAACGAACGTCCGCTTTTCCTTCTCGGCAGCCTCGCGCGCGGCCTGGATCTCCTCGGGTCGGGCGTAGTCGCGATAGGCCGCGCCCGACTCGAGGAGCCGGTCCACGGCCGCCTGGTACTTGTCCGCGCGCTGCGACTGGTAGTACGGCGCGTGCGGCCCGCCGACCTTTGGCCCCTCGTCCCAGTCGATGCCCAGCCAGCGGAAGCCGTCGAGGATCGGCTCCAGCGCGGCCTCGACGTTGCGCTCCTGGTCCGTATCGTCGATCCTGAGGAGGAACTGTCCCCCATGGCGACGCGCGAAGAGCCAGTTAAACAGGGCGGTGCGAACCCCGCCGATGTGGAGGTAACCGGTCGGGGACGGGGCAAAGCGGGTGCGGACAGACACGGGCGTGGTAGAAATGGCGAATGGCGAATGGCGAATGGCGGGGCGCGCGGCGCTTTCCGGCGGACCGACCGGTCATCATCGGGCACGAGGGGGAAGCGTGCAATCCCTACCCGGCCCGCTTCTCCCGCTCCCGGCGCATCTTCTCCAGCCTTCGCCTGAGGGCCTTCTTCTCCGCCTTGGTCAGCTTGCGGTTCGTCGGGGCGTGCAGGGGCGGGGCTTCGTCCTCCTCGGCTGGCTGGGAGACGCTTGCAGGGGGCTTGGCCCGCCGCTTTGTGGTCTTCGACACGGAAGAAGCGAGTGCGGTTCGAACCGGAGCGGCGGGGCGTGACATGGCGGCCGGGCGCGGCACGCCGTGCGGAGGATGCACCGTGACGTGGCGGTCGAGCGCGGCATCCTCATCGTCAAGCCCCCGGGGTGCGGACTCGACCTCTTCGTGCCCAGCCTGCGAGGCTGCCGACAACCTCGTGGACGGCGTTGTGGCGGTCTGCGACCCCTCGGCAGGCTCGGCGCGCGGCGGAAGCAGGCCCTCGGCGTCGAGGATCACGTGTCGGGCATGCAGCGACATGGCCAGGAGCACCATCCAGAAGCCCAGCATCTCGGCGCCCTCTTCGACCATGATGCCCCGCGCCCCGGACTCGGGCAGGACCCAGCCGAGCTGCGCGGCCACGGCCACGGCGAAGCTCGTCCCGGCGAGGAGAAACGCCGCGCTGGAGAGGCGGCACTCGCGCATGTCGATCAGCAGGCGCACGCCCACGCCGCCCAGGAGGAAGAAGTAGGGCACGGCCCACCACAAGGAGCCGTCGCCTCCCAGGCGGCGGCCCGTGGCCAGGACCATCATCTCCTTGAAGCCCTCATGCAGGCTGGCCGTTTCGTCCAGGCTCATCAAGAGCCAGCAGGCGGCGGCCCACAGCCAGATGCGGTACATCCCGTGGTAGTCGTCGCGACGATGGCGGCGCACCGAGAACACGAGGAGGGCGACGAAGGCGGCCAGCGTGAGCGTGGTGGAGGAAAACCACACGCACAGCGTGCCCTCTCCGTCCAGATCGAACGCCTCGACCACCCCGTCCGTGGTTGCCGGGGCCAGCCGAGGCATCCAGTAATAGAGGTATTCCAGGCCCGCGATCACGCCCAGCCCCAGCAGCAAGGCCAGGGCATAGACCCAGAGCCGGCGCGGGATGAGATCGGTCAGCCGGGCCTGTTCGTCCATGAACTCGGCGTCCCCGTAGTTCTCCGACTTGCGCACCACGCGCCGGCGCCGCGCGCGGCGCCGCGATTCGCCGCCCGACGCGGGGTCGCACAGCAACAGGCGGCGACGGTCGTCGCGCTGGCCGCTCCGGCGGAACTGAGCTGAGCAGTGCAGTGCCACGGCAACCCCACGGGGTGGGCATGTTAGCCGAATTGCGAGCCGCGGGTAAGAGGGATATCGAGGCGGACGCACCCGGAGCCCGTGCTGGGGCGCCGACTGCCAGTCCACCCCTGCTTGCGCATGCCCCGGATCGATCAGCCAGGAGCCGACTCCATTTCTTCACCATTCGGCATTGTCCGCCCCGCCGGTAAACCGCGTTTCCACGCCGGCGGAACGGCTCCCAAGTCCACGCAATCAACCTGGAATCTCCATGCCGCACAGACCCCCGCAATTCACGCGCGGCGGCCAGAGCGGACCATGCCGCGGCGACGCTCGAGCCGCTCGATGGACCAGGCGCTGCCATTGACCCTTGAACATACTCAGGCTACGCTTCGCGTCATCTTCTTCACCTCCGTGCGCCGGTCCGGCCAGGCCGGACCGGCGACCCCCCCTCAGGCGCTGGCCATGGAAGGCTCGTGTTGCCAGTCCAGCGGCATGAAGCACATCGCTATCCTGCTTGCGCTGGCGGGGCTTTCGGCGGGGGTGCAGACATGGCTGGTCCTGCGGGCCGAGGTGCCGAGCCTCGACGCCGTCCGGTTGGCGCGGATCGCCCAGGCGGTCCAGGACGAGGGATGCGGGCCCGCGTTACGCCACCAGCGCGAGCAACCCCTGTTTCCGGTTTGGGTGGCAGTCGTTCATCGCGGATTAACCGCGGCGGCGGGCGAGTCGCCTTCGTCGTGGGCCCACGCGGTGCAGTTGGCCGCGGCCGCTCCCCTGGTCCTCTGCGTGGTTCCCGTGTACCTGATCGCGCTCCGCCTGTTCGGGGCCGGGGCCGCCGTTGCGGCGTCCGTGCTTTTCCTCGTCCTGCCCGAGGTCGCCCGGCTGGGCGCCGACGGGCTCAGCGATAGCACGCATCTGCTGTTCGGCGCGGTGGCCGTGTGGGCCGTGGTGGAGGGGTTGGCGCGCGACGAGCAGCGCGTGGGATGGGCTTGGCTGGTATGGTTCATCGTAGCCGGACTGGCGACGGGCCTGGCGGCGCTTGCCCGGGCCGAGGTGCTCATCGTCCCGGCGGCGCTGCTGCTGACGCTCGTCGTGCGGCAACTCCGAAGCCGAGGGCACGGGCTGTGGCGCTCGCTTTCGGCCGTCGGGGTTTTTGCACTGGCGTCCGTCCTCAGCGTGGCGCCTTTCCTGGTGGCTGTCCGATGCAGCTCGCCGCGCGAGGCCGCGGCGAGGTTGCTCGGCCACTACGACGCGGAGCGATATGCGACCAGCGCGGCAGGGACCGCCGCAGCGTCTTGCCCCCGGTGGCACTTGCCCACGGGCCGGCCCATGTCGTTCGCGGTGAAGGACCCCACCACGAGCCTGCGCCGGCGGGGAGTCCTGACGGCGGCCGTGAGTCTCGCCCATCGGCTCGTGGACGCCTTCGGATACTGGGTGGCGGGTTTGGCCGTGTTCGGCCTGTGGAGGCTGCGGGGCAGATCGCTTCCCACGGCCGGGATGTTCCTGGTCGTTCTCCTGCTGCTCTACTCAGCCGCCGCGTTGCGGTTTGCGGCGATCGAAGGATACCTCGGCTCGCGCCATATGGTGTTGCCGGTCGCCGCGGGCATCGGCGCCGCGGGATGGGGCGCGGTGGAACTGGGACAACTCGCGACCTGCACGCCGCGTGTCCGCGTGGGATTCCTGGCCCTCAGCAAGCGACCCCGCGTTGGCACCGCCATGCACCGTCTTGCCGCGGGCGCTCCGCTGGGGCTGGCCGTTGCCGGCTGCCTCGCCGCGCAGGCGGGACCGCTGCATGCCAGTCGGGCCCCGCATCGGGCGGCAGGCGAATGGCTCGGTCTCGCCGCCCCCGTCGGCACGCTCGTCGTCGACACCCGCGGCTGGACCGGGCTTTACTCGGGCCGGACCACGATTCCCTACGAGGACAGCCCGGCCGTGCTGGCCGACCCGCGTACGGGCTTCCTGGTCTTGGAGCCTGCCGAGCTGCGGCACGCCAGCCGCCGAAGTCAGACGCTCAATACCCTTCTGGAAACGGCCGCCGTGCCCGCCGCCGCGTTCCCCGCGTCGGGGACGCTGCCGGAGGGCTGGCAACCGGTTGCGGTGTACCGGTGGGACGCCGCGAAGTTCCGATCCTGGTCGGCCGCCCAAGCCGCGGACGTACGTCCCCAAGAGAACCGCTATGCACGAGACCATTCGGGTACTGATCCACACGGCGGCCGGAGCCTTTGATCTCAAAGGGCCGGTGTACGAGTTCGGGTACAGCCCGACGGGCAACCCGAGCGACGCGGTCGCGCTTCGGGACTGCTTCCCGCACAGCGGCTACCTGGGCTGCGAGGTGAGCCCGCCCGCGGAGATCGACCGGCTGGCCGATCTCTCGCGCCTGCCGTTTCCCGACGGCGCGGCGCGGACCGTGGTCTGCGTCGACACGCTGGAGCACGTTTACGAGCCGCCGCGTGCGGTCGAGGAGATGGCCCGCATCCTCATGCCGGGCGGCGTGCTCGTGCTTTCCGCCTCGGTCGAGCCCGAGGGGCCGATATCCCTCGACAACTACTGGCGGCTGACGCCCCAGGTCGTGGAGCGCCTGATGAGCCCGTTCGAGGCCACGCTCGTGGCATGGCAGGGCAATGAGGAATCGCCCCACACGGTGTACGGCGTCGGGTGCAAGGCACCGATCGGCGACGCGTTCGTCCGCGGCCTCAACCGCTTCATGGTGGAGCTGCCCGACCGAATCCGGCAGTCCGGGGGCCGGCGCGGGTGGCTGACCCGCGTGCTCGGGGCCGTGTTGGGGCGACCGGGGTCGGCTGGCGCGCGCCACACCGCGGAGGATCGTCGCCTGCAGTTCGCCGTCCATCTGCCGCTGAGCTCGCAGGTGAGTAGCGAGTTCCTTCTCGGCACCGCTCCCCAGGAGCGGACCGGCACGCGCCTGGACTTGAGCCAGTAGGCGCCTTTCGGGCGTGGCTGCGTTTCACAGCCGTCCGGATAATGGCGGGAGCGCTCTCCCGCCGCCTCACCCGAAGCGCGAGGCTTCCGCAATGGCCACATGCCTGCTTCTCGATCAGCAGATCGAGATCCCGCTCGTACGATCGTTGGAGGAGTTCCGCGCGTGGGCCCTCTCGGACGAGTTCCCCGAGCAGGGTCGCATCGACGACATTGCAGGCCGCGTGGAGGTGGACATGTCGCCCCGGGACTTCTTCTTGCACGGGACCCTCAAGACAGAGGTCGTAGCCGGACTGCACGAAATCGTCAAGCGCAAGGCCCTGGGCTATCTCGTTTCCGACCGCACGCGCGTCTCATGCCCCCAGGCCGAGCTCTCGGTCGAACCGGACGTGGCCTTCATCTCGGAGGAGGCCCTTGCGTCGGGGCGCGTGCGCCTGGTTCCCAAGGCGTCGGGCGAGGCGGACCGCTACGTCGAGGTGGAGGGCCCGCCCGACGTGGTGGTCGAGATCGTCAGCGATTCGTCCGTGACCAAGGACACCAAGCGGCTCCCAGCAGCCTACTTCCAGGCAGGGGTGCACGGTTACTGGCTCGTGGACGCGCGCGGGGAATCGCTCCGTTTCCAGATCCATCGCCGCGGCAGCTCGGGCTTCGAGCCGGTGGCGGCGGAGGGATAAGGCTTCCGGGCGTCCGGGGTGCTGGACGCCGAGTTCCGCTTCTCGCCGAGCCGCAACGCCGCGAATCGGTGGGTCTACGACCTGGAGGAAGGGGGGCCCGACGTAGAGCAGCTCGGGACGGGATTCACTCCCGCTCGAAGTCGATTTCCACGTTCGGCAGGGCCTGCTGGAGCTCGGACTGCTCCAACAGCGACAGTCCGACGGCGATGACGGATAGCCGCTCCAGCCGGGGCAGGGCCTTCAGTTGGAGCAGGCCGGCCACCGTGACCCGCGTATCGTCGAGGACCAGGGTGCGCAGGTCCGTGAGCTGGGCCAGATGCTTCAGCCCCTTGTCCGTGACGAGCGTGTGCGAGAGGTCGAGGTGCTCGAGTTGGGAGAGCCGGGCCAACTCCGCAGCCCCCATGTCGGTCACGTCGCAGCTCTGAAGTGCGAGTGCGGTGAGCCTCTTAAGGCGACTCAGGGTGGCGATGTCGCGATCGGTGATGCGAGGCGGTATCGACCGGAAGTCGCGGTGTCCGTCGGCAAGCAGGAGCGCGCTGAGGCGAGGTTGCTTGACCAGATGCGCCAGGCCCGCCCCACGGACAAACGCTCTGGTCAGGTCGAGCCTCTCCAGGCCGTTCAGCGGCGGCAATTGCGCCAGCGCGCCGTCATCGTTCAGCGCTGCACCGTGAAGGCCGACTTCCTCCAGCGTGTCCAGCCCGGCGAGCAGCGAGAGATCGTCCTGGGTGCATACATAGAGGGATCGCAGCCCCTTGTGCTGTCTGAGCACTTCCACCTGCTCGGCCACCAGCCCGCCGGAGTCGAAGGAGATCGCGTGGACCGGCGGCGGTACTTCTTGACGACGAGCCCACTCTGCATATTCCGGCGTGACTCGCAGGTGGATGGACTCCTCGCCGGCGAGTCGTCGAATCGCGTGGAAAGCCGCGTCCTCAAGAACGCAGTCGTCCGGCAAGCGGACCACGCAGATCCGCGCCGGCGCGTTTTCAACGATCCGCGGGCTCAGCGACCGAAACGCGCAATCGTTCTTAGCGAAGAGAACCAGAGCACCTTGGCGGGTCAGTTCCACCGCCGCTCGACGGGCGGCCTCGCCCCTCGCCGGACTCGCATCAACCCGAACATCGGGACGCAACGCCTTGAACCGGAACGCTCCCTCTTCGGTGACGTACGAGCCCTCGGCCGAGATGAGCAAGAGGTTGGGCAGGCCTGCGAGTCGCTTCAGCCCTTCGTCCGTCACCCGCGTGTGGCAGAGGCGGAGCTCCTTCAGTGGCTCGATCTCCGAGAGGTGGGCAAGTCCCTCGTCCGTGACCTCCGTTCCAGCCAAGTAGAGGCAAGCCAACTGGGGTAGCCTGCTGAGGTGGGCCAGCCCGTCGTCCGTGATGGAAGAGCCATCCAACGACAGCACTTTAACTTCATGCAACGGCTCGAGCACAGCAAGGTGCTCGTCGCGCACGCAGGGCAGCCCTAGATCGACCGACGTGACGTGCCAGTCGGAACGTACCTCCGCCCAGTCGTCCGTCCGGCCGCCGAGATCCTCGATCCAGGCGACAGCCGCGCGCTGCTCGGCCGTTCGGGACCGCCAAATCAGCATGGCCATTCCCAAGACCCCGCCTGCCACCAGGAGCATGCCCAGCGCGACGAGACAACCCACGCAGGAGGTTCGGAGGCTCTCAACAGCCCCAATCCGCGGTTCGTCGGGCACGGCGTGGATTCTCCTGCTCGTGGACAGCGGCGCGGGTCTCCCAGCCCCAGCGATCGGATGTGAAGCGAATCGCTACCGGTTGCGCTCCGCATCCTGACGATCGCGGCTGCGGTTGAGACTGTCCGCGGCCTCGCAGGTTCTTGTCATTCGACATTCGCAATTCGACGTTCGGACTTCCAGCCCCTACGCTTCCGCCTTCACCGGGTTCTTCAGCCGGCCCAGGCCCTCGATCTCCACTTCGACTTCGTCGCGGGGCTGGAGATAGACGGGCGGCTTGCGCGCGAAGCCGACGCCCGGCGGCGTGCCGGTGAACAGGAGGTCGCCCGGCGAGAGCGTGCACACGGTGGAAACATACTCCACGAGCCGCTCCACGGGGAAGATGAGCTGCGAGGTGCTGGAGTCCTGCATGAGCTCGCCGTTCAGGCGGAGCCGGACCCGCAGGTTGCCGGGCTCGGGCACCTCGTCGGCCGTGACCAGCACGGGGCCGAAGGGGGCGAACGTGTCGAACGACTTGCCCAGCAGCCACTGCCCGCCCGGCTTGAACCGCTGCCAGTCGCGGGCAGAGACGTCGTTGCCGCAGCAGTAGGCGGCGATGTGCTCGAAGGCGCGGTCGCGCGGGATGTGCCGCCCGCCGCGCCCCACGACCACGACCAGCTCGGCCTCGTAGTCCACTTCCGGGCTGGCCTTGGGAAGGACGATGGGCCGGCCGTCGCCGCTGGCCGCGGTGGGCAGCTTGTTGAAGATCACCGGCTCGGGCGGCGGCGGCGAGCCCGACTCCTTGGCGTGGTCCGCGTAGTTCAAGCCCACGCAGAGGATCTTCTCCGGGTTGGGGATGGGCAGGGCCATCTCGGCGGACGGCGCGGGAACCGCCTCGCCCGCGGCGGCCGCGGAGCGGAGCCGGTCGATCTGCTGGGGCAGAAGCGCCAGGAGGGCCTTGATGCAGGCCGGCAGCGAGGGATCGGCCCGGTTGAGGTCCACGCAGCCGTCCTCGCGGAGCGCGGCGGCGCGGGGCCCGTCGGGGCTCTGGCAGGTGACGAGTCTCATGCTTCGAGAACCTTGCAGGGAGAAAGCCCGATCTGGGGAGTAGGGGTCAAGGGACCACGATGGGCAGGGCGGGGTGCCTTCCGTCTGCGAGGAGCCTGTCGCGCGGAACCGTCGTCTCGGGAAAGGACCCCGAGCCCGGACATCCCAGCCCGTGGCCCGGCCTGCGCAGGGTAAACGATTCGCGGGGCCCGGGCAAGGAGTGCGGCGGCCCTGCGCCGGCCTTCGAGGCGGTCGAAGCCTCCCCGGTGTGACGATTGCGGAGCGCGTCGGCGCTGCCATTCGGCAACACGTCGGCACAACGCCGCGGGAAGTGCGCGCGGAGGACCGGTTGAGGTGGGCGGCGCGTTGCCCCCAGGGCGGGCGTGACCTAGCTTTGAGATGACGGAAGAGCCTTGGGCAGCGGCAGAAAAAAAGGGACGGCAACCCAAGGCCCGGGGACCGCGAGGTTCTCCTGGGCGGCTAAGCCTCCGTCCCGTTCTCGCCGGTGGGCCGCATCGCGGAGCATGCGCACCTGGAATCGGCATCGATGGCCAACACTCCGAAACCCACCGCCTCGGCCGGGGAGCACGGGGCGCTCACCCCCGACCGGCAGCTCACCCCCGATCAACTGGTGACCCAGGTCAGCGCTCTGGTCTCTAGTGCGCTAGGGCCTTCACCCTCAGGAGTGCGTCCCTCCCGGGTGGCCGAAGCGGCCGAGAACCAGTTGGTCCAGGTCCGGCTGGGGATCGCCTCGAGCCTGTTCACCGCGCTGCGGTGCAAGCATCGCCCCACGGCGGCTCACGCCCTGCGCGTGGCCCTGACGACCTCGGCCTGGGCCGTCCGTGAGGAGCTGCCGGGCGCGGAGCGCGACGTTCTGGAGCTGGCGGCTTTGCTTCACGACGTGGGCGTGATCGGCGTGCCGGACGACGTGCTGATGAAGCCCGGCCCGCTCGACCACGAGGAGGTCGTGGCCATGGAGGGGGCGCGGGAGATGAGCGTGGAGATCCTCCGCTCCAGTTGCGCCGCGCCGGAGGTTCTGGAGATCGTGCGCAACGTGGCGGCGTGGTACGACGGGTCGAAGGGAGGCTTCTCGGTCAGCGGGGACTCCATCCCGTCCGGCGCGCGGAGGATCGCCGTGGTCGAGGCGTTCGACTCCATGACCACCGACCACGTGTTCCGCCCGGCCATGTCGCGCGAGCGGGCGATGGCCGAGCTGTTCGAATACGCCGGCACGCAGTTCGATCCCGCGCTGGTCGCCCGTTTCGCCGAGCTGTGCGACGGCGACGCCACGCAGCTCCGCGCCGACGTGGCGGCGACGTGGCTCGGCTCGCTCGATCCCGAGATGGCCAACAGCTACTGGCACCTGGCCGAGGTCCGCCGCCAGACCGGGGAGTCGGACCTCGACGCCCTGTTCCAGTCGCGGCTGCTGGCCAACATGCACGACGGCGTGGTGTTCATCGACTCGAGCCTTCGCGTGCTTCTCTGGAACCACGGGGCCGAGCGGATGACCGGCATCTCCAGCGAAAGCATCTATCACCGGCGCTGGGTGCCGCGCTTGCTCGACATGCGCGACGAGAAGGGCCAGGCCGTGGCCGAGGCCGACTGTCCCGTGGCGTGCGTGCTCCGCTCGGGCGTGCAGTCGCTCCGCCGGCTGACGCTGACCGGCCGCTCGGGCCGCCCCGTCGCCGTGGATACCCACGTCATCCCCGTGATCGCCGGCGTGGGCGTGATCCGCGGCGTGGTCCTGCTGCTGCACGACGCCTCGTCCGAGATCAGCCTGGAGCAGCGGTGCCAGAACCTGCACGAGAAGGCCACGCTCGACCCGCTGACCCAGGTCGGCAACCGCGCGGAGTTCGACCGCGTGCACGCCATGTTCGTCAAGGCCCACCTCGATCGCGGGCTTCCCTGCAGCCTGATGATCTGCGACCTGGATCACTTCAAGCAGGTGAACGACACGTACGGGCATCAGGCCGGCGACGAAGCGATCAAGAGCCTTGCCCGACTGATGAAGAACGCCTGCCGCCCGGGCGACCTCGTCGCCCGCTACGGCGGCGAGGAATTCGTGATGCTCTGCGCCGACTGCGACAACGCGGTGGCCGCGCGCCGGGCGGAGCAGATCCGCCTGGCGCTGAGCCAGTTCCAGCAGCCCATGCTCGACGGCCGCTCGATCACCGCCAGCTTCGGGGTCACCGAGGTGCAGCCGGGCGACACGCCCGAAACCATGCTCCGCCGTGCCGACCGGGCGCTGCTGCTGGCCAAGTCCCGCGGCCGCAACACGGTCGTGCAGCTCGGCTCGGGCTCCGAGAGCCGGGAGGCCGCGAGCCGATGGAGCATTTGGCGCAAGCAGGCCGCCTCGGAAACGGTCGTCGAGCAGCGCCTCGTCACGCCCGTGCCGGTGAAGATGGCGATCGAGAAGCTCCGCGGCTTCGTCGCGGACCACTGCGCCCGGATCATCAAGACCGAGGGCAACGAGGTGTTCCTGCAGATCGAGGACGGCCAGGAACACGCGCGCCGGTCGGGCGATCGGCCGATGACGTTCCTCATGGAGCTCCGGTTCTCCGAGGAAAGGACGCGCGAGGCGGGCGACGAGCGGACCGCGACCGCCCGACCGACGCGGACCCGGATTCACGTCACCGTCACGCCGAAGCGCAACCGCGACCGGCGGCGCAACGACGTGGCGTCGCGGGCGCGCGAGGTCCTCCTCAGCCTGCGCTCCTACCTGATGGCCTCCGAGGACAGAAGCGAGCCGCCGCAGAAGGGCGGCCTGCGCCGTGCGGGCCACCTCCTGGCCCCGTGGTTGTTCGGGTCCTAGGGATCGGGCCGGCCTCCGCAGCGCGGCGCGTCGCAGATTCGAAGCCGCAGCGGGCGCGGCCGCGCCGCGGCACCCCCCTCCGGCAAGCTATAGTTGCGTAGCAACCCGGCTCGCGGAGACCCCATCCGGCGGAGGCTCTGAGCGCCTATGGCCCGCATCGGAATCACGCTCTCGGGCATCGAGCGATCGCTGCTGAACCGGCTGGCCGAGGCCAACGCCGGCGCGGCCCTGAGCACGCTCCGCATGGCCGAGAAGAAAAAGATCCTTGGGCCCGCCGATTCCCCGTCCACCTTCATGGCGCTGAGCGGGCTCCAGGGCCAGTTGAGCCTCGTCTCTTCGACGATGGCGAACGTCACCGCCGCCAGCAGCATGATCACCCAGGCGCAGACCACGGCCGGGCAGATTCGCACGAAGGTCGAAGCGATCCGCACCGAGCTGGAGGCGGAGTTCGAAGGGGGAGGCTTGACCCCCGAAGAGCGCGAGGCGGCGCAGCTCCGCATCGACGCGCTCCTCCAGGATGTCAACCGCCTGGCCGACACGACGATCAACGGCCGGCGCGTGCTCGACGGGTCAGCGGACTACACCACCTCCGGACGCAATCCATCCCAGGTGGCCGCGGTGCGGGTCCACAGCGCCGGGTCGGGCGGGGATCGGATCGGACGCGACGGCGCGGACCTCGCGCCGCTGACCCTCAGCGGCGAGGTCGTCACGGCCGCCACGCGGGGCGAGCTGGTTTACACCGGCACGGGCGGCAACGTGAAGGCGGGCGACACCGGGACCGTGACCGTCACCGGCAAGCTCGGGTCGGCCGACATCGACGTGGCCGCCGGGGAGGACTTGGATGCCGTCGCCTTGAAGATCAACAACAACAGCCACCTGACGGGCATCGTGGCCTCCGTGGGCGGAACCGGCGACAACGAGCTGACCTTCTCGACCGTCCACTACGGCGAGGCCGCCACGCTCGCCGTCTCGTCCACCGGCACGTTCGACGTGACCGGCGGGGCGGGCGACGGCACGGCGCAGGGGACGGACGCCACGGTCGTCGTCAACGGTCGGACCTACGGCGGCAGCGACGACGACCACGTGGACGGCAATCGCGTTACCTACGTGGACAGCAACGGCCTGCACGTGGAGATCGAACTGACCCCCGGCTACGCCGGCGACTTCAGCCCCATCACGATCACGGGCGGGGCCATGATCTTCCAGCTCTCCACCAGCCCCGACCACACCTCGTCCGTGGCCGTGCCGGGCCTGAAGACCGCCGACCTGGGCGCGATCAGCGGCCGGCTGGCCGAACTCTACTCCGGCGGCTCCGCCGCGGGACTAGGGGACAACGCCTCGCGGGCGATCCGCATCGTGGATGAAGCCCTGGGCGATATCGGCAGGGCCGAGGGCACCCTCGACGGCTTCTACAATGCCTCGATCAGCTCGGCCTCGTCGCTGCTGAGCGACCTGGAGACCGAGCTCGAATCGGCCATCACGCAGACGGACGGCTACGACGAGAGCGAGGAGACGCAGCGTCTGGCCCGCTACGAGGGGCTGGCCCAGAACGCCATCTCGGGACTGGCCATCCTCAACCAGCAGCGGTCGGCGATCATCGACATGATCAAGCAGATCGCCGGGCTGGCTTAAGCCCAGTGGGCCGGCGAGGCCCGGGGTGGGACGGGTCCTGGTACCGCGGCGCCTCCCGATTGCGGCCGGAAGCCAACCCACCCGACCGGACCGTTTTCCCTTCGGCCGGCTTGTCGGCCGCGCGGCGAAGTCTATAATTTTGACAACGCTGGTTGTTAAAAATATAGCCGGGGGTCGCCGTGGTAGCGGAAGTGGAGTCCCCGGCCGTTTCGCAACCGGCGCCGCCAACCATCCGAACACGCGCAAAGGAGGACACGATGTCTTACGAACTCCCCAAGTTGGGCTATGCCTACGATGCCCTGGAGCCGCACATCGACGCCCGGACGATGGAGATCCATCACACGAAGCACCATCAGGCGTACGTCAGCAAGCTGAACGCCGCCATCGAGGGGCATGATCTCGGCCATCCCAGCGTCGAGGAGCTGGTTGCCGCGATCGACACGCTTCCCAGTGCGATCCGCACCGCCGTGCAGAACCACGGCGGCGGACACGCCAACCACGCGCTGTTCTGGACCGTATTGAGGAAGGACGCCGGGCAACCCCAGGGCGAATTGGCCAAGGCCATCGACAGCCGCTGGAACAGCTTCGACGGGTTCCGCGACGTGTTCTCCAAGGCCGCGATGGGCCGCTTCGGAAGCGGCTGGGCGTGGCTGTCGCTCGACTCGAGCAAGCAGTTGATCATCGAAAGCACGGCCAACCAGGATAGCCCCCTGATGAAAGGCCACGTCCCCATTCTCGGGATCGACGTCTGGGAGCACGCGTACTACCTGAAGTACCAGAACCGCCGCGCCGAGTACGTCGAGGCGTTCTACCACGTGATCGACTGGGAAGAGGTCTCGCGCCGGTACGCCGACGCCCTGAAGCGCGAGGCGCACGTCGCGCATTCCGGCGGGCAGAAATAGGTGCGGGATGGGGGCGGGCTCCGGCCGCCTGCCACGCCCACCGAAGTCCGAAACACCAAACCCTGACGGCGGGCACGGAGGCTCGCTCGGGGGGCGCCGAACTGCTCGAGGGCACCCCAATCCCCCAACCCCGACATCGCAGCCTGCGGCGGAGCGTTTTCCGCCGCGGATCGCCTCGTCGGGCGAACCGACAGAGAAGCCACTCGCTTCCTGGTTGGTGGGGCGGCAGTTGCTCCTCCTCCCGTTTCGGGGGAGGCAGCCAACTGCCGTCCCGTTTTTTGTCCGGCTGACGTGGCCGCGCAGCTCCTGGCCTTGTTGGACAACCGGGAGTGCTACGGCGCGCGGGCGGCGGTCCGGCCGCGTCGCAAATCCGACGGATTGGCGTTGACCCAGGTGCACCCAAGCCTATAATCCGGCCCTGCTCATGGCAGGTGGTCGCGCGCCGCCCGCGTGCTGCGTCCCTCTGCCTTCAGCGGCGCGGCGGCCCGGGAGGCCGCGCCCCGACCGGCGAGCAGGCCCCGTCCCGACCCGTGTCGCCTCTCGGCAGACCGGGCAGGCTTGTCCAACACCGATTCGAGGTCCTCACGGAAGAGGACGCCGGCGCCCGATCGACACGGATGTCGTTGCTCGGCCGGCTCTCCCCTTCTGTCCCATTCCAAAGGACAGACAGCCATGCGTGCGATTCTTGCCTGGAGTATTGCGCTCGCCCTTTCGGTCGGGGTTTGCGGCTGCAAGTCCGGCGGCGGTCTTCCCACGTGGACCAACCCGTTTGCGTGGGCGATGCCGAGCAAACCCGACTACCCGGAGCCCCCCTCGCTGTCCGACGCGCCGGCGCCTCCGCGAGCAGGGTTCGCCTCGGCTGGCAGCAGCGGCGCTTCGAGCCTGGCTCCGCCCTACCGCGCCCCGTCGAACTACGACACCTCCGCACTGGAAGGCGCGGGACCTGCCGGGCGCGGCGCGATCGGCACCGCCTCCAGTCCAGGCGGCAGCGGGTACATGGCGCCGCAGACCAGCCGCTACGACGTGGGAGCCTACGGCGCCCCCAGCGGGAGTCCGCCTCCGTTGTCGGCCTCGCGATCGTCCTCCCCTCGCTACTCCCCCCGCGACTACACGTCGGCCGACGCCTATGGCCGCTCTGGGACCTCCGGCGCTGGCGGCGCCCTGGACACCTCGCGCGTCAACACGCCGTCCTGGGGTTCACCCCCTGGATCGTCCGGCCGCAGCGGGTCGGTCGGCAGCGGCGATCTCGGCACCACGCCGCGAACCTGGGGTTCGCCAAGCTACGACTCGGGCGGCGACCGGTCATCGTCCGACCCGTTCGCTTCGGCAGGACGCTACAACAGCGCGCCCCCCAGCAACTCCACCGGTTCCGCGTCGGGCCTCGGGAGCGGCGCCTCGACCGACCGTTTCTCGAGCGCCCCTGGCTACGAGCGGCCCTGGAGCTCAAGGAACGGCTCGGCCGCTTCAACCGACCCCTCGAGCGGATCGAGCCGCGACACGCTCTCGCGCGATCCTCTCGACACCCGTTCGCGGGATGGCGGCTACACCCCGGGTGACACGGGCTATCGACCGGGCGCGACCGGCTACCAGCCGGGCCGGGAGTCCGACTATCAGCCCGGTCGCACGGGCTACGATCCCCCCAACACGCCGCGGTACGAAATGCCCGCCTCGCCGTACACGCCGCCGGGCCTGGACATGGGCGATTCGACCACGGGGTTCCGACCGGGGAGCGTCAGCCGCTACGTCCCGCGGACTTCCACGTCCGACGCCGAGGCCGCGACGGCAGCTTCGGGGGAGGAAACCGGCCGAACCGCGCTGGACGATCCGCGGGTCAGCCCGGCGGGGTTCTCGACGACGCGGTGATCCGCCCAGCGAGCCGAGAAGACCCCCGGCAAGCGGCGGTGGAACCGCCGCTTATCCCTTGCGCTAGGCGCGCGCTAACGCGGCGCAAGAGCGGCGTTCATGACAGGCTTCTGCGCGCCTGAGGGGCATTGGCGTATCGGCTGCCCCCTCCTGCGCGCTGGCGGCGCGTGCTATGATGGCGATTCCACGACTTGCGCGAGCCACACAAGCAAGGGAGCCTGCTTTGCTGATCGGACCGGTATTCACCCGCGAAGTCGCGATTGCCCCGCGGCGGACGCGGAACTTCGTTGCCCGGGCGTCGTACGTGGCCGGGCTTCTGGGCATCGCGGCCACGGCCTGGCTGGTCCTGGCCGGCACGCAGATGATCCAGAGCGTGGGCGACATGGCCCGATTCGGCGCGATGGCGTTTCACATCCTGTCCCTGCTCCAGCTAGCCCTGGCCGTGTTTTTCGCTTCCCTCCTGACCGCCAGCGCCGTGGCCCAGGAGAAGGATCGCCGCACGCTGGTGCTGCTGCTGTTGACCAACCTCTCCAACAGCGAGCTCGTGCTGGGCAAGCTGTTTGCCAGTCTTCTGAACGTGCTGGTGCTGCTGGCGGCGGCGCTCCCCTTTTTCGCGCTGACGGTGCTCTGGGGCGGAATCTCCGCGGGGCAGGTGGGCCGCGTGTTCGGCGTTACCCTGGCCACGGTGCTGGCCTGCGGCAGCCTGGGGTCGACGATCGCCTTGTGGCGCGAGAAGACCTTTCAGGCGGTGGCCATGACCGTGCTGGCCCTCGTGCTGTGGCTCCTCCTGTGGCACACGGTCGATCAGGGCGTGTTGGGCGATCAGTGGCTGGGGCTTTCATGCCATAGTTGGGCCGCGGCCTTCAGTCCGCTTCACGCGATTCTCGAGGCCACGCGCCCCCTGCCGGCGCTCGATCCGGCCCTCGGCGTGGTGGGGTCTCCGGTTTACCTCTTCCTGTTCGTGGCCGTGGCCGGTGCCGCGGTGCTCAACGGGCTGGCCATCGCCATGGTTCGCGTCTGGAATCCGTCGCGCGAGGCCCGCCTTGCCGGGCCCGGGGAGGACGAGGCCGTCAGGCCGCAGAGCATCTGGGGCGCCGAGCACGACCTGGCCGAGGAGAAAGAGGCGAAACAGGGCGGCGGTCCCGCCGCGGCCAGCGCCCCGCCCCCGCAGCGCCGGTCGCGCACCCGGGAAGTCTGGGATAACCCGATCATCTGGCGTGAGATGCGGACCTGGGCCTACGGTCGCAAGATCCTGCTGATCCGCGCGGCGTACCTGGTGTTCTTCGGCCTGGCCGCCGCCGCGCTGTACACGGCGGTCCACGGCGAGGAGCCTCTCACCCGGGCATCGGCCTCCCTGGCCCTGGCGCCGCTGGCTCTCCTGAGCCTGATCCTGGTCAACGCCCAGGCCGTGACCTCGCTGACCGGCGAGCGGGACCTGGGCGCCCTCGACCTCCTGCTGGTCACCGATCTGAGCCCCAAGGAGTTCCTCTTCGGCAAGCTCGGCGGCGTGCTCTACAACACGAAGGAGATGATCCTCTTGCCGACGGCGGCGTTCGCCTACCTGTGGATCGCGGGGGTGCTGAGCCTGGAGAACCTCCTCTACCTGGCAGGCGGACTGGCGTCGCTGTTCATCTTCGTCGCCATGCTCGGGGTCCACACGGGCATCGTGTATCCCAACAGCCGCACGGCCATCGCCACCAGCCTGGGCACGGTCTTCTTCCTGTTCCTCGGCGTGTTCACGTGCATGCTGATCATGATCGCCTTCAGCGGGTCGTTCCAGGCCCAGTTGCAGCCGTTTCTGGCATTCATGCTCGGAGGCGGGCTGGGGCTTCATCTGGTGCTCGGAGCCCGCAATCCGTCGGCCGCCATCAGTCTAGCGTCGTTCCTCTGCCCGTTCGCCACGTTCTACGCGATCACGAGCTTCTTCCTCGACCACACGCTGGGAGTGTTCCTGGTGGTGGCGGGGGCGTACGGCTTCGCCACGGCGGCGATGCTCGTGCCGGCAATCTACGAGTTCGACGTGGCCACGGGGCGCACGACGGTCGGCGAGGAGTGACGCCGCGAAGGCCCGGGTCCACGCCCGGCGGCGCCGGCGAGCCCTGGATGGGCGGGCGAAAGCGGCGGCCCCGCCGCCCACGGGCCGTCGCGGTTGGGAACCCCGGGATCGGGTCGCTATATTGACGCCCTGGCGGTCCGCTGCGGCGTAGCGGCCGTCGCCGCAGCAGGCGCCCGGACCTCCGGTCGGTCGGCCCGGCGGCCATGGACCACCCAGGCATCGACACGCTCTCCCTTTCCATGGATGCACTCCTCCCCTACGCCCCCTGGCTGGCCGCCATGGCCCTGCTGATGGGCGCTTCGGCATTCTTCTCGGCGTCCGAGGCGGCCCTGTTCTATCTCACGCCGCAGGACCGGCGGCGCATGGCCGAAGGCGACCGGCTGCGCCGCGCGGCCGTGCGGCTTCTGGCCGACGCCGATCGCCTCCTCACGGCCGTCCTGTTCTGGAACCTGCTGGTCAACGTCCTCTACTTCACGGTTGCCTCGATCGTGGGCCTCCACCTCGAGCGGTCGGGGCACGCGGCCCAGGCAGGGGCGTTCGCCCTGACCGCCCTGCTGGCGATGATTCTCGTCAGCGAGATGGTGCCCAAGAGCCTGGGCGTGCTCCAGCCGGAGCGGCTTTCGGCGCTGGTGAGCATGCCTTTGACCCTGTCGGTGCGGGCGGTGGGGCCGCTGGTGCCGGCGCTTCGCACGGCCACGCTCCTCTCGCAGCGCGTCCTCTGGCCTCAGTTCCAGTCGGAGCGCTACCTGTACGTCCGCGACCTGGAGCGCGCGGTCGAGCTTTCCACGACCAACGCCGCCCTGGTCGAGCAGGAGCAGGTGGTGCTGCAGAGCATCGTCTCGCTCTCCGAGACCCGGGCGGACGAGCTGATGCGGCCCCGCAATCGATACCTGTCCTTCCGGCCGCCCGTCGCGCTGAGCGATCTTGAGGGCCGGATGCCGCCCAGCGGTTACCTCCTGGTTACCGACGAGGGGGGCGACGAGGTGACCGCGGCCATCGCCCTGCGCGAGATGCGCAGCGTGCCGCAGGAGCACCTGGAGCGACACGCCCTGGACGTGGTCTATGTCCCCTGGTGCGTTTCGGTAGCCCAGGCGCTGGAACGCATGCGGCGATACGACCGGCGCGTGGCCGCGGTTCTCAACGAATACGGCGAGACGATCGGGGTTCTCACCTTCGACGACATCCTGGATACGATGTTCGGCCAGGCTCCCAGCCGCAGCCAGCGCCTGCTGCGCCGGCCGCCGATCCGCCAGGTCCGCCACGGCGTGTGGGAGGTCACGGGAATCACGAGCCTCCGCCGGCTGGCTCGCTACTTCCGCGTGGAGCGCCCCCCGGCGAAGAGCAACACGGTGGCCGGCGCGATTCAGGAGCTGCTGGAGCGCTTCCCTCAGGCGGACGACGAAGTCCGCTGGGGGCCGTTCCGGCTGCGGGTCATCGACGTCACCGAGTACGAGCAGGTCCTCGTCGAGCTGACGCTGGCCGGGCCCGAGGAGGACGCCTCGTGAGCGGATTCTGGACGGCGGCGATCCTCGCCGGGCTGGGCCTGTTGCTCAGCGCGTTCTTCAGCGGCTCGGAGACGGGGTTCTACCGGGTGTCGCGCGTCC
Source organism: uncultured Pirellulales bacterium (assembly GCA_964434165.1). GTDB lineage: Bacteria > Planctomycetota > Planctomycetia > Pirellulales > Thermoguttaceae > CAYSUS01. The sequence goes on from CAYSUS010000050.1 coordinate 49,231, forward strand.
GGCTGCTTCTCGACGCCCTGGGCGGGGACTCCGTCGCCCGGCTCCTCCTCTGGCTGGCCAACCGGCCCTCGCTGTTCGTTGCCACGGCCCTGGTGGGAAACAACGTGGCCAACTACATGGTGTCGCTGGGGATCGTGCTCGGGGTGCACGCCGTGTTCCAGGCCCGCGCCCACGGGGCCGAGCTCGCCGCGCCGATCCTGCTGGCGCCGCTGCTGTTCGTCTACGGCGAGCTGCTCCCCAAGCACTTCTTCCTCCGCGCGCCCAACCTCCTGTTGCGACGCGGGGGGCCGCCGTTCTTCGCGTTCGCCGTCCTGCTCCTCCCCGTGAGCGTGCTCCTCTGGGGCGTCAATCTGCTGGTCGCCGGGCTGGTAGGACGTTCGCCCCAGCAAGTCCGGCTGACGCTGGCCCGCCGCGAGCTCGAGCGCGTCCTGGAGGAGGGCCACGAGGCGGGCATCCTCCTCCCCGCCCAGCGGGACCTCGCCCAGGGCATCTTCGCCGAGGCCAGCCGGCCCGTGCGGGCGTTCGTCACGCCCATCCGCGACGTGCCGCGGGCCCGCTCCAGCATGACCCGCGACGAGGTCCTGCGCCTCGCGCGGCGGTTCCAGATCGCAGCCGTGCCGGTGGAGGACGCCCAGCAGCCCGGAAGGCTCATCGGGTACGTTCAGGCAATCGAGCTGGCTCTGAGCGAGGGCGAGACCCTCGCCCCGATCCGGCCCTTCCTCACGTTTGAGGAGGACACGAGCCATCTGACCGCCCTGGTCCGCATGCAGACCGCCCGGGAGACCCTGGCCCTGGCGACCGATTCCCAGGGGGCGACCGTCGGGCTGGTCAGTGCCGCGCGGCTCCGCACTCCGCTGTTTCAGCGCCGGGCTTGAGTCAGCCTTCGCCGTGGTCGCAAGCCCCGCCCCGGAAGATCCAAAGCTCGATGAACAAGGAAACGTCGCAAATCACGTTCTCGATCGGTTCGTCGGGCAGGGCGGTCTTGGAGGGGGGCCCGTCGCCGAGCCTGCCCGGAACCGCGGCCGACTGACCGTCCGTTTCGCGGGCGGCGGGCGCGAAGTCCGGCGGGCCGAGCCCATGCGCTCGACCGGGAATCGACCCCGCCCCTGGTGTCTTCGCCTGGATTCCGCTATGCTCGAAGCGTCGATCCGGTCGCCGATCGAGGAGGTCGGGCATGGGCGAGGACGTGCGCGCGGGCGATGCGTCGGGCGATTCCGAACTGACCGACGTACTGCGCCTGGCCCTGGTGCCGGGCGTGGGCCCGCGACTCCGCCGGGCACTGCTCGAGAGGTGCGGCTCGGCCGCGGAAGTGCTCGCCGCTTCCGCGGACGAGCTTCGCCAGGTGCGGGGCGTGGGTCCCAAGCTCGTGCGCGCCATCCGCTCGGCGCCCGGGGAGGCCGAGGCGCGTGGGGTCCTCGCCCTGTGCGCGGCCCGCGGCGCGCAAGCCGTCGCCGACACCGACCCGCACTACCCGCGGCTTCTCTCGCAAATCCCCGATCCGCCGGGCGTCCTCTTCCTCCGCGGCGAGGTCCGCCAGCAGGACGAGGTCGCCGTGGCCATCGTGGGCACGCGTCACGCCAGCCATTACGGCAAGACCCAGGCCGAGCGCCTCGGCGCGGGGCTGGCCCGGGCGGGGGTGACCATCGTCAGCGGCCTGGCCCGCGGGATCGACGCGGCGGCGCACCGCGGGGCCGTCGGCGCGGAGGGAAGGACGATCGCCGTGCTGGGTAGCGGCATCCTGAACGTCTATCCGCCCGAGCACCGCGACCTGGCCGAGAAGGTCGTGCTCCACGGGGCTTTGCTGAGCGAGTCTCCCCCGGAGGCGGAGCCCCTCGCCGGGACCTTTCCGCAGCGGAACCGCATCATCAGCGGGCTGTCGCTGGGCGTGATCGTGGTCGAAGCGGCCGAGCGCTCGGGGGCCCTGATTACCGCGCGACACGCCATGGAGCAGGGGCGCGAGGTGTTCGCCGTGCCGGGACGCGTGGACATGCGGACCTCGCGCGGCTGCCACCGCTTGATCCGCGACGGGGCCCGGCTCGTCGAATCGCCTGACGACGTGCTGGACGAGCTGGGGCCTCTGGTGCAGCCTGCTCAGCGAGACGACGGGCGCGTGATGCACCATCCGGCCGAGCTGCTGCTGAACGACGCCGAGCAGTCGGTCCTGGACGCGGTGCTGGCGGAGCCCACCAGCGTGGACAGCGTGGTCCGCGCCACCGGTCTCCCCGTGCCGCGCGTGCTGGCCACGCTCAACGTGCTCGAGATGCGCCGGCTCGTCCGGAGGGTGAGCGGTTCGCTCGTGGTGCGAGGGTAAGCGGTATCAGCCGCTCCCCCTTCCTGCGGGCGACATCAGGACGGCCCAGCAGCGGCGTTTTCGCACGACGCGGGCCGCGCGCGCCCCAGATTCGCGCGCTAAAGAACCAGCGGCTCGCGTCTTCACCTGAGCGGAGGATACAAAGTGTTTGCGTAAGACGTGGAGTCCAAATACGCTGGAAAGAGGCGGACCGATGCTCCATCCGTTGCCGGGCCGCCGGTAGCGCCGGACGGCCAATTCGTACTGTAATGAATCCGTGAGGGGGAGAAGTGATGACGCTACGAAGCATTGTTCGGCGGGGGGCACCGATCCTGGCGGCAGCCATTCTGACGGCGTGCTCGACGGGCGCGAGCCGCGCGGACCTGGTGGCGTGGTACAAGCTGGACGGCAACACGGACGACTCGCAAGGGGCGTTCGACGGCACGTTCAACGGCGGCACGCCGAGCTACGTGCCGAGCCCGGTTAGCGGTCAGGCGATCGATCTTGACGGTTCCACCCAATACGTGGATACCGTGGCCAGCGGCGGTGTCGCATCAGCGCTGGGCATCGGCGGGGCTGACCCGAGAACGATCTCCGCGTGGGCCCGGCCGGAGGCGTTCAACAACGGCGGAATCTGGGACCTGGGACCTAACGCCAGCGGCGAGGAATACTCGCTGCGGACCCTCGGCAGCACGAATCGGTTTCGCGCCCAGTTCTGGGGAGGCGACGTCGATTTCACCGCCCCCGGAGCCCTGGAGCACTGGGGGCATTACGCCATGACCTACGACGGCACGACTGCCAGGATCTACTACAACGGCGTGCAGTACGCCGAGCTTTCGCGCGTGCTGAACACGACCGACGCGCGCCCCCTGGAGATTGGACGCTACCACGGCGACTCGCACTTCGACGGCCAGATCGACAGCGTCCGGGTTTACGACCAAGTCCTCTCGCCAGCGGACGTGGCTGCCCAGTTCCGCGGCGACGGCGGGTACCTGGAGGACTTCGAAGGCTACGGCCCGCGGATCGACACCTCCCAGTGGTACACCAGCGGAGGGATGAACAGCACGCGTCTGAGGAGCAACCGGGCGGCGGACGGAGCCTACCTGCTCTCCACGTTCGACAACGACGGCGGCGACCCGACAGGCCACCTGCGGAACGTCTATTCCGTCCACCAGGACCACGTGACCAGCCTCACCTGGGGACAGCCGCTCCACGTGCTCGACGAGTCGGGGGCGCTGACCTTCAGAATCGCGGGCGGCAGCCTGCCGATCCACGAGGGGAGCCAGACGGCCGGCGGGGCGGGACTGGCCCTCTGGGACCTGCACGCCAACGACTTCGTGCGCGAGACCGGCGGCGACATCCGCTTCGTGACCCACAGCGCCAACGGCGGTCTGGAAGCCCGCTCGATCGGCTTGGACGGGCTCGCGGGCCGCATCGTGATGCCCGTGCTGTACGACCGGCAGACCGGCGGTTGGGGCTGGGTGGAGATCGACTCACTCGCGGCGGCGGCAGGAACCGTGGCGCCCATCGAGGGGCTCCAGCACAACGTGGTCCTGGAGTACGGCTTCGACGAGCCGGGCGACTTCATGGGGTGGACCCAGGAGGGCGTCGCCGGGGCCCCGACCGACTTCCAGGTCGGACGGATGGGCAATAGCCTCGTCGCGCGCCACGTCAACCTCGACGGTTCGTTCGACCTGGGCGAGGGGTTCCTCAGCTCCACGATCCAGGGCGATTCGGAGAATCCGACGGGTATCCTTCGTAGCCCCGACTTCGTCGTCGCGGGCGATATCCTGGAGTTCTATCTAAGCGGCGGCTCGACCGCGGACCTGGGGCTGGAGCTGGTGCGTTCGAGCGACGACACCGTGCTACGCAGCTCGCGCCACGGTTTGAACGACAACGCGTTCGACTATGACTTCTGGACCATTGGCGACCTGGAAGGGACCGAAGCCTACCTTCGCCTGCGAGACGAGCGCGCCGTAGGAGGTTGGGGCCATATCGAAGTGGACGCCATCCGGATGGTCGCATTCGCCGTGCCCGAGCCCTCGACGTTCGTCCTGGCGGGCTTGGGGCTGGGCGCCCTGGCTCTCCTAGTGTAGTGTTTCAGGCTGTTGGTGCTTTATCGAGGGCTGCGCGTGCCTGA
>CAYSUS010000051.1:0-1638 GCA_964434165.1 uncultured Pirellulales bacterium
GACGGGGGGAACGCCCCGACACCCCGACATGGCAGAAAGGAGGGCTATGGATTGAAGAACCGGGCGGAAGGCCCCGGCCCGTTCATGCCACCTGGAGCTGCTGCCCCAGGGCGAAGATCTCCTCGGCGTCGAGCACCAGGTCGTTGGTCTCGAACAGCCGCCGCAGCGCGGCCTTGTGGATCTTCATCTTGGTGCCGCCGATGCCGATGGCCCCGTAGCAGACGGCTCCGTCGTGCTCGGCGCCGCGGTCGGTGACGGCGACGCCCTCCAGGCCGGCCGGCTCCACGGCGTTCAGGTCGATGGCCACGCGAAGATCGGCCATCCGGCGCCGGGCCTCGGCCGAGAGGAGGCGCACGCCCGGGGCCCCCGCCGCCACGACGATCTCGGCGCCCTCGTGCGCCTCGCACGCATCCGGTGAGGCGACCGCGCGGGCCGAGAGCCGGGCGTCGGGGATCGCGGCGGACACCTCGTCGCACACGACCTGCGCCCGCTCCAGGCGGCGCGAGGCCGCGCGGACGACGGCGCCCTGGCGGGCAAGAAGCCGCACGACGCGCCGGCCTACCGGGCCCGTGGCCGCCAGCACCAGCGCGGTCGCCCCGGCCAACGGCACGTGCCGCGCGGCCGCGAGCACCGCGGCGGCGGCCGTGGTGTTGGCCCCACTGGCGTCGAGCATGACCGAGACCCGCATGGGGCCGAAGCAGGTCTCCCGCACCGCGCGGAGGATGGCCTCGCCCCGGGCGACGTCCGACCCGCCCACGAAGATGGCCGTGCGGTGCAGATCGTCCGGCCCCCGGGTGAAGATCGCCCCATAGACCAGGTCGCGCACCTCCTCGGGGCGCACGCCGCCGTGGCGCAGGAGGTGGTCCACGCCCGAGTCGGCCGCCACCACGGCGTCGAAGACGCTCGGCTGCGGATCGCCGTCGAGCTGGATGAGGATCGAAGGCCGGGCCGGCTGTTGCGCGGTCACGGATCAGAACCCGCGGAAGGGGTGCGCGGCGGATTCCTTGCCGGCGAGCATCTCCTCGACGGTCGGCCGGCCGGTCATGGCGCTATGGATCGCGTCCTTGGTGGCCTGGTAGTTGTACTCGTAGATCTTCTTGTCGTCCTCGGCCGCAGGGTGGATGAAGACGCCGCAGACGATGACCATCTGCTCGGCCTGGTCCTTTCGGATCACGCCGGCCTCGACGCTGTCGGCCACGGCCTTGGCCACCGCGGACTGGGCCGGCCCGAACATCTGCACGGCCTGTTTCATGCCTTCGATGGTCACCTTGGTGACCATGACCGTGGAGGGCTTGACGGCCAGGTTCGGCGCGAGCACGGCCAGGAGGTTGGTGTGGCCCTTGCTCTGGCGGGCCAGGGCGCTGGCGAACGCCGCGCCGACCGGCCCGTCCTTGTCCCCGATGAGAAGGTCGATGTGCGCGACCTCGTTGCCGTCCCCTGCCAGCGCCTCTCCGACGAACATCGCCATTGGTCGGGTCTCCCGATCGATCAGTGGATGGTTGTTCGAAGTGCCACCGCGGGCGCGTGCCGTCTCGGCCCGCCCAGGCCCCCGGGTGCAAACGATACCAATTCTACCGGGGCGTGCAAGCAGTGGGGGCAACCAGGGCACGTTGGAGGGGGCATGGCGCACTGCGATCG
>CAYSUS010000051.1:1648-53531 GCA_964434165.1 uncultured Pirellulales bacterium
TGCGCGTCGACCACGACCCGGACGAAGCGCGCTGATCGCTGCCGCCGCGCCGGCATCGTCTGGCCCAATGCACTGGAGCGGCCCCCCGCCGTTGAAGGGATTGCATTCACGATCGCCTCGATTAGGCTGTTGCTTCCCGCCCGAAAACTCGCCGCAGGATGCCCAAGCTCGCAGGAAGCCTCTTTTCGAGAGGTTTGGGCGAGGAACTTGGGTTGCGGTGCCCACCACGGCAGGTTCGGCGACGGACGACGCGACGTTGCGGACCATCGGGACCGACGGAGTCGTCCTTCCCCAATCCCTTAGTTCACCCACCGGAGGAGTCCCATGCTCGCAGAGTTGGCGATGTGCGCTGCCGTCTCGCTGATGTTCACAGGGGACGGCAAGCGGGAGCCCCCGCCGGAGTCCGAGGAGCCGAAGTTCGAGCTGATCGCGATCGAGCGGAACATCATCGACCGGACCAACGAGCAGCGAGTGCGGTATGGGCTGCCGGCTTTGGAGGTTGATCCGGCGCTGGTCGCGTCGGCCCGCCGGCACGCCACGTGGATGACGCTCAACCGCATCCTTCGGCACACGCGGGCGCCGGTGGCCGAGAACATCGCCATGGGCCAGCGGAGCAGCCAGGAGGCGGTCGGCGACTGGATGCGCTCGCCGGGCCATCGGGCGAACATCCTCAACCGCCGCTACCGCCGGATGGGCGCGGCGGCCTACCGCACGCCCGAGGGAACGATCTACTGGTGCCAGCAGTTCGGGCATTGACGGGTCGCGTCCGCTTGAGCCACAAGAAACGAACCCGCCCGCGCAGGGCTTCGGCCGTGCGCGGGCGGTCGGCGTTTGTGGCCGCGTGGGGGGCGCGGTCCGATCGCGATCTTCCTCACGGAACCTCCGCCGAAGGACGCGGCCTTGCGGCCGGTCTCCGGCGGAGGTCCGAGGCAGCGGGACGGGGTTATTTCACGAGGACCAGCGGTCGGTGGTCGGCGACGTCCTTGAGAACCTGCAGCAGGTCCTCGCGGTAGTCGGTCACGCCCGATCCGCCGGGCACGTTGAAGTGGATGCCGTCGGTGATGTCAGCGATCTGCTGCATCAGGTTGGTGTCGGCTCCGTTGCCGAGGCTGATGGTCAGGATCGGCCAGCCTTCCGCGGCGACGGCCTGGGCCTGCTCCAGGGCGTAGCCGTTGCCGTTGCCGTCCGGCTTGTTGGCCTGCCCGTCGGTCATCAGCACGATCATCTTGAACGCACCGGTGCGGGCGTGCGTTTGCAGTTCCTCCTTGGCCACTCGGATGCCGGCGCCGATGTTGGTATAGATGTCGTAGTGGCCGGCTTGCCGATGCTGGGCCGCGGATTCGACGTCGTCGAAGTTCTCGGTCAGCGTCTCCTCCAGGAGGGCGTCCTGCGAGGGGCTGTTGTAGACGACCAGCCCCACCCGGTCGTCGATATCGACCTGGCGCAGGTAGTCCAGAAAGACCCCGGTCGCATCCTTGACGGTGGCCACCGGCTCCGCCCTGACCTTCCACAAGTCGGGGGTCTGGTCGTACTCGCACTTCTTTTCCAGCCAGTAGTTGATCAGCGTCATGTACCCGTACTTGTTCCGGTACCCGGCGCCGTTGACGTTGCTGTTGTCCTGGACGTAGTCGATGTAGTTGTCCCAGCTCCCCGAAGGATAGGGATAGGGAACGGTGAGCAGGCCGAGGATCTCCTTGATCTCGTACTTCGACTTGTAACTGCTGATGTACTGCGGCTCGAACACCATGTTGCCGTACACGGGCGAGCCGAGGTCCTCGTAGATCTCCAGCAGGTTGGCCTCCACGGTCGCTCGGACGGATTCGCCGTAGTCCTTGATCCGTTTCAGCTCGCTGTCGTCGTTCATCGACCCGGAGAAGTCGAGCACCACGACGATGTCGCGGGGCTGGTAGCGGGCGATGGATTCGGCCGCGACGCTGAAGGAGTCCTTGCCGAGCAGCCGGGCGAAGAACAGCGGCGTGTTGGGCTTCACCGTCTGTACGCGGACGGCCGAGGGGAGCTGGTCGTCGGCCACGAACCGCGGGTCCTCTTCGCCCGGCTCCGGCTTGGGATTGTCGGGATACCAGTGTCCGGCCTGGAGCACGAACTCGTCGGGGTGTTGAGAGAGCCAGAGCTGTGCCCAAGCCTCCCAGTCCTCCTGTTCGGCCACCTGATTGCCGGCCACGGGATTTCGGGCGTGGTACTTCAGGGCCTCCAGATGCGCCAGCTCGACGCCCTCGACCAGGGCGCCCGCCCCGGCCAGGGCGGCGGCGTCGGTGGCCCGTTTAAGCTCGCTGTTGACCGTGGTCACGTAGCCCAAGTCCACGGACATGGCCAAGAGGGCCATCATCACGATCATCATGAAGGCGGCCATGACAAGGACCGTCCCGCGACGGTTCGGCCTCTTTGTCCTTCGGTGCATGGCCTCACGGCACGTCTTGGAAGTGCCTGACATAAGAAACCCTCCCATCACCAAAGAAGAATGTGTTTCGAACGCGCCGGCTCGAACGCCGACAGGGACGAGTCCGCACGGCCGACCTCGGAATGGAAGTCGGGCCCCGCGGGGGTTGAGGCCAACATGAAGCCTAGCTCGAAAACCCAGGGCGGGCTCCTCGCGCGGAGCGCATTTCTTTGCGGGCCTCGCGGAATCGTCCGCCTCGCGGTCCTGCTGTAGCGGTTTCCCTCGAAGCCCGGGGCCGTCTATGATGCCCCGATGCTCAAACGCCTCATCGTCCTCGGCGCCAGCGTCCGGGCGGCGGCCCAGTCGGCTCTGCGGGCCGGCTGGCAGCCGTGGGCTGCCGACATGTTCGCGGACGCCGACCTCGCCGCGTGCGCCCCGGCGACCGCCGTACACGATTACCCGGAGGGACTCGAGCGGGCCGCCCGGTCGGCCCCGCCGGGAGCGTGGTTGTACACCGGCGGGCTGGAGAACCACGCGGACCTTGTCGACAGGATTGCCCGTCGCCGCCGGCTGTGGGGCAACTCCGGCAGCGTGCTCCGCGAGGTCCGAAATCCGGTCCTCGTGGGGCGGGCCCTTGCCGACGCGGGGCTTGCCGCGCCCGAGGTCCGGCTCGCCCCCGAGGACGTTCCCCAAGACGGCACCTGGCTGCGCAAACCGTGGCGAGGCTGCGGCGGTGCGAGGATCGCCGTCTGGCGCGGTCCGTCGAAGAGCGCGTCGGGCCGTGCGCCCGGGAATGGCGACGGCTGGTACTTCCAGCGGCGCGTAGAGGGAACCGCCTGCTCGGCGGTCTACGTGGCCGCGGGCGGCCAGTCCCGACTGCTGGGCATCACACGGCAGATCATCGGCGCGGCATGGACTGGCGGTGAGCGATTCCAGTATTCCGGATCCATCGCGCTCGCGGCGATTGACGCGGAGAGCTTTCTGGTGGGAAAGGCAGTTCCAGAGTGCGCCAAGCACGTGGGCGAGGTGCTCGCCCGGCAGTTCGGACTCGTGGGCTTGTTCGGGGTCGACGGCATGGCCCTCGGGCCGGCCTTTCTGCCGGTCGAGGTTAACCCGCGGTATCCGGCTTCGGTGGAGGTCCTGGAGCGGGCGAGCGATATTGCGGCGCTGGGCTGGCACGTGGAGGCCTGCCAGTCCGGTCGCCTGCCCCAGCCCCCCGATCCGGTCCCCAGGGCGTGCTGGGGCAAGGCGATCGTGTACGCTCCAGAGGAGACCTTGGTGCCACGCGAACTGGCCCACTGGGCCTCGGAGGCGAACCAGGGGAAGCGATGGCCCATCCTGGCCGATCTTCCGCGGCCGGGGACGAGGATCGCCCGGGGGTGGCCTGTCCTGACGGTTTTCGCCGCGGGGCCGGATGACAGGGCCGTCGAGCAGGCCCTTTGCGAGCGGGCGGCACGCGTCAGGGCGGTCCTGAACTCCGGCTCGCGCGGACGCGGATAGGGCACCGCATCACGGGCGGAATCGCCAGGCCCGAAGGCTCCGGGCCGGCACTGCGACGCGCGGGCTTGGACAAGCGCTAGCCGGCCAGCCGGGCGATGCGGTTGCCGGGGCTTTCTTCGACCCTCTCGGGCCGATAGCGATATTGCATGAGGTAGGCGTCCTCCGGGGTGTCGTCATAGAACCCGCGAAGGACCGATACGGCTCGGAACTGCGAGGCGCGGAAGAAGAGCTGGGCGGGCAGGTTCGTCTCGCGGACTTCGAGCACGATTCGGGTGCGACGCTGGGCGGAGAGCTTGCCGATGAGCTTGCTGAGCATTTGGGTGCCCACGCCGCGGCGCCGGCAGTCCGAGGCGACCGCGAAGTTCATGACGTGAATGCGCGTCTTGTTCAGCTCATAGATCATGAAGCCTACGACCCGATCGTCATGCTCGGCCACCATGCCGATGCAGTTCCGCTGCCTGAGGCAGCGAATGAAGTCCTCTTCGGTCCAGGGAAACTCGAAGCTCTCCGACTCGATGGCCAGGACTTCGGGCATGTCCCGGCGGATCATCCATCGGATATGGACGCGGATCTCCTGCTTTTGCCCGGCACTCATCCTGGCCTCCTTCCTTGTTGGCCTTCCCCCCAAAGCCGCTTCGCAGATGCCGTCTTGCGGCGGCGCTCCGCTTCCGTGGGAGCCGCTCCCAAAAGGGCCTTGGCAATGCCGCCGACAAACTAGCAGAAGTGCGTTTTTCTGCCAAGACGAGCTGGGAATCGCGACGCCGCCCGATTCGCCCCGCAGACAGACCGTCCCGAGGGACCGATGAACAGGCCCGACCGGCTCGGCCCGCCGCGGCTTGCGCGAATGTCGCAGTCGTCCTGTTTGGTGTTATCGTCCTGGCGTCGCACGCGGCTTTGCTGAGTTTAGCCAGCCCGAGGCCGAGCGCGCCAGCCGCCGAGGGTCGGCAAGCGAGGGCGCGGGCGCCAGCTCGCCCGAATCGAGGTAATCACCGCCCCAACCACGATGATCCAGCCGATCACCGACGGTTGAAGCCAGAGCCACCACGCCAGGCCGAGCAGACCCGCCAGCAGGTGCGGCCACCGCCGCAGGCCACTGGCCACGGCCGGCCAGAGTGACGCGAGCAGTCCCAGGACCGTCGCGAGGGCGACGACGCCGGCCGCCGTCCACCGGGGTGCAACGCGCACCGGCGGATCGCTCCCATATCGCAGCCCAATGGCGTCGGAAGGCCCGTGCACGACACTTCGGCAAAGGGCGGGCGATCGATCGATCGTGCCCACCCACAGCTCGCTGCAATCCGCGGTCCGCCCCCCGGCGGCCGCCGGGTCCCTCTCCGCGACGCCCCGCATCTCGGCCAGCCGCGCGAGGTTGACCTCGATGGCCTGGAGGTCCGCGCGAACCGTGCGGTGGAGGTCACTCTTCAGGGGTAGGGACAGTTCGCGGCGAACCTCGGTCCGGCAGGCTTCAATCTCCGATGCCCAGCGCACGTGCCATCGCTTGAGATCCTCCGGATCGATGGCGCTGGATTCCAGCGCCAACGTCATGGCGTCGGCAATGGCCTTCATGCGGTAGAGCTCCTGGCGGAGGCGGCTCACACGACCGACGCCCTCCGACTCCCCCAGAGAGTAGCCTGGTGGGGCAGCGATCCGCCATAGTGTCGCCCGGACCCCCCAATTCCCGACTCGCGGCGCGGGAAACCGCCACAGCCCGGGCTCCTCACCGCGTCCGATTCGGCCGACGAAGACGACTTCGACCTTCTGAGGCAGGATCGGAGAGCGGAGCGGGACCGAGTAAGCGTCTCCCCGCTCGGTAGCCCGGGGGAGAACGGCCCGACCCTCGACAAGGACGTGAACGGCGCGGAGACCGTCGGGCATCGTCAACGGGCACTGCTTCTCGCCCGCCGGATCGACGTAGAACGTGGCCACGCCGTGACACGTTTGGTCGGGATCCCATGCCAGCCGGATATCCGAAAGCCTCACCTGCGGCGCAAGCCCCTTTGCGTCCAGAGGCTTCAGCGCCGCGTGGAAGCCGTCCTGCACCACGCGAAAGGCGGTGAATGCATCCGGTCCCACGGCGAAGACCGCGAATTCATCCGGGATTCCGCTCGGATGCAGCCCCCGCGTCTCCCAGGCGATCGGCTGAAGCTCCTTTTGGGTGGGCAGGACGAGAAACCGCTTCAGCGACTCCGCTTCGCGGAGCAGGATCTCCGGCACCGTGACGTTCTGTCCGGACGTGCCCGCCAGTCGGCCCGTGACTCGAAGGCGGTATTCGTCCTCGATCGCTCGGTCTGGGCGGAGCACCAGTTGTCGCCGCCCGCCTTCGCTCGCCTCAACCAGGCGGATCGAAACCGGCGCATCGCTCCGAAAAGGCTCCTGCCACGAGGGAGGCGCTTCGAGACGAAGCTCATCGACCAGGCCGCGGCTTACGCGCACCGAGAGGTCCACCGAGGCTTCCCACGTCTCGCCATCGGCCTTGAGGGACGTAATCTGGGTCGCCTGCATCTGGGCCTGATTGGGGGTTACGAGAACTTCCGCGTCAAGCGGCTCGCGATCATCGAACGCGTAGCTGCGCACGAGCCTGCCCCAGTCCTCGCCGTTCTGCAAAACGGCCGGGGCTTCGATCTCAACCAGGCCACTGGTCTTGCCGGGCCGCACCTGGACCTCGGGCCGGCGGTAAACCTCCAGAGTGGACCAGTCGGAATCGGCCCCGCGCACCCGAACTTGCGGAACGGGCCACCTCCCACGAATCTGCCCGCGGACCTTCCCGCGGAGCATGAGCTGATGCCGTCCCTCGACGGGCGCGCTGAGAAACACGGTGATCTGGCCGTCCGGACCACGGGCCCATCTCTGAACTCGTTGGGCACCCTCCTGGAGCACGGACACGCTCTCGATGTCCAGACGCTTCGGGGCCTCAAGCCGGTGCTGGAAACTGTAGCCGCCGCTCGTGTTCAGATCCGCAGCCAGTCGCACGGCCACGGCTTTCGCACCGAACCCCAGAGCCAGGTTGTACTCCGCGGTTACGCGGGGGCTGCGCGGTTGGGCGACCAGTTCCCAGCCTCCCTCAACCCGTTCGAGGTCGTCCACGAATCGCGGTTGACCGTCCTTCGTGCCCCAAGCGGAGAGGAACTGCGGAACCGCGATCGCTGAGGCGCGATCTGGATCGGGATCGTCGGTCCGCAAGGATGGATCGACGGAAACCGCGAGCCACCGCCGGCTGGGCTCCGCATCCAGCACTTCGAGCCGCGGCAGCCGAAGGCTGCCGACACCGGAAGTGCCCGTTAGCAGGAACCGAGTTCGCAACGACTGCGTGCCGCCGATCGGCTGCGGGTAACTCAGCGTGAGGATCTGCACGTCCTCCCGCGGGTTCTCGGTTCGCACGGAGGGCGCCTCGGGGCCTTCCATGGGGAGGAGGCGCAGGCGCGGGTCGGCGGCAAGCCGGACCTGCCGAAGCCGCCCGTCCAATGCCGCCAGGCCGAACGTCGCGTCCAGGACCACGGTTCCCGGCTGCACGCGAAGCCAGAGGAGCTGCTCCAGCTTCCGGACCGGACCGGGACCCGAACCGTCCCCGCTTGCGGGCCATCTCACGGCGAGCCTGCCAGCCGGACCCAGGTCCGCGACCAGACGGGGGGAGGGCTCGTCCTCGAGCACCACGGCGCCGCGGGCTGAGGGCACCTCCAGGCCGCTCGTCCCGACCGGGACCAGAAACTCCAACCGGGCACGCGGGACCCGGGGGATGACCAGATCGAAGCCGCGGCTGGCGCCGTGGTCGCGGACCGGCGGACGCACGGCGAGTTGCAGCCGGGCGGTGCGAACCGCGTCCGGGATCGGCACGAGCAGGGCCGACCCGTCCTTCGTCCACTCCGGCTCAATCGCGCGTCCATCCAGCTTCGCCCCGCCGGGCTCCAGATTCGTTCCCTCGCGACTCAAGGGAAGGGCGACGACGCTCTCTCCCGCATCAAGGATCTCCAGTTCGAACAGGGCAGTCAACTCGGTCGGGATCAGGCCCCCTGACGCGGCATCTTTGCTCAACTCGCCGCGATACGTGGCTTCGTGCAACAGCCACCCCTGTGGCGACCTCGTCGCCTTGCGCTCACGGCGGCGCAACTCCTGATAAAGCGGCTCGGGAACCTGGTAACGATCGCCAGTGGGCCGCTGCTGGGCATCCACCGGTATGAAGACCCGGTAAAGGGGGGCGCTGACGTCGGGAAGCGGTGCCGGGCGCGCGCCGGGCGAGGCGGTATCCCGTGGGGCCGGAACCCCGGCCGTCGGCTTGCCGGCGTCTGGAGCCACGTCCTGCCCTGCACCTTGGATAGTTGCAAGCAGCAGGAAGACGACGGCTCCCGCGACGCCGCGCCCAGCGGCGGAAGTGACTCCGCCGTCCGAACGGTCTGCGAGGCCCGTCCCTTTTGCCGCCGCGCGACGGCTCGGCAACCCGGCTCGGAGCAGCCACGCGACCAGTCCCGCCGCGACGCCCAGAAACGCGGCGGACAGCAGGGGTGCGTGAGGGCCATCGATCAAGAACGAAGTGGCGGCGAGCGCTCCCAAAGCCAGGGCGAGGAGGCGGGGCCGGGAAGCCACCCAGCAAGCAACTGACGCCGCGGCAAGGAACACCGTCCAGCCCATTGCCTTGACCGGTCCCCCGGCGATGACCCTCAGCCTTGTGGTTTCGCCGACGGGGATCTCCATGCGGGTAGCCGTCCAGCCCGGACTGTCCCCCGAACGGCAACCGAGCGTTCCGGGCTCACCCCAGGGCAATCGCGCCTGCGGGCCGCACTCCAGCCAGTTCGCCACAGGCACGAAAACCGTGTCGGACTTGGACCGGGCTGCGTGACGCAAGGCCTCGGAAAGAGGCCCAGGCCGAACCCGCCAAACGACCTCCCCTCCCAGCGGCTCCAGCGCTTTGCGATGAACTGCCGCGGTCGTTGCCGTCGTGAGGAGCGCCGCCTCATCGTCGAGCAGCACGGCCAGGTCGGCACGGCGCAACAGGTCGGCGCCTCTGCGCGTGAGGTCGTTCTCCCCGCTATCAGGCAGTGCAGACCGCGGATCGATACCCAGATCGCCCAGCCCGTATCGGTCCACGAGCAGGGCGCAGTCAACGCCCGCAAGGGCCTCACGGCCAAGCACGTCTTTCCAGCAAGGGCGGGCGTTCTTCTCGGCGTGGTCCCGGCGGCCGAGCACTTGAAGCACCCTCGCGGCCCGGCGTTTCGCTTCCTCCCGTGGGAGGCCGGGACGGGCGATCGCAACCCAGGCCTCGACGGCCAGGGGATCGAAGCGCGGCCGGCCGGCCGGCCGGGCCAGCGGCCCGAACAGAAGCTCAACCGGCGATGCGACGCGCGGTTGGGCTCGCCAATCGGCGGCGGCCCGGGCGGCGCGGAAGCCCGGCGGAAGCCACACGGTCCATCGCGCAGACAGCGCTTCGCCGGCCGGAAGGGGAAGCGGCGCCTCAAGCTCGACCTGCCGCGTCAGCGGCTGGCCCGACGTCTGAAAGTGGATCGCGACCGTTGGAAAACGCGTGCCGGTGGAAAGCGGTACGGTCACGAAGACGTGGCCGGTGGAGTCCTCGCTTCGGCCGCTCCACCGGGCGGGAATGCCATCCACGGTGAGGGAAGTCACTTGCGAGGCCGAAACGCCGCTTGGAAGGCGGAGCGAGAACCGGTGGCTGTGCACGTTCTGAATGCGGTAGGCGGCCACATGCCGCCCTGCCCCGTCGGCCCCGAATCGGGACTGAAGCCGGCAATCCCAGACCCAGAGGTCGGCCATGCCGTCAGACCCTCCCGCCCTGCGAATCGCAATGGCCGGAATATCCTGCGGCATTGCATCGCGCATGGCATCGTAGCGATACGCGCCCAGCAGAGGGGCCGCTGGGTCGTCGGGCATGGGCTCTGGCGGGATGGGAGTCAAGCGGTGATTGGCCACGCGCACGCGGCTATCGCTCTCCTGGCGAACCTGCACCGTGGCCTTCTGGGAGGCGGCGTCGGGCACGGCCACCAGGGCCAGCGGTTCTTCATCCGACCAGGTCGAGGTGCGCTGGCCGCGGATCTCGAACGGCCCGCTCCTCGACGGCTGCAGAACGATCTCCCAGGCCTCGCACTCGGCGGGCAACCCCTCCCTGGCTTTGACTTCCGCGCTGACGCGCGTGGCCTCGAGTTGACGCGTGCGATCGTCACCCAGGCTCCACGCGATCGCCTCGCTGCGCGGGTGGGAGAGCACGACGACCACCCGATCCACGCGAGTGCTCTGGGGCGTGCAGGTCGTGCGCCAGCTCTCGGTCAGCCGATCGTGTCCCACCAGCACCTCCACCTTCGACTCGACGACGAACCTCGGCTTGCGGGCTTCGAGGGTCAGCTCGAGGCGGTCGATCGCCGTGTCGCTTTCGAAGAGAAGGCCCTCGGGCAGGTGATCGAACAAATCGAATGCGGACTGGTCGAGGCTGTCAGGGTCGATTCTTGATGGCGTACCCGATCCCGCGGATACGATTTCCAAGGCGGCCCCGCCGGAGCGGAACTCGACGAGCTGCCTTCCAACCCGGCCGTCGGCCAGGCGCAGGGGAACGACCTCTTCCGCCCGAATCGTGGTGCCCAGGGGATACTGCAACCGCCGCGCCGCGACATCGAGAGTCACGGGTTGCGAGGCCGTCACGGGCCTGGCCAGCCGAACGACGAGCTTGCCCGGGCCCTTGCCCACCCGTTCCACGTTCCAGTCCTCCACGGCCGCGGGCGGCCTGGAATCGACCGAATCCACCAGCCATCGTCGTGCAACCTGGGCCTCGAACCTGAAGTGCTCGCCCTCGCCGGCGTGCAGGCGGATCCGCGCGGCCGCGGAAACGTCCCGTGGGGACAACTCGACCGACGTCCCGACGTCGGCAAGCAAGGGGGGCCGCGCGCGGCCCAGCACGACCTCGACGTTCGCGTGCGGGGAGAAGGCCTGGAGTTCCACGGATTCGCCGCTCCGAGGCCCCGCCAGAGGCTCCGCCCTCGTTTGACGACAGCCTTCGGTCGTGAGTTGCTCGATCACAAGCTGGGAAGGAACCACGAGCGACAGGCTCCCCTCCTGCCACGCAACGTCGTTGGGGCAGATCGTCGGGAGTCGCCAGGCAGATCCAATCCGCAGCGGGGCTCGCGCGGTCACGCGCAGCACGCGCCCCGTCCCATGAAGAGGCTCGGAGAGGCGCACGACGAGACGGTCCCGCGCGCCGTCGGCCCCTTCCGCGTGCACGAACGGAAGGTCTTCTTCTCCCACCCGAACGCTGATGGGCTTCAGACGGCGGTCGATCGACAGGACAAGCTCCTCCAGAGGCTCGTTGTGAACGTCGAGCTGAAACCGCGCGGAGAGTTCGAGTGCCGAAAGCCTGAAGTCATAGACGGTAGCCTGACGCACCAAGACCAACTGACGATGCTGCGCGGAGATCTCCGCCGGCACGAGCCGCAGCCGGAGGCTGCGTCCCGCGGGGACTTCGACGGTCCAGCGCCACGTGCCGTCATCGTTGCGGCCCCGTCGCGACACGATCGCCTCGCTGTCCGCGACCGGAGTGAGGCGATCGGGCGCGTCGAGCGTCAGTCGGTTCCGCGGGCAGACTGGCAAGGCGACCTCGAAATGGAGCACGCCCGCAGGATCGCGTCGGCCGGCAAGCGTCCAGTCAAACCGCAGACGCCCCGGCTGGCGCACGAGCACGGCGACCTGGCCGTTCGCTCCCAGTCCCAGGGCCGCGGGGCTTTCCTCGTCCGCGCCCCAGCGCGGATTGCGGATTGCCAGGCCGCACGGTTCGAGCGAGAGCGAGGCTCTCCCTTGGCCGCGCCGAAACACCTGAAGGGTCGCTTCTCCATCGACCAATTGATCGCCGACCAGCCTGGCGCGATACTCGGCGGAAGCCACACCCACGGCCGGTGCCACGGCAACCCCCGGTGCCGCCTCGACCAGACGCACCCGGCGCTCGAACTCGGAGGGCTCCATCGGTACGAAGCGGCCGTCGCGCCGGGGCCAGTCTTCGATGCGGTCGGCCGGGGCGTAAACCCGTATGAACCGGAGCGGGGCGTCGGCTTTGGGCGTGCCCGGTGCTGGGCTGTCCTCCGATCGCCCCGGCTCGGCGGCGGCGAGCATCGCCGCCAGGGCGGCAGCGAGGGTCAGAGCCCCTGGAATCGGTCGCCCGTGCATTACCCGCCCCCATCCCCCGTCGAGGCGGGCGCCAGCGCCGGAGCAACTTGCGTGGAGCCTTGACTTCCGATGGCCGGGCGCAGGTACTGCGTTTGAGTCGAGTCCTGCTCCAGGCCCGCGCTGGGGGCTCCCGCGAGACGGGTGTCGCGGCGCCCAGGCAATCGTCGCTGAAGCCGCACCGCCAATAGCGATAGCACCACTCCGACGGCCGAAGCCTGAGTCAACAGGATCGCGGATTCGGGGTGGAGGACCGCACCGGCCGTCAGGCCCACCGCGACGGCCAGAAGCGCTACCGGGTGCCGAAACGCCCGAACGTAGATGACCGCCAGGCCCAAGCCCAGAGCTGACAACGAGGCAATCAGCACGATCAAAGATCGCCCCACCGTCTCGACCTCTGCCCCGGGGGGAGACCCCATTGTGCTGAAGACGTAGCAATTCACGCCTTTGAGGTCCGGACCGGTGTCCGCCGCGCCGCCGACCCAGGCCACCAGCTCGGACTGGCTCCACAGGGGAAGGCGTCCGAAGAACAGCCCGTTCCATCCCCAGCGGAACTCGCGCGTGAAACCGGGGGCGGAAACCATCAAGTGCTCGTTACGCGGAAGCACGAGCTGCCAATACAGCCGTCGCACCCACACGTCGCGCCCCAGGCGCGGGAAGTCGAGGTCCAGCGTCCCGCGCGCAGGGCGGCCAGCCCGGAAATGATAACTCAGCTCGACCACCACGGATCGTGGCGACCCCGAGGAGGGCATGGGCACCGTCACGCGCCCCGCCGGCTCCACCTGGAACGCAATCGGACTGCCGTCCACGGTCACCTGCATCTCCGCCAGCGCGGCGCCTTCCGGCATCATCAGCTCCAACGCGTCGCGACTGGTGGTCAGTCGATACCACGCGCGGTCCTGGCGGGCCGACGCGCCGAGCCATGTCTGCACCAGGCCCCGCTGCACGATGGTCGTGCCCACCCCGGGGGTGTCCTCCAAGTGGACCGCGAGCACGAGAATCTCGTCTTCCGGCGGTTCCGTCGCCGTCAGTGTCAGCCGGCGCCCCTGACCTGCACGATCGGGCCCGCTCTCGGTCATCGTCCAGAGCGTATCCCGGGGCTTCGCCTCAATTCCTTCCCCGGCGCTGACCGAGAGACTCGCCGCGGTGAGCTCGCCGTCATTCGGAAGCACCAGATACACGGTTCGCAGGACGCTCTGATTCGGCTCGAGCCTTTCGGCAGCAAGTCGATATCGAACCGACAGATTGCACGGGCCGATCCGCGGCTGGGGCAGGACGACGGACATCAACACGGGGCCGGGGTCCTCCTCGGCCTCGCCGCCGGTGGGCAGCGGGGCGGCTGGAACGGCCTGGCCATCGACGCTGAACTGGAGACCCTCAGCCTCGGCGACTGGACGCGGGACGCGGACCGTCAGCGCTCCGAGCATTTCGTAAGCGATGGTGTATCCAAGCTTCTGCTCGACCTGGATCGAATCCCTTTCGATCCGGACCTGGCCGGCGGCCTGGACATGCACTTCCCGCTCGTGCACCTGGAAGCCACAGGCGAAGACGGCGTCGCGCGAGTCGCCGCGGTAGGCCAGCGGAGCTTGCTGGCGCCGCGGAAGCTGCGTCTGCGGGGGCAGAGGCTGGCGCGTCAAACCAGCCATCGCCTCTTCGTCCGGAAGCAGCTCGACGTTGTCCTCCGGAAGAACAACCACCGAGGGTGGCAGGGCCACCACGGAAGGCCTTCCGCTGGACTCAACCTCGAACGCCCTGGGCAGCGAAAGCGACAGTGCCGACGCCCCGGGAGGGATCGGCTGGCGGGCGCGCAACGCGATTTCGATCCGGCCGATCGTCGGCTGCTTCAGCGGAATCCGGACCTGCCCGGACTCCGCAGAGGGCAAAAGGTCGGCGAGCACCGGGTTGTCCGGGTCGATGTCCTCAACTTCCCATCCAGGCGCCGTCAGACCCAGGCGCGAGACCTTAGCTCCTCGAATGGTGTAGACCAGGCGGGCCTCCAGGCGGGCCTCCGTAGCCCCCACGAAGAGCCGATACTCGGGCTCGACGCTCACCCGAGTCTTCTTCGGCGTTGGCCGGGACTTCAGCGAAAAAGGCTGCCCCAGAAAACGGAACCCCGCGACCAGCCCCTCGACCCTAAGGCCCTCGGGCAGGTTGTCCGTGCGGCGTACCGACGGCGAGGACTCCCACTCCATGTGCCAGTCGCCGAGCGCCGCCACGGCAACGTGCCCTCGATGCCTTGTCGCTCCCGCAACTTCGAAACCGCCAAGCTCGACCCACGCGTCCGGCTTCTCCGGATCGCAGTCCCGCACGAAGGTGATCTCGGCCCGTTGCTCCGACGCCTTAGCAGGGAACGCCAAACGGACCTTTCCCGGTTCCGTCTCTTCCAGGGTGAATCCCGTTTGCGGCGTGGACTGGATCTGGGCGCCCTCCGGCAGACACACGACCACCTCGTCCAGTGGCGATCTGGCGTCGTGCAGCCTGATCGCGAGCCGCGTCGTGACTCGGGGTCCCTCCAGTCGCACGGTGGCCTCGCTTTCGGCCTCAAAGATGACGGGGGTGGCCGGCTTCGGCGCCCCCGATGGCCTCCAGACCATTTCGAGGTCGCCCCCGACCCCCAGCGCGCGGATTTCCGACGAGTCCTTGCCCACCGGCGCCGTGGAGACCAGCGTGGCAGGCTCAACGGCCGTGGCCTCGACGTCCTTCATGGGCACGGTGAGCTTCATTTCGGAAATCGTGGCCTGGGGCGTTCGGAGGCGCAGCCGCGCCTCCTCTCCGATTCGGCGAAGCGGAACAAGAACGTGAAGCGTCAGCTTGTGGAGTGCCTCGGGCTCGCCGTCCAGCCACAATACGTAACCGCCGGTTTCCGCGTCCAGATGAAGCAGGTGTTTGCCCGGCCCCTCGTAGTCCTCGCTCCGCAGAACCGCCTGCTCAAGGCGCAGCGGCACGCGCGTCTTCCCGTGGCGGGCCAGAACGCGGAGCTCCACGTCCATTTCCACGTGTTCTTCAGCAACCTTCCCACTGACCACCATCCGCTGAATGCTGTGCCCCGGCGACTCGCTCTTCTCCTGCAGCCGGTGCTTCAGTTCGTACAGTTCGCGGAACTCCTCGAAGGTGAAACCCGAGACCGGCTGGAGATTGCCATCCTTGTCCCGCAGCAGGAAAAGCGGCGGCTTGTACTCCTGGACCCCGCCCGGCGGGACCGGGCTGGCCTGTCCCGGCTTGCTCGCGGGCTCGTCCGCGCTCTGACCCAACGCCCGGACACTCCCTCCCCCCAATGCGAGCAGGGTTGCACAACATGCAATCAGCCGAGCAAGGCTGCCAAGCAAGGCCAGGGTCCCTTGCGACGAGTTGTTGGTAAGGATTCCGAGCTCTTACCGGTGGCGGGCCGAGACCGCGGCCCGAGAGAAACACGGCTCCCATTCAGCCGACTACGGAACGCGAGGGGGCCCGGGCCGTCTGTCTCGCGCAAGCGCCCCCCTTTTGGCGACCGTTTCAGCCAAAAAGGGACCCAGGATCTCCTTCCGTCCCACTGCCGGGCTACGGGATGTGCACCATTCCAGTTTAATCGCCGGACGGCTTTTCCGAAACCTTGTATCGCCCCAGATGGGGCCTCGTCGTGCGATCCATCGCCCTTCGCCCCCCTCGCTGGAGGCCTGCCCCGCTGCGCTGCCGACCATCGCCGGTCGGCGTGCGGGCCGCCGCCCACCCCTGCTGCGCCTCCGCCAAGCCCCCTCCACGCGCCGCAACCACCACCCCCACGCTGCCGAAGGCACAACGCAATCGACTCCACGGCGCCGCACTCGCAGCCCCGGTTGGCAACGATGGGCGGTCCGCTACGATGGACGCGGCTTCTCCTTCCCTTCCACGCGCCGCGGCTGCGCCGCTAGCACTCCGGCCATGATCACCGAGCACGAGATCGAGATTCGCGTTCGCTACAACGAGACCGACCCCGGCGGATACCTGCACCACGCGAACTACCTCGTGTACTTCGAGATGGGCCGCACCGAACTGCTCCGGGCGGCCGGCGGCAACTACCGCGCGCTCGAAGGACAGGGGCTGTTCATCGTGGTCGTCAAGGCGGAATGCCGGTACCGCCGTCCCGCCAGGTACGACGACCTTCTCCGCCTGCAAACCCGCGTGGTCCGCGTCACCCGGGCCAAGATCGAGCACGAGTATCACCTCCACCGAGGCGGTGAGCTGCTGGCCGACGGCCGCGTCACGCTGGCTGTCGTGGATCGGGAGGGCAAGCTGCAACCCGTGCCTGACGAGCTGCACGTGGAGCCGCCGTCAGCGTCGGGCCGTATCTGACGTGCCGCAATTGCAGGGACCTGACGGTGGCCAAGCGCTTGCGCCCACTATCGAGGGGTGCGATCAGTGCGATCCCCAGTTCGCGCTATCGACCGGACTGAATCGCCGGCCGTGCAGTGCTAGAATCGGGCGCAGGTTTTCTTTCCGGGTCCCGCCCCTTGCACCTTCCCTTAATCGACCAGTCCCGCCATGCTCGCTCCGCCCTCATCGCCGCCCAGACAGCTCAACCGCATCGCTGCGTCTGCTTTCGTGCTGACCCTCGCCCTGGCCGCAGCCCTGCCCTGCTATCAACGGACGGCCGCCGCGACAGGTGCGGAGGCAGCGGGGCTTCTCAAGACCGCCGGTGTTCGAGGGGGCCTGCTCGTCCACCTCGGCTGCGGCTCCGGCAAGCTCACCGTCAAGCTGGCGGGGCTCGACAGCATTCATGTCCACGGCTTGGACACTGACCCCGCGGCCGTGGCCCAAGCCCGGAAACGGCTGCTCGAGTCGGGCCTCCATGCGAAGGCCTCGGTCGACACGTTCGACGGCAAGCGCCTGCCTTACATCGACAACCTCGTCCGCCTGCTGGTGGCCGAGGACCTGGCAGATGTCCCGCGCAAGGAGGTGATGCGCGTGCTCGCGCCCCGCGGCGTGGCCCTGATCGGCCGCGGGGAGGATCGCGAGAAGCTCGTCAAGCCGTGGCCCCAGGATATCGACGAGTGGACCCATTACCTGCACGACGCGACCAACAACGCGGTCGCCCAGGATGACGTGGTTGGCCCGCCCAGGCACATGCAGTGGATCGGCTCGCCCGACTACCTCCGCCACCACGACCACATGTCGGGCCTCAGCGCCATGGTCTCGGCACGGGGCCGGCTGTTCTACATCATGGACCTGGGTCCGCGATGGTCGGTGCAGATGCTGCCCCGGTGGACGCTCGTCGCCCGCGACGCCTTCAGCGGCGTCGTCCTCTGGCAGCGGCCGATCGAGAAGTGGCACGCCCACCTGTGGCCGCTGAAGAAAGGCCCGGCCGACCTGATGCGCCGCCTGGTGGCGGTGGGCGACGAGGTGTACGTGACGCTGGGGGTGGGCGAGCCGGTCTCCGTCCTCGACGCCGCGACCGGGCGCACAATGCGGACCCTCAAGGGCACCGAGGGCGCCGAGGAGATGATCCTCTCCGATGGAGTGCTCTACGTGCTGGTCAATCCGGAGCTGGACGCCTACAAGACCCTCTCGCGGGAATCGGTCAGTGCGACCCGCCGGGCCGGGGCCACGTGGAACTGGGACGAGCGCCCGCGCGAGGTGGTCGCCATCGAAACGGCCTCGCCCAAGCTGCTCTGGAGCGCCGAAGCGCGCGTGGCGCCCGTCACACTGGCCGCGGCCGCAGGGCGTTTGTACTACCACGACGGCGACCGGATCGTGTGCCGCGACGGGCGCACGGGCAAGGAGGTCTGGACCTCCAAGCCCTTGCCACGCTGGGACCCGCTCCACGTGCTCTACGGCCCGGCCCTCGTGGTGCACGAAGACGTCGTTCTCTTCGCCGGCGGCGAGAAGATGGACCCCTACCGCGGCGGGCGCGACACGATGACCGCCGTGTCGGCAGAGACGGGCGAGACCCTGTGGACCGCGCCCCACCCGCCGTCGGGCTACGCCTCGGCCGAGGACCTGCTGGTCATCGACGGCCTCGTCTGGTGCGGCGAGACCACCAACTGCCGCGATTCGGGCGTGTTCACCGGGCGCGATCTGCACACGGGCGAGGTCGTGCGCGAGTTCCCGCCCGACGACTGGCAGCCCCACATGTCGCACCATCGCTGCTACCGCGCCAAGGCCACCTCGAACTACATCCTCGCCTCGCGCACGGGCATCGAGTTCGTGGACTTCCGCGCCAGGCACTGGATCGCCCACCACTGGGTCCGCGGCTCGTGCAATTACGGCATCCTTCCCTGCAACGGCCTGGTCTATGCCCCGCCGCACTCCTGCGCCTGCTATCTGCTGGCCAAGCTCAACGGGCTGAACGCCCTGGCCCCGGCCCGCAAGACGCAGCGCAAGGTAGCAGGCTCCGCCGCCACGCGCCAGGAACCACGGCTGCTGCGCGGCCCAGCCTATGAAGAGGCCCAAGAGACGGACGCCTCTTCGGCCTCGCAAGAGCAAGACCCGGGCGAATGGCCGACCTATCGCGGCGATCCCGCGCGCAGCGGCTCGACGGACGCCCCCGTGCCGCTGGACCTCAAGCAGACCTGGACGGCGAAGATCGGCGGCAAGCTCAGCAGCCTCGTGGTCGCCGGCGGGCGCGTGCTGGTGGCCTCCGTGGAGCGGCACACGGTGCACGCCCTCGACGTCGAGACCGGCGAGGAGCTCTGGCGCTTTGCCGCCGCCGGACGGGTCGATTCCCCGCCCACCGTCTGGCACGATCTGGTCCTGTTCGGATCGGCCGACGGCCGGGTGTACTGCCTTCGCGCGGCGGACGGGGCCCTGGTCTGGCGGTTCCGGGCGGCCCCCGACGACCTGCGCCTGTTGGCCCAGGAGCAGGTCGAGTCGGTCTGGCCCGTGCACGGCAGCGTGCTCGTGCGCGAGGGCGTGGCGTATTGCGTGGCCGGGCGCAGCATGTGGCTCGACGGGGGCATGCGCCTAGTGCGTCTCGACTCCCGAAGCGGGCGCAAGCTGTCGGAGACCGTGCTCGACGATAAGTACCCCGGCACGGAGGACAACCTCCAGGAGGGCCTCCGCTGGCCGAACCTGCCCGTGGCCCTTCCCGACGTCCTCTCCTGCGACGGCCGCTACGTCTATATGCGGTCGCAGCACTTCACGCTCGACGGCAAGCGGCCCGAGGTGGTCACGCCCCGAGACTACAGCCAGCAGCAGGGCGAGACCGCGCACCTGTTCAGCCCCACGGGCTTCCTCGACGACTCCTGGTGGCACCGCACCTACTGGATGTACGGCCGATCCTTCATCAGCGCGGCGGGCGGCTGGTACCTGGCGACGTACCAGGCCCCGTCGGGGCGGATCCTGGTGGTGGACGGCGACAAGGCCTACGGCTTCGGCCGCGCTCCGATGCGCGTGATCGGCACGCCCAACACCTACCACCTGTTCGCCTGCGCCAAGCATCCCGAGCTGATCAATCCCAACCCGAAAGCCCCGCCGCGCAAGCGCGGCTCGTCGATCTACGGCCGGGTAACTCCCACGCGGCTGAAGTACGCCTGGTCGGAGGGCGTGCCGCTGCTGGGCCGCGCGCTGGTGGCGACCGAGAACGCCCTGCTGGTGGCCGGTCCGCCCGCCACGGCCGACGAACAGGAGGTCTATGCGCGGTTCGGCGACCCCGAGATCCAGGCCCGCATGGCCGACCACGTAGCCGCGTTCGAGGGGCGCAAGGGCGGGCTGCTTCTGGCCGTCTCCAAGGAGGATGGAAGCCGGCTGGGGGCCTGGAAGCTCGACGGCGCGCCGGTTTTTGACGGGCTGATCGCGGCCGGCGGGCGGCTCTTCGTCGCCACGCTCGACGGCCGAGTCCTCTGTCTCGGCTCCGGGAGCGGCAAGCCGCTACCCGCCGCGCCCGAGGTCAAACCCGGACCGGTACCCAGCAGCACCGGCGGCATCTTCTTCACCAGGTCGCACCCCGACTTCCAGAAGCTCGCCAACGTGGAGGTCGGCAAGTCGAACCTCGGCTACCGCATCCAGTCGCCTCCGCGAATCACGGGCCTGGCCGTCAAGAAGCTCGATACGCCGCTGACCGGCCGAGCCGTACTGAAGGTCAAGATCCGCCCCCGCCCCGGGGCCCCCAAGGGCACGCCCGGCAACGGGTTTCTCGCCTTCGGCGCCGGGCCCGAGGACAAGGAGCTGGTGAAGTGCGGTTTCCGCATCAGCGGACAGCACCTCTACGTGGTCCAGGGCACCTTGACGGGCGGCAGCAGCACGGCCGCGCCCGTCACCGTCCACGCCAACGAGGTCGTGGAGTTGACGGCTGCGGTCGACCTCGACGATCAGAAGGTCTCGGTATCCATGAGCGACAAGACGCTGGAGACTTCGCTGAAAAGGCGACTCGACGCGATCGGCTGGATCGGCTACTGCGTGGGCGGCGTCGATGCGGACTTCAGCCCGATCGAGATATCCGGTCCCAAACCGTAGCGCGACGCGGTTCGGCTCCGTTCGACCGCAACTCGCACACGACGGTTTCTCATTTGCCGAAGTGTACCCCTGCAAGAAACGATCGAAATCCGCAGCGGCGGACGCTGCGCGGTCCCCGGCGGTTCGCGGCCCCATAGTCCAGTAAAACGGGGCTCTTTGCGATGGGGTCCGCAACCGGCGTGTCCGTCCCCCGACTTCGCGGCCACGGGGCCGGGTCGCGGCCGGGAATCCTACGAAGGCCGCTCTACAATGGGGAGTCGCCGCGCGGCGGATGCTCGCGACGGCCGTGTTTCGGCCCATGATTCGAACACCGCGAAGCCCCGGAGCGGCCCGAACCCGGCAAACGCTTCTGAACTCTCGCCCTCACCGAGCTCCCTTATGTCCGATTCGTCCCCCGCGGCCGCCCTTCTGGACCTCGAACCCTCCAGCGACGTGTTCCTCGACGAGGTGCTCAGCGGGCTCCGCTCCCGGCCCCGGCATCTCCCCTGCAAGTACCTCTACGACGAGCGGGGCTCGCGTCTGTTCGACCAGATCTGCGAGCTCGACGAGTACTACCCCACCCGCACCGAGTTGGGCCTCGTGCGGCGCTACGGCCGCGAGATGGCCGACCAGATCGACCGCGGGGTGATGCTCGTGGAGTACGGGAGCGGCAGCAGCATCAAGACCCGCATCCTGCTCGACCACCTCAGCGACCCGGTGGCCTACGTGCCGGTCGATATATCGCGCGAGCACCTGTGCGGCGTGGCGGACCGGCTTTCGCAGGCGTATCCGCACATCGAGATCCTGCCCGTCTGCGCCGACTTCACGCAGCCGTTCGATCTGCCTGAGTCGAAGCGCGAGCCCACGCACAGGGCAGTTTACTTCCCGGGCTCGACGATCGGCAACTTCGAACCCTGTGCCGCCCAGGCCCTGCTGCGCGGCATGGCCTCCCTCTGCGGCCCGGGGGGCGGCGTGCTGTTGGGAATCGACCTGGAGAAGGACGCCGAAGTGCTCGAGGCCGCCTACAACGACTCCGACGGCGTGACCGCGCGGTTCAATCTCAATCTCCTCCGCCGCATCAACCGCGAGCTGGACGCGGACATCGACCCCGACGCGTTCGAGCACCGCGCCGTGTACAACCGCCAGGCCGCGCGCGTCGAGATGCACCTGGTCAGCCGCCGCGACCAGGACGTCCGCGTCGCCGATCAGTCTTTCCGCTTCCGTGAGGGCGAATCGATCTGCACCGAGCACTCGCACAAGTTCACCATTCCCGGCTTCGCCCGGATCGCGGCCGAGGCCGGCCTCGAGCTGCACCGCCACTGGACCGACGAGGACCGGCTGTTCGCCGTGCTGCACTGCGTGGTCCGCGAGGGGGTCGAGGATCGCGACGACCCGCCCGAAGACTGATTCGTTCAACCTGAAGGGGCAGAGAGAAGTGGATCTCAACGAGAAGCAGAAGCAAATGTGCTCCCAGAGCACGTGGGACTTCTCCGACCTGAGGGCGC
The DNA here is from genome assembly GCA_964434165.1 of uncultured Pirellulales bacterium. Lineage (GTDB taxonomy): Bacteria > Planctomycetota > Planctomycetia > Pirellulales > Thermoguttaceae > CAYSUS01. The sequence goes on from CAYSUS010000051.1 coordinate 23,582, forward strand.
TATTCCTCAACTGCACGCTGAAGAAGACGCCCGAGCTGTCGCACACCGAGGGGCTGATCCGCATCTCCCGGTCGATCCTGGAGGCGAACGGCGTGCGCGTCGAAGCCCTCCGCCCCGTGGATCTCGACATCGCCTGCGGCGTCTACCCCGACATGACCGGGCACGGCTGGGATCGCGACGACTGGCCGGCCATCTACCGGCGGGTCCAGGACGCTCACATCCTCGTGATCACCTCGCCCATCTGGCTGGGCGAAAAGTCCTCGGTCTGCACGAAGGTCATCGAGCGTCTCTACGGTTGCTCGCACCTTCTCAACGACCGGGGCCAGTACGCCTATTACGGCAAGGTCGGCGGGTGCCTGATCACGGGCAACGAGGACGGCGCCAAGCACTGCGCGATGAACATCCTCTACTCGCTCCAGCACCTGGGATACGTCGTGCCGCCACAGGCCGACGCCGCCTGGCTCGGCGAGGCCGGACCCGGCCCCTCGTATCTCGATCCCGGATCGGGCGGACCGGAGAACGACTTCACCAACCGCAACACCACGTTCATGACGTGGAACCTCCTCCACCTGGCGAGGATGATCCGGGATGCCGGCGGGATCCCGGCCCACGGCAACCAGCGGTCCGCGTGGGACGCCGGGTGCCGGTTCGACTTCGCCAACCCCGATTATCGCTGACCGCCGCCGTGGCCGCTTCGCCCCCCGGGGAGGAGCCATGAACACCAGCGCCACATCGTCACCGGCTGCGCTGGAGAGCGAAACGCTCCGCGATCGCTACCTGAGCGTGCGGCGGTTCTCCGAGCGCCTGGCCGAGCCGCTTTCGGCCGAGGACTGCGCGATCCAGTCCATGCCCGACGTCAGCCCCACGCGCTGGCACCTGGCCCACACAACGTGGTTCTTCGAGACCTTCGCCCTCGCGGGTAGTCCAGGGTACGCGCCGCTCAGCCCGCACTACGAGTACCTCTTCAACTCCTACTACAACGCCGTGGGCCGGCAGTTCCCGCGGTCGCGGCGCGGGCTGCTCTCGCGTCCAGGCCTGGAGGAGATCCGGTCGTATCGCCGGCACGTCGATGATGCGATGGTCGACCTGTTGGGGCGCGGGGATTTGACCGAACCGCTGGCAGGCGCGGTGGAGATCGGGCTCCACCACGAGCAGCAGCACCAGGAGCTGATCCTTACCGACATCAAGAATGTCCTCTCGTGCAATCCGATGCTGCCTGTTTATCGGGAAGGCTCGTTCCCGCCCGGCGCCGCTGCGGATTGCGACGGCTGGACGACGGTCGAAGAGGGCGTCTTCTGGATCGGCCACGAGGGGTCGGGCTTCGCCTACGACAATGAGCGCCCCCGGCACCGCGTGCTGCTGGAGTCGTGCCAGGTCCGCAACCGCCCAGCGACGTGCGGGGAGTACCTCCAGTTCATCGAGGACGGAGGCTATCGGCGTCCCGAGCTGTGGCTCTCGCTCGGCTGGCAGCAGTTGAACGAAGAGGGCTGGACCGCGCCCCTGTACTGGCTGGAACATGACGGATGGTGGCGGGTCTTCACCCTGGCTGGCCCGCGTGAGCTGGCCCCGGAGGAGCCCGTCTGCCACGTCAGCTACTTCGAGGCCGACGCCTTTGCCCGCTGGGCCGGGGCGCGGCTTCCTACGGAGGCGGAGTGGGAGATCGCCGCGCGCGGGGCGCCGCTGGAGGGCCGTTTCGCCGACGCGCTCCTCGCCTCGGGCGTGGCGGTCCACCCCTCGGCCCGACCGGCACGCCAGGCAACGCCGTCGCGGATGTTCGGGGACGTGTGGGAGTGGACGGCCAGCCCCTACGCGGCCTATCCCGGCTACGCCCCGCCCGCCGGCGCGCTGGGCGAGTACAACGGCAAGTTCATGTGCAACCAGTACGTGCTGCGGGGCGGCTCGTGCGCCACGCCCTCAGGGCACGTTCGCCCCACCTACCGCAACTTTTTCCCGCCCCACGCCCGGTGGCAGTTTTCCGGGATCCGGTTGGCGCGGCACGGGGAGTAGGAGCGTGGTGAATAGGTGGGCGGTGCGTTCGTGCTCCCCTCTCCCGCTTGCGGGAGAGGGGCCGGGGGTGAGGGCACCTGCGCTGGATGGTGCGTTCGGCTGGCAACATGCCGGCCGCCTGACGCCACCCTCACCCGGCCGCTCCGCGGCCACCCTCTCCCGCTCGCGGGAGAGGGTATGGCGCCGATCTCCCCTCTCCCGCTTGCGGGAGAGGGGCCGGGGGTGAGGGCTTGTTCACCCTATGCCGCGCGAAGCCGCCAGCCGTACAAGAGCAACCCGGCCAGGCCGAGCGCGGCCAGGACAATCGACGAGGGCTCCGGCACCTGCGCCAGGCGGAGAATGGGGGCCGGGTAGGCGCCGTTCTCCTTGGAGGCAAAAGCCAGGTTGTGGCTCCCGTTGTCGCCGACGCGGCGGAGTGCGAAGGTCACCAGCCCGTCCGTGTCTTCCAGCAGGAAATCAAGCATCGCCCCGGCCAACAGCGGGTCGTCGGAGCCCAGCGTGATCGTGGTCCCCACCACGTCCTGTGGGGTGACGTCGAACTGCCCCAGCAACGTGACGTCGTTCAGGTCGAGCCCGTTTCCCGACAAGACGTTGGCCGGCGCGTTGTTCCAGGTCAGAACGCCTTCGGTCCAGTCCGCGCCCAACTCATCCCCCTCGGGCGTGAAATCGTCGTTCAGCCCGTAGAGCTCGACCAGGAAGGGACCACCCGGGTCGGATTTGCCGCCGCCGATGTCATTGGTCGAGACGACCAGCTCCAGCTCCGCGTAATTGAACTCGTGGTTGACCGTCGAGAGATCGAACTGGAGGTAGCCCTTGCGGGTCGTGGTGCCGCCGCCGGAATCCTTGATGACGATGCCCCCGTCGCTGCCGAAATTCCGATCTGGTTCGCCCTTCCGGACGAAGGAGTCCTGCGTCGGCGTCAGTTCAACCGTCGAAGCGAATCCCCCGACTCCAGTCGGAGCCGAAAGGCTATCGAGCTGGAAGGCAAAGGCATCGACCGCCGAGCCGTCCTCGCGCTGGCTGACACGCAAGGTATACGTGCCCGGCGTGGTGATATCCCAGGTCATGGAGCCATTGGACGGGGTGGCCTCGTTGACCTCCGCCTCGCCGCCCCCGTCCCAACCGAAAGCGCTCGAGTTGCGCTGCAGCTCGTACCAGTCGGCCTGGCCGCTCCCCACGCCATCCTTGATCTCCACCAGATCGACGAAGATCGAGTCGGAATTGCCGCCCCCGCCGATCAGTTGATTGTTCGCCCAGCGGAGGTAGAGCTGGTAGGTCCCCGGGGTACTGATCAGCATCGGGTACTCGATGGTCGGCGCGACCAGCGGGCCGCCGCCGGAGTCGTCGTCCGGCAGCGATTGCACGTACTTGCCCCGCGCGCCGGCGAGGTCGCCCGCCCCGGCGTCCTCGTCCGGGACGACCAGCCACGTGGTCCCGCTGCCGTGGACCGTGCGGGCGGAATAGGTCTCCCCCTCGCCGATCACCTGGCCTCCGACCTCGATGTACGTCAGCGGCCCGGCCTGGGCGGCCTGGTGCCCCGACCCGTTGGCCAGCACCAGCACCCCGACAGCCCCGAGACCGAGTATGGATCGAGCGCGATTGAACATTTCGTTTCCTTTCGTAAGTCTCCCCCCATCGAGTCGCCCTTCAGCAGCGGCCGGACGCTAACGGCGGGCTCGAGCCCCCCGCTCCGTCCGCGAACGACTTCCCTACTCTCCTAACCTAGTCGCGTCGTCCTACCTGTCAATCAAAAGGCGCAGCAGGCCCGGCGCGTCTGGCAGAAGGGAGACCCCTCGAACGAGCCCCCCCCAGTTGGGCGCCGCCGCGTGAGGCAGGCCACCTGAGACGAGGAGGTTGGGCTGACCAGGTTCCCACGCGGAGCACCGGAGCCAGAAAGAGATGCGAGCGCGAAGCCGGTTTCTCGCTGCCCCCCGGCAAGGCTCCCCCAAATCGCCTTGCATGATTCCGGGAGAAGGGGTCGGCCATTCAGTGCGCCTGGACGAACTCGGGCTCCACGAGGCGCGGGATCGCCCCCGAGGCGTGGCCCCGGGCGAGAAGCTGCCGGACCGCCTCGCGCCCGCGCGGGCCGAAGTCCAGCGTCCAGTCGTTGACGTACATGGCCACGAAGCGGTCGGCCTGCTCCCGCTCCAGCCCCCGCCCGAAGCCCAGGGCGTAGTCCAGGGCCTCCTCGCGGTGGTCGAGGGCGTAGCGGATGCTTTCCTTGAGCAGGCGAGTCACGTCGCGCATGACGCGGCGGCCCAGGTCCTTGCGGATCGCGTTGGCGCCCAGGGGCAGAGGCAGGCCGGTCTGATCGAACCACCACTTGCCCGTGTCGAGCACGAGCTTCAACCCCTGCTCGGGATAGGTGAGCTGGCTTTCGTGGATGATCAGGCCGGCCTCGACGGGCTCGTCCTTGTGGGCCCCGGCCAGCACGGCCTCGGGGATGAGGTCGAACGGCACGACCGTGTGTTTGAAGTCGCGGCCCATGGCCAGGCGCAGGGCGAGGAAGGCCGTGGTCAGCGTGCCAGGCACGGCGATCGGCTTGTCGGCCAGCTCGGCCAGCTCGCACTCCGACCGGGCCACCAGCATCGGCCCGTAGCGGTCCCCCATGCTCGCCCCGCAGGGACACAAAGCGTAGGCCTCGGCCAGGTGGGCATAGGCGTGCACGCTCACCGCCGTGAGCTCCAGCTCGCCGGAGAAGGCCCGGCGGTTGAGCGTCTCGATGTCCACCAGCTCGTGCTGGAAGCGGTAGGGGCCCGTGTCGATCTTGCCCTTGGCCAGGGCGTAGAACATGAAAGCGTCGTCGGAGTCGGGGCTGTGCCCCACGCGGATCGCCTGCCGCGGGTCGCTCACAACTTTTCCCTCAAGATCGGAGGCGGAGACCTGGAGATGCCGTCCCCCCGCACGGCAGGGCGGACATCGAAAGGGTACCGCACCCGCGCGGCCGCGGCAACTGCGCCGGCCGGGGCCCGCGCCGGCGTCACGCCTCCAGGGAGAACCCCGACAGCGTCCGGTCCCCGCTTTCACCGGGACTGCCCGGGTCCAGCTCGGGCGTGAGCGCGGGTGCCTCCTCGGACGGAGCAGCGCCCACCGTTTCGCACACCTGCTGCCACGTCTCCCGCTCGGTGCGGAGCACGCGGAGGGCGTCGTCCAGCTTGCCGACGTCGTGCGACAGGTTCGCGTCCACCAGGCTGCGGAAGACGAACATGTAAACGGCCGCGATCCTGCCGGCCAGCTCCGCGTTCTGCTCACGGTTGAGCGAGGCGACGATCTCGGAGACGATCTGCTGGGCGCGAATCGTCGCCTCGCACGCTTCGTCGTGCCGCTCCGCCTGAAGGTGCTCCCTGGCCTTCTCGGCGAAGCGGATCGCGCCGTCCACGAGCATCAGTTGGAGCTTCTGCGGCGGGGCGGTGAGGACTTCGGTCTCAAGATACGTCTGCCGGGCGGAGGGATCCATGAATCGTGGCGTCCTTATGAGGGGGCGTCGTTGGCTGGAGAGGCCGTCGGCTGCGAAGGCCGATACTCTCCTCTATCGGCCTTCGCGGGCCGATTCGCCAATCGCCGCGGAAGTCCGGGCGGTGACGCTTCGACTCGCGCGGGGGCGCTTCTCGCCGCTACCCGCTGCCGCTATTGCTGCTCTTGTACTGGTCGGTGATCCACGAGATGGAGTCCAGGGCGGTGAGGTTGTCCTGGATGCGGGCGACGGCCAGCTCCATGTTGTAGAACTGGGTGAGCATGCGCTCGCGCTCCCTTTCCAGCGAGGCATCCATCCGCGCGAGTCGCTCCTCGTTGTCCGCGATCTGGCGGTCGATCGCATCGAGCCGCCGCGAGAGCATCGAGAACTCGTCCTCGCCGGCCACGCGCTCGATCGTCCCGGCGAACCGGGCGGCCACGCCCACGTCCTCGGCAAGGAAGAACTCGCGCACCGCGTCGGGATCCTCGGCCAGGGCCTCGTTGAACTTCAGCTCGTCGAACTGGAGCTTGCCCGTGTCGTTGAACATGATCCCGACTTCCTCCAGCGACCGAAACGGGCTCGACGTGGTGAAGCGGCCGGTCACCAGCTCGGTCAGGGCGATGTCCATCTTCAAGGCGGTGACGTCGCCGGTGAGCACGGCCGACTCGTCGGTCTCCGGGTCGTACCTGGTGAGCCTGGTCAGCTCGTCGCGGTAGCGATTGTAGTTCTCCACCAGGTTCTTCGCGGCGGCCGTGAGGCTGCTGTAGGAGCTGCTGACTTCGACGGAGACCGTGCTGCCGGTGGCGCTGAGCATCTCCAGGGACAGCCCCTCGACCAGGCCGTCGAACTTGCCGTCGCCCGAGGTGGCGATGATGTTGGTGCCCGTCGTGGAGGCCGGCCCGTAACCCAGCATGGCGTCCTGGCCTTGGGCGATGTCGTCCAGGCGGAATCCGGCCGCCGAGGTATCGACGACCATCGAGCCCAGCCGTCCCGTCTGGTCGCTCATCAGGGTAAGGTGCCAGGGCCGGGTCGAGCCGTCGCTGAGCATGCCGGCCGAGAACCCGGCCCCGAGGCCGTTGATCAGGTCCACCACGTCGGTGAGCGAATCGCTCGCGCCGATGGCGATGACGTGGGTCATCGAGCCGTCGATGTGCTGTTGCGACTCGCCCTCCACCTCGACGGTCTCGGCCGTTCGAAGCAGCCCCAGGTCGTGGGCCGTCGTGCCCCCGGCCTCGAGAACGCGGAGGGTCTGGCCGCCGCCGGCCGTGTCGCGGAGAAGGATGCCATCGCCGGTCTCGTTGATCTCCGCCCGCGCGCCGAGATGCTGCCGGTTGATCGACCTGAGCACGTCGCCGACGGTCTCGGCCTCGTCGTCGCGGAGGTCGATCGTCCGCTCCCGGCCGTTGCTGTCGATGAGCGTGAAACGCCCCAGGGCCACGCCCGCCCCGCCGTTGAGCGACGAGAGCAGCGTGTTCTCGCTGATGACCTGAAGATGCAGATCGCCGCTGTTGACCGTGTTGACCGCGGTGTCAGCCGCGATCTGAAGCTTGTCCGCGGTGTTCGTCTCGTCGCCGTTGGCCACGATCAGGTTGCCCGCCGTCCCGCCGGAGTGGTCGAACAGCTCGAAACCGTTTCGGGCGGCGTTGATCTGCGCGCGGATGTTGACCGAGGCGGTGTTGATCAGCTCGACGACGTCCTCGAGCGTCTCGGCGCCGCTCAGATCGACCGAATCGGAGAGCCCGCCCCGGTCGGTCAGATCGAGCAGGCCCAGCTCGCCCAACCCCCGGCCGCCGCCCAGGCTCGAGAGCGCCACGGTCCTGAGCCCGCCGATCAGGCGCCGGCCCGTGATCACGCCGTCCACCGCCTCGGTGTCGAGCCCCAGGTCGGCCACGACCTCCGATCCGTACAGCGAGGCGAGGGTGAACGCGCCGTCGCCGGTGGTCGTGTCGGTGATCTGGAGGCGCCGCCCGTCGGCGGCGATCTCCGCCAGGAGTTTGCCCTCGGACTGCTCGTTGATCCGATCGACCACGTCGCCCAGCGTCACGTCGAACTCCTGGTTCTCGGAGCTGCCCTGCGCCACGGAGAAGTCGATGGTGCCGGTGGTCCCGTCGCGGAGCGTGTATTCGATGTCGGGAAGCGAGGTGCTCACGGTCACGCCGCCGCCGTCGTTCAGGTCGGCCAGGTCGATCTCGTCGAAGAGCGCGAGCAGGTCGGCGCCGTCGGCCGTGTCGGCGGCCACGTCGATGCCGCCCAGACCCAGGGACTGGGCCGTCGCCCCCCCGTTGACCTCCAGCACCTTGAGGTTCGACGAGGTCTGTCCCGTGTTGTCGATCAACCGGATGCTTCCGTCGCGGGTCGTGGCCGTGACGTTGATGTTCGAGTTGCCGTTGATCGCCTCAAGCACGTCGTCCAGGGATTGCGCGGCGGACAGGTCGATGTCCGCGGCGTCGCCGCTGCGATCCACGATGCGGATCTTGCCCCGCCGGATGCCCTCCCCCTGATTCAGCAGGTTCAGCGACGCCGAGCGCTGGACGTGGTCGCCGAAGCGGACCGTCACCGTGCCGGAGCCGATTGGATCGGTCTTCGAGCGGAAGCCCGTGCTGAGCATCTTGTGGCTCTGGGCCATTTGCAGAGGGGTGAACTCGTAGCTCCCCAAAGGCGGATCGCCATCGATCATGGCCATCAGAGCGCCGGGGTCGCTCGACGCGACCTTGCGCTGGTTGTAGGTGGACTCCTTGCCCAGCGCGGTGACCGAGACCTTCGTCGCATAGACCAGGCTGGCCAGCATGGTGATGCCCGCCTGCTTCTCGCGGATCTCGTTGTTCCGCTCCTGCAGCATGTCGCGGGGACGCGCGGCCAACTGCATGAGCTGGTCCACCGTGTCCATGATCGGCACGCCCGTGATCAGGCCGACGTTGCTCTGGATTCGACCCATGAAGTCCTGTCTCGCGCACGCGTCGCAACGGCCAAGAAAGCCCCTCTGGCATCGTCTCGTATCGACCGGCCGCCGGGGCAAGACTGAGCGATTGTCCCGGATTTGCCGCATCCGGAAGAAGCGTTACACGAGGAACATGGGGCGCCTCTGTCTGGGAGGCGTACAGGGAGCTCGCGGCCCCAGGCCCGCGCCGGACGAGAAGACGAATCCCAGCCGGCGGCCCGCGGACGGGGGGCCGGGTCGGAATCGTCGTCCAATTCTCCTCAGACCGCCCCACCCGCCAAACCGATACAACAGGAAGACCGGCGATCGCGGGTCCGCGATGGCCGTCTGTTTGCTCGACGCCCCGGTCCGCGTCTGACTTGGAGCCCCAGCCCATGGAACTTCCCCTTCCCCAGACGCTCGTCAGCCGCTGCCCGGCCTGCGCCTGCTCGACGGTCATGCCGTTGTTCGACGCCGGCTCGCAGCCGCTGGCCACACTGGCCTTTCCCGAATCGCGGGAGGAGGCGGAACGGCTTCCCCGCTATCCCTTGCGCTTCGTGCGCTGCATCGACTGCGGCCACGTCTTCAACCCCGAGTTCGACTACGACCAGGTCCCCTACTCGAAGCATCCGAACAAGATGTTCAATCTGGGCGCGATCTGGCGCGATCACTTGAGGCACGTCAAGGAACTGATCCTCCAGGCGGTGTCCGCGGAGCCCGCCGTGGTCGAGATCGGCTGCGGCGACGGGCACCTCCTCCGCGCCCTGGCCGCGGCGCGGCCCGGCGGCCGTTACGTCGGGTTCGACCCCAACGCCGAGGTGGACACCGGCGGCGGGGCGGTCGAGGCCCGGCAGGAGCTCTTCCGGCCCGCGCGCCATCTCGTCGAGTGCCGTCCGGAGATCATCGTCGCCCGGCACGTCCTGGAGCACCTGCTCGATCCGCTGGACCTGCTGAAGTCCATCGCCTTCGCCGCCAGCTGGCTAGAGCGGCGCGCGCAGTTGTTCGTCGAGGTGCCCTGCGTCGATCTGGCCATCGAGACGTGCCGCACGGCCGACTTCTACTACGAGCACAACTCGCACTTCACCTCGAAGTCGCTCCAGCGCCTGCTCGAGCGGGCGGGTGCCGAGATCGAGCTGCTGGAGAAGGGCTACGGCGGCGAGGTGGTCTATGCCTTGGCCGCGCTCCGCCCCTGCGCGCGCCACCGCCAGATCGCCTGCCGCACGCTGGCGTTCGCCAGCCAGGCCCGGCAGGCGGCCAGGACGCTGGCCGCCCAGCTCGACGCCATCGCCCGGTCGGGCCGCCGCGTCGCCATCTGGGGCGGCACGGGCAAGGCCGCCGCGCTGATCAACCAGTGCCGCATGGACGCCAGGCGTTTCCCCCTGGTGGTGGACTCCGACCCGCAGAAGGTCGGCACGTTCGTCCCCGGGACGGGCCAGCAAATCCGCTTCCGCGACGAGCTGATCGAGCATCCGGCCGAGGTGATCATCATCGCCACGCAGTGGCGTGCGGGCGACATCGTGCTCGAAATGCGCGAGCACGGCATCGCTTGCGAGACCGTGCTCATCGAGCACCAGGGGCGGCTGATCGACTACCACCGCGACGACCACCCGTATCGCCAGGCGCCGGGACAGCGCGTCCGGGTCCATCTGCACGCCCCCGTGCAAACGCCCAACTTCCTCCTCACGTCCGACCAGTTCCAGACGCAATGAGCTCTCCGCAGCCGAACGCCCCCGCCCGTGAGCTGATCCGCGAGTCCGCCCACCAGTCCCAGGGCGATCTGGTCTTCCTGGAACAGATCGACCGCTTCTGGGAGGAGAGCTTCGGCGATCCGATCGTCAAGCTCGACGCCTTTACCAAGTACGTGCCGCGCCAGGCGCTGACCAAGTTCCTCGCCCGCTACGAGCTGTTTCGCATGCAGCTCGAGGTGCACGGCTCGATCGTCGAGGTCGGCGTCCACCGCGGGGCCAGTTTCATGGCCTGGGCCCACTTCTCTTCCATCCTGGAACCGGTCAACTACCTGCGCAAGATCATCGGCTTCGACACCTTCGAGGGGTTCCCTGCGGTCGGCGACAAGGATTCCGCCGGGGTGAGCGAGCACTTGAAGAAGGGCGGATTCGGCGTCGAGGAGGATGCCGAAAAGGAGCTTCACCGCGCCGCGGAGCTGTACGACGTCAACCGCCTGATGGGCCACATCCCCAAGATCGAGCTGGTCCGCGGAGACGTCTGCCGGACGCTGCCCGAGTATCTGGAGAGCAACCCGCACCTGATCGTCTCGCTGCTCCACCTCGACGCCGACCTTTACGAGCCGACCCGGACGGCCCTCCGCCATCTCCTGCCGCGCATGCCCAAGGGCGCCGTCGTGGCCTTCGACGAGCTGAACATGAAGCTGTTCCCGGGCGAGACCCTGGCCGCGATGGAGGTCGTCGGGCTGGGGAACGTGCCGCTGCGGCGATTCCCCTTCGCCACGTCGCTTTCGTACGCCGTGATTCCCTAGTGCACTCGGAGAGGCAAGCAGCATGCACTCCCCTCACGTCCAGCCCGCGCCGCCCCGCCCCGCCGGCGACCGCCCCTCCGTCCATATGTGGCAGAACCTGATGTGTCTGACCTACCTCATGCACTTCAAGCGCATGGAGGACTTCTTTCAGGCCAACGGCTGCCGCGTCCTGGACGGGCCCGAGGGGGCCGACTGGATCCTCATCGGCGCCTGCGGCGCCTTCTACGGCCAGATCGACGATTTCTTCGACAGGCTCGCCGCGTTCTCCGTGTCCGATTCCCGCCTGGCCGTGTTCGGCTGCGTGCCCAAGGTCTCGCCGGACCGCTATCGGCAGGTGCAGGACCGGGTGGAGCTCACGATCGACACCAAACACCCCCAGTGGGTCGAGCGGATGCTCGATCGGCCCGAGGTCCGCTGGGCCGATCTGCCCGAGCCCAACGGCTTCCGGGCGGTCGATTACCGGCACTTCGATCCGGCCAAACGGTACGTCATCGTCCAGCACGGCTGCAATGCGAAGTGCGTGTTCTGCCCGCATATCCTGGGCATCGGCCACCAGGAGAGCGTGCCGGCCGACCAGGTCCTCGCCAACGTCCGCCGCGAGATCGCGACCGGCGGCAAGCTGCTGATGCTCGAGGGCCGGGACCTGGGCTCTTGGGGGACCGACCTCGATCCGCCGGCCGCCCTGCCCGACCTGCTCGACCAGATCCTCGCGCTGGACGGCGACTTCCGCGTGATGGTCAACCAACTGGGGGCCAACTGGGTCATCCGCCACCAGGAGCGGCTGTTGGAGACCCTCAAGGACCCGCGGATCATCGACGTCCACATCCCCGTGCAGACCAGCAGCGACCGCCTCCTCCGCCTAATGGGCCGCGAGCCGGGCGTGGCGACCCTGGCGCAGTTCCTCTCGGTCCTGCGCCGGCGCCGCTGCCGGCCCGTGCTGCGCACCGACATGCTGATCGGCTTCCCCACCGAGACCGAGGAGGAGCTGGAGGCGACGCTCGAGTTCGTCAAGACCCACTTCGACGAGGTGGCCTACTACGGCTTCGAGCTGCATCCCAACACCAAGGTCGCCGGAATGGGGCTGCCCTTCTTCTCCCAGGAGGAGATCGAGCGCCGCGTGCGCCGGGCCGCCGACGCGATCGCCTCGCACCCGAACCTCGTCTGGCACCGGGGCGGCCAGGTCCCGGCCACGATGCTCGACCGCGAGAAGCAGAAGCTGCGCCTGAAGCGGGCGTAGGCCCGCTTGTCCGGGCCGCACGACGCGCTGTCACCGCGCGTGCGCAATCCGAGCCGGGGCGTGTCGGCCCGGGCGCCTGCGCGGCAGTTGTCCCCTCCGTGCGGCCCGGCCCGGCTCAGCGGATGAAGATCGGCTCGCGGCTCCCCTCGCGCACCAGCCGCTCGTGGTTCTCGATCAGGTAGTCGATCGCCTTGCAGAAGTACTGGGCGCTCCCGTCCTCGTAAAGGCAGGCCTTCAGGTCCGTGGCGAGCAGGCGCTGGCGGAGGTCCTCGCGGTAGTCGTCGTCATCGACCAGGCGCACGGCCTTCTCGATGTACTCCCCCTCGCTCGTGGCGATCAGCTCGTCGAGCCCCACGCGCCGCAGGATGGCCGAGCTGGCCCGGTTGTAGTACCGGTCCCCTTCGTGCGTGATGATGGGGTTGCCCAGGTGGAGCGCATCGACGACCGTGTTGTAGCCGCCGAACGGATAGGAGTCGAGAGACAAATGGCCCTGCTCGAGCGACTCCATGTACTCCGTGTAGCGGCGCCCGGAAAACACGGTCGCCGCGCTGCCCAGGATCTCACCGACCTCTCGAAGCAGGACCGTAATCGCGCAGTACCGATTTGCGGCTCCACCGGGAAAGAAGTGGAACGCGACCGGCCGGCGCGATCGCTGCTGGATCGCCTTCAGCCGGAGCATCATCGGGTAGTTGATCTTCGCCACTCCCCAGGCGATGTTGATCACGACCCGATCGGTGTCCGGCCGCACATGCCGCGGGGTGTAGTCGGGGTACACGGGCACGGCCCCCAGCCCCGGGATCAGCACCAGCCGCTCCGTGTAGAAGTGCTTGGCCTGCTCCGCCAGCTCCACCTCCGCGCCCCCGATGAAGAAGTCGATCAGGCTGCCGCCGGTCGTCGTCGGGTGGCCATAACCGACCGCCTGGATCGGCGCGATCCGCATGTTTGACAGCCAGATGGACTCGGTGGTCATCCCCACGTCGGGGTAGAAGGCCAGCTGGAAATCCGTTTCCCGGAGGTCCTTGCAGTCGAGCGTGCGATCGTGATGCACCACCGATCGGACGTCGTTGAACCCGTCGGTGTCGGACGGCTCGTCATGAGTGCCCAGTTCGACGAGGGTGGTGTGGTACTTATCCTGGAGCGTCTTAACCAGGGGCGAGATGCTGCGATGCACGGCCGTGCCGCGCCACCACTTGCCGGAGACGATCGCGATTCGATCGCGCTTCGGAGTCAGCCGCGGCGTCTTCTTGCCGATCTGGCGGCGGATGTCGGCGTTGAACTTCAGCTTCAGGCTTCGTGCCAGGTCGTCGTCCACGTAGGTCGCCCCGAAGAGGATCCCGCCGATCCGGTGATCGGGCACCTTCAGTCGCTCGTCCTGGTAAGCCAAATGCCGCTTCTTGTTCCTCCAGGCCCGCTCCGAAATCGAGCTCTGCGAGCCCAGGGCGTACGTGGCGTACCAGCGGGACGCCACCTCAGGGTCGGCGTCGAAGAACTGCTTCGGATCGATGTACTGCTCGTTCAACGACGAGTACAGGAAGACCACTTTGCCGAAGTTCCGGCCCTGCCGGGATAGGATCGCCAGTTGCGGGTCCGTCGTTCGGAAGTCGGACAGGGCCACGAGATTGCCGATGACGTGATGCGCGGATAAGAGCATCCCCGTCTGGTCCCTGCTGACCACCACGTCGGGGCGCGTCAGCAAGTAGAGGAACGTCTCCACGAACACGTTGATCAAGTGCTTGACCTCGGGGGTGAGCTCGGCGATCGTCGAAGTCACGCAGGCTTGAAGCGTCTGAAAGCACAAGTCAATCGCCTTGTCGTGCTCGCCCGCCAGATAGCAGCGAAGTACCTCCCTGGGCTCGAACGCGGCGAGCGCCTCGATCGCCTTCGTGGGGTCCTTGTCGATCACCGCGGAGGTGGGCCGATGGGGATCCGCCGATACCTTTTTCGCAGTCCCGGAGGAGCCGGGCGGTGCGCTGGGCTTGGCCGGAAAGGTGCTTGGATCCATGGGGGGGCAAGGTCGCTTGCCCCGGGCGAGGACGCTGGGTGGCATCGAGGGGCGGAGCAGGTCCGCCAGGTCCGGCCGCGATGGCCCAACAGCGGGGGTAGGCTCCGAGGGCCCCCCCGCCCGCCGCTTGTCGCGTTTCGAAATCCTGCCCCGCGTCCTGCCACCCTTTCGCGCCATCGCCGCCTCCTCTCAGACGAAGCCCCTGTTTGGCCGCATTATCTGTGCATTCGGCAAATCCATCCCAGGTCTTGCGGGGGATTCTCTGAGAGCATGAAACGGCGGTCTCCGTTGGCGCCTCCGCCAGCAGGGCCGACACCCCAGCAAGGGCCGCTCAAGCCAACACCCCCTCAAACAGGGTGATTAAACACGCAGCTGACAAGCGGCCTTGTCGCCCCCCGCGCGAGCTGCGCAAACGAAGCCGCTTTCGGGCCGAGGGGGCCAGCCATGAAAGAAACCCGCCCCGGCTGCGACGCCGGGGCGGGTTGGTGGTTTCGAGCGCGGATTCGGCCGGGACCGCTTATTGCAGCAGGGCCAGCACGTTCCGCGGATTCTGGTTGGCGATCGACAGGACCGTGGTGCCCGACTGGACCAGCACCTGGGCCCGGGTGAGGGCGGCCGTCTCGACCGCGAAGTCCGCGTCGCGGATCTGGCTCTCGGCCTGCACCATGTTCTCCATGGTGTCTTCCATGGTCTTGATGTTCGTGTCCAGGGTCAGCCCCTGAAGGGCACCCAACCGGCCGCGGAGGTCGGTGACCACGTTGATGGCGTCGCCCACGATCTTGGCCGCCAGGTTCGCGTCGGCGCTCAGTTCGGCGGTGCCGCCGGTCTGGAGCTGGTACATCTTCCCGTTCACGCCGCCCAGCCGGGCGGTGTTCAGGCTCTGGATGCCCACGCGGATCTGCTGGTTGGTGACCACGTCGGGACCGAGTTGGAACTGCGCCCCGCCGCCGGTGATGTTGAACTTGAAGTCGTCCGTGGTCTCGGCGGTCAGGTCGATCGTCATGTCGAGCATCGACGTGTTGATCCAGATCCGGTTGCCGTCGGCCGTGGCCTGCACGCCGTTGATCTTGGCGTCGGCGTCGGTCCCCTCCTGACGGAAGGCGCTGACGCTCCGCTCCACCAGGCCGCTGCCACCCTCCTCGATGATCGACAGATCGACGAAGGCGTCGCTGCCGTAGGTGGTGGACTTGATCGTGATCAGGTCGCGGTTCTGAGTGGCCTCCACGCCGATCGCGTCGGCCACCAGGCTGATGGCCGAGGCCACCTGGTTGGAGGTCGTCCCCTGGTTGAAGGTGAACACCTCCATGCCTTCGGTGCCGGCCACCTCCAGGACCAGGTCGTCCAGCAGCGTGTTGCCGCCGGTCGAGCCGGTGTTGCCCACCGCCGTGGCATCGACGCCCCCGCCGAACATGGCCCCGATGCCGTCATCGATGTAGTACGAGGCGAACCCGTCCACGGAGTCGATGGCATCGGCGATGTTCTCGAGCGTGGTCTCGTCGTCCTTGTCGTAGCCGACGACAATGGTGAACGTGTTGGTATCCTGATCGTACTTGGCCACCGGCTGAGTCAGGGACTGGCCCTGCGTGGCCTCGAACACGACCTGCATGTTGTTGAAGTTCGCCCCGGGCTCGATCGACTCGACGGTCAGCGTGTCGGTCCCGGTGCGAACGCTGGTTTGCGTCGTGCTCTGCTTGAACGAATCGTCGCCGTTCTCGCCGCTTACCAGAATGGCGTCCCAGGCTCCGGTGGCGTCGATCGCCGCGATCACTTGATTGACCGTGGACGCCGTACCCACCGCGCCGTCCTTGTAGTGGACGATAAGGGACTTGGCCGATTCGTCCCATTCCACCGTTTCCGACCCCGCCGCGGAGGCGTCCCCGACGAACTCGACGTCAACCTGGTCGAATTTCGCCCCCAGTTCCGTGGCCTTGATGTAGATGTCCTGGTTGCCGGCGTCCCCGATGATGGTCTTCTTCACCGCGGCGGCGAAGTCGATCGTGGCCTGGGCCCGGGTGGCGGCCGAGAAAGCGCTCTTGAGGTAGCCCGTGGCACCCGTACTGGCCTTGGCACGGGTGTCGGTATCGTAGCTGCCAAAGGTCAGGGCGTTGTTGTCGGTCGAATCGGCGCTGAATTCGGCGAGGCCGTTGATCGCCGTGGCGATGTCCCCGAGGTCGGCGGAACCGTTGGCGACCTCGTTGCCGGCGTTGGACGCAACCTTGACCGTAATCTCCTTGGCGTTCGAGTCGTAGAACGCCTGGGCCGCCGTGACCGCGGTGTCCAGGCTGGTGTCCGCCTCGACCTTGACCTTCACGTCGTTGAAGTCGATGCCCCGTTCGGCAGCGGTGACCGTCACGTAGGCCTGGGAGAAGTTCGCGGCCGTGATGTCGTTCGTCGCGCCGTCGGCGTCCGAATAGGCGGTGAACAGGCCGGTGGCCGTAATCGCCGTGACGATGTCGGCAACGGTGTTCGTGTTGTTGTCGTACTCGATCGTCAGCGTCTTCTCGCCCGTGTCGTACTCGACGTCGATGGCGCCCGCGCTGCCGTCCAGGACGACTGTGACGTCGGCGAACTCCTCCGAGAGCGAGTCCGCCTGGATGTAGAGGTTGCCGTTGTTGCCCGCCGCGGTGACGGCCATTTTCGTGCGCGCCGCGAAGTACAACTCGGCCGTGGCATTCGCCTCGCCGGACGACGTAGTGATCTGGGCCTTGGTGGCGGCCGTATCCACCTCGACGGCCACGTCCATCTGCCCGACCGCGCCCAGGTTGGCCTGGTCGATCTTCAGGTTCTGGATCTGCGGGATGGTGTCCGCGTCGGTGATGAAGTCCAGGCTTCCGTCCAGGACGCGACGGCCCTGGAACTTGGTCACCTGGGCGATCCGGTTGATGGCCTCCAGGGCCGAATCGACCTGCAACTGGTTGGCCGAGATCTGCTCGTCGTTCATCACCGCCGTGTTGGCCGCCTCGGTCACCAGGGCCCGGATGTCGTGCAGCAGGCTCCCGATGGACCCCAACGCACTGTCGGTCGTGGCGATCATCTGGTTGCCGCGCTGCGAGTTGCTGATGGCCTTCTCCACGGCCACGATGTTGTTGTGCAGAATCTCCGCGGCGATCATCCCGGCCGGGTCGTCCTTGCCCGTGTTGATCCGCAAACCAGTGCTCAGCCGGGTCAGCGCCTTCTGCAACGACTGCGTGTTGCGCGACAACGTCTTTTGGGCGTTGAGCGAGCTCGTGTTCGTGTTGATACGGGTCATGCCTGACACCCCTCCAAAAAAGGACTACGTCCAAGCCTGACCGGAGTGCGGGAACAACGGATCCGGGCCAGCTTGACTGCTTGCCGCGCTGGGCAAGTGGGTTCAGGCGCGGCTCACAGCAGTGATTCGGGTTTCTCTCCAGGTCAACCGGACGCGCGGCTTGCAGCCCAAGCACGCCGGTTTGACGCCTCTGGGAGGAGTATCGGACTGGGGGTATGCGGCCTTTAGGTAATTTGGGTTCTCTTCACCCCATTCGCGACTGCGCTCCTCTGCTTCCTTCTCGGCATCCGCACTTCTCCTCAAACGCAAAAAGGCCCTGCAAACCGTACAAGCCAGTTCGCAGGGCCCGCATAATCGGAATATCTTGAATAGTCGCTCCGCCTACCCGTTCGCCGCACCACCTGGATGAGTCGAGCCTCCCCCACCCAGTTCGCGGGTGTCCTTGGGGTCCAGTTGGCTGGCCCGCAAATTCTCGCGCTGGATCGCTTCGTACACCTCGCGGCGATGCACCGGGATCTCGCTGGGGGCTTCAATTCCCAGCCGGACCTTGTCGCCCCGGATATCGACGATCGTGATCACGATATCGTCGCCGATGATGATGCTCTCGTCGCGTTGTCGGGACAGGACAAGCATCGAAGACTCCTTCCGTCGTGGGTTCGAGCCGGGTCGGGCTGGGTCGCTGGCCGCTCGTGCCGCGCGGCCGCCGACCGGGTTCGCCCCAGATCTTCAGCCCTCTCGACCCAACTCCGGCCACGGCCGCTTCTCCGGGATCGAAAGGGGGGACTGGCTTTGCTCTTTGGTTTCCTTTGGGAATTTCTTGCTAGGCCGTTCTTCGAACTTCCTGCTCGGCGCTCGCCACGACGTACTGAAGCGGCTGGTCGCCATTGGTCACCACCTGGCGCCCCACGCGCCGCTGGAGGTTGAGCACCAGCGGGGCCTTCAGGTTCAACGTGATCGATGGCCCCGCCCGGCCCAGCACAACCAGCACTTCCACCTCTTCCAGCCCTTCCAGTTGCAAGGGCTCCAGCTCGCGACGGGCAACCCGCATCTGGTAGGACGGGACGAACCGTCGCGGGTTGACCACGCCCAACGCGATCTCGGGGCTATCGACGCTCTGAAGCCAGGCCAGGGCCTCGTTCTGGAGGTCGGCCAGGAGCACCCAATCGCGGCAGCCCGGCAGACCGAGGACCCCCTCGGGGAAGCGCAGCAAGTCGTCGCTCTCGATCCGCACGGGACCGAAGCGCGTAGTGTCGATGATCATTGCGGCGACCTACCTTGCCAAACGAAGAACGGTAGCGCACACAATCTGTATCGGACTGGAGAATTTCGGGCGGCCAGTAAAAAAGGCTACAGATAGTCAAGCAGAGACATCTGGAAAATCTCTGCGGTCGCCTTGAGAGAGGCCTCGAAGGCCATCTGGCGCGCCGTGAGCGTGGAGACGACTTCCACGAAATCCGCGTCGTACTCCAGGGAAAGGCTCTGCTGCAGCTCGACGTTCTCGTCGTCCAGCCGCCGGTTGAGGATGTCGAGCCCATGCTGTCGGGCTCCGAGCTCGGCCCGGCTGAAGTTCAGGTCGATCACCCGCGAATCAAGCATCTCGATCGACCGCTCGACCTCCCACGCGTCGTTGTTGTTCAACCCGTGGTGCAGGCGCAACAGCGCCGTGAACAGGCCCTCGGTCTCCTGAAGATTGACGTCGGTTCCGGTCAGCAGGTCGGGCTCGCCGCCGGCCATGGTGGCGGTCGCCACGTCCACGGCCCCGGTGCCGTTGTTCGGGCCGCCGCTGGTGTCCAGTTGCACGTCGAACAGCTCATAGGCGACGGGGTCGGCCGGCGGCTGCGTGTTGAACAGCGTGATCACCTCGTTGGCCGTGGTCACGGTGGGATCGATCCAGAAGGTGAGGACCTCCGTGCCCGGGTTGTAGGCGTAGGTGGGGAAGCCGGGCCCCGGGGCGGCCATGTCCTCGAAGCGGACCTCCACGTCGTTGAGCGTATCGCCCACCCCGCGTGCGCTGACGACCAGGGCGCTGTTGGGCACGCCGAAATCGAGCGCGGCCGAGGCGATCGCGCCGCCTTGCGTGGTCGTGGACGACTCGGCCCCCTCGGGGATCAGCCCCAGGTCGATGGCCGCCCGGCTAAGAACGGTCCGGGTGACGGTCAGCGTGCCGGACCCCGGATTGTTGTCCACCAGCTCGATGCCGTTGCCGTAGGTGGCCAGGCGCGCGACGAGCGGCGTGCCGGTCGCGTTGTTGACGGGGTTGTTGTTGATCAGCTCGATCACCTTGCCGATGGTGTCCGCCGTGTCGATGTCGATCTCGAAGGTGACCCCGTCGTTCCGCGTGATCGTGAAGTCCGCGCCGTCCACGGCGCCGCCGTCGGTCTGGACGGGCGGGATCTGCGTGCCGCCCGCCGTGAGGATCGGCCCCTGCACGGCGACCGTCCCCGAACCGCTGGAGCCGTCGGCCGGATCGACCGACAGCACGAAGTCGGCGTTGGCGTCCGCATCGGCCAGGACCCAGTTGATCAGATCCTGGGCGGTGGTCACGCCGGGATTGATCGTGAAGACCATGGTCTGGGCGCCCCGATCGTAGGTCAGACCGACCGGCCCGCCCGCCTGGATGGTTGCGCTGAAGTTGTTCCAGTCCGGCCCGACCTCGCGGGCCTTGAGGACCAGATCGTTGTCGGGGCCGGGCGAAGTTAAGGCGGCGGTCGCCACGGTGCTGGCGTCGACGACGCCCTCGCCGGTGTTCGGGTCGCCGTCGGACTCGGCGAGCTGCATCTCGAAATCGTCCTTGGCCCCCGGCGTGGTCCAGAAAAGGCTCATCACCTCCTTGGCCGTGGTCACGCCCGGGTTGACCTTGAAGACGATGGTCTTGGCGACCGGATCGTAGGTCATCGTCTCGGCGCCCGCGGGCACCTGCTCCTCGAAGCTCACGGAGAAGTTGTCCCATTCGGCGCCGTTGTTCAGGGCACGGATGACCAGATCGTTGTTGGTGCCGGCCGATTCGATGGTGACCGAGGCCAGCGTGCCCGTCCCCTCGTAGTCGTGGACGCCGCGTCCGAAGTCGAGGTCCTCCAGCAGCGTGGCCTCGGTGAAGCTTCGAATGCCGAGCTGGTCGGCCGTGGTGCCGCCGTTCTCGCCGATGGCGAAGTCGGCGCCGCTGAGGCGGGAGCGGACGTCGATGCCCGTCTTGTCCTCGTTGATCGCGGCCACCAGGCTGGCCTCGGAGGCGTTGAGCACGTTCAACAGGTCCTCGACGGTGTACACGCCGTCGGACTTGGCGAAGGTCAGGGTGTGGGTCGTGTCGCCCTGGACGATCTGGACCCCGGAGCTCTGATCGAACTCCTCGCCGCTGCCGAAACGGAGCTGTCCGGCGGCCGTCACGTCCACCAGGCCCATTCCGCCGTCCTTGTCGTCCAGCGGGTCCATGCGGGCGTGGAACGGCGAGGTGACCGGGTCGTAGATCGCCTCGATCGCCGCGATGACGTCGTCGGCGCGGGTGAATCCAGTACAGATGTTCACGCTCAGCGTGGTCGTCCCCGGATCGTACGCGGCCACTTCCAGGCCGCGGTCGATGACCGTCCCGTCGTCGAACAGGTTGACGTTCACGACGTTGTAACCGGGGCCGCGGCGGTCGGCCTCGACGATGAAGTCGTTGTCGTCGCCGGCCGAGCGGAGGACCAACCGGGCGCGGGCCCCGAAGCAGTCGTCGAGCCGGGTCGTGCTGCGGAGGATGGGGTCCAGGTCGCGGCCCACCAGCGGCCCGGTCCCCACGCCGTTTTTTGCCAGGATTCCCAGCTCCGAGGCCGTGGTGCCGCCGCCGACCTCCTTGACCGACAAGGTGCCCGCGTCGAGCGAGAGCTCCAGGCCGGTCGGCGTGATCTCGACGTAGAGCTGGGTTCCGGTCGGTTGCTCGTCGAGCATCTTGGCGACCACGTCGCCGATGGTCTCGCAGCTGGTGATGTCGATCACGCTGGCCGCCGTGCCGTTGGAGACCTCGATGCTCCCCGGCTTGACCCCCTCGCCGCTGTTGAGGTCGGCCAGGCGCGTGTCGTAGTGGAGGATCGGGTCGAGGTCCTCCGTGCCCCGGATCGGCTCGGAGATCGCCCCGAAGACCTCGCTGCCGTCCATGTTGGTATCGAAGAGCAGGTCGATGTCGGCGTAGCTCTCCAGCCGAGCTTCGTTGCCGAGATAGCGGATGATGTTGTCCTTCATCTGCTCGAAGGGCCGCACCCCCGTAAGCGACCCGGCGAACAGGTAGCGCCCGCGGAAGAGCTGGTTGCCCGTATCCCGCAGCTGCTGGATCGCCTGCTGCACCTGTTGCGCGGCGGCCTCGCGCTGCGTGTCGGAGGCGATGGTCCCGATCACCTCCATGGCGGAGCCGCGGACGTCGGCCATCATCGCGGAGACCGTGGACAGGGCGGTGTCCGTGGCCGTCAGGAACGACTCGTTCGTGGAGAGGTTGCCCTGGACCTGTTCCTTGCGCTCCAGAAGGCGCTGGAGGCTGACGATCTGCATCGCCGAGACGGGGTCGTCGCTCGGATCGTTGATCCTGCGCCCCGTGCTCAACTGGTTCTGGGTGCGGAAGAGCTGGAGCTGGTCGTAGCGGACCTGATTGAGGAGTCGCTGGTGGATGAACGAGTCGCTGACGCGCGTGCTCGGAATGCCGATGATGTTGGCCATGGGCCTGGAGCCACTGTGGAGTTGGCGGCGCGGAGCGTGCGGGCGCGTCCGCTAGAGACCGGTGAGTATCTGGAACAGCTCTTCGAGCGTCTGGATGAATCGCGCCGAGGCGTGGTACTGCCGCTGGAAGGCGATCAGCCGGACGGCCTCCTCGTCGAGGCTCACTCCGCTGACGGCCAGCTTCTGCCCGCGAAGCGTCTGCTCGAAGACCCGCGACCCGTTGGCGACGGCCCGCGTGATCGCCGATCCCTGGGTGGCGTCGCTCACCATGCGGTCGTACATGACCGCCAGCGAATCGTCGTTCTGGGACTCGATGGGGATGTCCAGGAAGCCGGCCAGTTCGATGGCGTTGTCGGTGTCCTTGCCGATGCCCTCTCGGCTGGCCGCAAACAGGGCCGGATCGGCCTCCACCGACTCGTCCACGCCGAGGTCCAGCGCCGTGATTCCCGTGAAGAACGTGTTGATCCCCAGACAGGCAAGCAGTCCGCTCGTGTCGGCAGCGAATCCGAACTCCAGGTCCGACGAAAGGCTGGTGATCTTCAGACCGTTGCTGGGCGTGATCTCCGCGTCGATGCCGTCGATCAGCTTCAAGTCGTCCACCAGCGACTCCAGGGTCGTGTCGTCCCCCAGGCCGTTCAGATCGACGATCACGTCGGTGGTCTTGGTCAGTCCCGTCTTCTTGTTGTACACCAGCACCTGGAAGGAGCCGTTGACCGGGGTCAGGTCCAGTCCGACCTCCTCCGAGTCGAGCGGCTCGTCCACCGCGTCCACGGTGTTCAGGCTGGTCGCCTCGTCGAACCCGACCAGGCCCTGGCCGCTGGCGTACATCTTGTTGAACTCGAAAGCCAGGGTCTTGGCGAACTCGTTCAACTGGTCGAGGTAATCCCCCAGGACCTGATCGCGGGCGACCAGCAGCCCTCGATACTCGCCGGCCTCGGAGTCGAGCGCCGAATCGGTCTCCTCGATGTGGATGTCGGTCACCGTCATCCCGCGGTCGGTGTCCTCGACGACGCCCACCTGCCGCGCGATCCCCTCGTACACGAGGAAGTCGGCCCCGCAATACACGGTCACCGTACCGTTGTCCCGCTCCCTGACGCGGATGCTCACCAGCTCCGCCAGCTTCTCCAGGGCCTGGAGGCGCTGATCGCGCAGCCCCACGGCGTCGCTCTTGGAGACGTCGCCGCCCTCGGTCTCGGTGATGCGGACGTTCAGCTCGCGGATCTCCTCGGTTAGCCGGTTCATCTCCTCGGCCATCACGCGACTTCGGTCGTTGAGGTTCCCGCGGATATCGTTGATCCGCTCGGCCATCCGGTTGAAGTCCTGAGTCAGCGTCTTGGCCTGAAGGACCGCGAGATTGCGCACCGAGCGGCTCTCCGGCTGGTTGAGGATTTCGGCGATGCTGCCGAAGAACTCGTTCAGCCGCGTGCTCAGGTCCGTCTCGCCCAGCTCCCCGATGAGCTGCTCGAGCTGGGCGTAGATCTGCTCCTGCGTCTCGCTGCTGAGCTTGTCGCTGACCGAGCCCCGCAGCCGCTCCTCCAGGAAGTTGTCGATCTTCTGAATGACCGCCTCGACCTGCACGCCCATCCCCAGCAACAAGCCGCCCAGGTGCTGGGTGGGAGCCGGCGTGAAGATCACCTCCTCGCGGATGTAGCCCGGCGTGGCCGCATTGGCGATGTTCTGCCCCACCACCTGCATGCCGATCTCGTCGGCACGCAGGGTGTTGGCCGCCATGCGTATGGAACTGTAGAGCGACATCCCTGAGTTCCCTGGTCACTCAATCGACGCACTCGACTTAGACCTCCTGATCTACCATGGCGCCGCAAGCCAAGGTCGAGTGATCCTTTCCATATGTCGGCTGCATTCGCCCCCCGGTCGCGATAATCTCTAACAGTTGCGAAAGATGTAACAGCGACCGCTGGATGACGACCCAGTTGGTCAGACTATGATGCTGGACGAGCCGGGCCCGCAACCTCGCCATTTTCACCTGCCTCCCCAGATCGCTTCTTTGATCTCGGGGCAAGGCTTTGGTCAGCGATTGAATGCTCCCTGAAGGCAGCCCCTCGCTCTCCGCCCGCCGAAGCAGTTCCTCGCGGCGGTGCATGCATTCCTGGAGCTTGCCGAACAGGGCCTCTTCTTCCGCACCGATCGCGGCCAGCCCCTCCCGATCGACGGCAATCAGCATCTCCCGCTTGCGCGTGAGGACGTCGATCAATTCGTCCTGGGTGGCCAGCAGGTCATTGAGCAAGCCCGCCAGCTCCGACTCCAGCGCGTGGTCCATGCTAGTGCCTCTTCACGTCCGTCGATCCGTTGGGGGGATACGCGGGGCCGGCATCCGAGGATGCGGCTTCCCAGTCGCACGTACGCCTTCGATCACCCGGTGCGCATCTGGAACAACTCGAACATCGGCCCGCTGAAGCTCGACGCCGAGGTCTCAGCCAGCTTCTCCGCAAGCACCTGGTCGAGCTGCTGGGTGAAGATCTCCTCGGCCCGGCCGCCGTGGAAATACGCCGGCTTGCCGACCGTCTTCCGCATGGCCTTGAGCATCTGCCCGAAGAACACCTCGCCGAGGAACTGGTCGAACGTTTCGCGGAGCTCGCTCGGCCGCGCCGGCGCGGCCGGCGGTGGCCGGGGCCCTGAGGGCTGCGGCATCGTCGCCGGCGCGGCTTTGGCGGTAACGGGCTGGGTGCTCATCGCCCAAGGTCCTCCACGTCGGAATTGGCGGCGCCGGCGCAGTGCTCCCACGGCGCCGCGGGTCTCATTGGATAATCAGTTTGGCGTTCAGCTTGCCGTTGCGGTCGATCCCCTTGATGATGTCGATGATGTCCTGGGGCGGCACGTTCACGGCATTGAGCGCCTCGACCAGGGCCTTCAGCTTCGGCGAGTCGGTCTTCTCGGGGTCGATGGCCACGAACGCCCCGGCCCCGGCCGCCACCGGGCCCGTCTCCACCACCACGTTCTTGTGCGTCACCACGACGGGGCCGATCTCCACGTCGCCGCTGATCACGATGCCGCCCGTCCGCTCGTGGATGACCACGCGGGGATTGCTCTGCTGCTCCATGATCGGCGTGGCGAGCACCTGGGAGACGAACAGCACGGGATCGTCCAAGTACTGGCTGGGAACCACCACTTCGATATTCACCTGGTTGATGGCTTTGGCCAGCGGCGCGCCGTCGATCTGAAGGCTGAGCTCGCTGTTGATCCATTCCGCCACGTCGGAGGCGGTCTGGAAGTCGGCATGGTTCGGATCGAGCACGAGCATGATCTTGCGATCCTTGACGAACGGGTTGAAGAAGTCCTCCTCGAACCGGCAGCCGCCGTGGACCTTGCCCGTGGTCGGCATGTCCTCGTTGTCGATCGTGATCGCGCCCTCGGCGAACGCATAGACCACGGGGTTCTGGGGATTCTCGGGGCCGACCAGCGGCGTGAGGAACAGCCGGCCGCCCTTGAGGCTCTTCGCCGCCCCGATCGAGCTGATCGCGCAGTCCACGCGGTCGCCCTGGCGCGCCCCGCCCGCCGGAACCGTCGCCGTGACCGCCACCAGGGCCACGTTCTTCGCATCCTTCAGCTCCGCGGCCGCGTTGACGGGCTTGCCCATCAACTGCATGGTCATGGCCAGGCTTCGCATGGTAGGCAGGAAGTTGCCGCCGTCGCCCGTCCCCTTCAAGCCCACGACGATGCCCATGCCGTGGAGCGTATTCTCCTCCTGCCCCTTCACGCGGCAGATGCTCTTCAGCGTGGTGCGGGCTTCGGCGCCGGCGACGCCGAAGAGTGACGCGGCGAGCCCCAGCGCGACGGTCGTCCGCATGGCGGGACAGAGCATTTCGGCAACTCCTCGGTGCAGGGGAAACCAAAGGCCTTTCGGCCGCTCAGAACGGCTGGTAGCGGTCGAGCCAGCGGCCCATCCAGCCGCGGCGATAACCGTCGCGCACGTGACCCTTCTCGCGCTTGACGATCCGCATCTCGGCGACGTTCTCGCTCTCGATCGTGTTGTTCGGACTGACGTCGTCGGGCCGGATCAGTCCCAGCAGCGAGAACTCCCAGGTGTCCTCGTTGTTGACGATCACGCGCCGGCCTTCGATCATCAACAGCCCGTTGGGGCGGATGTCCACGACCCGCGCGGCGATGTTGAACTTCATGGCATCGCGGCTCTCGAAGTCCGACTGGGCGCGGTACTTGTTGTTCCATTCGCCGTCGATCTTGGGGTCGCCGGCGCTCTGCGGATCCGGCCTGACGCCCAGCGACGCGGGGCTGAAGATGATCCAGTCCTTGAGCACCGCGGAGAGGCTCGCCTTCTTGCGGCGGTCCATCTCCCCCTCACTGATCACCTGCGACTTCTCGTCCACCAGCACGGTCACCAGGTCGTTGAGCCTCAGCTCGCGAGGCTGCGGCATGGGCACGTAGCCCAGGTCCACCTGCTTCAGCCGCAGCGGCGCGCGGCGCTGCGGAGTGCCGTAGAGGCTGCCGCTCTGGGCCGCGGCGCGCCCGGCGCCCGCCGTCGAGACGATCGCGGCCAGACACGTCAGCCCGGCCACCTGGAGCCATGTGCCACGCATCCTGGTTTCCTCCTTCGGTTAACGTGGTCGATCGAGATCGGAGCTGCCCCCCTCGGCCTGCGTAGCCCGGGCGTAAACCTCCACCTCCTGAAAACCGCACACGCGGGCGAAGAACGTCTTGCGGTCCAGCAGCGACTCCACGGCCACCAGGTCCCCCTGGCTGCCGTCGTCGCGGGCGCGGGCCGAGGCGCGAACGCGAATCCCGGCGGCCCGGGCATGGACCGTCACCACCTGCCCCCGACGCACCAGGAGCGGCGCGCGCACGTCGTCCTGCTCGATGAGCCGGCCCGCCGCAATCGTGCGCGTGGCCTCGCGCCCCACGACCTCCTCCGCCGCGTGGAACACGTTCTTCAGGCCCTCCTCGGCCAGTTCGGCGTCCAGCCCCACGTCGGCTGCCTGCACGATATCGCCCTTGCGGATCGATCGCACGGCTGTCACCACGGCCGGAGGCAAGCTCACGTGGGCATCGACGGCCACGGTCGCGCCGCCTTGCGGCGTGTCGTAGCGGACCTCGAACCGCTGCGGCCCCGTCCACGGCGCCGAACCACCCCGGGCGTCGATCCGCGTGCCGGCGAGCGAAATGGCCGACGCCAGGCGCGGCTCGATCTCGACGTCCGCCTTCCACGGCGCCTCGCTATCCACGTGCACATG
Source organism: uncultured Pirellulales bacterium (assembly GCA_964434165.1). Taxonomy (GTDB): domain Bacteria; phylum Planctomycetota; class Planctomycetia; order Pirellulales; family Thermoguttaceae; genus CAYSUS01. The sequence goes on from CAYSUS010000051.1 coordinate 50,830, forward strand.
AAGATGGGCCACGATCGCCTCCTCGACAAGGCGCTCCGCCCGTCGGACGACCGACGCCGTGGCCTCGTCGAAGCCCGCCTCCGCCTGGCCGGCCCGCGCGATCTCCACCTGCCCCGCGCCCGAGAAACGGTACGTGGCCGTGTTCATCCCCCGGAGCAGGAGCAGGTCCTCGATCTCGCGCTGGCGTACGTAGCGCATCTGGCCCGAGGCGGGCGCCGGAAACAGTTCGACGGCCTCCAGCATCGCCGCCTCGCGCGGATCGACGGTGAAGACCTCGGCCACGTCGCCGAGCGTGACGACCGCCGCGCCGACCTCGCACCGGTCCGCCAAGCGCAACTCGGCGGCGCTCGACGGGAGCCCGCCCGCAGTCAGCAGCGCCGCGGCGATCAGGAGAAGCCGCTTCGACGATGTCATTGCCCGCCTCCGATGCCTTGTCGGTTGAGGTGTTTTTGCGGTGGCGTTTGAAAAGCGAGGAGTGGTCCGTGGCGCATGGTAAGCTTCGCGCTTTGCGATCAGAGCGGAGTACAGAAGCACGCAGTGCGCAGCCCTCCGACTTCCGACTTCCCTGGCCCCGCCGTCTAGTACCGTTTCAGATTCGCCACGATCTGCATCATCTCGTCGCCGACCTTGACGACCTGGCTGTTCAACTCGAAGCCGCGTTGCGTGGTGATCAGATCGATCAGCTCGCGGACCGGCTCGACGTTCGAGCCCTCCAGGCTGTTCTGGCGCAGCAGCCCCAGGCCGTCCTGGCCGGGGTTGCCCAACGTCGGCGGGCCCGAGGCGTCCGTCTCCGCGTACAGGTTCTCGCCGAGCTTCAGCAGGCCGTCCGGGTTGATGAAGTAGGCCAGTTCGAGCTGTCCGACCTGCGTCAGTTGGGTGCTGTCCGGCTGGCGCACGGCCACGATGCCCTCGGCGCTGATGGAGATGGCCAGCGTGTCCTCGGGGATGGCGATGGGCGGCTCGAGGAGCCGGCCCGTCTGCGCCGAGCCCATCACCAGGTTGCCGTTGGCGTTGACGTTGAAGTTGCCCGCCCGGGTGTAAACGATCTGCCCCGTGGGATCGGTGACCTGGAAGAAGCCCGGCCCCTCGATGGCCACGTCGAGTTGGCGGTCGCTCTGCAGGAAAGCGCCCTGCTGGAAGTCGGTCTGCGTCGAGGCGACCCGCGTCCCCAGGCCGACCGAAACGCCCACCGGCGTGAACTCCGAGGCGCTGTCCTCGGCCCCGGGCAGCTTCTCGTGGCGGTAGTAGAGGTCCTCGAAGTTCGCGCGGTCGCGCTTGAAGCCCGTCGTCTCCACGTTGGCCAGGTTGTTGGCCACCACGTTGAGCTTGGTCTCCATGGCGGACATGCCGGTGGCAGCCGCGTTCAAAGCCTGTACGCTCATTCGCTATGTACTCCCCGGTCCATTCCCGGCGGATCAGACCCGCATCACGCGATTCACCAGACCGCTGAGCATCTGGTCCTGGACGCGCATCATGTTCGCGTTGGCCTCCAACACGCGGGAGGCCTCGATCATCTCGACCATCTCAAGCGCGGGCCGAACGCCCGACAGCTCCAGGCACCCGTTGACCACACGACGGCGGTCCGGGGCGAGGGGTTCCGGCTCGGTGAGGGGCTGGAACAAGTTCTCGCCCACGCGGAGCAGCTCGCTCGGCGCCGGGGGTGCGGCGATCGCCAGATCCCGCCGCACGCCCGCCTGTACGATGGCGCCGTTGGCGGTCACCTCAAACGGCAGGTCGGGCCGGTCGAGAACCACGGGAGCCCCGTTCTCGCCCAGCACCGCGTAGCCCTGCTGCGTGACCAGCGCGCCGCGCGAGGTGAGACGGAAGTTCCCGGCCCGCGTCAGATAGGGCGTCCCGCCCTTCTCGACGACGAAGAAGCCCTCGCCCTCGATGGCCATGTCGGTGGGGATCCCCGTCCGGTCGAGCGGGCCCATCGAGAAGTCGGTCTTGGTCTCGCGGACCGTGATCCCTCCGCCGATGTCGTTAATCGAGCCGCTTCCGGGGTAATCGCTCCCCTGGTCGATCGCTTCGGTACTGCGGGCCTGGAAGATGGCCAGCTGCCGCTTGAAACCCACGGTATCGACATTGGCCATGTTGTTGGCGATCACCTCCAGACGCTTGGCCTGGGCGTGCGCCCCTTCCGCCGAGATGTAGAGTCCGTAAGGCATTCGTGCAGTCCGCGCCGGTGGCGTGTCCGGATCGGCTTCCTGTGACGTCTCTCCCGACGACCGACTCGGTCGCGGCCCAGCCTTTTAGCAGAAGGTGTGCCAACCGGCTCGCCCAGGATCGCTGCGGGGTGCCCGACGCGCTATAAACCGAAAGATGGCAGCAGGTTGAGGTCTTGGACTGAAGCCCGAAGGTCTCGTCCGGCCTTGAGGGCCGCACGAGAGCTTGCGGCGACTTCTGCCAGCCGCGTCCGCAGAATCCGCCGCCAAGGGTGTCGAGACGCTTCTCGCGCGCGAGGCGCCCGCGACGAGCCGCTGCGGCCCTACATCTTCCAGCGAAGACGCTTCTCGCGCGCGAGGCGCCCGCACTCCCCAGCCACGGCCTGACCCCCTTTGACGTCCCGGCTCCCGAGCCGCACAATGGAAGGGCGCTTCGGGCCGCGGCCTCCGACGAGGGGCCCCTACAATGGGGACTTGTGAACCTGGTCAGGGACGAAAGTCAGCAGCCATAAGCAGGACAACCATGTGTGGTGGGCC
>CAYSUS010000052.1:0-51017 GCA_964434165.1 uncultured Pirellulales bacterium
GAACGTGTAGTCGAAGTGGTTCTCGGCGGCGTTCAGTTGGGGCGGGAAGTAGTAGCACTCGGGTTTGCCCTGCTGGTTGGTCAGGGCGGCGTGCTCGTGCCGCTGGTGCATGTGGTGCGGGATGGGGCCCATGTTGTCGAAGAACTTCGAGTAGACGGGCCACCGCTCGTACTCGTTCCAGATCGAATCGCCGATGACGCGGCCCTTGCCCTCGGCCACCGCGTCGCGGAGGAGGAATCGTTGCCCCTCGAAGACGCAGTAACTGAGGCCCTCATCCTCAGCGCGGTTGTCGTTCATGGCCTCGGTGGTGCTGGCGAACCAGCGTTCGTCGATGCCGCCGCGATGAGTGCCCAGGGCGTACCAGTCGTCCGGATGGAGCTTGATCCGCTTGCCCGGATGGAGAAAGCTTCGCGGGACCCAGGTGGGAGTGAGACGGAGGATACCGGCGCCGGCATCCAGGGCCTTGTCCAGGATCGCGCCGACGTTGTCCTTGCTGACGATAGGAGATGCACACATGGTCGTTCACCGCCTCCAGAAACACGATACGGGAATTCGCGGCCGCGGCGGCCGTCGTCTCGCGCGATCGACGCGCACCGCTCCGCCCTGGGAATCGCCGGTCAGGCATCGCCATCGCGGCCCGATTCGCGCGTACGCGCTGGGAACGCCGCGCCCGCCCGAACGTCCCGCGAGGAATCCCCTTTTTATTCCGTCCCCTGGGCGCTGGCAAGTAACGCCACGCGAATCGCCCCCGGAAACTGGGCGAAATGGAGGATGCCTTCCGGTGGGGTCGAGATTGCCCTGCTCACCCCGGGTCACGGCGCCGACAGGCTTCTGGAAAACTCGGTCGTCCGGCTTTACATTGGTAGGCTCCGGCTCATCCCCTGTCGCAGGAGACCCCCGCCATGGCCAAGAAAACGTGGACCCTCATCGACGTGGACCAGGACGAGTACGTCGAGCACCTCGCGGTCTCGCCTGCCGACGTGGACGGCGAGGCCCAGGGATACGCGGTCACCAAGCGGACCCTGCGGGGCGGCCTCCGCGACGGCGTGGACGTGATCGAGATCGACAACGGCCTCATGCGGCTCGTCGTGGTTCCCACGCGCGGCATGGGCATCTGGCACGCCCGGGCCGGGGACCTCAACCTGGGGTGGCGCTCCCCGGTGAAGGGCCCCGTCCATCCGGCCTTCGTCCGCCTGAGCGAAGCCAGCGGGCTGGGATGGCTCGACGGGTTCGACGAGCTGCTGGTCCGCTGCGGCCTGGAGAGCAATGGGGCTCCCGAGTTCAACGAGGACGGCTCCCTTCGCTATCCCCTGCACGGCAAGATCGCCAACCGGCCGGCCCACAAGGTCGAAGTGACCGTCGACGGCGACCCCGGGCAGATCACGGTTCTCGGCGTCGTCGATGAGTCGCGGCTGTTCTTCAACAAGCTCCGCATGACCACGACCATCACCACGACGGCCGGCCAGCCCAGCTTCACGGTGACCGACGTGATCACCAACGTCTCGGCGGAGCCGGGCGACCTGGAACTGCTGTACCACATCAACTTCGGGGTGCCGCTCCTGGAGCCGGGGGCCAGGGTCGTGCTTCCCGTGGCCAAGCTGTCGCCGCGCGACGACGTGGCCGTGGGCAACCTGCCCGACTGGGACACCTACGGCCCCGAGACGCCGGGGTCGCCCGAGGCCTGCTTCTTCTTCGAGCTGGCCGCCGATTCCGACGGCCAGACGCAGGCCCTCTTGCACAACGCGGCCGGCGACCGCGGCGTGAGCGTGCTGTTCAACAAGAAGCAGCTACCCTGGTTCACGCAGTGGAAAAACCGTCAGGCGGCCATCGACGGCTACGTCACCGGGCTGGAGCCCGGCACGAACCTGCCCAACAACAAGTCGTTCGAGAAGGCCAAAGGCCGGGTGCTGGTGCTGCCGCCCGGCGGCACGCGGACCTTCCAGGTCACGGTCGAGGCGCACCTCGACGCCGACGCCGTGTCCCGGTCGAAGAACGCGGTGGCGAAGCTCCAGGAGGGAGTCCAGCCGGAGATCCTCCAGAAGCCCGACCCCGACTGGTCGCGGGGCTGACGCCTCGGTCGGGAGGTGGGCCCGCGTTGGGCATCAGGACCGGGTTCGGGGGTCTTCTCCCGAATGCGTCCCCCGTGCAACCGAGGCACGATCCGAGAGAAGACTTTCGACCCCCCCACCCCCCCTGCAGTTATCCCGGACCTCTCGCCCACGGCGTCTCCACGCGGAGCGCCGAACGATGACGAGCCGCACCCGCGACTCCATCTTGTTGCTTTGGCAACGGCCGGCAACTATTCTGACTATCGAGCCGGCACGGCGCGATGGTGGGACGCCTGTCGTGTATTCAGCGTCCTGGGTCCGTGCCGCCGTTTTCCTCACTGGGGGATCAAGAGATGACACGCGGCTTCGTGGCTTGCTGGGGTCCGGCCTTCGCCGCCGGCTTCCTGGGGTTTCTCGTGGCGTCGCCCGCGCGGGCCGCGCTGGTCAACGTGGCGCTCGGCCAGCCGGCCAGCCAGTCGAGCAACTACAGCAGCACGTCCTACCTTGCCCCCCTAGGCGTGGACGGCAACTTGACCAATTTCACGCATACCGCGGGCAGCGACACCAATCCCTCGTGGCAGGTCGATCTGCAGACCCCGTACCGGCTGGAGCACATCACACTTCACAATCGCGATAACTGTTGCCAGCTTCGACTCCGGGACATCACCGTGGAGCTGCTGGATGGCAGCGGCTCTACGGTATTCACCACGCCGCTGCTCAATCCGGGCAATGTTCTCAGTGGCCCCGAGACGATCACGGTGGATCTCAGCGCGTTGGTCGGCGGCCCGGTAGATGCCCAAGTCGTGCGCGTGCGGAGGACCCCCACGACGGAATACGCCAACAACAACGACAACCGCGTCCTCTCGCTCGGCGAAGTCCAGGTCTTCACCGACTTCATCACCACCGGCGGGACCGTGCCCGGCGGGTTCGTCAAGGCCGGCTCCAGTTCCGAGGCGCTCTACCATCTCGATGCCGCTCAGGGGGTAACGACCAGCGGCGCAGACGTCGCGTCGTGGGCCGACCAGAGCGGACGGGGGAATGACTTCGCGCAGGCCACGGCCTCCAAGCAGCCGGACCTCGTTGCCGGGGCACTGGGCGGAAACGCCCTGCCTGCCATCCGTTTCGACGGGGGCAACAGCGACCCGGACGGGCCGGGCGCGGGCGACCCGGCCGGCGCGAACGCCGACGAGCTCCTGCTCGGTTCGAGCACGGCGCCGCGCACGGTGTTCCTCGTCAACAGCACGGCCCTGCATCGGGACCTGGACGGCATCTGGGGATTCGAGAACGGCGACAAGGGCGTTCGCCGCTCGAGTTCCAGCGCATGGCGGGGCCCCGGTTCGGCGGATGCCAACGACTTCACCCAGAGCGACGGGGTCATGCGGATCAATGGCGAGGCCACGACCAACGTAGGTCTGGACACGCCGCACATCCTCGCCGCGACGAAGGGAGCTACCCACACGGGGACTTACAACGCCACCAGCCTCGGCCAGTACTTCCAGCACGCGACCCACGGTTCCCGAGCTTGGGCCGGCGACATCGGCGAAGTGCTCGTCTTCGACCGAGAGCTCAACCTGGCCGAGATCACCGTGGTCGAGAACCACTTGAGCGCGAAGTTTGACATTCCCCTCGTCGCGGGCGACTACTACGCGGGCGACGCGCCGGGCAACGGCGATTACGACTGGGACGTGTTCGGCGCCGGGCGCGTCGACGCGGGCAACGTGCTTCGCGAGGCGGGCGCTGCCGGGATGGGAATCCAACTCCACGAAGCCAGCCTCGCCGATGGTGAGTTCCTCCTTGCCGGGCACAAGACCGAGACCAACGCCTGGGTCGATGCAGATCTGCCTGGTTTCGCTCTCCAGCGGTGGGAGCGAGTCTGGTTCCTCGACCAGACGGGCGAGGTGGAGCCGATGCTGGCCTTCGGGTTCAGCGATGGCGGCGTGACCACACCCACGTTGGGGCCGGGTGAGGAGTACGTCCTTCTCTACAGTCCGACCAACGACTTCGACTTCTCCATCCTCTCCTGGGGCGGCGACCTCTACGGGCCACAAGTCCGGTTCGACGTCGCGGCCAGTCTGCTCCAGGACGGCTATTACACGCTGGCCACCGCGCGTGTGCCCGAGCCGGCCACGTGCGGCCTGCTGGCCAGCGGCGTCTTGTTGCTCCTGCCGATCGTTCGTCGGCGCCGCGCGCGGGGGTGACGGCCCGGTCCGCGCTTCCCGGGGCTCCTGAGAAGAAGTCCGCCGCCGTGTCTTGACCGCGGCGAATCCGGTCGTATATGGTCTTCTTCATTCGGGGGCGTCGGGGGGAAGCGTCTTCTCGACGGATCGATTCCGCTGACGGACGAGATCGCCGCTCGTGCCGCGCTTCGGCACGGGTCGGGTTGATCTGTCGGACTGCCGACACGGACCGCGCGCACCGCGCTGCGAGGAAGCACGAGGCTCAGCATGACGTCGCGAGACCTGGTGATACAGGCGCTCTGCCATCGGCCGGTGGACCGCGTGGCCCGCGACCTGTGGTCGTCGCCGCGGATCGAAACGGCCTCGAAGGACGAGCTGGAGGAGATGTGTTATCGCTATCCCTGCGATTTCCAGGAGCCCGAGCACCAGCCTCCCCGCGGCAAGCGGAGCAAGGGCGCGCCGGGCCGGCCCGGACGCCATACCGACGCGTGGGGCTGCACGTGGCGCATTGCCGAGCCGGGTGCGGACGGCGAGCCCGGAGAGCCGCCCCTGGCCGACCTCGCCGCGGTGGCGGCCTACCGGCCGCCCGTCGAGCTGTTCGATTCGCTCAGCCCGAAGGCGGTGAACCGCTCCTGCGCCGCGACTTCCCGCTTCGTGCTGGCGCGCAGCGACGTACGCCCGCTGCAGCGGCTCGAGCTCCTGCACGGCAAGGAGGTCACCCGGGTTGATCTCGCCTGCGGGAATCGCGCGGTCCGCGAGCTCCTGGACGCGATCCACGAGTGCCACCTGCGCGAGATCGCGTGGTGGGCCGCCACGGAGGTGGACGGCGTGGTGATCCGCGACTCGCTCGGCGACGACTCCCACCCGGAACTCAGCGCGGAGATCTGGCGCGATCTGTTCAAGCCGCTTCTCGGCGAGTACTGCCGGCTCCTTCGCGAGCAGGACAAGTTCGTGTTCTTCTGCGCGGCGGGTGACGCGTCGGGCTTCCTGGACGAGCTGATCGAGCTGGGGGTCGATGCGATCGATTGGCCTCTGCCCAAGGAGGACCTGGATGCCCTGGCCGGCCGCCTGCGCGGAAGGATCGCGGTCTGGGGCGGGCTCAACGGCCAGTGCGTGGCCTCCGGCTCGATCCACGATTGCCGAAACGCCGTGCGTCGCCTCCGCAAGGCCCTCGACTACGGGCAGGGTGGCCTGATCGCCAAATGCGTGTGGGACGTCGATACGCGCTTCGAGAACGTCGCCGCGGTGTTCGAAGAGTGGTGCCAGCCCATGCCCACCTGCTTCTGATTGTCTCGCTCCACTCGGCGTCGGGCAGGGGGCCCGGGGTCGGGCGTCTCTTCTCGAAAGCGTTCTCGGGGCAACCGAAGCGCCACCCGAGAGAGGATTCCCGACCCCTCGGCTCCGACGTTCGGGCGGGGCGGATCGGCCAGGGGACGCGTGTAAAACAATTGTGAAAGCGCCCCTTGCCCGGTGGCCTGGCGGTCTGAGGTCCCGATAATTCCCCGACGCGCCGCACAAGGGGACGAGCATCACCTCGTGCGATCGCCTCGCGGCTGCCCTTTTGCATCTCCTGCCCCCGAGCTTACCCTCGAAAGCGCCATGCCTTCGCTTGTTCAGACCGACCCGGCCGGCCACAACTCCGATACCTCGCCGCGCGTTGCGGTTTCGGGCGGCGGACAGGATGTCCCACGCGACGTTTCGTCGCCGGCGTCATCTCGTGCGGCCTCGACCGCCTCCCCCCGATGGTCCAACGGCCTGCAGTGGTCCGTCGTCCTCTGGATCGCCGTGATCCACGCGGGGGCCTTGCTCGCGCCCCTGTGTTTCACGTGGAAAGGCATCCTTCTGATGCTGCTGCTCGGCTGGGTGACCGGGGGCTTGGGCATCTGCCTGGGCTACCATCGCCTGCTCACGCACCGCAGCTTCGCGACCTTCCGCCCGGTCCGTCGCCTCCTGGCGGTGCTGGGCGCGCTGGCCGGGGAGGGTCCGCCGGTCACCTGGGTGGCCAACCATCGCAAGCACCACCAGTTCAGCGACCGGGAGGGCGATCCGCACTCGCCCAACGACGGCGCGTGGTGGAGCCACATGCTGTGGCTTTTCCCCCGGCCCCGCGACGCCTCGTGGAGCGCCATGCTCGACCGCTACGCCCCCGACATGCGCAAGGACCCGTTCATGCGCCTGCTCGACCGCACGTTCGTGCTGTGGCATTTCGCGCTGGGCTTTGCGCTGTTGGCGGTGGGATGGTGGGGGTGGGATCTCTACACGGGCATCTCGCTGGTCGTTTACGGCATGTTCGTGCGCCTGGTGTACGTGCTCCACGTGACGTGGCTGGTCAACTCGGCCTCGCACATGTGGGGCTACCGCAACTACGAGACGACGGACAACAGCCGCAACCTCTGGTGGGTCGGAATCCTGGCCTACGGCGAGGGCTGGCACAACAACCACCACGCCTTCCAGCGCTCCGCGCGGCACGGACACCGCTGGTGGGAGATCGACGCCACGTTCGCGGTGATCCGGCTCATGGAGATCACCGGCCTGGCCTGGAGCGTGGTCCGCGAGGTCCCGCGCCGCCCCGCGGCCTAGGCGCCCGCTCGGGGGTGCGCCCGCCCGGCGGCGGGTCTCCCGATTGACACGACTCTCGCGCAAGGGCTAGACTGCGGCGCGTCGGGTCTGGTATCTTCGCCCGTCCTCCCGGGAGCCGTACGATGCCGTTTTCTCAGGTGCGTCGCACATTATTGCCGGTCCTTGCGGCGGGCGTCCTCGTCGCGAGCAGTCCGCGGCCGTTGCGTGCCGAGCAGGGAGAAGGGCGCCTGCCCGTCCCCGACCGCGAGGGTCTGAGCCGGGCGGCGCGAACGGCCATGGAGCATTTCGGGGAGGACTATGCGCGGGCGCAGAGCCCCGCGCAGCAGCTCGCCTTGTCGCGCAAGCTCCTCGCCGAGGCCCGACGCCTGGAAAGCGACCCCGCGGAAAGGTACGTGCTCTTGGTCGCCGCGATCCGTCTGGCAGGCGACGCGGGCGCGGTCGCGACGGCCATGGAGGGGGTGGAGGCCCTGGCCGGCGCGTTCCAGGTCAACACGCTGGAGCTTAAGGCGAAGACGCTGGGGGCCATGCTCGACTCCGGTCCCCCGGCCGTGCAAGCCCGGGTGATCGCGGCCGAGGCTTGCGAGCTTATGCAACGGGCGGGCCGCGCCGCCCAGTTCGAGACGGCCCGGCAGTTGGCCGACCTGGCCGTGCGCGCGGCGAGCGCCGCACAAGACGAGACCGTGACCGCGCAGATCGACCGGCAGTTGGAGGCCATCGACGAGGCCCTGGCCCAACGTGCCCGCGTGCAGAAAGCCCTGGCGCGACTCGCCGAGGAGCCGACCGATGCCGCCGCCAACCAACTGGCCGGCGAGTACTACTGCTTCTCGCAGGGGGACTGGGACCGGGGGATCCCGATGCTCGCCCTGGGCGACGACGCCGCCCTGAGGGCCCTGGCGCAGGAGGAGTTGCAGGCGGGGGCCTCGGCCGAGCGACTGGCCGGGGCCGCCGACCGGTGGTGGGACCTGGCCGAGGGTAGGGAGGCCGCCCCGCGGGAGCACCTCGTCAAGCATGCTGCCGACCTCTACCGAAAGGCCTTGCCCGGCCTCGCCGCCGGGCTGACGAAGCAGCGGATCGAGCAGCGGATCGCAAGCCGCGAAGAGCCGGCCGCCCCCGCGGACAGCGCCACAACGCCCGAGGGCCGGCGGGCCTCGCAGCGGGCCGGCGAACCGCTCGCCTGTCGCGCACGGAAGGCGGAGTTGATCCGGTCGGGCGGCGGCACGGCCGAGAGCGAGCGGGCGGTGGCCCTCGCCCTGAGGTGGCTCGCCGAGCACCAGATGCCCGACGGCGGATGGAACTTCAACCACGCGACGCACCCGAAGTGCCGCGGCCAGTGCCGCAACGCGGGCACGGAAGTCGTGGCCCGCAACGGGGCCACCGCGATGGCCCTGCTCCCCTTCCTCGGAGCCGGGCAGACCCACAAGGCCGGCAATTACAAGAAAACCGTCAAGGAAGGGCTCTACTTCCTCGTCAGCCGGATGCAGGTCGGCCCGACCGGCGGGAGCCTCTACGAGACGGGCAAGGGGCGGATGTACGCCCACGGCCTTGCCTCGATCGTCCTCTGCGAGGCCTGCGCCATGACGGGCGACAAGGGGCTTCACATTCCGGCCCAGCACACGATCAACTTCATCGCCTACGCCCAGGACCCGGTCGGCGGCGGCTGGCGCTACGCGCCGCGCCAGAAGGGCGACACCTCGGTCACCGGCTGGCAGTTCGCGGCGCTCCACGCGGCGCAGCTCGCCCATCTCAAGGTGCCGCCCCTGACGCTCAGGAAGGCATACGGCTTCCTCGACGTCGTGCAGGCCAACGGCGGGGCGAACTACGGTTACACCGATCCCGGAGCCGGGCAGGCGACCACGTCCATCGGGCTGCTCGCCCGCATGCACCAGGGTTGGAAGGAAGACAACCCGGCCCTCAAGCGCGGCGTGACCTGGGTGAGCAGGAAGGGCCCGAGCATCCGCGACAGTGGCTCGGCCAACATGTACTACAACTACTACGCCACCCAGCTTCTATGGCAGTGGGGTGGCGAGGAGTGGACCAGGTGGAACGCCACGATGCGCGACGCGCTGGTCGAAAGCCAGGCCCAGGAGGGGCACGAGCAGGGGAGCTGGCACTTCAGCGGCGAGCACGGCTCGGACGTCGGCGGCCGGCTCTACATCACCGCCCTGGCCGCCCTGACCCTGGAGGTCTACTACCGCTATCCGCGGATCGACGCCCCGTGAGGGCCGCCGGTTTCGACCTCGGATCGCACCCCCCGGAGCACGAAGCCTAACCCCGCGTCAGCTCGCGGAAGCGGCCCATCAGGTCGCGGGTGATCGGTCCCGGGCGGCCGTCGCCGATCGAGCGGCTATCGACCTTCACCACGGGGACCACCTCGGCGGCGGTGCCGGTGAGAAAGCACTCCTCGGCGATGTACACGTCGTGCCGCGTGAGCGGCGTCTCCAGCACCTCGGTGCCGGCCCGGCGCGCCAGCTTGATGACCGCGTCGCGCGTGATCCCCTCGAGAATGCCGGCGTCGTTGGGCGGGGTGAGTACCCGGCCGTCGCGCACCAGGAAGATGTTGTCCCCCGTGCACTCGGCCACCTCGCCCTTGTGGTTGAGCATGAGGGCCTCGATGCATCCGGCCTGGAGCCCCTCGATCTTGGCGAGGATGTTGTTCAGGTAGTTCAGCGACTTGATCCGCGGATTGAGGGCGGCCGGATGGTTGCGGATCGTGCTGACCGTGATGATCTCCAGGCCGTTCTCGTAGTACTCCGCGGGATACAGCGTGATCGCATCGGCGATGATGATCACCTGCGGATCGCTGCAGCGGTTGGGGTCGAGGCCCAGCGTGCCGGCGCCCCGCGTGACGAGCACGCGGATGTAGCCGTCGCCGATCCGGTTGGCGTCGAGGGCCTCCTGGATGGCCCGGGCCATCTGCTCCTTGGTGACGGGGATTGCCAGCCAGATCGCCTTGGCCGAGTCCCACAGGCGGTCGAGGTGCTCCTGGAGCAGAAAGGCCTTGCCGCCGTAGCTGCGGATGCCTTCGAACACGCCGTCGCCGTAGAGGAGTCCGTGGTCGAAGACGCTGATTCGCGCGTCGTCCTGGTCAACCAGCTCTCCGTTGATATGGACCTTCAGAGCCATGGTGTTCTGCCGCGTGGGGTTCATTGCGAGGGCCGGGCGCACGGCGCGGCCTCTTCGACCCGGCCATCGACCAGCCGCACCACGCGGTCGGTGCTCTCGGCGATCGCCTGATCATGAGTGACCATGACTATAGTCAGGTTCTCCTGCTCATTCAAGCCGCGGAGGAGGTCCAGGATCTCCCGGCCCGTCTGCTGGTCGAGATTGCCGGTCGGCTCGTCGGCCAGCAGGACCTTGGGCCCGGCCACGAGGGCCCGGGCGATGGCCGCGCGCTGCATCTCCCCGCCCGACAGCTCGCGGGGCTTGTGCCGGGCGCGGTGCCCGAGTCCCATCAACTCCAGCAGACGCTCGCCCCGCTCGCGGTGTTCGCGCCGGCGGCGGAAGAAGTCCCAGACGCCCGAGCCGATCATCAGCGGCGCGAGCACGTTCTCCAGCATGCTCAGCTCGGGCAGGAGGTGATAGAACTGGAAGATCATGCCGATCTGGCGGTTGCGGAGGCGGTCGCGGTGGGCGGCGGGGAGATTGTCGATGCGGTGGCCCTCGAAATGGACTTCACCCTCGGTGGGGGCGTCGAGCGTTCCGAGCAGGTGCAACAGGGTGCTCTTGCCCGACCCGCTCTGGCCGACGACGGCGAGGAACTCGCCGTGCCGGACCTTCAGGTCCACGCCCCGGAGGACGGGGATCTCCAGGGACGCCTTGCGGTAGGTCTTGGAGAGCCGGCGCGCGACGAGCTGGTGGCCGATCAGGTTGCCGGCGTCGGTGCCGGCCGTGCCGGCGGGCTTGGTCTCCCGCGGCGAGCGGACGTCCCTGGGCCGGGCCGGGGCGTGCGGTCCGTGCAGCGCCAGGATTTTTTCGGCGGGCGGGGCGGCGGCGGGGCGGGCCTCGGCCGAGCCGCGCAGCGACTCCAGGTTCGGCGCGCCGTCCAGGCAGGGGCCGCCCTGGACGCGCGGCCCGTAGTTGGGACGCAGGCCGGGGTTCTTGGCCGGCCGCCCCGCGGCCTTGGGCTTCTGTTTGAAGAGCTTCTCCAGGTCGTCATTCATAGCGCAGTGCCTCCACGGGGCGGAGCATGGCGGCCCGCAGCGCCGGCAGCACGCTGGCCAGCACGGCGATCGCCATGGCCCCCAGCACGATCCAGGCCACCGTCGCGGCCGAGACGATCGTGGGGATCTTGTAGAAGTAGTAGATCTGCGGGTCGAAGACCGGCCGGCCGGTGATCTTGCCCAACAGGTCGGCGATCTCGTTGATGTAGCGCACCAGCAGGAGGCCGAGGATCATGCCCACGGCCGAGCCGACCGTGCCCAGCGTCAGGCCGTAGCCGAGGAAGATGCCCATGACCCCGCGGGACGAGGCCCCCAGCGACTTGAGGATGCCGATGTCGCGGGTCTTCTCGACGACGATCATGAAGAAGATCGCCAGGATCCCGAAGCCCGAGACGCAGATGATCAGGAACAGCAGCACGTTGAGGATCGCGGTCTCCATCTCGACGGCGGCCAGCAGGGGGCCCTGCTTGTCGCGCCAGGTGTACACCCCGTACAGCCCGGCGCGGAACTTCTTGCGGAGCCTGTCGCGGACCATGTTGCCGTCAACGCCGTCCTTGAGCTTGATCTGGATCGAGCTGACCATGCGGGCCCCCGAGATCGGCTCGACCATGCCGCGGAGGTCCTGGAGCTTCTCGATCGGAACGAACACGAACTGCGAGTCGTACTCGCTCATCTTGCTCTCGTAGAGATCGACGACCGTGAAGTGGTCGCTGATCCCCTTCGGCGGCGTGCCGGCCGTGGGAAACGTCAGCTTGACGTCGTCGCCGGGCATGAGCAGAAACCGGTCGCGGCCCTCACCGTCGCGGAAGCTGGCCAGGGCAATCCCCAGCACCACGCCCGTGTGCTGCTCCGTGGTCGGGTCGAATTCCCTGGTCTGGGCCTGAATCCGCGCGGCGAACGCGTCCTCGACCTCGTCCGGCTGGCTCGCCTCCGCGGGGTCCTCCTCGCGCTGCTCGCCGATCGCGACCCGCGTCCTCGGCCGGCGCGCGCCGGGGGAATCCTCGGGGACGGGCACCAGGCGGATGGGGTTCGAGCCCGACTCGGCACGCGAGGGCGACTCGGTCGGCCGCGCCTCCCGCGGCCTCTCCCTCGGCTGGAACGGACGGTACAGCTCCGCCTCGCGGGACTTGCGAATCCGGTGCGGCCAGCCGGCCTTGGCCATCTCTTCCCGGGGCGGGGCCTCCTCGCCGCTTTGATGGTCCCGCACGTCGTAGCCGTCCTCGCGCAGCTTCCAGCTCAGTTGGCGGCGGTTCTCCGGGTGCTGGAGGTAGCGGCCGAAGTCGCTCACCTGGGATTGGGTCCGGGCGTCGATGCCGATCAGGTGAACCGGCCGCGTGATCCACTTGCCGCCGTACTCGAAACTGAGCATCGCCGGGACCACGACGGTCGGCGTCATGGCCTCGATCCACTCCCCGGCCACCTGGCGGATCTGGTCCATCTGCCACTCGGGGTCGGGCATGCCCTCCAGGCTCGTCGATTCCACCACCACGTCGGAGAGGATGCCGTGGATGCGGTTCTGCATCTCGTGGCTGAACCCCGCCATCACGCTGTTGACCACGATCATTGTGGCCACGCCGAGCATCACGCTGCCGACCGAAGCCAGGGCGATGTAGCGCGTGCGGAGGTAGCGCCAGCAGAGGAGGAGGACGTACATCGCGAAGGAACCTCCGTGTTCGTCGTTCTCGGGAAGCGGGCTCCGCCCGCCCTCACGTGCGCCGCAGCGCGCCCGGCCCGCGCCAGCTATACCGCCTCCGGCCTCAGGAGCGGGAAAAGGATCACGTCGCGGATCGTCTGCGAATCGGTCAGGAGCATCACCAGCCGGTCGATGCCGATGCCCAGCCCTCCGGCCGGCGGCATGCCGTGGCGCAGCGCGCGAATGAAGTCGCGGTCCATGCGGGCCATCGAGTCGTCGTCCGCAAGGCCTTCCAGTTGGGCGCTGAACAGGGCCTCCTGCAAGTCCGGGTCGTTCAGCTCCGTGTAGGCGTTGGCCACCTCCATGCCCTGGATGAACAGCTCGAACCGCTCGGCGATCTCCGGCCGATCCGCCTTGCGCTTGGTCAAGGGGCAGATGCTGGCCGGGTAGTCGAGCACGAACACCGGGCCGGTGAGCCGGTCCTCGACCACCTCCTCGAACAGCTCGTTCTTGACCACGTCGATGTGCCGGCCGCCCGTCTCCAGGCCCGACTTCTTCGCAGCGGCCAAAAGCGATTCCGCGTCCTTCGGGTCCGCGCCCGTGTGCTCGGCCAGCAGCTCCTCGTACGTGCGCCGCGCAAAGGGCGGCGTGAAGTCGATCTCCTGCTCGCCCCAGGGGAGCTTCATGCCCTGGCCGGTCGCCCGGATCGCCTCGACGAGGATCTTCTCGGTCAGGTCCATCATCGTGCGGTAATCGCCGTAGGCCTGATAGACCTCGAGCATCGTGAACTCGGGGTTGTGCCGGGGGCTGATCCCCTCGTTGCGATACACGCGCCCCAGCTCATACACGCGTTCCACACCCCCGACCAGAAGCCGCTTCAAATGCAGCTCCAGCGCGATCCGCAGGTAGAGGTCGATGTCCAGGGCGTTGTGGTGGGTGACGAACGGCCGCGCCGCCGCGCCGCCGGCCACGGCGTGCAGCGTCGGGCCCTCGACCTCGACGAACCCCTCCGAGGCCAGCGTCGTACGGATCGAGTGCACGATCCGCGTCCGCCGCACGAACCGCTCCAGCACGCCCTCGGAGTGGATCAGGTCGAGGTAGCGCAGGCGCTGGCGGAGCTCGGGGTCGCGCAGCCCCTTGTGCTTCTCCGGCGGCGTCTCGATCGACTTGCAGAGGAAGTGCAGGTCGTCGGCGAAGATCGTCAGCTCGCCCGTTCTCGTGCGCTTCAACTCGCCGTCCACGCCGACCAGGTCGCCCAGGTCGAGGCACCTGGCCAGCTCCCAGTTCTCCGCGCCGACCTGCTTCTTGCCCAGGAAGATCTGGATGTCGCCGGTCCAGTCGCGGATGTTCAGGAAGATCAGCTTGCCGGTCGGGCGCTGGAGGATGATCCTTCCGGCAGCGCGCACGCGCGGGCCGCGCTCCTCGGGCGGCTTGCCGGTCTCGCAGTCGCCCGCGGGGACGACCTCGATCTCCGACTCGCGGGCCCGGATCTCGCCGATCGGCTGGTGGCCGTCGAAGCGGCCGCCCCAGGGATCGAATCCCAGCTCGCGGATCTTGCGCAGCTTGTCCCGGCGCGCGGCTTCCAGGGGTGCAGATTCGTCTTGGTGTTCGTCGGTCATCGGCGCGTGGGTGCAGACAGGTTGCCGGCCCTCCGGAATCGCGGCATTTTAGTAACCCCACAGGCCGGGTCAATGTCATCTACGTCCCGGCCCGGTGCCTTGGGGCACTGGGAATCGGCCGAAAGCCGCGCGCTCTGCGCAATTTGCGCGAAGGGGCTTGATCGGATTCCGACGCTCCCGAGATCCCATCCTCCGAGCCGGGCCGACACAGCCCGGCTCCAAATGCGCCCCGCCAAACGACTGGCGACTTCACTCACTCACCACTCACCACTCACCCATGCGCCACTCACCCCCTCGCCCTCTCCCCTGATATACTGACAACATGTCGAGCGACCCGACCATGCCGCAGGGCGGCCAGGACCGCCGCCAATCGAAGGAGATGAGCCTCCGTCGCGGCCAGCCTCCCACCCAGGTGCCCGGCTACGACGCCGAGCGGTTCCTGGGCATGGGGGCTTACGGCGAGGTATGGGTCGCGGTGCAGCGCAACACGGGCCGCCGCGTGGCGATCAAGTTCTACGCCCATCGCGGGGGGCTCGACTGGTCGCTGCTGTCGCGCGAGGTCGAGAAGCTGGCCTTCCTCTTCGCCGACCGCTACGTGGTGCAGTTGATCGGCGTGGGCTGGGACGCGACCCCGCCTTACTACATCATGGAGTACCTGGACCGGGGCTCGCTGGCGGAGCGCCTGGAGACGGGCCCGCTGCCGGTCGATGAGGCGACCGACCTGTTCCACGACGTAGCGATGGGGCTGGTCCACGCCCACGGCAAGGGCGTGCTGCACTGCGACCTGAAGCCGGCGAACATCCTCCTGGACCAGGACGCCCGCCCGCGCCTGGCCGACTTCGGCCAGTCGCGGCTTTCGCACGAGCAGGCCCCGGCCCTGGGCACGCTGTTCTACATGGCCCCGGAGCAGGCCGACATGGACGCGGTGCCCGACGCCCGCTGGGACGTTTACGCCTTGGGCGCGCTGTTGTACTGCATGCTCACCGGCAGTCCGCCGCATCGCGCTCCGGAAGCCGTCCGGCAGCTGGAGCAGGCGGCCGACCTCCCGCAGCGGCTGGCCGCGTATCGGCGGATCATCCGCCGCGCTGCGAGGCCGCAAGCCCACCGGCAGGTGCCGGGCGTGGACCGCGAGCTGGTCGAGATCCTGGAGCGCTGCCTGGCCGTCGATCCTCAGAAGCGGTTCCCCAACGTCCAGGCCGTGCTCGACGCGCTCCGCGCCCGGGCGGCGCGCCGCGCGCGGCGGCCGCTGGTGATCTTCGGCGCGCTGGGGCCGGTGCTGCTGCTGCTGGTCGTAGGGGTATTCGCATGGCGTGGATTCGCTTCCGCCGTGAGCCAGTCGGAGGAAGCCCTCGTGGCCCGGGCGCTGGAGAGCAACAAGTTCGCCGCGCAGTACGTGGCCCGGGCGACGGCGGGGCAGGTGTGGCGGAGGTACCGGTCGCTCAACACGCTGGTCGAGTCGGCCGAGCTCCGCAAGGTATTCGAGGAGACGGTCCACGATCCGGAGATCCGTCCCATGCTCCGCCGCCTGGCCGACCCGGACCTCGCGCCCGAGGAGGCCGAGCCGCTGATCGCCGAGTACCTCGACCATCCGCAGCGGCACAAGCTCCAGGCGGCCTTCGAAGCGGCGATTCCCGCGGACGCGGACGCGGACGAGAACGGCGCGGCCAAGGGGGTCAATAGCTGGTTCCTCGACGACGAGTGGGGCACCCAGATCGCGCGCGTTCCGGAGCAGACCGAGACCGTGACCATCGGCCGCAACTACGCGTGGCGGAGCTACTTCCACGGCGGCCGCCGCGACGTGACGGACAAATCGTGGCGCCCGCCTCCAGATCAGCACGTGCGGGCCACGCAGACCTCGGCCGCCTACCAGAGCGAGGCCACGAACCTGTGGAACGTGGCGGTCTCCGCGCCCCTCCGCGCAGGCGGCGACGAGTTCCTCGGCATCGCCGGCCTTTCCGTGGGGATCGGCGACCTGGTGGAGCTGCAGGGCAAGGAGCACCAGTTCGCCGTGCTCGTGGAGGCACCGACCGAAGACACGCCCGGCCACGTGCTCCAGCATCCGCTGTTCGACGACGTGATCCAGCAGGCCGGGCGCCTGCCGGACGAGCTGAAGGAGCTTCGGGTGACCACAGGGAGCGTGCCCGACACCCCAAGGCGCAAGCGGCACCACGAGGACCCGATGGGCCAGTACGAAGGAGAAGGGGACGACGGCGCCGCGGGACGCTACTACCGCCAGCGGTGGCTTGCCGAGTCGTGGCCCGTCGAGGTCGGCGGCCGCAGCACGGGGTGGCTGGTGATCGTGCAGGAGTCGTACGACGGCGCCATCGGCCGCACCATGGCCGAGCTGCGATACGACCTGTATCGTTGGGGCATCGCCGCCGCGGCGAGCATGGTGCTGGTGGTGGTCGGGCTGTGGGCGTTCGCATTCCGGCTGTCGAAGGACGCGGGACGGCGCCTGCTCTCGCTGGGCGGGGCCGGCGGCACGGAGCGCCCCGGCGCGAGCCTCACGCCCGGCGCCACGCCGTCGAGCACGACCGCCGGCCGCCGAAGCACCGCCGACGAAGTGACCGAGGCGCTGCCGTATGCGGAGTCCGACAATCGCCGGGATCGGGGAAATCCGAATCTCGAAACCCGCAATCCGGAACAAACCCGAACCACGAATGGAGGATGACCGAAACCGCGGCGGCGACGGTGGCCTCGTGCCCGCCGTGGTCTCTCGTGGTTTCGAGCATTCGCATTTCGCGTTTCGGAGTTGTTTCGCATTTCGTGTTTCGTGCTACTTTCCTCGTGTTTCCTGATGCGGTATCTGAGCCCCCCATGGCCGACCTGATCGCCCAAGGCAGCGAGGTGCAGCATCGCTGGAGGCGCACGCTTCCGGAGGGCCAGCCCGTGCTGGTCGGCCGCTCCAGCGGCGTGTGGTCCGTGCCGTGGGACCGGCACGTCTCGCGACGGCACGCCCACGTGCTCTGGGACGGGCGCCAGCTCAAGGTCCGCCGCCTGGGCGACGCGCAGAACCCGATCTTCTTTCACGGCCAGGAGGTCCCGGAGTTCACGCTCGAGTTGGACGACCATTTCGTGATCGGCCGCACCACGTTCACGCTCGTCGAGCAGCAGGTGGACCTCGCCGACGAGCCCCCGCAGCCCCTCCAGGCCCAGGCGTACAGCTCCCAGTACCTCTCGAAGATCCCTTTCCGCAATCCAGACCACCGCATCGAGGTGCTCAGCCGGCTGCCCGACGTGATCTCCGGCGCCGGCACCGACCTGGAGATGTGCGTGCGCCTGGTGAGCATGCTCCTGGCCGGGGTCCCCCGCGCGGACACGGCCGCCGTGGCCGCCATCGAGAGCCGCACCGAAGACGAGGGCGAGACCCCGCTCCGCGTCCTCCACTGGGACCAGCGCCTGGCCGGGCGGTCCGACTTCCGCCCCAGCCGGCGTCTGATCCTCCAGGCCGTGCGCCAGCGGCAAAGCCTCCTTCACGTGTGGCTGGGGGCCGACTCCGCGGCCAACCAGATGTTCACGGCCACCGGCAACTACGACTGGGCCTTTTCGACGCCGGTGCTCCCCGACTCGCGCCAGCCGTGGGTCCTGTACGTGGCAGGGCGTTTCGACAGCGATCTGCCCCCGCTGTCCGGCTCGTCGGAGACCAACGACCTGCGCGAGGACATCAAGTTCGCGGAGCTCGTGGCCACGATGCTCGGATCGCTCCGCCGCATGCGGATGCTCGAGCGGCGGCAGACGATCCTCAGCCAGTTCTTCTCGCCGGTCGTGCTGGAGACCCTCGGCACCGAGGACCCCGACGAGCTGTTCGCCCCGCGCGAGACCGAGGTCTCGGTGCTGTTCTGCGACCTCCGCGGCTTCTCCCTGGAAAGCGAGCGCCACGCCGGGAACCTCATGGAGCTGCTCCAGCGCGTCAGCCAGGCCCTCGGCGTGATGACCCGCGAGATCCTCAGCCAGGGCGGCGTGGTGGGCGACTACCAGGGCGACGCCGCCATGGGCTTCTGGGGTTGGCCCCTGGGACCGGAGGACAAGGTGCTCAGGACCTGCCGCGCGGCCCTGGCCATCCGCGCCGAGTTCGAGGCCGCCGCGCGCGATCCGCAGAGTCCCCTCGCCAGGTTCAACGCCGGCATCGGCATCGCCACGGGCCGGGCCGTGGCCGGCCGGATCGGCACCGAGGACCAGGCCAAGGTCACCGTGTTCGGCCCCGTGGTCAATCTCGCCTCGCGCCTGGAAGGGATGACCAAGATCCTCCGCGCGCCGATCCTGCTGGACGAGCACACCGCCCAGGCGATTCGCGACCAGGTGCCGCGATCGGTCGCGCGCGTGCGGCGCGTGGCCGTGGTGCGGCCCTTCGGACTGGACACGCCGCTGGAAGTGGCCGAGCTGCTGCCGCCGGAGCACGAGTTCCCCCGCCTGACCGACGAGCACGTGGGCTTCTACGAGTCGGGGCTCGACGCCTTCCTGGCCGGGGCCTGGCGCGAGGCCTACGAGTTGCTCCGGCACGTGCCCACCGAGGACCTGGTGACCGACTTCCTCACGGTGTACATCGCCCAGCACAAGCGCACGCCGCCCACCGGCTGGGACGGCGTGATCCGGCTGGAAAGCAAGTAGGATCGCAGGCTTCCGAAGTCTCGTAATCGAACCACGGAGGCGCCGGCCATGCCCCGCAACTACCTGGCGTTCGACATCGAAGTCGCCACGGGGTTTCCCATCGACGCCGCCGACTGGCGCCCCTGCCGGCCGCTGGGCATCTCCTGCGCCGCGACGCTGGCCGCCGGCGCCCCGGAGCCGCGCCTCTGGCACGGCGGCCGGCCCGGCGCGCCCGCCGACCGCATGACCCGCCAGGAGGCCGCCGCGCTGGTCGCGTTCCTCGCTGCGGCCGCAGAGGAGGGCTACACGATCCTCACGTGGAACGGGCTGGGCTTCGACTTCGACGTGCTGGCCGAGGAAGCGGACATGCTGGAGTCCTGCGCGCGCCTGGCCGGCTCGCACGTGGACATGATGTGGCACGCGTTCTGCGCCTTGGGGTTCCCCGTGGGCCTGGAGTCCGCGGCCCGCGGCATGAAGCTGCCGGGCAAGACCGAAGGCATCCGCGGCATCGACGCGCCGCGCCTCTGGGCCCGGGGCAAGCGGCAGGAGATCCTCGACTACGTGGCCCGGGACGTGCGCGCGACGCTCGACCTGGCCCTGGCGTGCGAAAAGGCCAAGCGCCTGACGTGGATCACGCGCCAGGGCAAGCGCCGCGACCTGGCGCTCCGGTCCGGCTGGCTCGACGTGGAGGCGGCCGGAAAGCTCCCCCTGCCCGACACCTCGTGGATGCCGCGCCCCATGGCGCGGCGCAAGTTCACCGCCTGGATGGGCAAGAGCCCCGGGCGCGCGCGGGGCCAGTAGGCGCCCCGCTCGCGGGCGCGTCGCTCGCGGGCTACAATGCGGCTCTCGAAGGCCCTTTGGGCCGCGGGCCTGTTCTCCGTTTCCGCCGAGGAGCCACTCATGCCCGGCACGATCAACGGCATCGGCACCGCGTACCGCGGCAAGCGGAACGCGTCCACGCGGATCGGCGTATGCGACCACTGCCACCGCCAGGTGCCCCTGGAGTCCTACGAGACGCGGCTGTGCTTCGTCGTGCTTTTCGTACCGGTCCTTCCGTTGGGCCGCAAGCAGATCATCGACGCCTGCCCGGTCTGCACCTGGCACCGCTCGACTTCGGTCGCCGAGTGGGAGCAGGCTGGTCAGCGTGCCGTCGAGGAGGCCCGCCGTCTGGCCGAAGAGAAGCCCGACGACCCCGAGGCAACCGTGCAGCTTCACGCCACCCTGACGGCGTTCGGTCACGCCGAGCAGGCGGCGCGGGTCGGCGAGGCCCTTGCCGAGCGCTTCGCCGACGACCCCGACGTGCAGCTCTACGTGGGCGCCTTCCACGCGGAGCACGGGCAGAACGACGAGGCCGACCGGCACTTCGCCCGGGCCCTGAAGCTCGCCCCGGACGACCTGAATGCCAAGCGCGCGGTGGGCATCGGCCGCATCGAGCAGGGCAAGCTGGACGAGGCACGCAAGCTGCTGGCGTTCATGGAGTCGCGCTGCCCGGAGCAGGACCCGGGCGTGCTCGTGCTGTTGGGCGACGCCTTTCAGTCTGCGGGCGATCACGAGCAGGCCCTGGAGCTGTACGCGATCGTGCTGCGCGACTTCCCGCCGCTGGGACAGGACGGCAAGCTCCGCAAGCGCGTGGCCCGAAGCGAAAAGGCCCTGGGGCGCGAAAATACGCTGCTGCCCAGGCGGCCGTTCCACCGCAAGCCCGTCTTCTACGCGTGGCTGGCCGCCGTGGCGGCCGTCGTGCTCGGCATGCTCTATTGGCGCTACGTGGCCGAGCAGCCGCTCCAGGTGGTCAACGGCCTGGCGGTGCCGGTGGAAATCACGTTCGACGGAAGCGACGGGCCGCACAACGTGCCGGCCGGCGAGATCGTGCCCGTGCGCTTGGCCGCCGGCGAGCACGTGGCGCGCATCGAGCGTGACGGCGCGGAACCCCGCGAGGTCGAGTTCGCCATGCGCGCGGGCGTATGGGAACGGATGCGGGGCCGGGCGGTCTTCGTGCTCAACGTGGAGGGTGCGGCCGACCTGATCCGCCAGAAGATCGTCTATTCGGCCCGTCCGCACCACGCGCCCCCGGCCAGCCATCAGGTTCACTTCGGCCGCGAGTTCTTCGAGTTCCACGGCATCGACTACGGTCTCGACGAAGAGCCTCCGGACGAGCTGAAGGGCAGCGAGCACACCCAGCGCGTGGAGAAGACCTGCCTGAGCGTCCTGGGCCAGCCGCCGGCGGCCGCACTGGGTGCCTTCCCTCCCAGCACGCCGGCGACGACCATGATGGACTACGCCGAGCATCATCTCGGGCGCAACCCGGCCGACGAGATGCTCGTGCAGTTCTATCATGCGATCGGCGTCTCCAACGGCCAGGCGCGGCGGGTGCGCGACTTCCTGGCCACGCGGCTCGACCACCACCCCGCCGCCGTGGAGTGGCACCGCGCCTTCCAGACGGTGAGCGAGATGACGGGCCAGGTCGAGGACTTGCCGGCCCGCTACGACAGGATGCTGGCCGCCGACCCCAAC
Source organism: uncultured Pirellulales bacterium (assembly GCA_964434165.1). Lineage (GTDB taxonomy): Bacteria > Planctomycetota > Planctomycetia > Pirellulales > Thermoguttaceae > CAYSUS01. The sequence continues at coordinate 21,316 of CAYSUS010000052.1, forward strand.
GACGCCGCGCTGAACTACCTCCGCGCGCGGATCGCGGCGACGATCAGCGAGGCTCGGCCCTACCTGGAGAAGGCCCTGGAGGCGGACCCCCAGAACCCGTACGCCCACCTGGCCCTCGGTTACCAGCTCCTCTCTTGCGGCCGTTTCGAGGAGGCCCGGGAGCACGCGGCCGAGGCCTGCCGCCTGAAGCCCGACTCGCTTCAGATGCCTTCGCTCTTGGAAGAGGCCCGGCTGGCCCTCGGCGAGTACGACGAGCTGGAGAAGGAGCTGCGCAGCCAGGTGCAGGCCAGCCCCCTGGCGACCAGGGCGCAGCAGGGACTGGTGATGGCTCTCGGGCTGGACGGCCGGGTGGCAGACGCGGCCGAGGCCCATCGCGCCTTTGCCGAGGGTTTGCGCACGCAGCTTGCCCAGGGGGCCGGCGAGCACGAGTGGCTCCAGCGCACGCTGCCCAGCAAGATGGCGCTTCAGTACGTGCGGGGCGACCTGGACGGCTACCTCCAGAGCGCGCGCCAGCTCGCCCCGGCGAACCGCGGCGCGTCGGTCTTTGCCGCCCTGGTCGAGCTGAAGCGCCCGAAGGAGGCCGAGGAGGCTTTGGGCGAGATGGCCATGTCCCGCGTGATCGACCTGGTCGTTCTCAGCCTGGCGTGGAGCGAGCGAGGCGACGACGCGGCCGCCGAGCGATGGTGGAACGCGGCGGTGGAGAAGCTGGCCGCAGGCGCCATCGAGGACCGGCACTTCGCGGCCCTGCTGGAAAGGCCCGGGCAAGTGGGCCTCGAGGAGTTCAACGAGTACGCGACCGAGCGCACGACCAAGGCCGCTCTGGCGGTGGCCGTGGCCGAGCGGTCGCCCGAAGGCCGCCGGGACCTGAAGGCGCACGCCGCGAAGCTGAACGTGCCGGGCCCATCACCCTACCGCTTCCTCAAGCGGCGGATCGAGGCGCTGGCCGAGTGAGCCCCGGGGCGGGAACCGTTCTCGTCCTGCGCGCCGCCCAGGGACCCGCCACCGCAAGCGGTGAGAAGGAAGACCGAACGTCCCCCCATGCGGGTCTTCGATGAACGGGTTGACCCGAACGCGCGGCGCGTTCACGGTCAAGCGCCTGCCGGGCGGGTTCCGGCCCCCGGGGTCCGCCCCGAAGGGAACAGGCACCCTATTCCCGATCCAAGAACCTCCCGTCGTGCGCGCAGACCGACAGGCAGGGACCGCGTGAGGGGGTGACCCACACGAAAAGGCTGCCAGCCCCCTTACCGAAACGCCCGGAGGTGCGCATCGTCGCCGCCGGCGAGTTGGATGGCTCTTTGGAGGATCGGCCTGGCACGGGCCTGTTGGCCGTCGACGTGCAACAGCAGACCTACGAGGAACAGGAGGTCCGCGTCGGCCGGGCTCTTGTTCGACGCGTCGGCCACGGCGTCGAGGTGGCTTTTGCGCGCCAGGTGGTTCTGCCCGTACAGGTCGCGGAGCCGGAAGCCCGACTTGGGCCAGTCCGGGTCGAGGGCCAGACCTCGCTTGAACGCCTTGGCCGCCAGGTCGTACCGGGCCATGGCCAGCAGGGAGAAGCCATAGCGGAAGTGGGCCTCGTCCAACTGCGGGGCGATCTCCGTGGCCCTGCGGTATCGCTGGTTGGCGTCCACGTACTTCTGCTTCTGGAAGTAGGCGTCGCCGAACCCGATGAACCGCCGCGCCAAGTCGTGCGCGGCCCCGCCCACCATCGCCGGGTTCTGCGCCGCGGCGGCTGGCTGCGCGGGCGCGGCGCCTTGGCCGGGATTGCCTTGCCCCGGATTGGGCTGAGGCGGATGGGCCTGCGGAGGATGGGCCTGTCCGATGCGGCCCGCCCCCGGCACGATGATGCTCCCGTTGGGGCCGGCCCCCGCACCCGGCGCGATCGGGCCCACGCCCATGAACCGCTGCATGGCCAGCGGCCCGTACAGGTACTCCGACGGCAGCCAGACCGGCGGCAGCACGTAGTAGCTCTCGTAATAGTAGGGCGGGTGCCAGTACGGCGAGTAGGACCACCGCCGCCGATGGAAGTGATGGGGGTGGCGATGGAAATCGGCACCGCGGTCCGGGTGCTCAGCCAGGGAGGGCGGCGCTTCGACGACCGGCTCATCCGCCGGTTCCTGCCCCACACCGTCTTGCCCCCACAGCAGCCCCAACACGGTCAGGGCCGGCATTACGAGAAGTGTCAGGACGTACCGCATCGCAGCCCTCCTCTGTTGATTGCACACGACGGGACCGTCCAGAAGGAAGTATTGCGGTTCGGTGGGGAACTGGCAAGTGGAGGGCGCACCCAGTCGCTTACCCCAGCTTCTCCTTAAGCTGCTCCAGCACCTCCTCCTTCTTCACGCGCCACTGGTCCAGCGAATCGCGGTCGCGGATGGTGACGGTGCCGTCCCGGAGGGTCTGGCCGTCCACCGTGACGCAGAACGGCGTGCCGATCTCGTCCTGGCGCCGGTAGCGGCGGCCCACCGCGCCCTTCGCGTCGTAGAACACGGGGAAATGCTGCTTGAGCCGGCCGTAGATCTCCTGGGCCACGTCGGGCATGCCGTCCTTCTTGACCAGCGGGAACACGGCGGCCTTGATCGGGGCCAGACGGGGGTGAAAACGCATCACCACCCGCTTCTGCATCTTGCCCTTCTCGTCCGGGGCCTCGTCCTCGCAGTAGGCCTCGCAGAGGAAGGCCAGCGTTGCCCGATCCGCGCCGGCCGAGGGCTCGATCACGTGGGGGATGAACTTCTCCCGCGTCTCGTCGTCGAAGTAGGCCAGGTCGCGGCCGCTGCCGCGGTGACGGGGCTTGCCGTCCTCGCCCAGCTCGACCACGAGGTCGTCGCCCTGGCGGATAAGCTTGCCCTCCATGTGGCTCCGCAGGTCGAAGTCGCCGCGGTGCGCGATGCCCTCGAGCTCGCCGAACTCGCCTGGCGCGAGGAACGGGAAGGCGTACTCGATGTCCGCCGTGCCGCACGAGTAGTGGCTGAGTTCCTCGGCGTCGTGCTCGCGGAGCTGAAGCCGCTCGCTCGCCAGGCCGAGGTCGGTATACCACTTGAAGCGGCGGTCGCGCCAATACGGGTACCACGCCCGGGACGTATCGGGCCGGCAGAAGAACTCGATCTCCATCTGCTCGAACTCGCGGCTGCGGAAGGTGAAGTTCCGCGGCGTGATCTCGTTGCGGAAGCTCTTGCCCATCTGCGCGATGCCGAAGGGCACCTTCACGCGCGTGCTGTCGAGGACGTTCTTGAAGTTCACGAAGATGCCCTGCGCCGTCTCAGGGCGGAGGTAGGCCGCGCTCTCCTCGCCGCCGAGCGCCCCGATGAACGTCTTGAACATCAGGTTGAATTCCCGCGGCGGGGTCAGGGTGCCCAGTGCCTTGGCGTCGGGGCCGAGGACCTCCTCGAAGGCGTCCATGCGGGCCAGCGACATCAGCGGGCCTTCCCACTCCAGCTCGTCCGCCTGCTTGGCCCGGAGGTTGAAGAACTTGAGTGCCTTCTGCTGCGTGTCGGCCAGGCCCTCTTCGCCCACCGCCTCGGTGGCGATGAACACCCGCTGCCCCTTGGCCTCGACCCAGCGGCCCTGCACCTGGTCGTGGCGGTAGCGGCGCTTGGACTGGCGGCAATCGACCATCATGTCGCAGAACAGGTCGAAGTGGCCCGAGCACTTCCACACTTGGGGGTGCATGATGATCGTGCAGTCCAGGCCGGTCATCTCGTAGGCCGACGGGGCGCCGGCCGGGACCTCCAGCTCGTTGTGGCCCGTCACCATGTCGCGCCACCAGGCCTCGCGCACGTTGCGCTTCAGCTCGACGCCCATCGGACCGTAGTCCCAGAACCCGTTCAGGCCGCCGTAGATCTCGCTCGACTGGAAGAGGAATCCGCGACGTTTGCACAGGGCGACCAGGGTTTCCATATCCATAGCGGGACACACCTCCAACGGACTTGGGGCCGGGGACGTACGGGCAAACCGATGAGTGTAACAAGGACCGGCGGCGACCGTCCATACGAGGGAGGGGACTGGCGGCGATCGGGTTCGGCCCGCGCGTGACAACCGGCCCGCGGCGCGGCAGAATGTCGCCAGACCACCCACCCCTGCCGCAACCGGCCACCCCGCGGCAGGGACCCTTCATCCAAGGAGCCTCACCCATGACTTCGCCGCACCGCGCCACGCGCCGCCAGTTCCTTGCCCGATCGGCCCAGGCCGCTGCCGCTGGAATGCTGCTGCCTGGCTTCGCGTCCCGGACCCTCGCCGCTGCGGACTCGCCCTGGCAGATCGGCATCTACACGCGTCCCTGGGACCAGTTCCCCTGGGAGGTGGCCCTGGACCAGATCGCCGAGGCCGGATTCCGCGAGGCCGGGCTGATGACCACCCAGGGCAAGCCGGCCCTGGTGATCCATTGCGACAGCACGGCCGAGGAGGTCGGCAAAGTGGCTGAGGGCCTGAAGAAGCGCAGCCTCGTCTGCCCCTCGGTCTATGGCGGCGGCATCCCCGTGCACAAGTCGCTGGAGGAAGGCGTCGCCGGCATGCGGCGCCTCGTTGACAACTGCGCGGCCGTCGGAGCCAGGTCGATCCTGATGGGCGGGACCGGCAACGAGAAGCTGTTCGAGGCCTACTACAAGGCCATCGCCGAGTGCTGCGACCAGGCCGCCGAGAAGGGCATGACGATCACCGTCAAGCCGCACGGCGGCCTCAACGCCACCGGCCCCCAGTGCCGCAAGACCGTGGAGATGGTCGGCAAGAAGAACTTCGGCGTGTGGTACGACCCGGGCAACATCCTGTACTACTCCGACGGCAAGCTCGATCCGGTCGCCGACGCCCCCAGCGTGGCTGGGCTGGTGATGGGCGTGTGCGTGAAGGACTTCACCATGGCCGAGGAGGGCGGCAAGGTGAAGAAGGACGTGTGGGTCGCGCCGGGCCGGGGCCGGGTCGATTTCCCCGGGGTGATGAAGAAGCTCAGGGCAGGCGGTTTCACGCGGGGCGCCCTGGTGATCGAGTGCGTCGCCCGGCCCGACCCGAAGGACCTCAAGGCGATCCTCGCCGAAGCGAAGAAGGCCAGGGCGTTCGTCGAAGAACTGATCGCCTGACAGGCGGCACGACGCCGCGGTGGCGCGATGGCAACCCCCAGCGCCGCAAGCCTGCTCAATGAAGCAGGTACTTGATCAGCACGAAGCCGCCCACCAGGAGCACGAAGAACAGGAAGGTCAGGACCTCGAAGTACTTCTCGAGCAGCGTCTTGACGCTGGCCCCGAAGAAGAAGATCGCAACGGCCACGAGCATGAAGCGGGCCATGCGCCCCACGGCCGAGGCCAGGATCAGCGTCGCTAGCGAGATATTGAAGATCCCCGCCGAGATGGTGAACACCTTGAACGGGATGGGCGTGAAGGCCGCGCCCAGGATGGCGAGGAAGTCGTTCCGCTCGTAAAGGCCCTGGACCAGCTCGAAGTTCTCAGGGGTACAGCCGGGCACGTAGCTCATGAAGAAACCGCCGACCACCTCCCAGAAAGCCCGGCCGATCAGCCACCCGACGATCCCCCCCAGCACGGAGCCCAGCCCGCTCACCGCCGCGTAGAAGAACGACCGCCGGGGCTTGGAGATCGACAGGGCGATCTGGAGTACATCGGGGGGAATGGGAAAGAAGGAGCTTTCGGCAAAGGAGAGGCTGAACAGCGCCGGAGTGCCATAGGGGGTCTCGGCCCAATGAAGCACCCAGAAGTAGAGCCGCTTCATGGGACCAGGGCGGCGCGGCGGGGGGGCTTGCGCGGTCTCGGGAGGCGCTGGCGAGGTGGCGGTCATGCGTGCTGGGAAGGGTCCGGGGGGAATACAGGGACAAAACGGGATTGTAGAGGAGAGAAGGGGATGGCGGAAGCGCTAAGCAGACTTCAGCCAGCCCGTGCAGTCCAAATCAAATTGCCCATCCTTGACTTCTTATCGAATCCCCTTTGTCTTCCCATTTATAAGTCACACGAACGCTGAAGTCCACGTCGGCGCACGGCGGAGCCGAGCTTCTTGGCGCGCAGCGCGCGGCGCCTGCGCGATTGACGGGCTGCGCCGCGCGCGATAGAATCGCCCGTTGGAATGGGGTAATTGTGCTTGCATGGAGTTTCAGGGCCGGGGCTGATTCAGGCAGGCGCACCTACGTCATCAACCCGGTCCCGCTTGTCGCGGGAATGCTCGTCCCCGCAGCACACTGGCGCATCTAAGCGGTACCGAGCGGACGACCGAATCGGCAACCGACGACGCAAGCGAAGGGCGCTTTGATGCAGGTTTTCCGGTCCAGGGCGGGACTGGAAGTTCGGGCCCCGGCGAAGCTGAACCTCTTCTTTGAGGTGCTTGGTAAGCGGAGCGACGGGTATCATGAGATCGAGACCCTCATGGTGCCCGTCACGTGGTACGACACCTTGTTTTTCAGGGAGGGACCCAGCGGGCAGATTCGGCTTGAGTGCGAGCCGGTTCCCCAGTTCCGGGGTCCGGGCCGCGGCAAGCGCGACGACGTCCCGGACGGACAGGAGAACCTCGCCTATCGAGCGGTCGAGTTGCTGCGCGACCGGGCGGGCGTGTCCCGAGGGGCGAGTCTGCGACTGGTGAAGCGAATCCCGGCCGCCGCCGGGTTGGGCGGCGGATCGAGCGATGCGGCCGCCGCGCTGGTCGCGGCCAATCGCGGATGGAGGCTCAACTGGCCTCGGCCCGCCTTGGCGGAGCTGGCGGCGGAGCTTGGCAGCGACGTTCCGTTCTTCCTCGTCAACGGCCCGGCGATCTGTCGCGGCCGGGGAGAGCGGGTGGAGCCGGTCGGTCGATTCGGGGCGTTGCACTTTGTCGTTGTCCGTCCCCCGGTCGGGCTTTCGACGGCCAGCGTGTATCGGGCGTGCCGCCCCGCGGCGCGGCCCCAGCCGGCGGACCCCCTGGTCGAAGCCCTGTCGCGCGGCGATCTGGCGGCGGCCGGCCGCATGCTGAGCAACCGCCTCCAGGAACCCGCCGAGGGCCTCTCCCCCTGGATCCCTCGACTTCGGGCGGCGTTGGCCGGGCAGGACGTGCTGGGCCACCAGATGAGCGGAAGCGGGACGTGCTACTTCGGTTTGTGCCGGCACGCGGGCCACGCAAGACGGGTAGCCCGACGCCTGCGAGCATACGGCGTGGGGGACGTACGGGCCGTGCAGCGCTGCTGAACGCCAACTCGACCTAAGGAGAACAGCCGTGGAGATCACCGAGGTCCGCATCAAGCTCATGGACGAGCCGGGGGAGCGGCTGAAGGCCTTCTGCTCGATCACCTTCGACGACTGCTTCGTCGTCCGTGACCTGAAGATCATCGAGGGGTCCAGCGGCCCGTTCGTGGCCATGCCCAGCCGCAAGCTGACCATCCACTGCCCCAGATGCCGCTGCAAGAACCACCTCCGCGCCTCGTACTGCAACCAGTGCGGCTCGCGCCTGGAACAGAGCACCGCCCTGAAGGACGACGAGGGGCGGATGAAGCTCTACGCGGACATCGCCCATCCGATCAACTCGGCCTGCCGCGAGATGATCCAGTCGCGCGTGATCACCGCGTTTGAGGACGAGAAGGCCCGGTCGAAGCTGCCCGGCTACATCCCCAGCTACGTCGATTTCGACGGAGGGGACGACTATACGCCCTCCGGGCGCGAGCCGCAGGAGCAGGCCGCCCCCGCGCCCCACCAGGCCCACGTCGAGCCGGCCGAGAAGCCGAAGGGCCCGCACAAGGCCCCCTCCCATCAGCCCCAGTCGCAGCCGCCCAAGCCGCACAACGAGGGATTCGGCGCAGGGGTCTTCGACGAGTAAGAAAAACGGGCCTCGGACTTCAGTACAAGCGGCGGGGTCAGCCCGACGGCCGGATGCTAGGACGCGAAGTGCCGCACGGCATTGGCGAACACCGCCATCCCGTCGCCCTCTTCGCCGGCCTCGCCGCGGGTCCATCGCGGGTGCTGCGTGGGATCGACGTGCCGCTCCGGATGGGGCATAAGCCCCAGTACTCGCCCCGTCGCGTCGCAGAGGCCGGCCACGTCGCCCATCGACCCGTTCGGGTTGTCCGGATACGGCACCCCGTCCGCCGATCCCCCCCGCGCACTCCGCACCCGGTACCGCAGCACGAGTTGCCCGGCCGACTCCAGCCGCCCGAGCGTGGCCTTGTCGCGGGCGACGAACTTGCCCTCGGCATGGGCGACGGGCAGCTCCATCCGCTCGATCCCGCGGAGGAACACGCAGCGGTCGCCCTCGACCGCCAGCCGCACCCAGCGGTCCTCGAACCGGCGGGAATCGTTCCAGGCCAGCGTGGCCGCGGGCAGCCCGCCCGGCTCGGCGGGAAGGAGCACGTCGCACTTGATGAGCACCTGGAAGCCGTTGCAGATGCCGAGGATCAGCTTGCCGGCCTCCTTGAATTCGCCCAGCACCTCGGCCAGGTGGTGCCGCATCCGATTGCCGAGGATGCGGCCCGCCGCCACGTCGTCGCCGTAGCTGAACCCGCCGGGGATGCAGAGGATCTGATACGCTGCCAGAAGCCGCGGGTCTTCCAACAGCCGGTTGACGTGGACCCGCTCGGCCACCGCGCCGGCCCTCTCGAACGCGAAGGCCGTCTCTTCGTCGCAGTTGGTCCCGGGGGCCCGGAGGATGAAGACGCGGGGTCGGGGCATGGGGAGGAAGGGAGCAAGGGTCAGGGGTGGAGACCGCAGACTTCCGAAGTCTTCGAGACATCGGAAGTCTGGTACTTTTCTACCAGTCGAGCGGCCGCTGCCACGCTTCTTTCAAGGCCGCCAGATCGCAACGCAGCAACGGGCTCCCCTCGTGCGCAATCTCCAGGAAGCCGGAGCCCGTCACGCGGCCGACCTGCGCGTGCGGGATGCCCCGAAGCGCCGATTCGAACAGGGCGGCGCTGGTCGGCCTGACCTCGCAGAGCAGGCGCGTGTTCGACTCGCTGAACAGGAGCACGGCCGCGGCGTCCGTCTCCTCGTCGCGCGGGACGTGCTCCAGGTCGAGCTCCGCGCCCAGCGCGCCGGCCAGGGCCATCTCGGCGGCGGCCACGGCCAGCCCGCCCTCGCTCAGGTCGTGGCATGCGCGGACCAGGCCCGCGTCGATCGCTTGATGGAGCGCCTCGAACGTGCGCCGGGCCGCCGCGGCATCGACCCGGGGCACCTCGCCGCCGCCGATTCCCGTGACCAGGCCGAAGTGCGAACCGCCCATTTCGCTTCTCGTCAGACCGACGAGGTACAGCAGGTTGCCCGGGGCCTTCAGGTCCATGGTGACGCACTGGGCCACGTCCTCGACCTGGCCCAAGGCGCTGACGAGCAGCGAGGGAGGGATGGCGACCGACTCGCCCGACTCGGTGCGGAACTCGTTGTTCAGGCTGTCCTTGCCGCTGATAAAGGGCGTGCGCAGGGCCACGGCCACGTCGTGGCAGGCCAGGGCCGCGCGCACGAGCGACCCGAGCGTCTCCGGCCGCTCCGTGTTGCCCCAGCAGAAGTTGTCGAGGATGGCGATCCGCCGCGGATCGGCGCCCACGGCCACGCAGTTGCGCACCGCCTCGTCGATGGCGCTGGCGGCCATGTGGTAGGTGTCGAGGTCGCCGTAGCGCGGGTTCATGCCGCAGGCGACGACCAGGCCACGGCGGCTCTGGAGCACGGGCCTGAGCACGGCCGCGTCGCCGGGCCCGTCGTCGGCTGCCCCGACCAGCGGCTTGATCGCGCTCCCGCCCTGCACCTCGTGGTCGTATTGCCGGATCACCCAGTGCTTGCTGCACACGTTGAGCGATCCGAGGATGCGGAGGAGAACCCCGGCGAAGTCCTCGGCGCGGGCCCGCTCCAGGTCGAAGGGCGCGGGCGCCGGCGGCGTGCAGACGGCCTCGCGCACGACCGGGGGCCTTCCGTCGTGGAGGAACTCCATGGGCAGGTCGGCCACCTCGTGCTCATGATACTTAAGCACCAACCGCCCGGTGGGCACGAAGCGGCCGATCGCGGTGGCCTCCACGCCTTCGGAGCGGCACAGCGCCTCCAGCTCCGGCCAGTTCTCCTCGGGTACGCTGAGCACCATCCGCTCCTGGGCCTCGGAGATCCAGATCTCGGTGTAGCTGAGGCCGTCGTACTTGAGCGGCACCGTCTCCAGGTTCACTTCGGCCCCGATCTTCTCGCCCATCTCGCCCACGGCGCTGGAGAACCCGCCGGCCCCGCAATCGGTGATGGCCGAATACAGCCCGCGGTCGCGCGCCGCGAGGATTACGTCGAGCAGCATCTTCTCGGTGATCGCGTTGCCGATCTGCACGGCTCCGCCCGACAGCGCGTCGCTCTGGTGGGTCAGCTCGGCCGAGCTGAACGTGGCCCCGTGGATCCCGTCGCGCCCCGTGCGTCCGCCCACGGCGACGACCAGGTCGCCCACGCCCGGCTCTTTGCGCGACTTGTCGCGGGGGATGATCCCCGCGTTGCCGCAATAGACCAGCGGGTTGCCCAGGTAGCGGCGATCGAAGTACACCGCGCCGTTGACCGTGGGAATGCCCATCCGGTTGCCGTAGTCGCGCACCCCGGCGACCACCCCCTTCATCACGCGCCGGGGATGGAGCACGCCGCGGGGGATCTCGTTGGGCGGCACGTCGGGCGGGGCGAAGCAGAACACGTCGGTGTTGCAGATCGGCCTGGCCCCCAGGCCCGTTCCCAGCGGATCGCGAATCACGCCGCCGATGCCCGTGTTGGCCCCGCCGTACGGCTCCAGGGCGGACGGGTGGTTGTGCGTCTCGACCTTGAAGACCACGTTGTACGTCTCGTCGAACCGCACCACCCCGGCGTTGTCCTCGAACACGCTCACGCACCAGTCGTCCGGCCCCAGCGCCTTGCGAATCTGGTGCGTGGCCGCGAAGATCGTCTCCTTGAGCATGTTCTCGAAGCGGCGCTCGCCCTCCGGACCGCGGTAGTGAATCCGCCCGGCCAGCGTCTTGTGGCTGCAATGCTCGCTCCACGTCTGGGCCAGGGTCTCCAACTCCGCGTCGGTCGGGTCGCGGCCCAACTCGGCGAAGCGGTCGCGGATGGTCCGCATCTCCACGACCGACAGGAAGAGCTGCCCCTCGCGGCTGAGCCGCGCCAGGGCCTCGTCGTTCATGTCGCGGATGGGCACCGTGATGCGCTGGAAGGTGTACGGGGATCCCACCTCCAAGCGGTCGAACGCCAGCGGCCCGACGATTACCTGCTCGATCGCGTCGTTGGCGAGGATCTTGGTGCACAGCAGGTCCAGATCGCGGTCGGAGACCGGACGGATCCAATACTTCTTCAAAGTTCGCACCGCCTCGGCCTCGACGCCGAGGTCGGCCATGGCCGTCTGGGCGCTTTGGGCCACCGGATCCATTACGCCCGGCTTGGGTAGCACGTGCACCAGGCGCCCCGGGCCGTCGGGCGCCTCGGCCAGGCGCGGGTCGCCCACCGGGGCCACCACGGTGCACTCCACGACCCCGTCGGCCAGAAGCTCCGCGGCGAGGCGCTGCACCTGGGGCTCGTCCAGGTCGCCTTGCACGAGGTATCCCGAGGCGGCGGCCACGGTCAGGCCGTGCAGGCCCAGGTCGGCCGCGTCGGCGGCGAGGCGGCGCCCCTCCAGGTCCTCCTGGCCGGGGGCGGGATAGATGTCAACTTCCCAGAGCATCGCGGTTCTTCTTGCCAAGGGCCAGCACCTGCTCCAGCGCGGCGGGATCCTCGCTCTCGAGTCCCGCCCGAATCGAGGCCAGGTGCTTCTCGAACTGGTCCAGCGCGGCCACGACGTTGCGGCGGTTCTCGACGAAGATCTGCCTCCACAGCTCCACCTCGCCCGCGGCGATCCGCGTCGTGTCCAACAGGCCGGTGCCGCACAGCCGGAACAGCGTCTCCGGGATGATCGAGGCCAGGGCCGCGGCCACCGCGTGCGGCAGGTGGCTGGTCAACGCCAGGGCCTTGTCGTGCTCTTCGGGCGACATCTGAATCACCACCGATCCCAGCCCGCTCCAGAGGGCCTCCAGGGCGTCGAAGTCCTCGGCCCGGGTGTTCCGGGTCGGCGTGAGGATCGCCACGCGGCCCTCGAACAGATCGGCCCGGGCGTGGGCCGGACCGGCTTTCTCGCTGCCGGCCAGGGGATGGCTGCCCAGGAAGCGGCACTGCCGCGCGAGCCCCACGTCCAGTTCGGCGACGATCCGCTCCTTGGTGCTGCCGCCGTCGGTGATGAGCGTGCCTTGCGGGGCATGCTCGGCGGCCCGGCGCACGTCCTCGGCGATGCGCCCCACCGGGGTGCAGACGATGACCAGGTTTGCCTGCGCGACCCCCTTGGCCAAATCGACCGTAGTGGAGGTGACTGCACCGACGCGCCGCGCAATGCGAAGGCTCGCCTGGCGGCGCCCCACGCCCACCACGTGATCGGCCAGACCCCGCTCGCGCAGGGCCAGCCCGATCGATCCACCGATCAGTCCGACGCCGACGATGGCCACCGTGTCGTAGTGCTTCATGGTTGCTCGCGACCCTGGGGCATGAGCGAAGTCGGGCATTCTAGCAGATCGAATCGCTCGGGACGAGAAGCGGCGCGCGGCATGCTCTCACGACGCGCCAGCGGCGTGTGAGCATGAGGGACCCCAAGGGAGCATGCCCGCGCCGCGCGAGGGCATACCACAAGGCGGGGATATAATAGGTGTCAGAGACCGCTTCCCGCCGCTGGATGGGAACCGCCCATGACCGATCTGCCACCTTCCCGATACTTCCCTCCGCCCGAACTGGCGGACTCGGACGGGCTGTTGGGATTCGGCGGGCGTCTCACCGTGGACTGGCTCCTCGATGCCTATCGCCACGGCATCTTCCCCTGGCCGGTCGGCGACGACGATCTGCCTATCCCTTGGTGGTCGCCCGACCCCAGAGCGATCATCGAGCTCGATCAGTTGCACGTCTCCCGCAGCCTGACAAGGACGCTCCGCAAGGGACGATTCGCGGCCACGTGCGACCGCGATTTCCCCCGGGTCATTCGCGCCTGCGCCGAGGTCCCGGGCCGCGAGGACGCCACGTGGCTCACGCCCGGCATGATCAAGGCCTATTGCCACCTCCACCGCCTGGGTCACGCCCACAGCGTGGAGGCGTGGTGCGACGGCGAGCTGTGCGGCGGGACCTATGGCGTGCAGATCGGCGGGTTCTTCGCGGCCGAGTCGATGTTCTACCGGGTGACCGACGCCTCGAAAGTGGCCCTGGTCCACCTGGTCCGTCACCTTCGCGCGCGAGGATTTCGCCTGCTCGACATCCAGCAGCTTACCCCCCACACGAGCCGAATGGGCGCCGTGGAAATCCCCCGCGTCGAGTACCTCGCCCGACTCGCCGAGGCCCAGGCCCTGCCCGTCACGTTCGGAGAGGAGCTGCAGTCCGATCTCTGTATCCCGTGAGCACGCCACGATTTGCTTTTTGCCGCCGCCGACCGTATAAAGTCTTTCGGTATCCTCCCATGCCAGCAACGGCCCGGGTGCCGCGGTGGACCCTCCTCCCCCGGTCGATTCCGCCCGCGCAGAGGACCTGCCTGGCTCCCGCCGAGAAAGTGCCTTACCCACCACGACAGGAGACGAGGTCCATGCTCCGGACCGGAACTTCGATCGCCGCCGCATTGGCCGCGGCCCTGGTTTGCCTGATCGGCCAGAACTGCCTGGCTTGCACCACGCCGGTCTATCGTGTGGCGATGTACGACTGGCCGGCCGCGCCGTACCGGGTGTTCTACTTCCACAGCGGGGAGATCCCCGAGGCCGATGTCAAGCTCCACGAGGCGATCGGCGCGGCCGCCGAGGAGGAGAAGGCCTCGAACATCGCCGTCCATACCGTGGACGTGACCGATGAAGAGACGTTGAAGAAGTGGCCGCCGGAGGTCCGCGCCGCCTGGGATGACCTGCCCGAAGAGAGAAAGACGGGGCCGACCTACGCCCTCTTCACGCCGTGGCCGTGGGCCGAGCAGTTGTACTCCGGCCCGCTCGATGCCGAGGCGATTGCCGCGCTGGTCGATTCCCCGGTCCGCAAGAGCCTCTGCGAGCTGCTCGACGAGGGCAACGTGACCGTTTTTCTGCTAGTTGCCGGCAAGGACGCCGAAGCCAACAAAAAGGCCGAGGAGGCCCTCGCGGCCGCCATCGCCGAGGGCAAAGCCGGCCGGATTCCCGTGGCCTTGGACCCGTTCGCCGGCCCCATGATGCCCCCCCCTGAGCAGGACGCGGAGGTGCAGGAAAGCGAAACGGCCGCCGAGGGCGATCCGCAGCCGGCCCCGCCCGAGGTCAAGGTGGCCAGCCTGACCCTCCAGCCCGACGACGCCAAGGAGAAGTGGCTGATGACCATGCTCTTCGGGGCGGAGGGCAAGACGGGCGAGCAGGCCGACGTCCCCATGGTGTTCCTGGTGTATGGCCGGGGCCGCGCGCTGCCGCCGATGGCAGGCGAGCAGATCACCGTCGAGAATCTCGTCGATGGGGTGGCTTTCCTCGGCAGTGCGTGCTCATGCACCGTCAAGGAGCAGAACCCGGGCTTCGACCTGCTCACCACCTGGGACTGGAACGCCACGGCCGATAAGATGGCCGAATCGGACCCCAGTCTGGCGCCCATGGACCCGTACTGGGAAGTGCCGCAGGGCGAAGCCGACCCCGCTGCCACGGCGGCCGACGAGCCGGAGGACGGCGAGAAGGAGTCGGCCTCGGACCCGCCGGCATCGTCCGGCCCCGCGACCGGGGAGGAGAATGCCAAGTCGGAGGACCCCGCGGCGGTAGCCAAGACCGGAGGGGCCTCGACCTCGGATGACGGAGCGGGCGAGGAGGTCGAGCCGGCCGAGGCCAGCGCTTCGGTCGCTCAGACGGCCGCCGAGAGCCGGTCGGATTCGTTTGCTTCGCGCCAGGCCTTGCGCATGGGGTTGGGCATCGGCATCGCGGCGATCCTGGTCATCGCGGTCGGGTTCGTCCTGATGCGGCGCCCGTGACGGGATTCCACGGTTCCTCTTGGACGAAGCGATCATGATCGAGCTCGAGGGAGTCACCAAGCTCTATCGCACCCCGGCCGGCCCGGTGCACGCGCTGGACGACGTTCGCTTGCGCGTGGCCGAAGGCGAGTTCGTGGCCGTGCGTGGCCCGAGCGGCTGTGGCAAGTCCACCCTGCTGACGATCGTGGGCGGGCTGGCCGCGCCGACCAGCGGCGCGGTGCGCGTGGCGGGCGAGGATCTCGTCGCCATCAGCCCGGCCCAGCGGGCTGCCTTTCGGGCTCGGCACGTCGGGTTCGTGTTCCAGATGTTCCATCTGCTGCCTTACCTTGACGTACTGCACAACGTGCTGGCCGCGTCGCTGCCTTCCGACCCGACGGCCCGAGATCGAGCCCACCAGACCCTCGCGCGGTTCGGCCTGGCGCCGCGCCTGACGCACAAGCCGGGCGAGCTCAGCGCGGGCGAGCGCCAGCGCGTGGCCATGGCCCGGGCGCTGATCAATCGCCCCCGACTGCTGCTGGCCGACGAGCCGACCGGCAATCTCGATGCGGAAAGCGCGCACGAGGTCCTGGACCTCCTCGCCGAGTACCGCGCCGAAGGCGGCACGATCCTGCTGGTCACGCACCAGGAGCAGGCCGCCGGCTACGCCACGCGCACCGTCGTGCTCCGCCAGGGACGGATCGAGACCGGAGACGAGTCCTCCGTGCCGGCCGAGGCGCAGGGCTGATGGACGGGGCGGCCGCGCTTGATGCTGCCGATCAAGAGGGCGGCGCCGGTCAACCCACGCACTCGGAATGGGACTCGCCTCCCCCGTAGTGGTGTTTGCGCCCGGCCCGCGCCCGTCGTCGCGGGGGCCAACCTTGCAAAAGCCGCCCGGGCTGGTAGTAATAGGTGTTTGGGAGCGGCGCACGAAGCTTCGCACCGGGGGTCCAGGTTTCTAGCGGGGAAGGATCATTGTCCATGGCCGACGAGAAGGGCAAGCAGGAAGGCGGCGACGGGAAGCGGATTCTGCTGGTGGACGACGACGCCGAGATCGTCGAGTCGATGCGGGTCGCCCTGGAGGCCATGGGATACACGATCCTGGTGGCGCGGGACGGCAATCAGGGCCTGGCCCTGGCCGAGCGCGAGGACCCGGACCTGGTGATCCTCGACATGATGATGCCCAAGCGGAGCGGGTTCCTGGTGCTGGAGAAACTCCGCCGCACCCGGCCCGTGCCCATCCGCGTCATCATGATCACGGCCAACGAAGGCAGCCGGCACAAGGCCTATGCCGAGATGCTCGGCGTGGACGACTACCTCCGCAAGCCGTTCGGCATGGACCGGCTGCTGGAGAGCGTCTCGCGCCTGCTGAGATAGCGGCGCGTTGGGGTTATGCGGCCGGACGCGAAAGCCCCCAAGACGCGGTCCTGGGCGTGCCGATAGCGCAGGGGACGCCGCGCGGGCTTTGGCAGTTTGCGCGGGCTTCTGCCGGTGGGGCGCGACGGCCCAAGGCGACTGTCCGGGAGGGCGCGATGTCCGACTCTGCGCTGCCAGACCCCCAGCATCGGTTTCACGTCAAGGTCGGTCTGGCCGAATGCACCGTGGTCTGCGGTCACGAAGACGAGGCCGTGCGCCTTGCGCGCCGGCACCTGAAGCAGGAGATGCCCCAGTTGCGCGGTGTGATCGACGGGATCCTGGACAAGGAATTCCGCATCCACCGGATGGGCTGAATCGCCTTGCGCGATTCCCGGAGACGGGGCCAGAATCCTTCTGCCCAAGCGGCCCGAAGGGTGCCCTGCGCAAATGGATGCTGCCCCCGTTTCCCTTCCAGGACCGCGCACGGCTGTTCGGGGCCGCAAGGCCGCGTGACCGTCGGCCGAGTTGCCCGGACGGGGGGCGAGCGGTAGGATAGCATCCCCGGGCGGCCCGTGCCGTGGGCGCGGACGCCCCCGTGGGGTGACCCTCCTCCGCCGCCCAGGGCCCTCCACCGAAATGAGCACCGCCCCGCGCCCCGAGGTCTCGCTCCAGCCGTCTGAAGGCTGGCATTGCAGCCACCTCTTCTACCGCTTCGACCGCGTGCGCCTTCGGGCCCTGTCCCCGCCCGAGCTGACCGACGGCTGCCGCCGTCTCGTCGAGCAGCTCGATCCGTCCGGCACGCACGCCCCGGCCCGGCTCCAGGCGATGATCGTCAGCGGGCACAAGGCCGACTTCGGGCTGATCGTGCTCGACCCCGATCCGCTGGTCATCGATCGGGTCCACCAGCGCCTGCTGGCCGGACCGCTGGGCCCGGCGGTCGTGCCGGCGTGGTCCTTCGTCTCCATGACCGAGGTCTCCGAGTACCTGCCCGACGTGGAGCAGTACGCCGAGCGGCTAAGCCGCGCCGAGCCGGACTCGGGCCGGGAGGCGCTGGAGAAGAAGGTGAGGCAGTACGAGAAGCGCCTCCAGATCATGCGACGCCAGCGCCTCACGCCCGACCTGTCCGCGTGGCCGGCCGTCTGCTTCTATCCCATGAACAAGCGGCGCGAGGCCGAGGCCAACTGGTTCCTGCTCGACTTCGACCGGCGCGAGCGCCTCATGCAGGAGCACGGCGAGAGCGGCATGCGGTTCGCCGGCAAGGTGACCCAACTGGTGACCGTGGCGATCGGCCTGGACGACTGGGAATGGGGCGTGACCCTCTGGGCCCGCAACCCGCAGTTCTTGCGCGAGATCGTCTATCGGATGCGGTTCGACGAGGCCAGCGCCCGCTACGCGCAGTTCGGCCCGTTCTACACCGGTTACCTCGCCTCGGCCGAGCAGATCCTCCGCCACTGCGGCGTGGGCCAGGCCCTCGACGCCCAGTGACGCGGTCTGCCAATGGGGGTCGCGCGGTCAATCGGTGTCGGGTTCCTTCACTCGGAAGCGTCTTCCATCCGACCGAAGCACCCGGCGGGAAGAGACTCCCGCCCCCCTCGGCCTCTGGCCTGCCCTACTTCTCCCCCGGCTTCTTCTCCCCCTTGCCCTTCGGGGTGAGGATCACCGTCACCGGGGTGCCTTCCGGGGGGATCCGCTCGGTGAAGGCCTCGAACTGCAAGTCCACATTGACGCTGCTGCTGCGCACCGGAAGATCGAGCATGGCCGTGCCGAAGTTGGAGACGCAGATGAAGTCGCCGCCGTCGGCCAGGTAAACCATCCGGTCCTCGTACTCGTCCTTGCGGAACCCGCTCCCCGCGAACACGAAGGGATGATCCATGGCCTTCTTGGTCTCGGAGTGGCGAATCCAGTCCTGGGCCGTAGCCGACTGGACCTTGCCCTCGCTGTCCTTCCACTTCACGGCAACCTCGATCTCCTCGCCCGAGGCCGGCACGTATTCCGGATGATACTGGACCGGCCGGCCGTTCTTGGCCCCCACGGCCAGCAGCCCCGCGTGGACGATCTGGGCCTTGGTATCGACCACGACGATCGACTCGTGCTCCTTGGTTCGGCGGAGGCAGGCGAACATCTCCAGCGGACCGTTGCGCTTGCACACCTCGCCGACCATCACCACCCGCTTGTTCTTCGGATCGCTCCACACGGGATACACCTGGTCGAGTCGGACGAGCTTGTCCGCGTCGTCCACCAGCGGCGCGCCCAGCTCGGCGATCCGCTTCTTCTGCTGCTCCAGCCACTTCTTCTGCTGCCGCTCCATCTCCTCCTCGTGCAGCTTGCGAAGCCGCTCGATCTCCTCCAGGTCGAAGCTGCTCTCCTCGTCGCCGTCGTCCGCCCCTTCCGGCTCCGCGCCCGCATTGCTGCCGGCCGCCCCAGGTCCCGGCGACGGCGCCTCGGGGTCGTCTTCCACGGACTTCATGAACGCCTCGCCGAGCCGGCCCAGTCGGGCCTTTTCGGCCGCGGAGCCGGACGCGCGGTCCTCGCCGTCCTCGGCCTCGCCACGGCCGTCGGCGGAAGCCACCTCGTCCTTGCCGGCGGGCGCCGAGGGATCGCGGGCCTCGCCGGTCTTCTTCGATTGATCCTGCGGCTTCGCGCCCCGCGGCGCGCTCGTGTTCTTCTTCTCCTGCTTCTCGGCCGGAGGCCCGCACCCAACGCACGCAGCGGCCAGCAGAATGAGTCCCAGGTGCAAGAGACTGGCGCGACAGACAGCCCGGTTCATGTTCGACCTCGCTTGGTTCCTTGATCCGCCCCACGAGGAGGGCCTCGATGGGACCATGGCCTGCTATGATGAGTGTATCGCATCGATCTCGGAGGCGACACAGCCGGCAACTGCCATGCCGCGGCGCGTGCTCCATAGAGCGCCTGGTCGGGAGCGTCCCGCCAAAGGCAGGCGCGTCGGCTCGCGCGACACCCGCGCCGAGCCTTGCGACGCCGACCTCCTCAACGGGCCGGCCCGCCGGTTCCGTCCGGGGGTAGTGACGAATCGCTCCTTTTATGCTAGCAAAGACGCTTTCCCTGAAGAAGGCATTCCCGCGGAGCAAGCATGAGCGAAACGGAGTTTGGCGGAAACGGCGAAGTACGGACGCTTCAGGCGGCGACACGTTGCGCGCCCATGCCCTGGCACAAGTCGGCCCCGGCCCGACTGCGCGAGGCCCCGCCCCGGCAGGCCTGGCAGCGCTGGGTTGAGTACCTCGACCGCAAGAAGCGGGCCGAGCATCAAGCCATGCTCGACGGCCAGGCCCCGTTGGCGTGGGGCCTGAGCGAAGGCCAGGCCGCGACGACCGCGGCGCAGCGCGGTGCGGCGTTCGCCCCCGCGTCCTGCAAGGCCGGCCGCCGGCAGCGCCTCGACGCCTGGTTGGCCGAGCCCGGCGGCAATGCCGACGCAGGCTACTGCCTGGAGGCCCTGGCCTGGTGCCGAGCCATGCCCCGGCTGGCCCAGTCGCTGCCGCCCGACACGTGGTGGGCGGCCTTGCGCCACCTGGTCGAAGTCGCCGACGAGGCCCGGTCCGTGGAGCCTTCGACCGGGCCGCTGGTCTTCCAACTGGGAGCGGGCGAGCTGGCTTGGACGCTCGCCTGCCTCTTCCCCGAGGTCAAGGCCTGTCGGCGGCTCGCGCGCCCCGCCCGACGTGCCCTCTCCTCGGCCCTGGAGGACCTCTGCGAAAAGCAGGGCCTGCTCCACGGGCGCCACTTCGCGGCGTTCCCGGCCTTGCTGGCGAGCTGGACCCGCTGCCTGGAGTTGGGCGCGCACGTGCAGCACCGCCCGTGGGACCGCCAGGCCGAGCGGCGCTTCCGGCGCGTGGTTCGCTCCGCGCTCCGCATGGCCCGCCGCGACGGCAGCCCCGCCTTCTCCAACGGAACCGCCGGGCGGCACGGGCTGGCAATCCTCGAGAAGGCCGTGCACCTGGCCGGCGACGCCGACGACCGCCGCCTGGCGGCCTGGACGCTCGCCGGCAAGGGCCAGTCCGGGCGCTCGGCCCACAAGGCCTTCGACCGCCGCTCCAAGCGGGTCCTTGCCAAGGCGCGCCTTCCGGCCGTCCACTCGGAGTGGGCCGCGGCCGCCGTGCTCCGCCGCGACTGGAGCCCGGACAGCGAGCGCCTGGCCGTGATCTACGCGGGCCGCGAGGTCCGCTCCGAGCTGGTCGCCGGGCGCGACGTGCTGTGGTCGGGACGGTGGGACCTGGAGATCCGGGTCGATGGCCGGCGCGCAGCTCCCGTCTCCGACTGGCGCGAGGCCGTGTGGTTCTCCGACGAGGACGTCGATTACCTGGAGGTTGAAGCCGATTTCGAGCACGGCCTGATCGTGCAGCGCCATCTGCTGCTGGCCCGCGACGACGGCTTCCTCATCGCGGCCGATTCGGTGATGGGGACCGAGCCGCGGCGGATCGAGTATTGCGGCCGGCTGCCGCTTGCCGCGGCGGTCCGCTTCGCGCCGGCCGAGGAGTCGCACGAGGGGTATCTTTGCACGCGCAAGCGTCGGGCGCTGGTTCTGCCCCTGGCCCTGCCCGAGTGGCGCGTCGAGCCCGACCCGGGCCGGCTCTGCCAGGAGTCGGCCGGGCTGGCGCTGCGGCATTCGATCGAGGGATGCTCGCTGATGGCCCCGCTGTTCTTCGACCTCGATCCGAAGCGGCTGAGGCGGCCGTGCACCTGGCGGCGGCTGACCGTGGCCGAAGCCCTTCAGATCGTGCCCCGCGACGTGGCCGTGGGCTACCGCGTGGCCGTCGATCGCCAGCAGTGGCTTCTGTACCGCTCCCTGGCCGCCCGGGGAAACCGGACCGTGCTGGGCCAGAACTACGCCGCGGAGATGGTCGTGGGCCGGTTCACGCGATCCGGGGAGTGCGAGCAGTTCGTCGAGCTGGAGTAAAAGCCCCGGCCAGCGCGCAGCACGACCCGGGCAGAATCCAAGCCCGACGCGTCAGCGAGGGAACATCCCGAGCGAAGGTCCCCCTCCCACGCCCAGCGCCTCTCACAACCCGAAGCGCCCGCGGGGGAACGCCCTGCCGTTTGCCGGCGGCTACCAGCCCGGCACCTGGATGTTGACCTCCTCGCGCTCGCGGCGGACGATCTCGCGGATGTCGTCCCGGGCGCGGAAGAAGGCGTCCACCACGGCCGGGTCCCACTGCTTGCCCGATCCGGCCTGGAAGATCTGGTCGATCTTCTCGTCGGGCAGCCCCTTGCGGTAGGGCCGGTCGCTGCCCATGGCGTCGAACGAGTCGGCCACCGACACGATCCGGGCGGCCAGCGGGATCTGGTCGCCGGGCAGGCGCTCCGGGTAGCCCGTCCCGTCCCACGACTCATGGTGGTGAAGCACCACCGGAAGCAGGTCGTCGAGCTTGCGCAGGTCCTGAAGGATGCGGTGCCCGATGCTCACGTGACCCTTGATGTGCTCGTACTCCTCGTCGGTCAGCTTGCCCGGCTTGCGGAGCACGCTGTCGTCGATGCCGATCTTGCCGATGTCGTGCAGCAGCCCGGACAGGTAGATCCGCTCGATCATCCTGGGGTCCGAGCCGATCTCCTGCGCCAGGCGCACGGCGATGCGCGCCACGCGGTCGCTGTGGCCGCAGGTGTATCGGTCCTTGGCGTCGATGGCCGACGTGAGCGCCCGCACGATCCCGGCCAGCAGCTCCGACTGCTGGCGGTACAGCTCGATGTTGCCGCTGTGGATCCCGAGGATCGCGCCCACGGAGCTGAGCAGGCTCGCCTCCACGGTGCCGAACTCGGCGCCGTCCACGTGGTTCATGCCGGCGAGCCATCCGAACAGGTTCTCCCCCTCGGCCAGCGGCACGGCGATCAACTGCTGCACCTGGCGGCACGGCCAGTCCGTGCGCCGCGTGACCGCGTTGTTGACCACCACCGGCTGGTTGGGGATGCCCAGGTCGAGATACGCGATCAGGCGCGTGAACTGCTCGTTGTCGATCGGCGCGCTGCCGTGCGTGAGCAGCATCGGCGCGGTGCGGGCCTGGGGCGTGAGGTTGTCGGTCTCGTCCACCACGGGGAGGAGCTGCAGGGCGATCCCCTCAGCCGGCAGCACCTCCAGAAGCCACTCCAGGGCCACCCGGCCCAGATCCTCGTCGCTCTTGGAGATCTTCAGGTTCCGGGTCAGCCGGTACAGGAGGCTGATCTCCTCGTAGGTCGCGGCCAGGTGGATGGACAGGCTCTGGGCCTCTTCCTCGAAGCCGCGCGCGCGGTCCCGCTCGCCCAGGTGCAGGATGGCCAGGTCGGCCACGCGCTGCAGCGCGTCGGGCGACCAGGGGATCTGACGCTCGGCCCACCGCTGCGCCTCCTCCGCATCCAGGCCGAGGACGCGCGCGGCGCGGCCCACGCGCTCCCCGTCGCGAAGCGGCCGCGTCAGGAACGTGCCCACCGCCACGTACGCGGCCGCGCCCGGTTGACCCAGCGGCACGGCCAGCACGGCCAGGGGGTCCTCCTCCTCGAGGAACTCCGGACGGCCGTGGCGCAGGACCTCCTTGCACACCGTGGCGCGCACGTCCCACTGGTTTCCGGGCGGGCTGGAGCACGGAGCGATCAGCTCGCCCTCCTGGCCATCGACCACGGCGAACTCGACGCCGAAGGCGCGCTGGAGTACCGCGAGCGTATCGGCCCAGGGGGCCTCGCGGCCCATTGCCTCGCGCCGGACGTCGGCCGTCGCGACTGGTTCGTGAAGCATCATCTTGCCGCCGCAACGTGGTGGGAGGGAACTTGTTCCGTGGGGATGGACTCCTCCAACGGAAATCTAGGTCACCCGCCCGGCGCAGGCAAAACGCGCGCCCCCCGCCGGCCCGCGGCTCCGCCGGTCCGGGCGCCTCGGGCCCCGCGCGGTTCGGGTCGTGACGGTCAGCCCGATCCGGCATGTCCGCGACCTGTCGCGATTCCGTCAGGCCGCACCGTGGCCAACTGCGCCCGGCGCCACGGCCCGGGGCCCCCCGGCTGGCCTTGGCCGGACCGGCTCCGGCCGATAGAGTGAACCTCAGGTGGCGCTGCTGGCTTGTCCCGCCGTGCCCGGGCGGGCGGTTCTCCCAACGAGTCGAGCCAACCGGCAACACGGCGCCGCTGGAGGAACCACCCGCCGCCCACACGCCCGGAGATCGACATGCAGCTTGAGGACGTGGAACTGCTCTTCGAGGGCCGGCGGTTTCGCGTCGTGCGCCAGGTGCAGTCCTTCAACGACCGCGCGCCGCGCGAGCGCGAGATCGTCCGCCATCCCGGGGCCGTGGCGATCCTGCCGCTGGTGGACGAGGATCGGATCTGCCTCTTGCGAAGCTTCCGATCCGCGGTCGGCGAGGAGCTGATCGAGATCCCGGCCGGGACCCTGGAGCCGGGCGAGGACCCGCAGCACACCGCCGCGCGCGAGCTGGCCGAGGAGACCGGCTACCGCGCGGGCCGGCTGCAGCTTCTTACCAGCTTCTTCACCTCGCCCGGCATCCTCGACGAGCGGATGTATCTCTTCCTGGCGACGACGCTGGAGGCGGGCTCCCAGCAGCTCGACCCGGGCGAGCAGATCGAGACGTTCCTCGCCACGTGGGACGAGGCCCTGGCCATGATCGGCGACGGCCGCATCCACGACGCCAAGACCCTCGCCGCGCTGCTCTACTATGGGCGGTTCCGGCGCTGAGTGGAGAGCGCCTCGAGTGCCACTGCTGGACAAGCCGGCCGCGACCCCACGCGCAAAGAGAAAGCCGCGGGAGGCTGCCACGGCCTGGCGTGGAAAGCGCCTCCAACGGCTGCTGCGCTAGGAGTACGATTTCGGGTGCGGTTCGATGGTCCTCCGGGCCGCGGGATGCACGCGAGCGGGATCAGGGCCCATTGAAGGCACTGGTCATGTCCGCCTCGATGTTCTCCCACAGGTTCGAGGCCTGGCCCCCGACGCCTCCGATAGCGCCGATGACCGCCAGGATGATCATCGCCAGCATCACCGAGTATTCGACCGCGGTGGCGGCCTCTTCCTGTCTCAAAAAGTTCAGGAGCAGTCGCATTGCCGGCCTGCCTTCGAGGTGAGAGTCGTGCTTGGAGGAACCGGTCTGGAGGCAGTCGGCCTTAACGAGAGCTATCCATCTAAAAGCCTATCTTGCCAGGACCCGTTGTCAAATATCCACCGCGCCGCGGCGCGCTCACCCGCCGCCCGCGTCCGGCGCGGCCGCCCGGCCCCCCGGGCCCGCGCGCAGGGACAGCCTCTGGGGATTCACCCCCGGCGGACCGGCCGAGCGCGACGGCCCTTGCCAACGGTCCAGGCGGCTGGCGGCCAGCCCCTGCCCAACCGGCCCGGCAAACTGGAGCCGGCTCCGCGCCATCCCCGCGATGGCCATCTCCGCGTCGTCCAGGGCAGTTCCCCGCCCCGTGCTTTCGAGCCACACGGCCACGGGGGTCTCCGGCCCGATCAGCGACCCCTGACCCGTCCACTGCACGATCGCGAGAAGCGGCTGGGGCGACTGCGGCCCCTCGAAGACCAGCAGCCCCCCGTCGGCCGCGGGGTCCAGAACGCAATCGCGCGCGTCGATCAGGATGCGCCCAGGCTGGCGCCCGAATCGGTCGTAGGAGATCCGCGCGACCGCAGCCCCCCCCCGAACCGTCACGGCGGCCAGCGACAGGGCGATCGGCTCGTCGGCCTCCGGGCAGCGCTCCATTCGCACCAGCGGCCCGGGCCCCAGGTGCAACACGTTCACCATGCGCACCGCCCGGGCCCCAAGGGTCCGGCAATCCACCGCGGCCGACACGCCCGTAAAGGCGCAATCGGCCAGGTCGATGCGCCCGCTGGGCAGGGTCATCTCCGCCGCGCGCCGGTCCACCGGGTGGACCCAGCGGAGCGCGGCGGGAGGCGCGCCCGCCGCCCCGACGGCGCGGAACGCGCAGCGCGCCAGCGCCGCGCGCGAGCCTTCCAGGACCAGGATCGCTCCGCCCGGCCCCAAGCCCGACTCGCCCCGGCCCCGCTGCCCGAGAAAGTCGATTCCCTCAAGTCGCACGTCCTCGGCGCGGATCGTCAGCCCGGCCGGCGGCACGATCACCGTGGGGCGCTCGCCAGGCGGACCGCACACGCGCTGGCCCGGTCGCAGGTCCAGGGCCTCGACATGGACCGGCTTGCCGGCGGGGAGGATGAGGTCCGGCGGCGGCCCGGCCGGCTCGCTCGGGCTTGGCGGCGTGGGGCGCGATGCCGCGCGCGACGGCGGCTCGACCGTGGAGGCACGGGACGCGGGCCGATCGTCCGTCTCGAGGGCAGGCGCTGGCACCCCCGCGTCGCGCCGGGGCTGCCGGTCCGGATGGTCGCGGCGGGAGGAGTCGATCCGCTTCGCGCTTGCGGCCACGGTGGAGCGGCCGCGGATGCTCGCGGTGGGCGGACGCACGCCGGAGGTGCGAATGAGCCATCCCAGGGCGATCGCGCCCACGATGACCGCGGCCGTGCCCGCCAGCCACAGCGGGGCCTGCGGCGAGTGCCTCAGCCGCCGGGCGGGCACCGACCACACCGAGCGCCGGCGATGGGGGTCGCGCAGGCAGCGGGCCAGCGCAGCTTGCCCGCCGAGCGTGGGAGGGCCGAGCCGGGCGGCCATCGCGGCGAAGGCGGCGGGGCGCCGGGCCGGGTCCCGCTCCATCGCCGCCGACACCACCGCGCCCAGCTCGCTCGGGGTCTCCGGGGCCAGGCTCCTGACGTCCTGAACGCGGCAGGTCTGGATCGCCCGCACCCGCGCCAAGGCCGTTGGCCCCGGGACCGGCGGACGCCCCGTGAGCAGATGCCACCACAGCCAGCCGCATGCGTAGATGTCGCTTCGCGCGCCGGGCGGGCCGCCCTCCGCGATGCGTTCCGGGGCGACCCCCTCCAGGGCCTCCGGATCGGTACCCGCCTGCGCGAGGCCTTCGCACGGCCGGAGCACGCCGCGCAGCCCCGGCAGCGGCATCACCACCTGGCCCTCGTCGTCCAGCACCAGCGCCGGCGCCGCCAGATCGCCGTGGCTCAGCCCGGCCTGCTCCAGCGCGGCCAGGCCGTCGGCCATCTGTCGGGCGATTTCCAGGACGACCTCGGGCGGGAACCGGCCGTTGTGAACCACCCACTTGCCCGCGGTACGTCCTCCCGTCCAGGGACCCGCGGCCCACACGCGACCACGGTCCGCTCCTCCGTCGCGAACCGCTGCCACCGCAGGATGGGCAAGCTCCGCCGCGCAGGCGGCCAGGTCCTTGATCCGCCCGGCCAGCGACTCGGCCTCCGCCCCACAGTCCTCGCAGATCGCCAGGAAGACGGCCTCACCCGACTGGCGGTGTCGGGCGCGGAACAGCCGGGCAAAGGGCCGGCGGCCCCAGGGCTCGCAGAGCACCCAAGGCCCCACGGCCAGGTCGTCGCCGCGGCCCGCATTGATCTCGCTGGCCTGAAAGGGCGTGAGCACGCGGGCCTGGGCCAGGGCATCGACCCACACGCTCTCGAACAGCGGCAGTTCGCGGGCAAGCCGCCTCGCCCGGGAGGCCACAGCGTGAACCTGCCTCGGTTGGGCCAGACCCAGCCGGGCCAGGAACTCGACCAGCGATGCGGGGGGACGTTCGCGCACGGCGGATTGCTAACACAAAGCCACCCCGCGGGACAAGAGCACTCTTGGCCCACGCGCTGGGGAAGCGTGCCCGGAGAGGGGGTGCAGGGCGCTCGGGGACGGCACCGCGTAGCAGGCGTTCTCCGCACTGCCGTCCGCCTTGTTGGCGAGAGGATTGCGCGGCGCAGGCTCCGGAGGAACAGATCGCCGACTGCCGAGGCGCGTCCGACTACGCGTCCTCTTCTTCCTCTCCCTCCAGCATCGGCGGCGCGGGGGTGTCGTCGTACAGGCCGACCCACTCCCCGCAGAGGTCGGCGTCGAAGAACAGGATCCAGGTGCGGCGGGGCAGCCGGCCTTGCTGGAGTCGGGACCGGACCGTCTGGACGCTTCGGTGCAAGTCGGCCAGGGCCAGATCGATGTAGGAGTAGCGCAGCCCGGTCCCGCCGCCGATCGAGACCCCGAGGCCCTCGGGCGTCAAGGCGGCGTTGATCGCCTCCTCGATCTCGTCGCGGCCTTCGAACGAGGACTCCTCGAGCCCCTCGCTCCCGTCGATCTTCACGTAGGCGAACGTCTCGCCGAAGCGGCTGAATCGCTCCGACGCGAAGAGGCTGCCGCTGTGCGCGGCCGTCCACAGGTCCTGACGGGCCGTGACCGCGACGAAGAGGTCCGTCTGCTCGGCGTAGTCCTCGGCCTCGGTCGGCTTCAGCTCGATGCAGGACCACTGCTCCTCCTGCAGCCAGTCGCCGCAAGGCTGCGGAGGAAGCTGGTCGCGGATGCTGCCGATCAGAGCCTCGACTCGCTCGCCGAGGTTCTCCAGCGGCACGAGCCGCGAGGCCCCGCCCGAGGCCGCGACGTCCAGCGGACCGACCTCGATCGGCCCGATCCACTTGTCGAGGCGCTCTTCGCCCAGCAGCGACTCGGCGGCCACGAAGGCGTTGTTCAGGGCCTGTTCATCCTCTTCGCCGGCTGTGCGAGGCGCGCGAAAGACCAGGTCCACCAGATGATCCTCGCCCACCCTGGCCTCGGCCAGCACGCCGGCGAGGGTCCCGCCGGTGCGGGCGCCGACCATCCGCTCCGCGGCTTCCACGTCCTCGGCCAGCCGGTAGCCGTAGAACTCCCAGCCGTCGGTTTTCGGCGCCCGCTGGAGGATCGTGGCGACCAGCGGCCGCAGATGCCGGCGGGTCTCGGGCGTGATCACCAGGCGGTGCCCCGAGCCACCGGCGGCCGGACCGAACTCCCAGAACAAATGCGGGTCAATCGCCTGGAGGGTCTCGGCCATCCACTCGGGCAGGTCCCAATCGGCCCGGCGCGAAAACAGGGCGTCGAGGTCGCCGGCCTTCTCCTGAAAGGCGGCCCACCAGGCGTCGATCGTTTCGAGCATGGCCTGGCGCCAGGCCGATTCCTGCTGATCGCGGGGATTGCAGAAGAGCCAGCGCATTGGGTGTCTCCTTCGCGCCAATGGGGGATGCCGCGGGATTTCGAGCGACCCCGAGTCAGGCGGCGGTGTTCGGGTCCGGCAGGCGGGCGATGCCGTGCTCTCCGGCCGTAGAGTCCGGTCCAGTAGGATATCATTGTCGCCGATGTTCGTAGCCGCGCAAAGCGTTCCTCTTGACACAACTCACCTCTTCTGTGACCGACGCCCAGATCATCGCGGAGGTCGTCATGCCCGAGCACGGCGACCTTCCACCGCAATCCGCCCGGGCGATACTCAAGCTCCGTTTCTCAGATCGCGCCGAGGCGCCGAGGCACGGGCTTCTGGACAAGAACCGTCGGGGCGAGCTCTCGAGCGGCGATCGGGCGGAGATGGAAAGCCACTCCCGCGTTGGGAACTACCTCGCCCTCATGCAGGCGAAGGCTCGACTCTCCCTGAAACAGCAGAGCTGATCCCGCGCGATGAAGCGAGTCCTTCGAGAGCTGGCCTGGCGGCGCGCGCGATCCCGTTGCGAATACTTCTGGCTGCCTCACGGCCAGCATCCGCTGCCGTTTCCCGTGGATCATGTCCTCGCACGGCAGCACGGCGGCCGCACCGAGGGCGACAACTTAACGCTGGCCTGCTAAGACTGCAACCTGCACAAGGGACCCAACATCGCCGGGATTGATCCGAAGACCTCGGTCCTCACGCCGCTGTTTCATCCGCGGCGAGACGAACGGGACGGGCATTTCGAATGGCGGGGAGCGGTCTTGGTGGGCAGGACGGCGGTCGGTCGAGCGACGATCGAGGTACTCCGGATCAACCCGCCCACCCGCGTGGAGGTTCGGCGCGCGCTGATCGAGCTTAGGGTCTTCGCGGCGAGACGTCGCTAGCCGATCGCCTCACTCCCGCTTGCCCCACTCCAGGTGCTTCCTCAGAAACGCGAACGTCCCCTGCGCGTGGATCGTGTGCGGGCCGACGAACCACTCGATCTCGGTCCGCTCCGGAATCTTCAGGCGCGCCGCGTAAAGGTGGCGGACCTTGGCGTACTCGTAAGCCACGCGCTCGTCCGGGGCCACGCCGTCGAAGTGACCCCGCTCGACCATGAATGGCCGCGGGCAGATCAGCGCCGCCATCTCCGCGTAGTTGAACGTGCTGCCCAGGTCGAACTCGAAGATCTCGTACTCGCCCGTCCACACGTAGCTGTAGGGCGATCGCGTGGAGGCGTTCTTCCACACCCAGTCGTTGAAGTCGGCCGAGCAGATCGAGAGCTTGTAGTCCGTGACCAGGGCCGGCACGCGCATCGCCGTCTTGCCGCCGTAGCTCAGACCGTAAAAGCCGATCCGCTCGGGATCGACGAACGGGAGCGTCTGGAGCCAATCGACGATCTGCCGGTGCTGCGGCACGATGATCGAAAACAGCGTCTTGCCGATCGGGTTGGCCTTGCGCTGCAACGTGCGGAAGCGGTCCTTGAACAGGTAGAGGTTCTGTGGAGCGAAGACGACGAA
>CAYSUS010000053.1:0-49105 GCA_964434165.1 uncultured Pirellulales bacterium
GGTGGGGGCGGGACGGCGGTTCCAGTAGCCATAGGCCTCTCCAGCGCAACGCAATGGGCTGCGGCGAACGTGCCAGTCTGTTCCGAAGGTGCCGTTTCCGAGGAGCACCTCTATTATAGACGCACGGGGGCGGATGGGATTCCCTCAGAACCGCCCGTAAGCGTTTGCGAAGGCGGGGACCGAGGGCTTAGAATACCCTACGCTGTGGGGGCGGAGCGGCGCACGGCGCGACCACCCCGACTCACGGTTTTGCCCACCCCGCCTCGGAGTCCCGCCTGATGCTGTGTTCCCGATGCTCCGTGACGATTCTCCTGATTCTCCCGTTGATGGGGGCCCCTGGGCTGAGCGAGGAGCACGAACCCTCCTCCCCCGCCCCGCCCGACCCCCGCGACATCCGCGCCGGGCGGGTCATCCCGGACGAGGGCTACTGCGATCAGCCCTACGTGGTGGTCCTGCCCGACGGGGCCTGGTTGTGCACGCTCACGACCGGTCCGGGAAGGGAGGGCCAGCGCGGGCAGCACGTCGTGGCGACGCGGAGCGAGGACCGGGGGCGCACCTGGTCGAAGCTCGTCGATATCGAGCCCTCCGGCGCGCGCGAGGCCTCGTGGATCGTGCCGCTGGTGGTGCCCGGCGGCCGCGTGTACGGCTTCTACACCTTCAACGGCGAGAACGTGCACACGCTTGGCGGCAAGCCGATCCGGGCCGACACGCTGGGGCATTACGCCTATCGCTACAGCGACGACGGCGGTCGCACGTGGTCGGAGCGCTGCCGCCTGCCCCTTCGCGTGACGGCCTGCGATCGCACGAACGACTGGCAGGGCCGCGTTCAGATGTTCTGGGGCATCGACAAGCCCGACCTCACGGCCGACGGGGCGGTGTTCGCCTTCACGAAGCTGGGGCGGTACATGCTTGAGCAGGGCGAGGGCTGGGTCTTCCGCTGCGACAACATCGCGACCGAGCGCGATCCGGCGAAGCTCCAGTGGCGCCTGCTGCCTGAAGGCGACCGGGGCATCCGCAACGACGCGTTCGGATCGGTGCAGGAGGAGCACAACGTCGTGCCGCTGACCGGGCAGGACCTGTACTGCGTGTATCGCACCACGCGGGGTCACCCTTGCCACGCGTACAGCCGCGACGCGGGGCGCACGTGGAGCACGCCGGAGCCCATGACCTATGTGCCGGGCGGCCGCGTCATCAAGCATCCCCGCGCGTGTCCCATGGTGTGGCGCACGCCCGAAGGACGCTACCTGCTCTGGTTTCACAACAACGGCACCCGGACCTACCACGCCCGCAATCCGGTGTGGATCGCCGCGGGCGCGGAGCGCGACGGCCACGTCCACTGGTCGCAGCCGGAGATCCTGCTCTACGACCGCGACCCCAAGGGGCGGATGAGCTACCCGGACCTGATCGAGCAGGGCGGGCGCTACTGGGTCACCGAGACCCAGAAGACGATCGCCCGGGTCCACCCGATCGACAACACGCTCCTCGAGGGCCTGTGGTCGCAGGGCGAGGTGAAGGAGATCGCGCGGCGGGAGCTGCTCTTGGACCTCGGGCCGGAGCAACTGGCCGAACGCCAGGCGAAGCTGCCCGGCCGGCTCGACCTGGCGAAGCGCTCCGGGCTGGCGCTCGACGTGTGGCTGAAGCTCGACGACCTTTTGCCCGGTCAGACGATCCTCGACGGCCGAGACGGGGCGGGGCGGGGATTCGCCCTGGTGACCGGCGAGCACGCGACGGTCCGGCTCGAATTGTGTGACGGCGAGAGCACCGTGGCGTGGGAGAGCGACCGGGGCCTCCTGGAGGCGGGGAAACGGCATCACGTGGTGGCCGTCTTGGACGCCCGCCCGCAGATCGTCTGCTTCGTGATCGACGGCCGGCTGGACGACGGAGGGCCGCAGCGCGAGCGCGGCTGGACCCGTTACGACAGCCCGCTGGGCGACGTGACCGGGTCGGGCGCGCTACGGATCGCGCCGAAGATGCGAACGGGGCAGGTGATGCGCGCGCGGCTCTACGGCCGCTACTTGCGAACGTCCGAGGCGGTGGCCCATTTCTGCGCCGGACCCTGAGCGCCATGCCGTTCGACTTCCACTGCCCGTGGTGCGGCAAGAAGCTCCAGGCGATCGATCGCCACGTGGGGACCACGACGACGTGCCCGCCCTGCGGGCGCGCGATTGAAGTCCCCGATCCGCAGCAGACCGTGACGCCCGCACCCCGCGCCAACCGTGCCGCGCCGTCGGCTGGCCGGCCGCTGGAGTTCCATTGCCCGTGGTGCGGCCGCAAGCTGCGCGGCAACACCGCCCGGTGCGGGGCGGCGCTCCGGTGTCCTTCCTGCAAGGGAGTGCTGGTCGTGCCTGGCGTCGCGTCCTCGCCGGAGACGTGCGGACTGATCCTTCTCGACGAGCCCTCCCGCGTGGCGGAAGGGATCGCGGCCGGTGAGGCGGCGGACGACGCGCCCGAGGGGATCTTGATCGACCCGGACGCGGACCGGCCGCAACCGACGGGGGCCGCCGCTGCCGCGCCGCGCGCTGCGACGCGCAGGTCCCACGCAATCGCGTTGGGTCGGGCGCCCTCCCGGCCCGCTCGTTCCCGCGGCCCCGAGTGGTCGCCCGACCCGGCCTTGTTGAACGAGCTCCGGCGATACCAGAAGATGTCCGGCGCGGCGGCGACCTATCCAGGGCTGCTGCGGCCGAGCATGGTTCGCTACTTCGATTCAAGCCCGGCGGCCACTGGGCCCTGGAGGCCGTGGTGAACGCCGTGGTCGAGGAGGCGATGGTGGACTGATCCGCCCGCGACGCGGCGCGTCCCGCCGCGCCACGCCCACGTTGACAGCCAATCGGCACGCTTACCCTAATCGCAGGAGACCACCATGACGAAACCCACAAGCCGTCAAGATCCGCCAAGCGACAGCCCGCGCTTGCCGCGATGCGGATCCTCGCGCCGCGATTTCCTCCACTGGTCGGGCGGGGTGGCCGCGGCGGGTACGCTGGCCGCCGCGGCCGTGCCCTCCGTCCACGCGGCCGAGGACAACACGATCCGGCTGGCCCTGATCGGCTGCGGCGGCCGGGGCAGCGGCGCGGCGGCCAACGCCTTCGAGGCCCCGGGCGGACCGGTCAAGCTCGTGGCCATGGCCGACCTGTTCGAGCGGCGCCTCGGCGCCTCGCACAAGGCCCTCAGCCGGCGGTTCGCCGGCCAGGTCGACGTGCCGCCCGAGCGGCGGTTCCTCGGATTCGACGCCTACAAGAAGGCCATCGACTGCCTCAAGCCGGGCGACGTGGCCATGCTCACCGGCTACGCGGGCTGGCGTCCCGTGCAGCTTGAGTACGCCGTGTCCAGGGGGATCAACGTCTTCATGGAGAAGTCGTTCGCCACCGACCCGCCCGCGGTGCGGCGGATCATCGCCGCCGGCGAGGAGGCCGCCAAGAAGAACCTCAAGATCGCCGCCGGCCTGATGTGCCGCCACTCCCGCAACCGGCAGGAGCTGATCAAGCGGGTCCGCGACGGCCAGCTCGGCGACGTCCAGCTCATCCGGGCGTACCGCATGCAGCCGGTCGGGCCGATGGGCCGCAAGCCCGCGGACGAGAAGGAGCTGTTCTGGCAGATCCGCAACTTCACGCGGTTCTACTGGGTGTCGGGCGGGCTGTTCGCCGAGATGGACATTCACCAGATCGACGAGATCTGCTGGCTAAAGGACGCCTGGCCCGTCACCGCGCACGGCATCGGCGGGCGCGCGGTCACGAGCAAGGACTGCAGCCAGAACCTCGACTCGTTCTCCATCGAGTGGACCTTCCCGGACGGGACCAAGGCCTACGACGTGGTCCGCTACCTGCCCAACTGCCACAACGAGTTCGCCACGTTCGTCCACGGCACCAAGCGGGCCGCGCAGTTCTCCGGCCACATGCACCTGGGCACGGTCGCCACCTACAAGGACCAGCGGATCGACTCGGACAACCTCGACTGGCAGGCCGAGAAGGAGCCGATCACGCCCTGGCAGGCGGAGTGGAACGTGCTGCTGGAGGCGATCCGCAACGACCGGCCGCACAACGAGGCGAAGAGGGCGGCCCTCTCCAACCTGGCCGACATCATGGGGCGCGCGGCGGTCCATTCCGGGAAGGTCGTCACCTGGGACGAGGCCATGGCCTCGGACTTCCGTTTCTGCCCGGGCATCGACGAAATGACCGAGGGCAGCCCCCCGCCGCTGGAGCCCGACGCCGAGGGCCGCTATCCCGTGCCGGTTCCGGGGCAGTGGACCGAGCTCTGACCGCGTCATTCCGACGGGAAGAGCGATCAACGTTTGGCCGCGACCAACATCCGCGCTACAATAGCTGGCTTCGACAAGGGACGCGACTGACCTTCGAGAACGGCCCGTATGGCTGCGAAGCGGCCTGTTGATGAACGATTCGCCGAAGGGCTCGTCGCCTGGCGGTGGCCGATGCTGCTGGTGGCGGCGCTGTCGACCGCGGCGGCCGTCCCGGGGGCGCAGTCCCTGGACTTCGACCGTTCGGTGGAGAAACTGTTCGCGCCGGACGACCCGCTTCTGCGCCCCTACGAGAAGCTCAAACGGACCTTCGGCGGCAACGAGATCGTGCTGGCCGTTTACGAGGCCCCCGACCTCCTGGATCCCGACGGACGGGGCATCGAGCGCCTCGCCGGGATCGCCGAGCGGCTGAAGGCCGTCCCGGGCGTGAAGGACGTGATCAGCCTCGACCAGCCGCTGGGCAAGCTCGTGGTCAACGATCTGGCCAGCGTGGTGGCCGGGCCGATCCGCCGCATGCTCGAGGGCTACACGCATGGCCCCGACGGGCGGATCGCCTCGGTCGTGTGCATCCTCTGGCCCGAGGCCGAGACCGACGTGGCCCGCCAGGCGACGATCGACGATCTCCGCGCGGTGGCCGCGGAGCTTCCTTCCGGCATGATCGCCGGCGAGCCGGTGATGGTCGCCGACGGATTCGCCTACGTGGAAGATGACGGCTGGCGCCTGACCATCTGGACCTCCGTGCTCCTTTCCGTGGTGATCCTCGCCGCGTTCCGCAGCCTCCGCTGGGTCATCATCGCCATCGCCGTGGTCCAGGTCTCGCTGCTTTGGACCAAGGCCTTGCTGGCCGTTTCGGGGCTGGAGTTGAGCATGGTCAGCTCCATGCTCTCGGCGATCGTCACCGTGGTGGGGATCGCGGTGGTGATCCACGTCATCGTCCGGTTCCGCGATGCGCGGGCCGAGGGACTCCCGACGCGCGGGGCTCTGGAGCACACGATCGCCCTTCTGATGCGGCCCGTCTTCTGGTCGGTTGCCACCACGGCCGCGGGGTTCGCCGCGCTGCTGGCGGCGTCGGTCAGCCCGGTCCGCGACTTCGGGCTGATGATGGCCCTGGGGGCCGCAATGGTGCTCGTCGCCGTGGTGCTCGTCGTGCCGGGGCTGGCTCTGATGGGGCGCTCTGGCGCCGATCCCCGCCGCGCATGGGGCGAAGGCCTTCTGGACCGATTGCTGGACCGGGCGGCGCGGGCAGCGCAGCAGCGACCCGCCGT
Organism: uncultured Pirellulales bacterium; assembly: GCA_964434165.1. GTDB lineage: Bacteria > Planctomycetota > Planctomycetia > Pirellulales > Thermoguttaceae > CAYSUS01. The sequence continues at coordinate 5,515 of CAYSUS010000053.1, forward strand.
CGTGGCCGCCGCGGGGGCCGTCGTCGCCGGGGCGGCGATCGTGGGCACGGCATGGCTTCGGGTCGAGACCGACTTCACGCGCAACTTCCGTGCCGACAGTCCGATCGTGCGCTCCTACGAGTTCGTCGAGGACCGGCTGGGCGGGGCCGGCATGTGGGACGTGATCGTGCCCGCCCCCAAGGTCCTTCACTGGGGCTACTTCAAACGGGTCTTCTATCTCGAGGAGCGGCTCCGCCACGAAGTGGTGCTGCCCGGCCCGGAGGGCGAGTCCGAGCCGGGATTGACCAAGACGCTCAGCCTGGCCGACGCGGCCGTGGCCGCCTCGCCGGTCGATCTGGACAACGTGCCGCTCGGCGCGCTGCGCGACGTGGCCGTGCGCCGCGGCATGAGGGAGCTCGGAAGCCGAATGCCCGTCCTCCTGGAGGCCCTCTACGGCGAAGACCCCCAATCGCCCGGCCGGTACTACCTGCGGATCATGCTCCGCTCGCGGGAGCGCCAGTCGTCGGAGCGCAAGGAGGCCATCATCCAGCAGGTGCGCAGGATCAGCGGCGAGGTCTTCCCGGAGACCAACGAGACCGAAGGGGCGGAGGTGACGGGGATCTTCGTTCTGCTGGTCAGCCTGATCGACAGCGTGCTCCGCGACCAGTGGCTCACGTTCGGCGTGGCGACGGGGGTGATCGCCCTTATGATGGCCGTCGCCTTCCGCAGCCCGCTGCTGGCCCTGATCGCCCTGGCGCCCAACACGGTGCCCATCCTGGCGGTGATGGGGCTACTGGGCTGGGCCGGCCTGCGGATCAATCTCGGGGCGGCGATGATCGCCGCCGTGTCCATCGGCCTGGCGATCGACTCCTCGATCCATTACCTCACCGGGTTCGTGCGCGAAAGGGCCGCGGGCCGATCCGTGGACGAGGCCGTACGGCGGGTGCAGCAGACCGTGGGCCGGGCTATGGTCTTCTCCACGCTGGCGCTGATCGCCGGGTTCGCCGTGCTGTGCACCAGCCCTTTCATCCCCACGGTCTATTTCGGGGCCCTGGTCAGCCTGGCGATGCTGGGAGGTCTGGCCGGCAACCTCGTGGTGCTGCCGGTTCTGCTGAAGCTTCTGGTCCGGTTCTGAACCGCCTTGCGTGACTCCTCTTCCCGGAATCGTGCAAGCGGATCCAGGATGGCGCAAAACGATCGCAGAAGTCCCGGAAGCGACGGGCTCTCGCGGCCCCGTGGCGGTTTCACGGTCGAGCCCTTCGGACAGCGGGCCCGCGATGCTGCACGTCCGCCCGTCGCGAGCTGACACGCCGTCGCCGGGGGGCGGCGCATGCGTGCGTGGGACCGGCTCGGCTACGGATTCTAGGCTCAGCTCACGGCCGCGTGGTGGGGCTGGTCAGCACCTCGACCAACAGATCGCGGTATCCGTCCAGGTCGGTCCACGACGTGGCCACCTGCATCTTCGTGCCGGCCGGATCGACCCGCGTGTGGCCGTCGTCGGTCACCTCGATCGAGAGGGTCTGGAGCTTCAGGAGCTTTTTCGGGCCCGGGTAGCCGAGGTAGATGGCCACCGTGTCGTAGAGTGTGCTGCTGGCCTGGAGCTCGTCCACGGTCTTCTTCTTCGCCCACACGCGGTAGTTCTCCAGGAGCGCCTGGACCAGGGGGTCGTCGCTCGCCTTGAGCTTCGCGAACCGCTCGCCGGACAGATTGACGATGCCGCATGTGTCGAGCGGCGTAATCGTGGTGCTTTTCCACGGAGCCGACAGCACGCGCCGCGCCGCGGCGGCGTCGCGCTTCACGTTGTACTCGGCCGACGGCTTGTCGCGCCCGCCGTAGCCGCGATACACGCTGCCGTGCATGCCCACGAAGTGGGCCTTCCCGGCGATGCCGGGGTCTTTCTCCAGCGCTGCGGAGAGGGTTTGCAGGGGCCCGACCGCGATCACCGTGATGGGCTTCTTGCTGCCGCGGATCGTGTCGATCACCGCCTGCGCCCCGTCCTGGTGGACCTTGCCCCGGTACTCGTCGAGCGAGAAGCCCTCGGTCCACGCGTCCTGGCGCGTTCCGCCCTTGGGCCCGGGTCCCATGGCGATGGGAATGTCGGTCCGGCCGGCCACGGTCAGCAGCTTGGCGACCAGCCGCGCCCGGGCCTCGGCGTGGTGGCAGGTCGTGGAGATCAGCTTCACGTCCAACTGCGGGCTCTTCAGCAGCATCACCAGGGCCCAGGTGTCGTCGATGTCGTCGCCGGTGTCCGAATCGTAGATCACGGGGATCCGCTCGGCGCCCAAAACGCCCGGCGCGGCGTGGGTCAACAGGGCGATCACGGCCAGCACGAGGCACAAAGGGAACGGGAATCGCATGCGGGTTCTCCTGGTCTTTCCGAGGTGTTCGCCTGATCGCCTTGCGTGATTCCGGGAAGACGGGTCAGGACCCTTTTTCCTCCCAGGATCGTGGACGGCTATTCAGGGGGCCATGCCTCAAACCACGATCCAACTCCTGGCCGGGCCGCTATTCTAGCATCGCCGCCCGGGCCGTTCCAGCGTCGCGCGGTGGGACGGCTTGTTTGCTTCGCGGCCGGGCGCCGGGCCGGGGCGGGGAGCGGCCGCCTCGCTCCGTAGTATACTATGGGTTTGCGCTCGGCCTCCTCCGCCTTGGGAAGCTCCCCCATGATCCCGCTTCGTCCGGCCCTTCTTCTCGGCGTGATCCTCTCTGCGCAACCCCTTGCGGGCGCCGAGCCGGTGGTCCGCCTTGGCGCAGGGAGCTACGCCACCCAGCCCCCGCCGGGCGCCAAGGGCCCGCCGGAGACCCGCTACGTGACCGACGCCGTGCGCGGCCCCGTGCCCACGAACGACTGGTGGAGCTCGGTGGTCTGGCTGCCGCACTCCGAGCGCCAGTATCCGCATCCCTTGGCCGTCGCGGCGGAACCGCGCGGGCTCCGCGTCTTCTACCCCGACCGCGTCACCGCGAACGCGCTCGGTGTGTTCGCTGCGATGCCGGGCGGCGACGCGGACCTGGTCGTGGGACACTCGGCCGTGGACGGCTTTCCCGATGCCCGGCTCGACCGCTTCAGCGACTGGTTCGTGGACGTGGCCTTCGCCTCGGGGGATTCGCGGATGACCGTCTCCTACGGCCACGGATCACCCTTCGTGTACGCGATGGTTCGGGGCGGAGACCCCGTCGTCCGCTTCGCCAAGGCCCCGGGAGTCTGGTCGGGCGATCCGCGCTCGGCGGTGCTGGGCGTCTCGATCGGCGGCAAGCCCTACGCCCTGTTCGGACCCACCGGGGCGACCTGGACCGGTCTGGGCACCGCGACTTTCACCTGCAACTCCGGCGGCAAGCCGCACTTCTCGCTGGCCGCGCTGCCCGAGCAGTCCGACAAGGCCCTGGCGCTGTTCCGGCGCTTCGCCCACGCCCACGTGACCGATACCCGCATCCAGTGGCATTATCACACTACGAAGAGCACCGTGGAGACGGTCTTCCGCTTCACGGTCACGCCGCGGGAAGGTGAGCAGAGCGAAACGCTCTTCGCCCTCTACCCGCACCAGTGGCGCAACACGCCGACCCGCCTCTTGCCGCTGGATTACTCCTCGGTGCGCGGGCGGATGCGGCTCGGGGCGGGCAAATCCTTCACGACGTGCCTGACGTATCCGGGCGTGCTGCCGGCCCTACCCGACGCGGGGGCGTGCGATCGTGCGAAGCTCCAGGCCATGCTTGAGTCCGAGACCCGCGTGCGCCCCGGCACCAAGGACACCTACTGGGAGGGCAAGCTGCTGGGGCGCCTGGCGGCCCTCGTCCCCATCGCCGAGCAGGCAGGCAGCGAGCCGGTCGCGCGCAAGCTCGCCGCGGAGATCCGCCGCCGGCTCGAGGGCTGGCTCACCGCGACCGATTCGAGCGGCCACGTGAAGCGCGCGGGGCTGTTCACCCACCATCGCCGCTGGGGGACGCTTATCGGCTACCCGGCCGCCTACGGCAGCGATACGGAGCTCAACGACCACCACTTCCACTACGGCTACTTCCTCCGCGCCGCCGCGGTGGTGGCACGGCGCGAGCCGGGGTGGGCGGGACCGGACCGGTTCGGCCCCATGCTGCGGCTGTTGGCGCGCGACGTGGCCTGCCCGGAGCGGGACGACGCGCAGTTCCCCTTCCTGCGGTGTTTCGATCCCTACGCCGGGCATTCCTGGGCGTCGGGCGCTGCCCGCTTCGCCGACGGCAACAACCAGGAGTCCTCGTCCGAGGCCGTCAACGCGTGGTGCGCCTTGATCCTGCTGGGCGAGGCCGCCGGCGACGAGGCCATGCGCGACCTGGGCGTTTTTCTCTACGCGACCGAGGTGGCCGCGATCGAGGAGTACTGGTTCGACGTGCTGGCGCGCAACCGGCCCGAGGAGTACGAGCCGCCGGTCGTCACCATGGTCTGGGGCGGCAAGGGCGTGCACGAGACGTGGTTCTCGGCCAACCCCGAGGCCAAGTACGGCATCAACTGGTTGCCCATCCACGGGGGCTCGCTCTACCTGGGGCGTTATCCCGAGCTGGTCGAGCGGAGCTACGCCGGCCTCGTGCGCGAGAACGGCGGCCGCGACTGGGACCAGTGGGCGGACCTGGTGTGGATGTACCGTGCTCTGGCCGATCCCGAGGACGCCATGCGCCAGTTCGACGCCCGGCCCGGCGACTTCCGGCCCGAGCCGGGCAACTCCCTGGCCGCCACCTATCACTGGGTGGCCAACCTCCGCGCGCTGGGGCGCGTCGATCGCGCGCTCACCGCCGACTGCCCTCTCTACGCCGCCTTCGACAACGGCAAGACCAGGACCTACGCGGTGTACTCCATGCGTCCCGAGACCCGCGTGGCGACCTTCTCCGACGGCACGCGCGTGGAAATGACCGGACAGGGGCCCTTTCTCAAGCGGAAGTAGCCGCGCGACGGCACGGCATTCCGTTCGACTGCGGATCGGACTTCGCGCGGCTCGTTGCGTCGGCGCGACGCCCGCACCACAATGGCGCTGCCCTGCCGCACGACGGCGGCAGCCGCTCTGCCGGCACGCCGCCGCGGGTAGCGGCTACCGTGAAGCCATCGCGTCTTGTTGCCCCGTCTCGTCAAGGAGTCCTGCCATGAACCGACGCCATTTTCTGGGAACCAGTTTGGGAACGCTGGCCGCGGCCGCGGCCGCGCACGAGGGCGTGCTCGCGGCGCCGGCGACCGCCGGGGGCGGCCCGGGATTTCCACCCCAGGACGACCTGCCCAGTCCCGAGGCCGCCACGCTCGGCGTCAAGCCCGTGATGACCAACATCATCCACACCGGCGTGTGGGAGGGCCCGTGCCGCTGGCGCGAGGTCAGCCCGGCCGACGAAAAGAGGCACGCCGAGCAGTCGTTCGCCCGCTGGTCCAAGGCCTTGCACGAGGGCAGCCTTGCCCGGCACGCCGGCGTCGAGCTGCTCGAACCGGCCCATATCACCTTCAGCGAGGATTTCAAGATCGGCAAGGCCCACTTCGACCGGCTCGCCGCCGACGCCGAGCGGACCGACGCCTTCCTGCTCTACCCGGCCGGCTCGTCGATCTCGGCCTATGAGATCGGGGCGCGGTTCAACAGGCCGATCCTTCTCCAAGGGCTCAATTGCCGTGTGGTCGATATCGCCGCCTACACGAGGGCCCGGGGCCACGAGGCCTTTGCCGCGGCCGACGACAAGGAGCTCGACGAGCTGCTCTCCCTGCTCCGCGCCCGCAAGGTCTTTCGCCAGACCCGCGTGCTGTTTCCCACCGACCGCGGACTGCCGGCCGCCTGCTCGGTGGGCAGCGTCTGGGACCTGGAGGACCTGGAGAACAGGCTCGGCGTGGCCGTCAAGACGATCTCCTACAAGGAACTGGCCGAGGGCATGGAGGCCGTCCTGGCGGATGCCCGGGCGAAAGAGGGGGCCCGGGCCGCTGCCGAGGCCCTCCTGGCCGGGGCCGACAAGTCGTTCATCGAGCGGCCGTACGTCATTCAGAGTCTGCTGTTCTACCAGGCCGTGCGGGGCCTGATGTGCGAGCACCGCTGCAACGCGTTCACGATCGAGTGCTTCGAGTTCTGCTCGTCGAAGCTGCCCGACCAGTGGCAGATCACGCCCTGCCTGATCCATTCGCTCCAGCGCGACCTGGGGCACGCCTCGTCGTGCGAGGGGGACCTGGGTTCGCTCCTGGCCATGCGCATGCTGATGACGGTGGCCGGCCGCTCCTGCCACCAGGGCAACTCCGACCCGCGGCCCGAGGAGACCTTCCGCATCAACCACAGCGTGCCGGCGAGGAAGATGCGCGGCTTCGACCAGCCCGGCCTGCCCTACCAGCTCGGTCGGTTCGTGACCAAGGGCTGGGGCACGAAGATGGTCGTGGATTTCGTCAACGGCGAGGAGAAGACGATCACCATCGCCCGGGTGGACCCGACCGCGCGCCGATTGCTCGTGGTCCGCGGCGAGCTGGTGGCCTCAAGCGGCTGGGACCAGGACCTGATCGGCTGCTCGGTCGAGGCCCGCATCAAGGCCCCGGCCGGCCGGCTCGACGCGTTCCTGCGCAAGCGTCTGGAATACGGCAACCACCTCCAGTGGGTTTACGGCGACTGGTGCGAGCCGGTACGGCGCCTGGGCGAGATGTCGGGCCTGGAGGTGGAAGTGATCGCCTGAGGCGTGAAGGGGGGAAAGTACCTGCCTCCCCTCTCCCGCTTGCGGGAGAGGGGGCGGGGGTGAGGGTAAGATGCACGAGGGCCGCGCGCCGTCCCCACCCGGCCGATTGCGCGACCCCCCAAGAGGGAGAGAGCGGTGAGGGCGGCCCAGGAGGCAGACGGGGCATGGGGAGGGGCACCGGCGCAGGGCCGCCCCCGTGCCGATGGCGGGATTGCGCACTTGCGGCTTCTGCGCCACGATCTCGGTTGACAGTCGGCGGAACAACGTATGGTTCTGGGAGGCGACTCGGGACTCTTCGCCCGAGGGTCGCCGCGGTCTGCGAAAACGGCGCAGGCGCCTTAGGCGGCGGGACATCAGCCCGCCAACTGAAGGCAGACGGGAGCCGGTTCTTCGGCACGCGGAGACCGGTTCGCGGCTTGCCTTCCTCTTTTGGGGAAGCGCTGATTGCCGGCAATCGACCGACGGGGAAGGCACAGTCTTGCGCTGCGCCGGCGGCCCGTGGTCGCGTATGCCGAAACGCGCACAAGGATCTCACGCCAGGGGCGCGACGGGCGCCGGAAGGCGGCCGACCTCTCGAGGCGCGAGAGACCGGATCAAGCCTGGGGAAAACGAGGAGAGATCGAATGAAGATTTGGCCTTTCGGGAACAGGGGTTCGAAGCAGTCGGACGCGGAATCTGCTGCGGAGTTCCAGCGGCTGAAGGCCGAGGTTGCCGCGATCGGGCGATCGCAGGCCGTCATCGAGTTCAACATGGACGGGACGATCATCACGGCCAACGACAACTTCCTCAACACCGTCGGCTACACGCTCGAGGAGATCCAGGGCCGGCACCACAGCATGTTCGTGGACGAGCAGTACCGAAACAGCCTCGAGTACAAGCAGTTCTGGGCGAGGTTGAATCGCGGTGAATACGACGCCAAGGAATACAAGCGCTACGGCAAGGGCGGCCGCGAGATCTGGATCCAGGCCTCCTACAACCCGATCCTGGGCGCCGACGGCAAGCCTTTCAAGGTCGTCAAGTACGCCACGGACGTGACCGAGCAGAAGCTCCAGAGTGCCGACTCGGCGGGGCAGCTCGCGGCGATCAGCAAATCGCAGGCCGTGATCCAGTTCAACATGGACGGCACGATCATCACGGCCAACGACAACTTCCTCAACACCGTCGGCTACACGCTCGAGGAGATCCAGGGCCGGCACCACAGCATGTTCGTGGACGACGCGTACGCCAATAGCGCCGAGTACCGGGAGTTCTGGGCGAAGCTCAACCGCGGCGAGTACGAGGCCCGGGAGTACAAGCGGCTCGGCAAGGGCGGCCGCGAGATCTGGATCCAGGCCTCCTACAACCCGATCTTCGATTTGAACGGCAAACCGTTCAAGGTCGTCAAGTACGCCACGGACGTGACCGAGCAGAAGCTCCAGAGTGGCGACTGGGCGGGACAGCTCGCGGCGATCAACAAATCGCAGGCCGTGATCCAGTTCAACATGGACGGCACGATCATCACGGCCAACGACAACTTCCTCGCCGCGGTCGGTTACACGCTCGACGAGGTCCGCGGCCGGCACCACAGCATGTTCGTGGACGACGCGTACGCCAACAGCGCCGAGTACCGAGAGTTCTGGGCGAAGCTCAACCGCGGCGAATACGAGGCCCGGGAGTACAAGCGGTTCGGCAAGGGCGGCCGCGAGATCTGGATCCAGGCCTCCTACAACCCGATCCTCGATCTGAACGGCAGGCCTTGCAAGGTGGTCAAGTACGCGACCGACGTCACCGAGCGGGTCAAGCTCCAGCAGGCGGCCGCGGTGAATCACGAGCGCACGCAGAAGCTCGTCGCACAGATCATCGAGAGCGCCAACCAGTTCGCTGAAGGGGCTCGCGTGATCTCCGAATCCGCGCAGTCGGTGGCGTCCGGAGCGCAGACGCAAAGCGCCTCGGTCGAACAGATGAGCGCGACCATGGAACAGCTCAACCAGAGCATTCAGGCCGTCAAGGACAACGCTCTGGAGGTCGACGGCGTCGCACGGGAGACCACGCGGCTGGCCACCGACGGCGCAGGGACCGTGAAACGGTCGATCGACGCGATGGAGCGCATTCGCGAGTCCTCGACGCAGATCAACGAGATCATCCAGGTGATCTCCGAGATCGCCGCCCAGACCAACCTCCTCGCCTTGAACGCCGCGATCGAGGCGGCCCGGGCGGGCGAGCACGGGATGGGCTTCGCCGTGGTCGCCGACGAGGTCCGCAAGCTGGCCGAGCGCTCGAGCCAGGCCGCCGGGCAGGTCGCCGGCCTGATCAAGGAGTCCACGCAGCGCATCCAGGAGGGAGCCGAGATGAGCGAGAAGACCGGCGAGGCGCTCCAGCGGATGCTCGAGGGGGTCGAAGCCACTGCGGCCAAGATCACCGAGATCAGCACGGCCACGGTCGAGCAGTCGCAGAGCGCCAGCGAGGTGGCCACCGCCGTGGAGCAGGTCTCCAAGGTCACGGAGCAGGCGGCCGCTTCGAGCGAGGAGATGGCCAGCAGCAGCGAGGAGCTCGACTCCCAGGCCGCCGCCCTGCTCGAGCTCGTCAGTCACTTCACGTCCGACGACGCGAAGACGTCGGCGCAGGCCGCTTAAGCGCGTCCAGGCACCGCCGGATCGCCTTGCCGGCGCGTCCGGCGGTGCAGGCTGGGCCCCGAGGACCCGGGGCACAATCCTGCGTGTGCCCCTGTCCCGCCGGGTCGTCCAGCGTTGGCGCGACGCGCATGGCACGCGCTTGGAAGCAATTCCGGCGTTACGACGGTCCCGCTCCAGCCCTCACTTTGCCTTCCAACACTCGAGCGAGCCGCCTTTCGTGGCCATATAGAGCTTCTCCCTGGCCGCGATCAGGCCATCGAGCACGGGCGGCGAGGCGAGCTCGATACGACCCTCGATCGCGCCGCTCGCCTTGGATACGGCCATCAGGAGCCCCCCATGCCTGCCCGCGAGCGCCTCGTCCTGCCGGCGGATCAACCGCAGGGTCTGCGGGCTCCCGCTGCGGATGTCCTCGCGCGTCTCGTCCAGCACGTCCGGCGGACCGGCGGCAAACAGCGTGTCGCCGGCAAGCACCAGGCCCGTGGCCAGGATAGGGACGTCGGCTTCCCACAGCGGCGGGCTCGGCCCGGCTCGCCTCCTGCCCTTCGGTCCGGCGGCCGGACGCGGCGGCACCTTGGATTCGGCGAACAGGCGGTACTCCATCGGGGTCGTCCATCGGAAGTACTGCTTCTGGCGGCCGAAACCGTACACGTTCTTCTCGTCCACGACCAGGATGCGTCCCGCCGGTCGTGTCTTGCCGGTGTTCGAATAGGAATGCCTGTGGCTGCACGAGTCGTTGTAGACCCAGTAGGACCGGTGGAACCACGAGTCATCGAGGAAGCCGTAGGACGAAAACAAGTGCACCTTGGACGGGGCCCTCTTGATCGCGTCGCCTTCTGGCCGGAACGCGCCCGCCCGCATGTACACGTCGTCGCCGACCGACGACAGGACATCCGGCAGACCGACGAGCTTCTTCTCCTCGGCCCCGGTCAGCACGCGTCCGCCCGGCCCCTTGCCGTCGAAGGTCGCATGGGAGATCACCTCGCCGGTCTCGGGTTTCAGCCGGTACATCTGCAGCCCTCCATCCAGGAAGGAGGAACGCCCGGCCACGAACCAGGCCTCGTCATTGCGGACCAGAACGCTCCCGTGGATCGGCCAGACGGACTCGACCTGTTCGAACGCCATGAGACGGCGGTCTTCCGCGACCGGGCGGAAACGCCAGACGACCTCGCCGTCGGTTGCGCGAAGACAGTACACGCATCCGTCCCGACAGCCGAATAGGACCATGCCCTGGTGGACGGTCGGGGGCGAGTCGATGCGCCCGCCGGCGATGAAGGCCCACTTCTTGCCGCCGTCCTCGGCGTCGAGCGCATAGAGCGTGTGCCGATCGGTGGCGGCCGCGAAGAGCTGCCCCCCGGCCACAACCGGAGACGTCAATCGCCCGCCGATCTCGGCCGTCCAGGCCTTCTTCAGATCGGACGAGACCTCGCACGTTGCCACGCCGCTGCGGGCCGGATTGCCCCGGTATGTGGGCCAGTCTCCTGTTGCCGCAGCTCCTTCGCGGGGCACCTTGCCAAAGGCGGGGCCCTTGGTGAGACGGTGCTTCTTCGGGTAAACCTCAATGTCCCTGCGGGCCTTCACGCCGGCGAGGGCGTTCAGGCCGTTGAGCTTCATGTCTGCCGAGCATGCGCAGTCGTGCATCGGGGCGTAGACCAGCCCGTTGGCCGGCATGATCCCATAGAGGCACTCGCCGCGGACCCAATGGTGGATCTTCCAGTGCCCGGTCTTGAGATCGAGGAACTCGACTCCCTCCTTCGACATCAACAGGTACTCCGTCGTCGCCTTGGACGGATAACACCGATGATGGATGAACCACACCGGGTCCTCAACGTCCGGAGCATAATCGAACACCACCTTGCCGGTCCTTAGGTCCGAGCCGACCACGTGGTTGTTCTTGGGGTCCTTGGGCTTCATCCAGGTCGAGAACGGGGACAGCACCACCTTGTTGGCGACCAGCAGGTCCTCGGGCGACTGGTAACCCGACTCGTAATGGGGCGCCTCCCAGAGGACCTTGCCGTTGAAGCAGTCGAGCGCCACCATCTTGAGGGCTTTGCTTTTCATGTGCTGCTCGTAGCCGCGACCTCCGGCGAAGACCACGACGCCGTTGTCCACCGCCAGACGCGGCATGTAGCACGTGGGGATTCCCTTCTCGAGGTCGATGGCTTCCACCGGCGGGGAGACCCAGCGCTGCTTGCCGCTCGTCTTGTCCATGGCGACGATGCTCTGGCTGTTGTGGAAGTAGACGGTGTCGTCAGCGACGGCGAGCGTCCCGGGCAAGATCTTCGCGGCGCGCTGCCAGCGGACTTCGCCGCTGTCAGCGTCGATCGCGTGCAGCTTCGAGTCCCAACGCTTCCAGAGTTTGTTAATGGGATTGCCCGGGGCGTTTCTCGGATAGATGTTCACCGACTCCCTGTGCTCCTCCGTGCGGCGCGGACCGATCACGGCGTAGAGCCACCCGTCGTTGAGAACCACTTCCCACGTGTCTTCCGTGCCCTTGTAGGTCTGCAGTGTCTTTCCGGTCGCGGCGTCGAGTCGTGAGAGGGGTGCGTCCAGGCCCAGCGTCACGTAAACATGGTCCTTGGTGGCAACCAGCTTGCGCGGCAGTTGGGCAGGGCCGCTCTTGAGCGGATGGAAACGGGTCCACCACTCGGGGATAGGCCTCTTCCACAGCACGACCCCGTTGAAGGCGTCGCGAGCGATGAGGCTCCACTTCGACGGGAGCATGATCGAGGCCTTCGACCCCTCGTCGATGATGTAGAAGACGCGGTTGCCGGCGGAGACCATGGCGCTGAAGCTGGCCATGTGGTCGTGGTGCCGGCCCCATCTCGGTCCGGCAACCCACTGCAGGTAGACTGGCGGCCCCACGACCTTGTCGCGGCTGACCGGATTGCCGGTGGAGTCGTACATGTGATGCGTCCATTCATCCATCGCCGATGGACGCCGTTTGCCTGCGGGCATCTCCCACTGGAGTCCGTTGTCGACCCGTACAACGCCTCCAGGGGCGAGAACACGCGTGATCTCCTCGCGCGCCGGTACCATCCCCTCTTCGATGACAAGCAGGTTCACGAGGTTGTCGATGAACGGAAGGCGCTCGCCTTCCCAGAGGCCTACCGTCGCTTTCTCGCCGTAGAGCCCCAGGGCCTGCAAGCGCTCGCGTGCGGCGGCCACGTTCTTCTCCGACCGGTCCAGCCCATGGACCTGGAACCCATCGAGCTTGCCCCATTCAGCCAGCTTGAAGCCGTCTCCACAACCGAGATGCACGACGAGCCCGCCGGATACGCCGGTTCCCATCAGGAACCTCTCGGCACCGGTGGCCGCCGCGGCATCAACGCCGGCCACCGCGGAGCGGGGCATTGCCGGGGAGATCGACAACACGAGCGCGGCGAGCATCGGTCGAAACATCGGTCGAGCTCCTTTACCGAACGTGGGGCTGGATGGATGGGGAGACGCCGTCGGCGGGGGGCCGAGGATGCAGCGCCGCAAGCTGCGGGCTATTTCTTCCAGATCGACGTCATCTCGTGAGCCTCGAGCGACTGGACGGTCATCGCGCCGCCCTCGGCAGAGAGCGACACCGTGCCGATCGGCTTGCCCATGTCGCGGCGCGGGCTGGTCTTGTAGCAGGCGCCGCCGCCACCGACCAGCTCGTACAGGGGACGGTCCACGAGAACGCGGAACGTGACCTGGCCGTCCTTGAGCCTCAAAGGCATCTCGTCGAGCTTCTCGGCGGCGAAGTCGTAGGTCGCCGTATTCTCACCGAAGCGGAGAACGGCCTTGGCGGCGGTTCCCTTCTTCACGGTCGCCACGATGTCGAAGAGCTGGCCCTCCACGTCGAACGTGACGACCGGCGCCTCGGCCGTCAGCGACTTCTTCTCGACCGTCTTCGGGTCCGGCTTGCGGAGCTGCTCGAGCTCCTCGATCGGGGTGGCGAACATCCGGATGCCGTCCTCGGTAGTGCGCAGCGTGAGGCTGGTGGGCACGGTGAACGTCTGGTTGAAGGGCATGTCCGGGATGTTGATCCGCGCCCAACCGATCTGCACCACGCGGCCGTCGGGTGGGTTGCTGAAGCACTGCGAGGCGTAGTACGCGCCCCAGTGGACGCGGTGCTTCCCTTCGTGGTCCGGGGTGAACTTCCTGCCGTCGAAGCGGCCGATCGCGTACTTCGCGTCGGCGGCGTAGATCACCCACCTGGTCTTGGACGGGTCGCCGTCCACCGGCAGCTCGAAGATCTCAGGGCACTCGAAATAGCCGGGGATGTTGCTCTCGCGCTTCCACTCCTTGAGGTCCTTGCTCGTGTAGATGGCGATGTTCCGGCCGTGCTCCTCGTCCTGGTCGAAGACGGCGATCACCCAGTGCTCGCCCGGCTCGTACCAGAGGAGCTTCGGGTCGCGGCCCGAGTGCTCGATCACCGGATTGCCCTCGTAGTACTTCCACGTCTTGCCGCGGTCGGTGGAGTAGGCGAGGGCCTCGCCGCATCCCGTATCGGTGAACGCCAGGACGATCGTCTTCTCGTCGCCCCGCTGCCAGCCGGCCGTGTTGCGCAGGTCCACGTTTCCGCTTCCCGAAAAGCAGTTCTTCACGGCCATCTTCGGATGGCGATTCTTGACGTCGCCGCCGAACGAGCGCAGGGCCCGATCGTGCTCGATCCAGTGGATCATGTCCGGGCTGGTGGCGTGCCCCCAGTACATGTTGGCCCAGTTGCGGCCGGCCGGGTTGCACTGCCAGAAGAAGTGGTACTGGCCGTCGTAGTAGCACATCCCGTTCGGGTCGTTGTTCCAGCCCCGCATCTGGCTCATGTGGAACTGGGGACGCAGAGCTTCGTCGTACAGCGGCTGCAGGTGCCGCATCTCGTCGCTGGACTCGATCATCTCGCAGACCTCCGGGGCAGCCCGGGCGACGACCTTCGCGGTCTTGCCGACGTACTCCTGCATGTCGAGGTAGGTCCACCAGGCGACGGCTTCCTTGTTCGGCGGGAAGTCGCAGTCGAGATTGTGAACGAGCTGATCGCCGACGAGGACCGTCATCCGTCCGCGTTGCCCGTTGTTGGAGACCGGGAAGATGATGTACTTGCCGGTGACCTTGATCTCCCGGGCGTGTTCCGGATGCGGCGACTGCCCCGGCCGCCGCGGCGCGATGAAGGGCTTCTTCTTCGCTTGCGTGTTGCTCTGGGAGATCTGATCGACGTTGATGTGGCCCCAGCCGCCGGACGCGTCGTCCACGATCTGGAGCACGGCCTTCCGGCCCTTGTACTTCCTGACGTCCCAGTTCTCCCAGTTGAGGAACTCGCTGCCGCCCGGCTGGGTGTTGGGGCCCGTGGCGGTGAGCACCACCTTGCCGTCGATGAGCAGGTTCATGCAGGTCTTGCCGGCATGTCCGCCGCCGCCGATGAGGAACTTGATGTAGTCCCGCTCGATGGTCAGCTCGGGCGAGGTGAGCTTGCCGGTCGGGCGGTCGCCGCCGAGGAACGTGTTCACCAGCCCCTCCCCCTCGTAGCCGGTGACCCGCATCTGGCCGCCGAGCGTGCCACGGGCCGGGCCCTTGCCGAACGCTTCGCCTTCGACCTTCCAGTCGCCGTAGTCCTCGCCCTCGAAGTCGGCGACGAGGATGTCGTCCGCGGCGGTCGCCGGCGCCGCCGCGGCGGGGCCGAAGAAGGCGAAGGAGAGACACGTCGCAACGAGCAGGAGCTTCTTCATGGGGTTCTTCCTTACAGTGCGGCCTTCCCAAGGAACGGTGAGGCGATCTGGGTTAAGGGAGCGGCCCGCCGCGCTGTTGACATGGGCTGGCGGCTTCTCGCGGGGGCCGCAACGCGCAGCCGGGACAGGGTGCTCAGGGACGATCGCGCGAAGCCCATGTTACTTCCGCGTCTCTCACTCGTCCAGGAAGCGATGATCGGCCCGGCCGGGACGGCTCGCACCGCGGCTGAGGAGGCGCACGGCCACTCGACGACGGAGGGCCGCAGCGCCCGGCGCGTCGCCGCGGCGTCGGGCTTCGTGCCGCGGCGAGCCCCGCGGCCGCGCGCGGACCCGCCCAGAGAAGCTCACCCCTTTCGCCTGGCGATGGCCGCAAGGCGTCGTGAGGACAGTCGTGAGCTGGATGCGTCCCGGAGGACGGGCGGCGGACTGGGTGGATGCTCGCGCCTTGGGCCGATGGCTTCATGCTCCGCTTACTCGTTCGCGGCCCCCAGCCCCAAGATGGAACCGTCGCGAAGCGCGAGAACGATGGTGCCGTCGGGCCCCAGAGCCAGGCCGTCGTAGAGCGGCGAGGCGGGCAGCGAGACCTCCCACTGCCTTCCTCCGTCGCCTCGATCGAACGCGATCAGACGCCCGAGCCCCGCCCCGCGCGTCACGACGAGAGCGGCGTTTCGCGTCAAGGCGCAACCGGCGACGCGCTCGCCGTGGCGAAGCTCCCGGCGCCACCGCGCGGTCCCCTCTTCGCCGACCGCGACACTCAGTCGAACCGCCGCGGGCCCGGACGCCGGCGCGCCGTCCAGCGTGCGTGCCAGATGCTCGACAAGCCGGCCTCTGCCCGCGATGGCGACCCCGTCGTGCCTTCTGCCGCTCACAGCAAGAAGGACGTCTTTCGCGTCCCACGCGGGCAACAGCACGGCATCGCTGGCCGCGAGCACGGGCAAGTGCCCCTTCCCGTCGGAAGTGCTCTTGAGGAAGGTCAGTTCGCAGCGCCAGTGGCCGCTCTCGGCCTGGTCGATCAACAGCCTGCGGCCGCCGAACACGGTCCACTCGGGCGTCAGGCAACCTGCGTCCTGCCCTTTGGAGCAGCGATACACGGCCTGAACGTGTCTCGGGCCAACCTCCAGCCTCCTGGCCTCGCTCTCACCCGGCAGCACGTATGCGGCCGACACACGACCGTCCTGGGGCGAGATGCGGGCCAAAGGGGCCTCGCCGCCGTGGAAAATCAGGTCCCGGCCCGCGCAAAGCTGGCCCGCGCCGGAGAGGATCCCGTCCGCGCCCGCCGCCTCCCAGCGGTTCGTCTCCCAGAGAACCGAGCCGCTGGCAGCATCCATCGCGCAGCAGAAGACCCCGTCCACACCGTCAAGCATGCCGGCGGTTGCGAAGACGCGGCCGCCGAGGACCAGGGGGCACCCCAAGGCGGGCCAGCGGCAGCCGAGCTGGCCGTAGATCATGGTGCGCCCAACCTGGGGAGCAACGCGTGCGTGCCACAGCGGGCTGCCGTCCGCAAGTCGGAAGGCGTGGATGCATCCGTCGGCGCTCGCCACGAAGACGCGATCCTTCCAGATCGTGGGGCTGCTGGAGATGCGCCCGCTGGTAAACGAGCGCCAGATGCGCTCCCCCGAACCGACGGCCAGCGCCTCGACGACGCCGTCGGCACGGGCAACGATCGCCATCCCGCCCGCCACGACCGGCGGAGCCGGGACAATCTCCGCGTCGAGCAGCACCTTGTCCGAAGCCGAACGGGCGGAAGTGCTGGACGCTCCCGAAGTGCGCCAGACGACGGCGACGTCCTCGGGCAGCACCACGTCGAGGAATGCCGATCGATTCGCGTCGGCGCGGTAGGTGACCCAGCCTTTCGTTTCCAGGTCGGGCGGCGGGACTTCGGCGACGGAAACAACGCGCTGCGGGGCCGGTGGGGCGTTGTCCCCCGCCGACCGAACCACGAAGCCCCGCCACTCCGTGCAATTCGTGCAGGCGGACGGGAACTTCCACGCCAGGCCGTTGGCAACAAGCGTGCCGGCCGAACACGAGGATTTGGCGGGCAGCTTGTCGAAGGTCTCGCCCGTAGCGCGATCCCATACCAGCCCACACGTGCCGAAGATGCCCTGCGGCGAGGCGGTCCATCGCGAGCATCCGCCCCTGTTCAGGCGGCCGAGCTGCCGAGCGACTTCGCCGTTGGCAGGGTCCACTGCCTGGGAGCCGAACCAGACGAGGTCATCGAAGGCGAGCGGAATCGGCCCCACCGGCCCACGACCCCGCGGCAGCTCCCACACCGCTCGCCCATCGTCTTGAGAGAGGACGGCGCAACGATCGGTCTCCGGACCTGCGATCACGTAGAGCCCGGCCACGGCATATCCCGTCACCGGATGGCGGCTCGAGCGGTCCCACTCGAATCCCCGGGGCGGCAGACGGACGATGCCCGTCTCCGCGCGCCACGCGATCGTGCCGTCGGCGATGCGGTAGGCCTCCGCGCGGCCCGCTTCCGTACAAACGAAGAGCCGGCCGGCGGCAATCGCCGCAGAGCGCGGGTCGAAGGCCTCCCCGCCTTCCTTGCGGCGGACCTGCCACAGCTTCTTCAGCGTGCCGCGATCCAGCACCGTGAGGCTCAGGCCCGACGAGCGGAACGGCACGACCAACGCCTCCGCGCGCCTCCCGTGGTTGCGAGTGGCCGGTCCACCCACGAGCACAAGGCGCGCCTCGGACACGGCCATCCAGCGGATCTCACCGCAGTCCGCCTGGATGCGGCGGATCTCCCCGCCCGTCGCCTGATCCAGCTCCAAAAGCACGTGCCCGTCGGCGACGAATAGAGAGTCGCCGTCGGCCACCATGGTCGAGCGAGCCACCTGGAGCCATGCGGCCGGCGACAGCCGTTTGGCCCACAACCGCACTCCGGAGCCTGCCGCCTGGGCCGTCACCAGCGGTCCTCTCAAGTCGTCCATCGGGGCGTCGGGGGTCCATCTGAGCCCCAGGTTTCCGAGTACGACTTGCTCTCCGGCCAGGACTGCCTCACCGCGAGTCACGTCCAGCAGATGACCGTTCCACAGGACGAAGACCCTGCCGCGGGTGACGATCGGCAGCTCCAGGCGCGTGGAGAAGAAGGGCTTGCCCGTCCACTGCAGCGATTCGGGGGCGGCGTACGCCGTGTCGGTGGAAACCGCGTTATTGTCCGCACGGTGCCACCAGTGGGTCCAGTCGTCGGCGCCGCGGATCGCCGGCTTGCGAATCGTCAGCCAGGCACGTGGGAGCTTCGCATCGCCGGAGGATTTCGTGACCCGGCACTTGCAGCCCAGCGCCTCGAAGCTCCGCCCCCATGCTTCGAGATCCTCCTCGCTGGCGGCTCCGCCGACGATCGCCATGCCGTACCAGGGGTGGAGCACTCGCACGATCTCGCCGGCGAGCTCCGCCGTCAAGTCGTCGCCGGTGGCGTCGGTCATCGCGATCAGGTCGGCGCTGTTGCCGACCGGCAGCAGACGCGACAACTCGCAGGGATCGATGTAGATGCGACGATTGAGGAGCCCGCTGTGGCTGACCGCGCGCCGAGCCTCGGCAACAACGGCCGCATCCGGATGCTGGGCGTGAATCTGAGCGTTCGGCGCCGCCCGAGCAAGCTCCAACAGGAGATCGGGCGAACCGCACCTTGGCAGATGAACGAAGCCCACGGGCCGACCCGCGCTCTCGACGAGAAGCTCGGCCATTGGCTCCGCGTGGCTGCGACCCGCAAGAAGGACCAGCAGCAGAACGCAGGACTTGACGAGTCGCCCAAGGTGCGCACCGTTCATGGGTTCAATCCCTTTCCTCAGGCATGATGACCGGTCCAAGGCTGGATGATGGGTTCGCGGGCGCTGTCCGGGCGGCCCGTTGATGCAATCGTGCCTGACGCCCCCGTGTTTCAGAAGCGGCCTTGGGTTCATCGCGCCGGCCCGGGCCTCCGACAGGCTTGAGGCAGCGGACCGAGCCGTCGAGGCATGAGAGGAAGACATGCTCGCCCGCCGCGCTCATGCCGTCGAACACGGGCATGGCCTCAAGTGGAAAGGTCTTGAGGCACTGGCCGTCCTTCGCGGCGAAGATCCGAAGCTCGGCACGACGCCCGGCGAGGTAGTCGTCCGACGGGTCGTCGGCGGGCAGGAAGTCGCTGGTACCGGCGACAAGCAGCTTGTCTTCGGCCAGGAGCAGGGCCCGCCCGAAGAAGGCCAGCTTCTCCGACCAGCGCGCGGGCCGCGGACTCGGCTTCAGCAGGTGGCCCCTCCCTTCCCCCATCGGCCGGTCGTTGGATTCGGCGGACAGCCGGAACGGATCGGGGCCCTTGCCCATCCCCATGCTCTGGCCGGTGGGCGTGTGAAAGGCGTTCAGCGTATAGGTGTCCTCATCGTCGAAGACAAGCAGGTAGCCGCTCTTCGTACCGCCCCGCGGCATGGACTTGGAGAGGAAGCCTTGATGGTGAATCCAGTGCTGTCGGTCATAGAAATCGTCGGCGAGGAACCCCATCGTGGTGCTCAGACGAAGCGGCCCCCGGGCAACGCCCCCGCCCCCTCCCTGCGGCACGTCGGTGTTGACGATCTCCAGCGATCGGCTCAAGACGTTGGCCCCCAGGAACAGGTGTTCCCCGTTGCTGACCAGGATGTCCGATCGGGCTCCGTCCATGCCGTGGGGTCCGCCGGGCTCGCTGATCACGTCCGGCCACGGCCCGTCCATCCGCCGCCGGTGCCTCACCTCGCCGGTTGCCGGATCGAGGCCGTACAGGTGCAGCCCGCCGTCGAGGAAGCTCGACCGGCCGGCGACGAAGTAGGCCGTCGCCGACTGCGAAGAGGCATCCTCCAGGAGCAAGACGCTGCCGGTCACGGGCCAGGCCGATTCCACTTGCCCGTACGAGACGATCCAGCGCTCCTCCGGCGCGGCGCGGCGGCGCCAGATCAACGCGCCGTCCGCCAAGCGCAGGCAGTACACGTGGCCGTCGTGTGCGCCGAACAGGACGGCTTGCCGGTGGACCGTCGGCGGCGAGTCCACGCGCCCGCCAGCCCGGAAACGCCAGAGCCGTCGGCCCGAGGCTGCGTCCAGGGCGTGGACCAGGTGCTGGTCCTTGGCGGCAACGATCACGGTACCCTCGGCGACCACGCTTTGGGTCAGGTTGCCGCCCAGGTCGGCCGACCAGGCCTGCCCCAGCTCAGTCGCGATCGGTGCGCCCAGGCTTCCGCTCCGTCGGATATCGCCCCTGTAAGTCGGCCAGGCGGGGGATGCGCCGCCGGAGACTCGGGACTCGGAATGCGTTGCGCAGGCGGGCCCCTTCTCGAGAATGGCGCCGGCCGGTTCGGATCGTCCGTCGCTCTGGACCGCGCTGAGCGCATTGAACCCGTTGATGAGCACCCCGGAGTAGCAGACGCAGGGGTGGGGCGGCGTGTAGAACAGGCCATTGCAGGGGAGGAATCCGTAGTCGCACTCGCCGCGAGTCCAATCGACCCGGGCGTGGTTGCCTTCGCCCGAGGTATCCACGAAATCGGCACCTCGCTTCGACCAGATCAGGTACCGCGAGGTGGCCTTTCCCCGGTAGCAGCGGACGTGGTGCCCGCCGCTCAACAAGCTCCCGATCGGCACGCGCCGCTTCACCTTGCCGGTTTGCGGATCGAGGCCCAGCGCGTCCGTGCCGTGGAACGCCTCGCACTGGAACCGGGACAACTCCCGGGGCAGGGTGCCGCTGGTCATCTCCCGGGTCATGCCGATCCACAGCGTGTCGCCCAGCCGAAACAGGTCGGGCGGATGCATGGGGGCCGCCATGATCGCCTTTGGCCCCTCCCACACGAGCTCGCCGTCGTCGAGGCTCCAGGCTTTCAGCCCCCGGTCGCAGGCGTAGTAAACCCGCTCGTCGTCCATGAGCAAAGTGCCCACCGCCCCGGTGAACTCGGGCCACGGCTGGCTTGCGGCTTTCCACAGCACGTCGCCCGATTTCAGATCGCGGCAAACGATCTCCTCGTGGTTGTGGAAGCACACCTTCCCGTTGCGGGATGCCAGGGTGAGCGAGACGATCCGGCTTTCGGAAACGCGCCAAAGTACCTTGGCGTCGTCGGGGTCAAGCGCCAGGATGGTCTCGTCGCCCCGCTCGGCGGGAGGCAGCTTGGAGAACGCCTCCTCTCTGCTCTTCGCGGGAACCTGAAATCCCCAGGACCTCGCGCGCTTGTCGAAATCGGGGATCTCCTTCCGCACCCGGGCGATCAACACGCCGTCGGCAAGGATGATCTCCTCGGTGTTCTTGGTTTCCGGATACTCGCGAAGCGTCTTGCCGGTGGCCCCGTCCAGCAGCGTGACGGGGGCGCGGTAGCTCAGCGTGGCGAAGAGCCGGTCGCCGTCGGCCACGAGTCGCCGCGGCAACGTCCTCGGATTGTGCCAGTGATAGCGGCTGCCCCAATCCCGACCGCTCCACCCGGAGATCGGTCTTCTCCAGAGATCGACGCCGCTGAAGGCATCGCGGGCGCGAAGCGCCCAGTGCTCCTTCTCGCCCCGGTCGAGGAATCCGGGGCGGCCCTCGTCCTGCACGTAGTACAGCCGACCGCCGGCCGAGACGAGCGAGTGAAGGCTGGGCGTGTAGTCGTGGCTCCGCGGGAACATGGGACCGGCCACCCAGCGCATGTAGCGGGGCGGTCCGGCAAGCGCGTCCTCGGCGACGGCGTTGCCGTCCGCGCCGTGGAGGTAGTGGCCCCACTGGTCGAGCCGCTCGGGCCAGGGCTTGCGGAACGTCGGGGCCTCCGCGCGGTCCACTTCCTCGAACCCCGCTCGCTGGAGCTCGCGGCGGGCTTCGTCAACGGCCTTCTTGTCGTCCATCTTCAGCACGACCAGCCCCAGCGGGGCGAGCGCCCGATCGATCTCCGCCAGGGAGACGTCGAAGAGGTCCTCGGCCACCAGGACGTTGATCAGCCTGTCGGCGTGGGGCAGGGCCTCGCCGGAGAAACGGTGGACGCTCGCCTTTCCGTACAGCCCGAGCTTGTCCAGTTCGCCGCGCGCCTGTTCGATCTTCCCAACGTCGGTGTCCAGAGCGTGCACGACGCGGTTGTCGACGGCGCGAAGGAGCTTCGCGATGTGCGAGCCGTCATCACAGCCGAGGTGGACGACCAGGCCGCCCTTCCTGCCTGCCGCGTGGGCGGCGAGGGAATACGCGGTGAGGGCAACGAGGGCCGCGGCGAGGGTCCTGGTTCTGAGCACGTTGGTTCTCCCACGGAGTGGTCCCGTTCCACTGCCTGAATTCAAGAACTGTCCTTGGCCCCCCCCGTGCCGCTTCGGCGGCCGGGCCGTCCGCGCTTCGATGATCTCGGCCATCGTGTCGTCGGGGATTCGCGGTCGGTCCGGGCTCATGCCGGTCGGCGCTGCCAACCCCAGGTGCGCTGTTCAGGAGAAACGACTGCGCGGCCCGGTCTCGCCGGCTTTCGCAGACACGGACCGCACTAGGCCATCGCGGCCTCCGCGGCGTCGCGGAGGTACTTCTCCGAGGGGTCCTTGCGCGTGTTGCGCAGGTGCCGGTAGATCTTCTCGGCGTCGCCCTGCTTGCCGGCGGCGGCCAGCCGCTCGGCGAGCACCATGCAGTTCTTGGCGGCCTGGATCCGCTCCCAGCCCGGCTCCACGTCGGCGGCCTTGATGAGCAGGTCTGCAAAGCCGGCATCGCCGATGCGGGCCAGTCCGTATCCGGCCGCGATGCGGACTTCCCGGTCCGGGTCGTCGAGGGCCTCTTGGAGGAGGCCGGCCGAGCCGGCGTCGGCCAGGGCCGCCAGGCCGTCGATGACCGCCAACCGGCAACAGCCCTTGGCGCGGGCCGCCGCCTTGCGGAGCTCGTCGGCCGCGCCGTCCTCGATCGCCACGAGGGCCATCGCGGCCGGATCGCACAACGACTCGTCGGTCAGCAGCTTGCCCAGCGCCGTCACGGCTTCGCGGCGCCCCGCCCACTGGAGCGTCTGGCAAAGGAACGACTTGATGCATTCCGAGCGGTCGCCCGAAAGCTCCGCGGCGAGCACGTCGCAGAACTCCTTGCGGGCACGCTCATCCTTCACCACCAGCGTGTGATTGAGCACGCAGTGCAGGGCGTAATGGGGCTTGACGTCCTTGTCGCTGCCGGGCTCGGCGAGCATCGCGACGAGTCCCTTGACGTTGGCGCGGCCGCCCTTGTAGATCGCGTCGATCGCCTTCTCAATCTTGTCCTTGTCGATGTTCTCCGTGTACATCCCGCGGCTGTCCGGATCGGGCATCTGATCGACCAGCCTCTTGAGCTCTGGCGAGACTGCCATGATTGGGTTCCTTGTGAACTGACGAAGTGTTCGGTTGGATGGTGCGGCGCTTCACGGCGCGACGACTGCCGGGAGGGAAGCGGGGCCAAAACCCTTCTGTGCGAGGCACCCTTCGGGGCATTCCGGCAAGAGGGTTGGCCCCTTTTCCCGGAATCACGCAACGCGATTCAGATCCGCCAGGGGGCCCGCATCGGCTGGTTGACCAGCCGGTTGGCCTCGTCGTCGCCGACGATCTGCTCGGTCACCGGGTCGAACTTCAGCGGCCGGCCGCAACGGAAGGCCGCGTTGGCCAGGTGGTAGATCATGGCCACGTGGTGCGAGCGCTCCGCGTTGGCGGCCGCGCGCTTGCGCGTGCGGATGGCCTCGGGGAACTTGGGCTCCGGCTCCGGGGTGGGCATGGACTTGATCTTCTCCTGGTCCTCCGGGGTGAGCATCTTCATCAGGCTGCCCTCGTCCAGGTTCCTCTGCGGCAAGCGGTCGTACTTCTCGCCCCACTCGCCGCTGTCGAGGACCAGGGTGAACCCGTCGGCGTACTTCATCTCGCACCAGCCCCACATGCCGCAGCACTCGGGGTGGGCCGGCGGCGCGTAGGGAATGATCTCGACCGGGGCCGTCAGGTCGCGGCCGTACTGGTAGGCGGGGCTGTGCAACTGGTGGTGGGCCATGTCGGCCAGGCCGCCCCCCTCGTAATCCCAGTAGCCGCGGTGCGTGCCGCCGACCCGGTGCCGGTTGAACGGCCGCAGCGGCGCCGGCCCGCAGTACATGTCCCAGTCGAGGCCGTCGGGCACTTCGGCGACCTCGTACTTCGCCTTGCCGCTCCACTGCTTGACCTTCTTGCCGCCGCGCTGGACGAACACCGAGTCGCAGTTCTTCAACAGGCCGCTGGCGAAGATCTTGCGGACCGTGTTCGCGCGGTAGGGCCCCTTGTTCTCCACCTGGAAGATGCGGCCGAACCGTCTTTCCGCCTCGGCCACGGCGCGGCCCTCGGAGATGAACCGCGTCATCGGCTTCTCGCACACCACGTCCTTGCCGGCCTCCATCGCGGCGATCGAGATCAGGGCGTGCCAGCCGGGCGGCGTGGCGATGGCGACCACGTCGATGTCCTTGCGCTCGAGCACCTTGCGGAAGTCGGTGTAATACTCCTTGTTGTCGCAGCGGTCCTTGAACTTCACGTCGCAGGAGGCCAGCCGGCGGACGCCGGGCCCCAGGCAACCGAACGTGCCGTTGCCGCGCCCGCCGCAGCCGATCAGCGCCCCGCCGAACTCCTCGCTGGGCGGGGTCTGCCCTTGACCCAGTACGTTACGCGGCACGATGGTGACCGCGAACGCGCCCGCCGCCGAAGCCCCGAGGAAGCCCCGGCGCGTCACCGCGTGTCTGCCTGCCATGGTAGGAAACCTCCGAGTAAGGGTTAGGGTGCGAAACCCGTCTCGTCCTTCGCGACTTGCCGCTCGACTGGGCACACCGACGACACCGGAGCGTGCCGCGATGGCCCGCGATCTACTTCTCCAGCGGCTTGATGAAGATGTTGCGGAACTGAAGCGGATTGCCGTGGTGCTGCAGCAGGATCGGGCCCTTCTCGATGAAGCCGTCGCCCTTCTTGAGCGTCTCCATCGGGGCGTCGTCCACCACGAGCTTGCCGTTCAAGTGGACGGTCACGTTGTCGCCGACGAGCTTGATCTTCAGCGTGTTCCACTCGCCCACCGGGTTGTCGGCGGGCACGAGCGGCTTCTCGCCGACGTGCGTCCGCTTGTTGTTCCACAGCCCGCCGGAGCCTTCCTTGTGGCGGTCGATGTCCCAGATCTGCACCTGCGGCTTGCCCCGCAGGTAGATGCCGCTGTCGCCCCCCTTCTCGATCTTCCAGTCCACGAGAAGCTCGAAGTCGCCGTACTCCTTCTCCGTGGGCAGGCTGCTTCCCTTGCCGTCGTAGTGGATGACGCCGTCAACGACCTTCCAGTGCTCGGCGTTCTTCTCGCTCACCTTCCAGCCCGAGAGGTCCGTGCCGTTGAACAGGGCCGTGAAGCCTTCGGGAGGCTCGTTCCGTTTGCCTTCCCCGGCCCGGGCGGGCGAGCTGAGAAGGAGGGCAGCGACGGCCAGCGCCGTCAGCAGTCGCGCGAGGGGGCGTGTCATGGGGTCGCTCCTTGGGTTGAATGGGAAGGGATCCGATCGGCGGGACGTTCAGAGCCGGGGGCCTCCCGGGCTTCCGACCGGCCATTGTAGGCCGAAGCGAGCCGCAAATCCATGATCCCAAGGCACGGCTCGAAGCGGCTTCCGCAGCTTCCCGCTCCCGGAACGTCGTGCGAACAGGGCCGAGGGACGAAGCACGCAATCGCGACGACGGCCCGTGTCGGCAAGGCCGTCATTGCTTCTTACGCCCGCTCTTCTTCTCTCCGCGACGGGACGCGGTCTTGCTTCGGGCGGCCTCCTGCCCGCGAGCTCCCCCGGCGGCCTGCTCGCGGAACAGCGCGTTGAGCTGGTTCCAGCGCTCGATCATAACGCTGCGCTTCTCGGGCATGGCCGCGCTCAGGTCGTTCTGCTCGCAGCGGTCTTTCGCCAGGTCGTAGAGCTCCCAGTCCTCGCCGTCGGCCCTGGTGGAAACGATCTTCAGGTCGCCTTCCATCAACGCCTTGCCGTTGTGGCGGAAGAACAAGTAGTCCAGCGGCACGGCCCCCTCCTTGGCGAAGACAGGCGTCAGGTCGCGGGCGGAGGAGGGCGGCGCGCCCTCGATGCCCGGCTCCAGCCCGGCCAGCCCCAGAATCGTGGCCACGACGTCGATGAAGTGGGCCGGACTGTGGCGCAGCTCGCCGCGGGCGGCAATGCCCCGGGGCCAGTGGAAGATGCCGGGCGAGGAGATGCCCCCTTCGTGCGTCCACATCTTGTAGTAGCGGAACGGCGTGTTGGAGGCCGTGCCCCAGGCCGGCCCGATGCACAGGTGCGTCGTCTGCGAGCCGGGCCGGGCCTTCGGATCGTGCCCCTTGCCGCGGATCATGATCTCCGGGCTGGCGCCGTTGTCGGAGAGGTACACGATGAGCGTGTTGTCGAAGGCCCCCGTCCGTTTGAGTGAATCGACGAGGCGTCCGATCTCCTTGTCCATCCGCGCGACCATGGCGGCGTGGATCTCCATCTTCATCGCCTGGAACCGCTTCTGCTCGTCCGACAGGGAGTCCCACGGAACGGTGTCGGTCACCTCGCCGGGGCCGAACCGCTCTTCCAGCTCCTCCCAGCTCTTGTGCCCGATCGGCTTGGGCATCAGGCGCGGGTCCATGAGCGAGAGATCGCAGGTGACGATCCCCATCTCGCGCAGGCGCTGCCAGCGCCGCTGGCGGATCGTGTCCCAGCCGACGTCGTAAACGCCCCGGTAGGGCTCGATATCCTTCTCAAGCGCCATCACGGGGAAGTGCGGGGCATAGAATGCGAGATTGAGAAAGAAGGGCTGGCCCCGGTGATGGGCCGAATGGTCGTGAAGGCAGTCGATCGCCCGCTGCGCGATCGCCTCGGTGTGGGGATACCCGAAGGCCGGGTCGCCGTCGCTGGGCGCGAAGGAGCCTTCGGGGGCCGGCGGGACGCCCTTCGGGTCGATGAATCCGGCCGCGACGGGATTCCGCGCGCGAACGTGCCATTTGCCCGAGTGATAGCAGCGGTAGCCGACCTGATTGAGCCGCTCGGGCAGGGTCTTGACCCAGGCAGGAAACCGCGTCGAGGTGGTCTGCTCGAAGTAGTAGCCCGTCAGCAAGCACGCCCGGGACGGCCAGCAGCGGGCCGTCGAGTACATGCGGGTGAACCGCAGCCCGCCAGAGGCGAGCTTGTCGAGGTGGGGCGTGCGGATCTCGCCGCCGTAGCAGCCCAGGTCGGAGAAGCCGCTGTCGTCCGCGAGGATCAGGACGACGTTGGGCCGCGCGTCCGCCGCCAGGCCGGCGCCGGCCAAGGCCACGGCGACAAAAAGGCAGGACCCAACGGTCTGCCACAGCAAACAACAGGATCTTGCGATCATCAGGCTTGTCCCTCTCTCAATGCTGAGCCAGGTTGTCGCGTGCGCTGGCGCCCCGTCGCCGTGTCCACCGTTCTCGACGCTCGCCCAAGGCAAACGCTACAACGGATTGCCAGGCCCTTCGTGGGCGCGGCCCGCCCAGCGGGCCGCGCGAGGCCATGAACCACGATCCCAAGCCCGAAACATAGCACGGCGCAAGCTTCTATGCCAACGATCTCCTGCAATCGCGCCGGTCCGCGGCGCGTCGCGGTCTGCCCGCCCTGGCCCTTCGGCTGAAGGGGGGGCCGACTTGTGCGCGGTCCCCGCGCGGGTCAGAATGCGAGGGGCTCACCCCGCGAACTGCCGAAGCCCCCGCTGACCTCCTTCGCCTGGGAGACCCCGATGATGCGGACTGCCTTCTCGGCTGCGGCTGTTTGCGTGGTCTCCTGGGGCGCGGCCCGCGGGGAGATGCAGCCACAATGGTTCCTCGATCTGCCCGCGCGCAAGCCCGCCTGGGAGCATACGTCGCGGATGCGGCGCGACGTGGCCCATCCGCTGCTGGCCCAGGAGGACTTGCTGCTGGTCGGCTGCGAGCACAACGGGGCCTTGCTGGCCCTCGACTTGGACACGGGGTCCGAGCGATGGCGCTTCTACACCGGCGGCCCGGTGCGCGTCGATCCGGCCGGGGACGGCAGGCGTTTTTTCGTGACCAGCGACGACGGATACCTTTACGCACTGGACCGGCAGGGCAAGCTGCTGTGGAAGCATCGCGGCGGACCGAGCGATCGCAAGGTCCTTGCGCACGAGCGTCTCGCCTCCGCGTGGCCGGGCGGGGCCGACCTGATAGCCGAGAACGGCAAAGTGTTCTTCGTCGCCGGACACTGGCCGGTCGATGGCGTTTACGTCCACGCGCTGGACGCAACGACGGGCGACGTGCTCTGGTCGAACAGCTCGCCGCAGTATCGACCCCACGGCGCCACGCGGAAAGGCGGAGACAGGCTGTTCGTCTATGGACACGGCGGCAGCGGGGCGTACGACATCCGCACCGGCCAGTCCGTCGACGAGAGGCTACCGCGACTGGAAGCCGCCGAGTTGCTGACCGTGCCGGGGAACGTCGAAGGGCAAGTGGTCCGCACGAGGATGCACGACGGCCGGTTGATCGCCGCGACGCTCACGGGGCGGATCTACTGCTTCGCCGATCGCGATCCCCGCGAGGGCACCACGGCGGTGGAGTCCACCCAGGCGCCCGTCCTCGAGGCGGCGGACAAGGAGATCCATACAACGGCAGCGCGACTGCTCGAGAGGACCGGCGTTCGCGAAGGCTACGCCGTCGTCATCGGTCTGGCCGACGGAGCGCTAGTCGAAGGACTGCTGCGAGGGTCCGACCTCCGCGTCATCGCCATCGACCGCGACGCGAAGAGGGTAGCGGCCGTGCGCCGCCGCTTGGACGAGAGGGGGCTCTTCGACGACCATCGGCTGTCCGTCCTGGCTGGCGATGCGGCCCGTCGAGGTCTGCCGCCCTGCATGGCGAGCTTGATAACCACGGAGACCGACCTGGCGCTCAGCGACGCGTTGCGCGAGGTGCTTCGGCCCTTCGGCGGCACCTTCGCCGCGATCCGCGGCGACAAGGTGACCATCGAGCGCCGCGATGGCCCGATCCCCAACACGGGCCAGTGGACCCACGAGTATGCCGACGCCGCGAACAGTCTGTGCAGCCAGGAGCGCGTGGTGCGCGCTCCCTTGGGCATCCTCTGGTACGAAGGGCCGGCGTCTGACGCCCGGTTCTACTACGACGGGCACGTGGATCACCAGTCGGGCCACAGCGTCAGCCCGCTGCCGCCGGGAGCCGCGATCGTGGACGGCCGCATGATCCTCGAGGGCCCGGGGCGGCTCGCCGCGTTCGACATCTACACCGGCCGGCTGCTGTGGGAGACCGAAATCCCCAAGGTGTACGGCTTCGGAGGGCCGGGCGGCGGGGTAGGAATCCACTCGAAGAACCACCGCGAGCCGTGGCGTCACGAGGAGGCGATGCGTGCGGAGATCCCCGCGACGTTTCATTCACGGACCACGGGCCTGAACTTCACCTCGTCGAGCGACGCGATCTACGTCTGCGCCGGCCGAGAGCTGCTGTGCTTCCGTCCGACCGACGGTTCGCGCCAAAGCGTCTGGAAAGTGCCGCTGCCGGAAGCGGAGAAGGAAGACCTGTGTTGGGGGAGCGTTCGCCTCAGCGGCGACCTGATAATCGCCACGGTCTTCCGCCCGCACGATCTGGTCGACGCCCAATGCGGCCACGACGGCAACGGCGGCGACTGGTCCAAGGACCGCATGCCCATGCGGTTCGTCTTGGGGCTCGACCGCGCCAGCGGCAACCCCCGCTGGAGCCGGCGCGCGGAGTGGGGCTTCCTCAATCGGGGCATGGCGGCGGGCGGCGGGATGGTGTTCTGCGTGGATACGATAGCCCCCCACACCCTCGAGAAGCTCAGGGAGGCCAGTCGCCGCTTGCCGCGCACGCCGCCGATGCTCTACGCGCTGGATCTGAATACCGGCAGACCGAAGTGGCACCGCGAGCTCGACGTGGCGGTGCTCAATCTCACCTATGCGGAGCGGTCCGATACGCTGGTCGTCCCCTGCCGCAACCTGATGACCTGGCACGACGGCCACTGGCTGGCACCATCCAAGGAAGGGAAGCCGGGGCGCAACACTCCGGGACGCATGCTGGGGATCCGCGGAAAGACGGGCGACGTCGTGTTCGAGGTGGACGAGGCCCCGTACTTCGAGCCGCACGTGATCCTCGGCGACGTGCTGCTCGACCGCTACGGCTACACCTACGATCTCCGCACCGGTCGGCGACACGAGCGCGTCGACCCGCGCACCGGGCAGAAGGGCCCCTGGCATTTCCGCAAGGGCGGCTGCAACCACCTCGTCGCCTGCCCCGCGCTTATCACGTGGCGCACCGCGGTGTACGACCTGGCCGGACAGAGCGGCTCGATGCAGCTTCACGGCATGGACATGGGCTGCACGCCGACGATGCTGCCGGCGGGCGGGGTGCTTAACGTCCCCAACTTCGGAACCCATCACAAGCGGAGTCGGATGACGGCCCTGGCCCTGGTCCATCGACCCGGAAACCGGCTTTGGACCCAGTACGACACCTCGCGCGAGAAGAGCACGGCGCCGCCGGCTCCCCTGCGCCGCGCGGGGTTCAACTTCGGTGCGCCCGGCGACCGCTTCGCTGAGGACGGCACGTTGTGGCTTTCCGTCACCTCACGGAAAAAGGAGAACACCGAGCTCGCGCCCAAGGAACCCGCGTGGTTCCGCGTGGAATCGGCGCTGGGCGACTCGTGGATCGCCTCGACGGGAGTTGAGGGCGTTTTGGAGGTCTCCATCCCCTTGCTCGTGACTTCCGACAAGCGGGCCCGGCGCGCGGACAACCAGACGCGGCGCTACGACGTGCGTCTGCATTTCATCGAGCCCGACGCGGTTCGGTCCGGCGAGCGGGTCTTCAGCGTCGCGGTGGAAGGGAGGTCCGCGGTCGTGGATCTCGACGTGGCCAAGGCAGCCGGAGGACCAGGAAGGCCCCTGGTTCGCGAGCTGAAGAACATCGAGGTCCAGGGCCCGCTCGACCTTTCCTTTACGGCATCTCGCGGCAAGCCTGTCTTGTGCGGCGTGGAGGTGAGGTCCAGGTGAGGTCGGTGGGCAGCGGCCAGAACAGTCCTTCAAGGTGGGGCGACAGGTTCACTCCGCGAGCGGAAGGCCCTTTGAAGCCGAACGAACGGGCAGTCCGTCCCGGAAGCACCGCACCGGGAATTCACACCTGGAAGGACGTGCCGCAGCCGCACGTCTTGGTGGCCAGCGGGTTGTTGAACACGAACCCGTGGTTGAGAAGGTCCTGGCGGAAATCGATCTCCGTGCCGCGGAGGAACTTCTCGCTCGCGCGATCGACGGCCACGCGCACCCCGTGCTGCTCGGCCACGACGTCCTCGTGCGCGTCCACCTTCTCGTCGAAATCCATCCGGTATTCAAAGCCGCTGCAGCCCCCGCCCGACACGGCCACTCGAAGCACGGTCGTGTCGGCCAACTGCTGCTGGGCCATCATGCGCTTGATCTCGCTCGCCGCGTTCTCGGTCAACATCACAGACATTCAGGCTTCTCCTCGTAGAGCATTCGGGCGGTCCGCGTTCCGGGCAGCCGACGCCGCCTCCGTGACTCGACAGGGGCGTCCCCGGAATCGTAGGACCGAGTTTCGTCCCAGGCCGTGGCCAAAGGCGAGCCGAGGGGCAAGGCCCCGCTCGTTCGCACGACCTCGTGGCGGACCGGTGGCGCAGCCCCCTTGATAAACCCTTTACCTGCAATGACTTGGGGCTGCGATGCTGCGGCCCTCCCCGCGGCGGCGGGCTCCGGAGCGGCACGCCGTCGTGCCGGGGCGAGCGGCGGGACTCTTTCTCCGGCCGTCAGGCCCGGCGGCGGAGGCGCCTATAATTCCCCGCGGGTCCGGCTCCGCAGTCCCCCAGGCTGCGTTTGAGGTCGGCTTGATCAACCCGCCGCACGACTCCCCGCAGCCACTGTACCCGGGATCACGATATGCCCCAGGCTTCGACGCCGCAAGCCGCCGATCGCGCGCGGCGCGGCCTCGCCGCCGATTACGCCGCGGCGACCCGGTCGGCCGGTCTGATCGAGCTGGCCGCGCGCACCCAGGTTCTTCTTTCCGGCCTGGACGCGGCCGCCTTCTTGAACCGCTTCTGCACTAACAAGGTCGATGACCTGCGGCCCGGCGAGGGCCGCGAGGCCTTCGTCACCGACGCGAAAGGCCGCGCGCTGGCCTGGGTGTTGGTTCTGGCCGGCGACGACGGGGTGATCCTCGACACCGACCCCGGACAGGGCGAGGCGCTGATCGCGCATCTCGACTTCTACAAGATCCGCGACCGGGTCGAGCTTTTCGACCTGAGCGCGCGGCGCGCCGAGCTTCTCGTGGCCGGCCCCGAAGCGCCGAAGCTGCTCGGCCATCTGCTGGCGAGCGCGCCGCCAACCGCGCCGCTGGAGCACGTGGACCTGCCGCTGGCCGATTGCCCGGTATCCCTGCGGCGGGTCGATCTGTCGCCGCGCCCGGCCTTCTTCGTGAGCTGCGCGGCGGACGGTGTCCGCCGGGTGCGCCGGGCCTTGGAGGAAGCCGGGGTCCGCTGCTGCGGGGCGGGCGCCTGGGAGGTCCTGCGGATCGAGGCCGGGTGGCCGTGCAGCGGCCGCGACGTCACGCGCGACGACCTTCCCCAGGAGGTCGGCGGCGACGAGCGAGCGATCTCGTGGCGCAAAGGATGCTACCTGGGCCAGGAGACCGTCGCTAGGCTCGACGCGCGAGGCCACGTCAACAAGATCCTCCGCGGACTGCGCCTCGCGGCGCCGCAGCCGCCGGCCCCGGGCACGTCTCTGTCGTGCGACGGACAGCCCGCCGGGCGCATCACCTCGGCGGCGTTCTCGCCGGGATTCCGTGGCGCCGTGGCGCTGGGTTATGTGCGCCGCGGCTTTGCATCGGCGGGCACGCGCCTCCAGACGCCGGCGGGCGAGGCCCACGTGGTGGCGCTTCCGATGATCGACGGCGGGGCCGATGCGCTCGTCCCCGGGCACGGGCTCGACTGACAGGCGGCCGGGAAACAGCTCTCGCGCTTCCGCCGAGCGAGGAGGCCAGCCGAGACGTGTCGGTCCGAAAAGGGCTCGCCGGGACGTGGAAAAGGGGGGCCGTGTCTGGTCGAGTCGCCCAGTTTGGCTTAGACTGGAGGTCGTGAAGGCCTCCACGCGCCGGAGGCCGTTGCTGCCCCCTTGAAACGTGGGTGCGTGAAGGTGGTTAGCGAATCCTCCGCCCAGCGTCATGCCCTGCGCGACCCGGACGTCCGGCTGATGCTCCAGGTCCGGGACGGGGATGCCGCGGCCTTTGAGGAATTGATGCGTCGCTACCAGGGCCGCGTGGTGATGATCCTGGAGCACCTGGTCGGGAACCGCGACCTGGCGGAAGACCTGGCCCAGGACGTCTTCCTCCGCGTGTACCGCTCGCGGGAGCGGTACGTGGCCGGCGCGAAATTCGCGACCTGGCTGTTCACGATCACCAACAACGTGGCTTCCAACGCGTTGCGGTCCAGGTCGCGTCGGCGTGAGGTCAACATGATCGGCAGCGACAGCGGCGCGTTGGGGGCGCACCCGATGGAGATGCTCGTCCAGGCCAGCAGCGGGCAGATTCCGGCGCGGCAACTGGACAAGGCCGAGGCGCGCGATGTCGTCCGGTTGGCGCTCGGCGCCCTCAACGAGCGCCAGCGCATGGCCGTGTTGCTGAACAAGTTCGAGGGGATGAGCTACGCGGACATCGCCCAGGCCATGGAGCTGACGCCCCAGGCGATCAAGTCGCTGCTCTCGCGGGCCCGGGTCAACCTTCGCGAGGTGCTGGAGCCCTACCTGGAACAGGGTTGCCGGCCCTCGGCGGCGGACCGCGTGCCCTCCTGAGACCTCGTTCGGCGATCGACGGCCGGCCGGCGTCTTCGCCCCGCCAAGGCCTTTCTTCCCCCAGCAAGCAGTTCCTTCGCGCACGACGACGCATGGCCCGCGATTCCACGGAAACCCCGAGCGTCTCCGAAGAGGAGCTGGTCGCCTACCTCGACGGGGAGCTGGATGCGCAGGCCGCCCGGCGGGTCGAGGACCTCCTGGTCGGCGACCCTCGCGTGCGGAGCCGGCTCCAGGAACTCGAGCGGACCTGGGACCTGCTCGACGAGCTGGCCCCGGCCGACGTGGACGATGCTTTCACCCGGTCCACGCTGGAGTTGGTGGCGGTGTCGGCTGCCAGGGACGCCGTTGGGCCGGGCAGGCGGTGGCGCTTGCGGCTAGCCGGGGTCGCGGTGCTGATCGTGGCCGCCGCGGCAGGCTTTCTCACCACCCGACGGCTCTCGCCCGACCCGGCGCAGCCGGTGGTCGAGGATCTGCCGCTGTTGGAGCACCTCGACCGGTATCGCCAGATCGACGATTTCGGATTCCTCCTGCGGTTGCATCAGGAGGAACTCTTCCGTGCGGAGGACTCCGATGGACTGTGACCTCGGTCGTTCGATTGGGGCCGCCCTGCACCTGGGGCGCAGGCCGTGGAATCCGGGGCTGCTGGTCCTGTCGGCCTTACTCGCGGTGTGCGGATGCGACCGGTTCGGTTCGCGGGCCGATCTGCTGGAGCAGCGCCGCGCCCGGCTGGCGGCGATGTCGGCGTCCGAGAAATCGGGGGTCGCCTGGGCGCTGGAGCGCCTGGAGG
Source organism: uncultured Pirellulales bacterium (assembly GCA_964434165.1). Lineage (GTDB taxonomy): Bacteria > Planctomycetota > Planctomycetia > Pirellulales > Thermoguttaceae > CAYSUS01. The sequence goes on from CAYSUS010000053.1 coordinate 39,927, forward strand.
CTTTGGACCCGGCGGAGCGGGAGCGCCTCAGGCGGCTGAACCGCCGAATCGACGCGCATCCGGAGAGCGAGGCCCTCCGCCGGACGGCCGGGCGCTATTACGAATGGCTGAAGACGCAGCCGCTGTATCGCCGCGCGGAGATCGGCGAGTTGCCTCCCGCAGAGCGGATCGCCGTGGTGCGCCGGCTGCTGGAGGAGGAGGAGGAGCGCGCGCTGCGGCGCCCCAAGGCGGCGGACGCCGAGGGGCTGCTCGCCTGGATGACCGAGTTCGCCCGGCGTCACGAGGCCGAGGTCCTGGCCACCCTGCCGCCCGAACGCAAGGAGGAGCTGGAGTCGGATCCCGAGCATCGCACGCGCCTGGTGATGAGCATCCTCTGGATGCGGTGGCGCGGCGAGCAGCGCGACGAGCTGCCTCAGCCCACAGAGAAGGACCTGGTGCGAATCTACGAGGTCCTCACGCCCGCCACCCGCGAGAAGCTTCGAGCGCGGCCGCCGCAGGCACAGTGGGAGCTGATCTCAAGCTGGGCCCGCTACCTGGTACATTATCAGGGCGACCTGGAGGGGGGCGCTTGGACCATGCCCGAGGTGAGCGAGGCCGAGCTGATGCACTTCTTCGAATACGAGCTCACGCCGGAGCAACGCGACGAGCTGCTGGCGCTTCCGGGCGAGCGGATGCAGCGCCGCCTGCGCCAGCTCTACTTCCGCATCAAGGTGCCGCACGGGGGCTTCGGACCGGCCGGGTTGCCGTAGCGGGGCGCTGGCGGCAGGAGCCCGGCGCCCCGCCGCCTCACCGCGAACCCGGACGGCCGGCAAGCACGGGCAGACGCGAGCAGAGGTAGAACGCTCGGGGCACGCTCAGGTCGAGAATCGCCGACAGGTCCAGCGGCGGCTGCCGGGAGCTCTGTGCCCCGAAAAGCACGTCCGCCAGCGTCGGCTCGGCCTCGTACTTGACCACTTCGACCTCGTCCTCGGCCAGACCGGTCAACTCCACGGCCCGGTCCACCGCCTTCTCAAGGAATCCGACCTTGTCGATCAGGCCATTCTCCAAGGCCTGCTCCGCGGTGAAGATCTGGCCGGTGGTCACCGCTTTCAGGGCCTCTTCATCCCGGCGGAACGCCGGCCGCCCCGCCTTGACAATCTCCTTGAACCGCTCGAACGCGTCCTGGACGAGCCCGTCGAAGATGGCCCGCTCCTCCGGGGTCATCTCCTCGGCGAAGCTGCCCATCCCCTTCAGCGGCCGGCTCTTGATCGAGTCCTCGCGCACCCCCCACTCCTCAAGAAGCTTCGAGAGGTCGTAGTGCGGAATGATCACGCCGATCGATCCGGTGAACGTCGTCGGCTCGGCGTAGATCGTGTCGGGCCGGTCGCCCACGGCCATCGAGACGTAGTAGCCCCCGCTGGCCGCGATCGCGCCCATGCTCACCACGATCGGCAGATCGCGCTCCTCGGAGAGCTCCGTCAGATGGTGATACATGTAGTCGGCGGTGGAGACCAGCCCGCCGGGCGAATTCACGCGGAGCACGACGGCCCTCACCGAGTCGTCCTTGCGGATCTTGTCGATCTGGTGCTTGAAGAACCCCTCGCCGCTGACCATGGTGCCCTCGATCGTGAGAATCACGATCTTGTCATCGGCGTAGCGCGCATGCGAGAAGTGCTTCTCCTGCACCTTCCCCTCGGTGTCAAGCATGCGGGCCTGGAGCAGACCGAACAACCCGAGATTCACGAAGATCGAACCGCCCAGCAGCACAAGCAGGAGGATCAGCATCAGGGTCGCGGCAAGGCTCCTCCTACGCGGCGGGGTTCGGACGGCACCCTCGGGGACGACCTGGGGCGTGACGGGTGCCTGGGCGTCCTGCGGCGTTTCGGGGATCTCGGATGGCATGGCGGTCGCCTTTCTGGCTGGGGATCGGACCACGAAGGATTCGGGCGCCAACCGAAGCTGGAACCAGGCCGCAAGGCAGGTGAGCCCCTCACGGGGGTCCCTCCGACTGCCCTGGCCCACCCAATTATAGCCGCTATCACGGCCTGCGGACGCCAGCGACTCGTGCGGACGGGAAGCTCCCTCGCCTGCGAACCGACCGTGGATTGTCGCCGGTGTTGCCACGTCTGGACCAAAGCCGTAAGCTAATCAGCCCGGACAAGTCGCGGACGGGTTCTGGCCCTCTTCTGCCCCGTGAAGAGGGTCGCACCCCCCGAAGGAGCGTTCCGCGGTCGATCGCCCTCTTGGAGAGGGGAGTCTCTGGAAGGAGTCGATGCGTGTTTGTTGCCGCCACCAGCGCCTGCTTCTCCAACCTCCCTCTGGACGCGGCGCTGAGCCGCCTGGTGGACCTGGAATACACGGCGGTGGAGATCATGGTCCACGAGTCGGAGGGCCATTTGAAGCCCTCGCAGGTGCACGCCGACCTGGATCGATGCGTGCAGATCTGCCGGGAGACCCAGCGGCTCACGCCGATCGGCTACAGCGTGGAGATCGAGGCGCCCGAGCCGGAGTACTACGAGCAGTTCGCATCATGCTGCAAGCTCGCCAAGGCCACGAAGGTGGTGCTCATCACGGTCCGCGCGGCCGAGCTCGGCACCCCGTTCAACGCTGAGGTGGAGCGATTGAGGCGATTGGTCTCCATCGGCGCCGTGGACGGCGTGCTGGTCGCCTTGCAGACCGAGACGGGCCGCATGACCGAGGACCCCACCACGGCCGTGGTCCTCTGCGATAACGTCAAGGGCCTGGGACTGACGCTCGACCCCAGCCACTACGTCTTCGAGCGCGACAGCCCCCCGAGCTACGAGCAGGTGATGAAGCACACCTGCCATGTCCGGCTGCGCGATACGAGCAAGGAGCGACTCCAGGTGCGGATCGGGCAGGGCAGCGTGGAATACGGCAAGCTCGTGTCCCAACTGGGCAAGTACCACTACAATCGAGCCCTGTGCGTGGACGTCCATCCCATGCCCGAAGTGGATCACTTCGCCGAGATGCGCAAGATCCGGCTCCTGCTGGAGAGCTTGCTGTAGGCGGAACCGAGGGGCGTCGCCCGCACGAACCGCAATCCTTGCGCATCTTTCCTCCCGGTCGCGGGCTGCGGAGAGCCGCCGCGCAATCTTGTTGGCGGTCGCGTTCTCGGCGTGCCGATGCTCCTATTGATAGGGGGCGAGCCGCACCTTGCGCGCTCGCCGCGCAACCTCCCCGCGCGGACCCGCATCCGCACGTTGGAGGGTCGTCCCGCAGCCGCCGGCATGCAAGCCGCCTCGGCTGGACGCTGCGCAGCCCCTGGCCCCTGACGGCGAAGACCCGGTTCCATCCAGGAGGGAGACAGGAATGCGAAACGTACTCACGCTCGCTGCGGCCGTGGCCGCGCTGGTGCTGGCCGCCCGATCGGCGGTCGCCCAACAGCCGACGCCGGCCCCCGGAGTCGCGCAGCAGGGCCTCGCGCCCATGCCGGCCGAGGCCATGCCGGCCGAGGGCTGTGGCTGCGCCCAGTGCGAGTGCACCGACGCCTGCGGCGATCCGTGCGCCCGCCCCTGCGGGTGCGGCCGTTTCTGCGGCCCCACGTGCCTGTGGCGCAAGTACTGCGAGAAGTGGGCCTCGTACGGTCAGTTCAATTGCAGTTGCCGGGGCAGCTACAAGTTCCCCGTGCCGCCGCAGTACACCTATCACTGGCCGGGCATGTACGCCCAGCACACGATGACCGAGTACAGCAGTCCGTACCGGTTCCCGCCGCTGAACCCCCCTCCCGTGGGCGAGGAGGCCGAGCCGGAGCCCGAGTTGGGCGTCGGGCCGGGGTTGCCGGGGGCCGGGGTCCCGATTCGCCAGACGAGCCGCCTGCTGCCTGTCACCCGGAACACGCCGGCCGAGGTCCGCGCAAGCGACGCGTTCCGTCAGCATTACGGCACCGACTGACGACGGCGCCGCGCTACCCGGCGGCGACCGCACGGGGCACCGTTCCACGGCGCGAGGACGGCCGGGTGCGTGCGGGCACCGCGAACCGTCGGCCGCCGGCGCGCATCAACTTGTCATGGCGGGGCGCGTGTCCTAGAATCGGAACCTGCTGCGAGGGGCCGCGCCCGGCGGCCCCGCTTCGCGCGCCGGAGTGGCGGAATGGCAGACGCGCCGGACTCAAAATCCGGTCCTCGCAAGAGGGTGTGGGTTCAACTCCCACCTCCGGTACTCGGTTAGGTCCCTCGGCTCGTGCCGGGGCTCCTTGGGGCATTTTCAGCAAAGGGGCATCGACCGGAAACGGGGACAGGTCCAGTTTACCGTCGCTTGGGTTTCCCGGGCGGGCGTATCGTTGCTTCCATCCCAAGACCTTTGACCGTCTTGTCGACCCAATCCCTACTGTCGTAAGGCGAGCCGCGGTGGCAGCATCGCCGCAAGGCCTCAAGTTCCGCTTCCGTCTCCGGTTCGTTTACGTACCGCAGCCACCTGCGAGGCCGAAGGGAGGAAACGGGGGCAGGTCCAGTTTACCGTCGCAAGGTCGTCATCGTCGCCGAAGAACAACGTCTGCCCCCCCACGCCACGATGGATGGCGTGGCAGACCATCCCGCCCGGCGCCGCTCGTGCTGTTCTAGGCATGTCCCCAGCATGCAGATATGCCCCAACTTGTCAACAACTGGACCCGTCCCCGTTTCTGTCGTGCATGGCAAGCCTCCTGTTGAGAGTGCGAATGCGTTCTTACCGGCCGCCATTCTGTCAGGCCGGCAAGCGCTTGGTGGGAAGCGGTGGAGCCTACCGGCCGCGGATGAATTCAACAGTGAATGTTTCATCCATCTCGGCCGAATGGTCCCAATCGCCTGGATCAAGTCGGATCGCCGTGATCGTGCCTGTCCATGCGGGATGCTCCTCCAAAGAGAGCCTGCACAAATGCAGTCGATCATCTCCGGTGGGGTGGAAGTGCAAAACCTTCTCGCCGCCCCATTTCTTGTCTTGTTCTGTAATCCAGAAGAGTTCCCCGCGATCGCACGGCGCAGAAACAGACAAGCATACCTCGATCGCCGAGCACTTCGCCGCATCGAGCCTCAGCCCACTGTGAACGACATGCGGGTCACCTCCTGTGATCTTTCCCACCAGGCGTCCGTCGCGCACTTTCAAGTCTCCGATATGCTTGACTGGCAGCCAGCCTTCGGCTGTCTTCTCAAACTCGAAAACAAACTGACAGGTGAGGCTAGGAGTTGATCGCCACTCCATCTCCTCCAGCCGCATCTCAATCGCCCGCTTCTTCAGCCCCTCCAGCTCCCGCAGCGCTGCGAAGTAGAACTCCGCCGCCTGGAGCTTCTTCTCAAGCTGCCCTCGTGCGCCCCGTACGCGACGGGCGGCGTCCCAAGCCTCGTTGCCGGCCTCCAATGCCCCCTCGCTCTCACGGAAGACTGAGAGCCCCTCAGCGGCCCGCAAGCCGAGCCCCGCGTCCTGAAGCTCGACGGCCGCCTTGCAGGCGTGCTGGAGGACGACGTACTTCGACGGGGCGTCCTCGAAGTCCTCGGCGGCTTCGAGGAGATTCTCACAGAGGGCGGCCTTGTCGTCCGGCTTGCGGGCCTTGGCGAGGTCCTCGCCGTAAACGTCGTCGAACAGGGCCTCCGCCTTCTGGATCGCCTCGGCGTCGGGCATGGTGGCCAGCATCGCAACCAGCAGAACAGCGTGCATGGCAAGCCTCCTGTTGAGAGTGCGAGTGCGCTCTTACCGGCCGCCATTCTCGCAGGTCAGTGAATTCCTGGCAAGCAGCCCTGGTCGCGACTTGCGGTTAGGTGCGAAAGCCGCATCATGACGACACGATACCGCTTCCGGGCAAGGGTCGCAAGCAGGAAGCTCAGAAACGGGGACAGGTCCAGTTTGCCGTCGCTTGGGTTTCCCGGGCGGGCGTATCGTTGCTTCCATCCCAAGACCTTTGACCGTCTTGTCGACCCAATCCCTACTGCCGTAAGGCGAGCCGCGGTGGCAGCATCGCGCCTTGCGTCTGAACTGCCAAGGATCAACCTGTCTGACCGTGAAACGGGTCACGGGTCGGGCCACCTCTCGGCCAGTCGGGCCGCCGTCTTGCCGCCCTTTCTCGGGGTTCGTCTGTTCGCTGATGTGGTTACGAAGGGTCGCTGGACCAGGACAGGGGGCAAGTTGCCGACATCTTCTTCTCAGCGCGGAGCTAGCCGGACCGGCAATCCGAAGTTGGTCGGACACACTCACTCGCGTGTCGGCTCGTAGTGAAGCCGTCTGAACTGACTGGGTCCGACGCCGGTCCATCGCTTGAAGGCGCGGATGAAATTGGCCGGATCTGCGTAGCCCAGCCCGCGGGCCACTTCGTTCACCGGTAGCGCGGGATCGCGCAGGAGCCGTTGCGCGCCGCGAAAACGGACCTGCTGGAGCAATCGAGAAAAGGTCAAGTCGGCCTCCCTCAGGCGCCGCTGAAGCGTTCGCGCGCTTGTTCCGATGCTCGCTGCCATAAGCTGCAAATCGGCGCCCGGCCGATGGAGCACCGACTCGATTACCTGCTCCATTTGGCCGATCGGCTGCGAGGCAGGGCCTGAATCGAGATACGCCTCTCGCGTCTTCCTATCCACAGGAGGAAGGACCTCGAGGCGACCTACCGGGGCGCTCATCACCGACGCGCTCATCCAAATAGAAGAGAACGGCTGACCAAAAGAGACGGGGATGTGCGCCAGTTCCGAGAAGTACTTTGACAAGTCGATTGGGTCCGAGGCGAGTTCGATCCGGTTCAACTTCCAGCGTTCACCAGCAAGACAGCTTGCCATTACCATGGCGTTCTGCAGCGCCAGATGGACGACTTGCTCGATTCGACTACGCGGAATACTATCCGCGTACTTCTGACAGTACCTCACTTGGTCGTGGTGACGCTCTATCCAGATTCGAAGGCCTGAATTGTAAGTGGCGATGAGGTCCATGCTAATCTGAACCGATTCGTGCAAAGTGAACCCTTGCGCGATAAGCCGCCCGAAGGTCCCCAGTTCTTCTACGCCCAGGTGTGTGCGAAAGCCGAGATCGCCGATTCCTTCCGCCCGAGCGACCGAGCTGAGGAAATCGCAGAGCTGATAGAGCGGCATGAGTGTTTCGGCATCGGCCGGCGAAGGGATGGTCAGCCTGGCGCGGCTCAAGTGGCGGCGCAGCGGGACCCCTTCCTTTTCGAGAAACGAGACGGCAGCTGCCAGCGCGGCTCTTCGTACCAGCGGAATGGACTGCATCGGTTTGGCCCCCCGATCCGTGAAGCCCTCCCCCCGATAGCGGGACTAAGGTAAAGAAATACCAGCTATGGCGCCAAATGACAATCCCTCAAAGGGCGTAAAGCCCATTCAAGCTGGGTAAACTTGTTGCGCGGTTCTTCCTTGCGGCGGTTTCACTTGCGACGGTTCAGCGTCGCGGCCTGTCGGCGTGGGAACCCGATTTCTTCGTTCGCCCCTGGCCTATTCTGACAAGGAGTGCTTCAGTGCAACGAGTCTTGAGCTTCTTCATCCTAGCCTTGCTCGCCGCCTCGGTCGGGCTGGCCCAAGATGATGCGGCGGTCGCGCGGCCCGCCGCCGAGCAATCACTGTCGTCGGAAGATGCGACCACCGGCGATTCTTCGCAAGCGTCGCCCCTAGGCGAACTGAACTGGATGGTCGGCACCTGGGTTGACGTCGGAGAGGAATCCACGATCACCACGACCTGTTCATGGACACACGGCGGCAAATTTCTGACGCGAGCTTTCGAAGTCAACCTCGACGGTGAACTGGGTTTGAAGGGTACCCAGACGGTCGGTTGGGATCCTATTGCGAAACAGATACGGTCTTGGACATTCGACTCTGAAGGAGGCGTTGGCGAGGGCCGCTGGATCAACGACGGCAACCGTTGGCTGGTCAAGCAGTCGTTCGTGCTCGGCGATGGTCGACGAGCGTCGGCCATCAACGTGATCACCTTGGTTGACGACGATACGATCCGTTGGCAGTCGACCAACCGCGAGGTCGGCGGCGAGTTGTTGCCCAACATTCCGGAAGTGACTGTGGTTCGCCAGAAGGACGAAACGGGCGAGTCACCGCAGAACGATAAGGAGGAATCCCAATGAAACGATACGCCCTGGTTCTAACGGCTGCGCTTCTGAGCGTAGCGATGGTTGCCGATGGGTCGTACGCCCAGCGGGGCGGTCGCGGAGGCGGCGGGGCCCGTCCGTCGCTCAATCGCTCTCCGTCGATGAGTAGACCGTCGGTTAGTCGTCCTTCACCAAGTCGGCCTTCCACACCGACCCGGCCTTCGCTCAATCGACCTTCAACGCCGAGTCGCCCGTCGGCCGGTACGCGCCCCGCAACGCCGGGCGCGGGCACCCGCCCGAGCATTGATCGCGGCAAACTCCAGAGCCAAATCGGCACTCGCCCTGGGCAGAGGCCTTCGATGCCCGACTGGTTCAAGCCGGGGCAGTCGCCGTTGCCTGCCACGCGCCCGGGTGGCGATCGTCCAACGCCGCCGGCTGCCCAATTGCCGGCGCGGCCAGGCGGTGATCGGCCGACACCGCCAGCCGCCCAGTTGCCTGCGAAGCCCGGCACGGGTGATCGGCCCGTCACGATTCAGCCGGTCCCGAAGCGCCCTGGCCGGCCTCCCGGAACGCGTCCGCCGGGAGCACGCCCCCCCGGCACCCGTCCGCCTGGCGTCCGTCCGCCGGCGCGCCCGCCCGTGGTGCGGCCGCCCGTTGTCGATCGACCGCCACGTCCGTGGCGTCCTGGACATCCGGGCTACCCGTCCTATCGCCCCGGCCACTGGTGGAAGTGGGCCACCGCCGGCGCCATCACCGGGTGGGTCGCCAACCGTTGGGCCAACCCGGTCTACTACCGCTACGGATCGGGCGGGACCGTCTACTACGAGAACAACATCGTCTACGTCAACGGCGAGGAGTACGGTTCGGCAGAACAGTACTACACCGACACGTCCCAGGTCGCCACGTCCGTGCCCGAGATGACTGACGAGCAGGCGGCGGAGTTGGAGTGGCTGCCGCTGGGCGTCTTCGCGCTCACGGCCGAGGGCGTCAGCGCCAGCAGCATGTACCTCCAGCTTGCCCTCAGCAAGAATGGGATCATCGCCGGCACGTTCTACAACGAATCGACCGGCGCGACGCATCCCGTCGAGGGCATGGTCGACGAGAAGACGCAGCGGGCCGTCTGGAAAGCGGCCGATGGGACGAATGCCAACCTCGTCATGGAGACCGGCATTTACAACCTCAC
>CAYSUS010000054.1:0-47057 GCA_964434165.1 uncultured Pirellulales bacterium
TTTCTCTGTAAAACGCGGGCCCCCGTGCGCCGCAATACCCGCTATCCAGAGGGGTGAGCGCCGCAGCGGTGGGCGTTTCCAAGCAGCGCGTGGCAACGAGCCGCGCCCCCGGGGCGCGTGAAGGTCCGCTGTCGAGAGAGAGACACTCCCCCGCGAGCGTAATCTGGCCGGGTGAGGGAGCGGAAGCTGCGTAGCCCGGCCCGACGCCGTCGTCGGGCCATTTCCTCCGGCACGGCGTGAGTCACGAACTGCGGCCATGCAGGTGTTCCGCGGCTGGGGGCTCGGGTCGCCGCGCCGGGGAGCGGATCCACCAAAGAGGCTCCCGGCACCGCTTGCCGAACACCACGGCCAGGTAGGCCGCGCCCGCCACGAGGACGATGACCGGGCCGCTGCGCAGGTCGGTCTGGAAGCTGATCGCCAGCCCCGAGGCCACCACCGCCATGCAGCAGGCGGCCGCCACGAGCATCATCGTGCCCAGGCGGCGCGTGAAGTGCCCGGCCACGGCGGCGGGCAGGGTCACCAGGGCGATGACCATAATGATGCCCACGACGCGGACCAGGAGCACGATCGACAGGGCCACCAGGCACAGCAGCAGGACGTAGTACCGTTTCACGTGCACGCCGCGCAGGGCCGCGAACTCGTCGTCGAAGCACACGGCCACCAGCTTGTTGTGCAGGGCGACGGCCAGCCCCACGACCACGAGATCGAGGACAAGGACCATCCACAAGTCGCGGGCCCCGACCCAGAGGATATCGCCGAACAGGTAGTTCATCTCGCCGCGGTAGCCGGGGGTGCTCTGCATCAGCAGCAGCCCCGAGGCCATGCCGATCGACCAGACCGCGCCGATCACCGTGTCCTCGCGCTCGCCCGCGTACAGGCTCACCAGTCCGATCACCACGGCCGAGACCAGGGCCGCGGCCACGGCCCCGAGCATGGGGCTGCACCAGGTGAGGCCGTGAACTTCGCGAAGGAAAAGCCCCAGGCCGATGCCGCCCAGCACGCAGTGGGCGATGGCCGCGGCGATGTAGGTGATCCGCCGAGTGACCACGTAGGTGCCCACGATGCCGAAGGCGACGCTGGCCAACAGGCCCACGGCCAGGGCGTAGCGGAGGAACGCCATGTGGGGCTCGGCCAGGGCGCGGAACAGCTCAGGCATGCGGATGACCTTCGACCGGGCAGCGGTGATCGTGGCGGACCATGCGGACGTCCCCCTCGTAGATCTCGCGGATCGTCTCGCCGGTCAGCTCGCTGGTGGGGTGGACCACCACGCGGCGGTTCACGCAGACCACGCTCTGGACTTCGCGCACCACGAAGCCCAGGTCGTGGGAGACCATGACGATCGTCATCCGCTCGGCCAGCCGCCTGAGAATCTCCATCACCTGGGCCTCGCCGCGCACGTCGATGTTGGCGGTGGGCTCGTCCATCAGGAGCATTTCCGGCCGGCAGCAGAGCGCCCGGGCGATCAGCGCCCGCTGCCGCTGCCCGCCCGAGAGCGCCGCGAAGGGGCGCCGCGTTTGGTCCGCCATGCCGACCTCGTCGAGGGCCTCCACGGCGGCCTTGCGGTCGTCGCGCCCGAACCAGCCCAGCAGGCCCGACAGCCCCTTCCCGCCCAGGCGCCCCATGAGCACGATGTCCATCACGGTCATGGGGAACTGCGGATCGAACCGCATGTGCTGCGGCATGTAGCCGACGCGCCTCCGCGCGCGCTCGGGCGGCTGGCCGAACAGCAGCACGTTGCCCGAGGTCGGCCTGAGCAAGCCGAGGACGAGCTTCAGCAGCGTGGTCTTGCCCCCGCCGTTCGGCCCGACGACCGACACCCACTGGCCACGATCGATGGTGAGATTCACGTCCTCCAGCACGGTCGCGCCATCGTAGGCGAACGCGAGGCCGCGGACCACGATCGGCGGGGCGTCGGCGGCCACGGCATCCCATCGCGTGCGGCTCATGGTTTCGCACCGTCCGGTCCGGCGGGAGTCGAATGCTCGAGGGCCTCGGCCACCTTGGCCGCGATGTCCTCGATGTTGGCCAGCACGTCGCGCTCGAGGATGTCCAGGACGATCACCTTGGCGTCGATGGCCCGGGCCACGACCTCGGCTCCGCGCTGATCGAACTGGGGCTGCACGAAGATCGCCGCCGCGCCGTCCCGGCGCGCCCGGGCGACCAGATCGCGAAGCTGGCGGGGCGAGGGATCCTTGCCCTCGGTCTCGATGGGGACCTGTTCCAGGCCGTAGGCCTCGGCGAAGTAGCCGAAGGCCGGGTGGAACACGTAGAACCGCCGCCCCTTGTACGGCTCGAGCATCGCGGCGACGCGGCGGTCCGTCCGGTTGATCTCCTTTACCAGGACCGCGAGGTTCTCCTGGTAGTGCTCCGCTTTCTCCGAATCGACGCTGGCCAGGGCCCGCGCGATGTTCTCCGCCTGGACGCACAGCAGGGTCGGCGAGAGCCAGATATGCGGGTCGAGGCCGTGATCGTGCCCGTGATCGTGCCCGTGATCGTGCCCGTGATCGTGCCCGTGATCGTGCCCGTGGTCGTGCCCGTGGTCGTGCCCGTGGTCGTGCCCGTGGTCGTGCGCCGCGTGGTCGTGCGCGGCGTGGTCGTGCGCGGCGTGGTCGTGCGCGGCGTGGTCGCAGGCCGCTTCGGCCATGTGCCGGAGCGTGATCCCCTGGGCCGTGTTGACGACGACCAGGTCCGGGTTCGCCTCGCGAATCGGCCCCAGGAGCGATTCCTCCATCGCCAGGCCGATCTTCAGGTACAGTGCGGCCTGGGCGAGCGAGGCCGTCTGCCGCGGCGTGGGCTGGAACGTGTGCGGATCGGACCCGGCGTCCACGAGCACGTGGACCTCGACCCGGTCGCCGCCGATCCGCTCGGCCAGGCAGGCGACCGGTTCGATGGCCGCGAACACGATCAGCTTGTCGGGCTGCGGCGCCGTTGCGGCCGGGCCGCACCCGGCAAGCGCCAACAGGGGCAGCACGAGGGAGAATGAAGTCGTCGCGGCGTGGTCGGTCGGGAGTTTTCTCATCACGGCCTTCCTTTGCGGGCGCCGGCCGCACATACGAGGTGGAACGCGTGGCAATCGCCGCACTCCTCGACCGGATGCGTGCGCGCGAACTCGTTCCAGTGGCGCCGCTGGTCGGGGGAGAGGCTGCCCGTGCCCTGGCACAGGGGGCAGGCGTGGTCGAGGGCCTGAAGGATCGCCGAGCGGATGAACTCCGACCGGTTCGGGATGCGGCGGATCACCTCCCACAGGGACTCATCCACCTTGAAGGAGACGATTTCCTGCTTTCGTTGCGTGGCCATGCCGGGTTTCGGATACTCGCGGGTCGGGTCGGGCTTATTACTTTATATTACCATGCGGCCGGCCCGGCAAGCCCGGAAGTAAATGCGGGAGAAGCAGGCGGCGCGGCCGGCTACCAAACGCCGTCACCCGGACGGCGCCACCCACTGGCCGTCGCGGTAGAGGCACTTGCGGGGATCGAGATCCGTGAGCGACTCCAGCGACAGGGCCGGCATGGGCTCCATCCGGCCCATGCGAACGGCGTCGGACCACGTGTCGGCCACCGGGGCCGCCGCGGCGGCTTCCCCGACGGGCTGGATATCGCCGCTGAACACGAGCTCGATCTGGAGCAGCTTGCCCAACAGGTCGCTGGGAGGCGGCTTGCGGCGGTACTCGCGGCAGGCCCGCATGAACTCGTCGAACGAGAGGAACTCCTCGAACTGGGCGAACTGCTTGCGGTAGTAGCCGCGCTCGGCGAGCATCCGCGCGCTGTCCGCCTTGCCCTGGCGCAGGAGCCGAATCGGCTTGAGCACCGAGGCCGGCAGCTCGCGGCGCTCCGACGCGGCGGGACCTGCCGAGACGTCCGGGGCCTGGAGCAGGCGGCGGTCGTGCTCGGGGTCGAGCAGGAACGCCATGGCGCGGAACTTGCGCTCTTCGGCCGCAGACCGAGCCAGGCCCGCCATGCCCAACAGGCACGCCCGACCCAGGCGCGGCGGGTCGAGCCAGGCGGCGATGAGGTACAGGCGGATCGCCGCCTCGCGGGCATCGGGGTCCTCGCGCTTCTCGGCCAGTTCGTCGGCGTAGTCGCGGTAGGCGCTGGGGTTGTCGGGCGCGAGCTCCGCAAGCCGCTGGGGGGAGACCGTGACCAGCACCTCGTCGATCTCGGCACGCGGGATCTGTCGCAGGTAGGTGCTTCCGTCGGCCCGCGTCTGGCGCACGACGATCGTGTCCGTGTCCTCGCGGACCAGGGCCGCCTTGATGGGCGGCTTGCCGCCCTTGAGCAGCACTACGACGGCCCCGGCCGGCCGGCCGGCCGCGAGCAGGACCAGGGCCGACAGCAGCGCCGCAAGGGATCGATGCTTCAGTGGCCGGGATATCATGGGGCCTCGCTCAACAGGAGCCAGGTCTGCAGGATGGCGCGCCGGCCGTCGCGTAGCTGCACGAGCAGGTCCGCCGCCCCGCCGTCGCGGGCTGCCAGGTCGGCCACGATGCGGTCGGCCTCGGCCGCGCGCTGCGGGCGGCGCGCGGCAACCTCGGCCGCCGCGAGGCGCAGCCACTGGCGATCCAGAAGCACGGTTCGGGCCAGGTCGGTGGGGCCCAGGTAGTCCGCGGCCGTCAACCGATGCGCGAGCTCGCCCAGCCGCGCCCGGTCTTCGGGGCGCAGGTTCTTTCGCCCCAGTATCGCGGCGAGCCGCCGGACTTCGAGCCTCAGCCGTGCGGAGGGCGATGTGGCGGCCTGGTACTCCTCGGCCGGAATGCCCAGCAGTTGGGATTCCGCGGCCAGGTAGTCCATGAACGCCTCCGACGCGGCGTTGCCAAGCCGGCCCAGCTCGGAGCCCCCCGCGCCGCTCTCTTGCGGCAGGCGCTCCAGCACGTCCTTCAGGAGGAGATAGCGGAGGGCCCCGCGCCAGTTCTCCTCTCGGCCCAGCTCGATCGCCCGGCCCAGCACCCCGGAGACGACCTCCACGGCCCGCTCCTGGCTCAACTGGCAGGTCATCATCTCGTCGGCCAGGGCCAGCCGGAGCGCGCGCCAGCGCCCCAAGCCCGGCAGGTGCGCGGCGACGCGCTGGAACTCGGTTTCCGGCTTGCTGCTGAGCAGGTAGTCGGCCAGCACCGCGGCCTGGTCCGGCTGGATGTCTTGAAGCTGGCCCGCGAATCGCCGCAGCGCCGTGATGAAGAAGATGCACCGGTCGCGATCGTCGATGGCGCGGTGCCGGCGGAGGCTTTTGGTCAGCGCGTCCACCTCGGCCAGGGCCACGGGCGCGACGTAGGGCCCGCGGGGCGCCCGGCCCCCGGGCTTGGCGCCCGAGGTGGGCAACGGCTGGGGCGGCTTCCACTCGAAGACCGCGCGGCCGAGCTCGTCGAAGGTCCTCGCACCCAGTTCGCCCCGCGAGAGGGCCATGGCCAGCGTGCCCAGCCCGGCCAGGCGCACCGCCTGCGCCAGCGCCTCCTCCGGTGAGGCGACCGGGGAGGACGCCTCGTCGATGATGCGCCGGGCGCGGATCTCGAGCAAGCGCCAGCGATCGGGCACGGTCATGTTGGCCGGGTCCACCGAAAGCCCCAGGCGCTCTCGCAGCAGTTGGGCCACGGCGGCCGGATCGGTCGCGTCGGTGCGCGCTCCTGCGCGGCGAAGCAGGAGCTCGCGCAGAAATACGCGAAGCTCCGCGCTCGTGGTGGTCTCGTACAACTCGACCATCTTCAGCACGTTCATCGGCTCGGAGGAAGCCACGCACTCGCGGATCGACGACTCGTGCTCGATCCAGTCTTCGCCGATGCGCGGAAGCAGCGCGGCCAGGACGTCCGCTTCCAGGCGCCGCCGCGTCCCCTGGTCGAGCAGGCCGTTCGCGGCGTCGTTGAGCGTGCGGAAACGGCTCCGCGCCATGGCCGGCTCGGCCACGGCCAGCGCGGTCACGAAGCGGTAGCACCGCACCAGGACCGCCTTCAGGCATCGCCGCGCTAGCGCGCCGCGCTCCTCGCCGCGATCCACGGGCGCCCCGATCGCCTGGCCCAGGCTCACGGCGAGGGCCTCGGCCCGCGCGTCGGGCAGGGCCTCGCGCTTCAACGCGGCCACCGCCGTGCCGACCGCGGCCACCACGGGCAGGAAATCCTCCTCGGTGGCGGGCACGTCCGCACCGCGACGGGGAAGCCCCTCGAGCAAAGCCTCGCGCAGACGCCTCGCCGCGTCGTCCGACGGATCGAGGGCGTGGGCCCCGACCAGGATCTCGCGCATGACCTGCAAGGCCGCGGCGTCGTCCACCGCCGCGGGGGCCAATCCGGCAAGATGCTCGTAGGCGCCGGCCCGCGTTTCCGGATCGCCCGACTGCATGGCCTGGAGGATCGGGCCGCTTCCCTCCAGCACGCGGTGCGCCCGGCCCACGGCCACGGCGAGGTCCACGTCCCACCATTCGTTGTCCGGCGGGGGCGGCTTCGACTCCTTCTCGGCGGGCGGCTGGGATTCCTCGTCGGGCTGCCCGGCGGGCGCCTCGGCCTCGACCGTGCCCGTCAGGCTCTGAAGCACGTCGCGCGGCAGGACGATGAACGCCAGCAGCCCTCCCACGGCGAATACCGCGACCAGGGCCAGACCGAGCGCCGCGTATCCCATCCAGCCCCGGCGGCGCACCGTGGTGACGTAACGGGAGAGGACCGCGGCCACCTCGTCCCGGGTGAGCCCCCATTGCTTGCCCTCACTGTGCACGCGCTGCCAGGTGGCATGGTCGATCCACCCGTTCTCGCCGACGCGCTGGCTGACCATTTCCGCCAGGTACTGCCTGGCCTCGGCCTTGGAGACGGCACGGATGCCGTTCTCCACGGCCACGCGCCGGACCGTGCCCCGTGCGATCTCCTCGGGCAGCTCGTAGCGGTTGCAGCCCGCGTCGATCAGGGCATGCTCGACCGGGGCGGTGAGCACGTCGCGCTTCTGCTTGCGGAGGCTGCGAACCACGTTCTTGGCGAACCGCTCCAGGCGATGTTGCTCTTCGGGGGAAAGGGTCGGATGCGCCGCGCCCGCGTCGGCCGGGCCCGACACCGCCGCCAGGAACTCCTCTTCGGAGAGCCCCAGCTCCCGGGCCAGCGCGCGCAGCTTGATCTGGCTGGCGGCATTGATGCCGCCATGGGCCGCCAGGATGGGCGCGGCGCGGACCTGGAACCTGCGGACCTTCTGGTCCGCGTCCTCGGTACGGGGCGGCGGCTTCTTCGGTCTGCGAGTCGCCATGAATCCCTGCGGGGCGGCGGCCGGAAGGCAGTTGAAACGCCCCAAATGGCGAGAAGGAGCGTTTCACGCGCCCTGCGGCTCAAAGCTCCTTGCCCAGCGCCTCGAACTTCGGCCGCCAGTCGGGGGAGCCCAGGCTGGGGTGCAGGAGCTTGAACTGCTCGAACACGTCCCGGGCCGACTGCCTGTCGATCTCGGCGAGACAAGCAAGCTGGTAGTACTTGGCCTCATACCAATTGTCCGTGCCGTCCTCCAGCCCGGCAAGCAGCGTGCGCCAATGCCGGATCGACTGCTCGTGCTCGCCCGCCCGATAGTAGGCCATGGCCGCCCGCTGAAGCGTTCCCCGATCGTCGGGGTAGGCGGCGAGAATCCTCTCCAGGGACTCGGCCGCCTCGCCATGCAGGCCCAGATCCGAGGCGTAGCGGGCCCGCTTGGATTGGGCGACCAGGGCGTTCTTGCTCTGGCGGATCTGTTCCGGCGATTCGCCCAGGGAGGCGGCCAGGCGCGAGAAGACCTCCAGGGCCTTCTTCCGAAGCGCCCGGCGCTCCTCGCCCGAGGCCCGCTCCACCGCGTCCTCGGCCGCCCTGGCCGCCAGGACCAGCGCCAGCGCCTCGTACGCCGAGCCCTGCGCGTTCTCGACCAGCCAGTCCGCGTGCGCGGCCACGGCCGCCCCGTCGCCCTCGGACTGGGCCAGCTTCAGCGATCGATAGTGATAGTCCGCCGCCTGCGCGCTGGCGTCCGGCAGGCGCTCGACGAGCGCTCGTGCCTGGCCGAGATAGCGCTTGGCCAGGCGCATGTCCGGCGTGCGCGACTCCAGGGCCGCGGCGACCACCAGCATCAGGCAGCGGACGCGTCGCTCCAGGTCCTCATCGCTGCGGGCCGCCTTCAGGTAGGTATCAACCGCCTCGCCGAGCCGATCGAGCTCGGCCTTCGCGTCCCCCCCCTTGTCGTGCTTGGCCGACCACTGCCGGTAGAGGATCAGGCACAACTCGTAGCGAGCCGCCAGGTACTCCGGATCGCCGGGCTGCACCTTGCTCAGCGAGCGGATGGCCTCCTCGGGCAGGATCGCCTGCTTCTGGAGCCTGCCGATCTCGAAGTCGGCCTTCTTCGCGTAGGGATGACTGGGAAACTCGCGCTTGATCGACTCCAGGGCTTCGATCGCCGCCGACACGAAGCGAGGGCTGTCTTCCACCAGCCGGCGATACGCGGCAAAGGCCATCCACGCCGCGTTGGCCGCGTCGCCGGCGTCGGACGGCTTGAGGCCGGTCACCGCGGTCTCGAACTGGCGCGCGGCCTTCTCGTACTCGCCGAGTCGGTAGTAGCACCACCCCAACGTGTAGCGGCACCGGGCGGCCGATGCCGCTTCGGCCCTGGCCTGCGGCGCTCTCATGGCCGCGCTGAGGAGTTCCACCGCCGCGCGATAATCCGCGGCCGACTTGCTCTTCTCCGCCTCCACGTACTTCCTCTGGCCCTGGATCCACTGCACGAAGAAGCCGGAGTCCCGCGCCAGGTCGATGCCGTACTTTTCCATCAGCTTGTAGAGGGTGCCGAACTGGCGCAGGCGCGCCAGCCCGCTCAGGCCGAGCGACCCCAGGGCCTCGGCATTGGCCGGACGGCGACCCTGCCCGGAACCGAACCCCGCCCGCACCAGCGCCAGGCAGAGGCTGACGGAGCCGGGCGTGGCGTCGCCGCGCATCGCGGCGACCCGCGGCTGCGCGTACTTCTCGGCCTCCTCGAATTTGTCGGCCGAGATCAGGGCCTGGACGTACCAGAATCCGGCCTGATCCCGGATATCCGGGGCCACGCTGCCGTGCTCCAGCAGCTCGAAGCACGCGCCGCTCGCGTCCACGTTGCCCACGGCCGCCTCGGCCAGACCCAGGCCGATCATCGCCCTGGCCCGCCACGTGGACTCCAGGCCCACCGTCTCCGGGTCGAGCTTGCGGTAGTCGGTCGTCTCCTTGTCGATCCCCAGCAGCCGGCGGAAGCCGTCGCGCGCGATGGCGAACTCCCCGCCCTCCGCCCGCTCCTCCCGCTTCAACAGGCCGAAGTAGTAGCTCGACCAGGCCGCAAAATACTCCGCGCGGCCGGTCACCGCCGCCTGGCGCTCGTACTGCGCTTCCTTGGCCTCGCGGATCGCCTCGGGGTCCGAGCCGTCCAGCGCGTCGGCCAGCGCGGCCAGCGACTGGTTCAGCTCCTTGGCCAGGCGGGTCAGCAGGGGGGTGATCCGGGCGAGGGTCTTGTAGGCCGCATCGCGCGAGGCCGTGTCCGTCGGGTCGCCAATCCAGCGGGCCACCTGGGTCTCGGCCCGGTGGTAGTCCGCCTGGAGGAGCATCACCTGGAGCGACGTCGTGTTGGCCTGCGGGTAGTCCTTGACCAGGGCTTGAATGCGGCGGAGCAGGTCGTCGTAGGCCTCGGGGTCCTCGGCGGCGGTCATCAGGCGGGCCGCGTACAGGTCGGCCAGACGCCGGGCGAGCTTCAGCCGGTCGCCCTCGGCGCGGTCCGACGCCAGGGTCTTCTCCAGGTGCAGGACCTGGAGATCGACCAGCCCGAGACGGCCCAGGAACTGATCGACCTTGTCGATCTCGCCGCCGCGCGCGCGCTGGGCCCCCGCCGCCGAGAGCGCGGCGCAGATTGCGATCAGGCCAAGGAGCAGGTCAGCTCGACGCGTTGATGGGAACATAGGTCACGAGGGAGAAGCCGGCCGACTTGCAGGCCTGGATCGCGCCGGCCGCCATGCCGAACGGTGCCTCGTCGCCGACGCGAACGAACGCCCCGTCCGACTTGTTCTTGAACAGGCGGAGCAGGTCTTCAAGCTCACGGCGCGAGGGGATCCTGCGCGTACCGAGCTGGTAGGCGAACCCGCCGTCGCTGCGGACGATCTCCACGATGGCCGGCTCCAGGTCGCTTTGCGCCGCCGCGGCCGAGCGGCTCTTCATGCGGATCGCCGAGGGGAGCTCGCGCTCGGTGAGCCGGTAGGCCATCGTGGTCATGAAGAAGATCAACAGCAGGAAGACGACGTCGATCATGCTCGTCATGGGCAATTCGAGCCGCCGGCCGCGATCGATCTTCCGACAGGAGAGTTTCACAAGCGATCCCCGCGCAGCGTCATCCCTTGGGTACCTGGACGGCCACGCGCACGCGGTTGACCCCCAGCCTGGCGAGCGTGCCCACGACGCGGTTGACCGTGCGGCAATCGCCGCGCTCGTCCCCGCGCACGACGACGGTCAGTCGCCCCGCATCCTCGCCGCGGCGCCCCAGCTCCGCCACGACCATCGTGGCCAGCGAGGCGGCGGTCATCTCCTTGCCGGAGACGATGATCTGGCCTTCGCGCGTGACGTTGATCGTCAGCGTCGAGGCCTGCTGATCCTCGGAGCCGCGGAGCTTGGGCAGCTCGAGCTGCTCGCGGTTCGCCCGCGAGACCTGCGAGACCGTCATGAAGAAGATCAGCAGGTTGAACACGACGTCGATCATCGGCGTCATGTCCACGCCCATCACGTTCTGCCTGCGCCGCTTGCTCAATCGCATGGGGCTGTCAACCGCGCTGGTGCTGGAGCAACAGGTGGACGGGTCGAACGGTTCTGAGGACCGACGCGCGGCCCCAATCCGCAATCCGAAGCTCGAAAACCGAAGCGAACCCGAAATGCGAAACCCGAACGCTCAAAACGCACGTCGCGCCGCATGGTCCTACCCGGGACGTCTCCGTCATTGCTGCCTTCTGCCGTTCGGATTGGCCTCGGATTTCGCGTTGCGTGCTTCGGATCGGCTCACTTCTGCCTCTGTCTTCCCAGCGGCATCATGATCCGCTCGATCCGCTTGCCGGCCTCCGAGACGATCGAGTCGATGCGGTTGCGGAAGTAGCTGAAGGCCACGACCGTGGGGATGGCCACGCTCAGCCCCAGCAGGGTGGTCACCAGGGCCTGGCCGATGGCGCCGGCCAGGTCCTCGGGGCTGGCCATGCCCCGCTTCAAGGCGATCGTATTGAACGCCAGGATCATGCCGGCCACGGTCCCCAGCAAGCCCAGCATGGGGGCCACGGCGCCGATCACGCCCAGCACCTCGGTCTTGCGGTACAAACGCGAGGTCTGCTCCTCTCCCTCCTCCTCGCAGGCGGACTTGTACTCGGCGAAGCCGAACTGCGATCCCTTGAAGCGCTCCAGCCCGGCCAGAACGATGCTCGTGGCCAGCGACTGGGTCTCCGGCCGGTGGCAGTACTCGATGGCCTTGTCGATCTGGCCCTGTCCGATCAGTTGCTCCAGGTCGGCCATGACGGGCTCGGGCATGAGCACCGCCTTGCGCAGGCTCATCATGTGCTCGATGATGAAGCCCACGGCGATGATCGAAAGGAGAATGATGATGCCGCCGATCACGCCGCCGTCGATGATCGTGTCGAGCATGGTCCGCTGTTTCGGCCCGTCGCCCGTCGTGACGCTGCCGACGTCCGCCCCGTCCTCCGCGCCGGTTTCCGAGGCGACCTCCTCCACGTCGAGCTCCTCGGTTTCCTCGACCGCGGGGCCGGCTTCCTCGGCCTCCGCCGGAGCGACTAGCGCCGGCTGCAGGGCCAGCATCAGGAAGAACAGCGCGCCAGACATCACCACGCCGCCGCATCGCACCCACCGCAGGTAGTCGATCGCGCCGTCGGAGCTCGGAAGTCGAGTCGGGATCACGGTTTCACCTCGTGGCGGTCCTTCGGAGAGCGGAGCCGGCTGCGGAGCTCGGCCGCGAAGTAGGTCTGGCTGTAGCGGCCGAGCAGCTCGCGGCGCACGCCTGCCGCGCCGATGGGGTCGTTTGCATCGGACAGCGTCTTCATGGCGTGGTACAGCCCGGCCGCCGCCAGCTCGGGATGCCCCTTGCCGAACAGGGCGGGCAGATGCAGCAGGTTCAGCGCGCCCTCGCGCCGCTTGCGGAGATCGTCGGAGGCGATGCCGGCCATGCCGGTCCAGTAGAACGCCAGGGGCCGGACCTCCGGCGCCAGGTCGTGGAGATTCCTTTGGAGCCGCTCGACCGCCGGCCCCGGCTGGCCCCGCTCCACCTCGCGCTGCGCCTCGACCACGTCGAGGAGCTGGGCGATCGCGGGGCGGTCGGGCTTCAGTCCTTCCAGGGCCTGGTCGGCCGCCTTCTCGTCGCCCGCAGCCAGGGCCAGCGTGGCGTAGTAGATGCGGGCTCCGTCGGGCAGGGGCTTGCCGATTCGCCCCACGGCGGCGAGCACCTTGGGCATGGCCTTCCTGGCCGCCCCGTCGTCGAACCAGACCGGGGCGATCTCCTGCGTCAGTCCGGTCTCCATATCGACCTGCAGGCGGCGGTCGCCGGGCAGCGTCGCGCCGGCCTCGCCCACCTTGCGAAGGTAAGCGTAACTGTCGAAGTACGGCTGGAGGGCCTCGGCACGGCGGCCGGCCTCGAGCCGCGCCCACATCAGCCCCTGGAACACCATGTAGGCCGTCTTGCTCGTGCGCCCCTGGTAGCGCGGATACACCGCCTCGGACTCGGTCAACAGCGACTTGTACTCGGTGGCCCGCTCCGGCGCCCCGGCGTCGTCCGTGGCCGGAGGGATGCTCTTGTAGTCGCCGTCCTCCAGGCGGCGGCGGATGCGGTACAACGGATCGCCCAGCTCGGCCAGCATCCGGTCGAACGCCTCCTGCCGGTCGGGATCGACCTGGCCCCGCTCGATCTCGTCCCAGGTGATCAGCCGGAAGCCGTCGAGGATCACGCCGTCCTCGTCGAACGACTTGACCGTCTTGTTGTCGAGGATTTGCAGGTTGCGGAGGATGATCCGGTCGGCCGGACAGGGGCTGGCAGCGAAGTGCAGCAGAAGCGCAACGAGAAGTCCCACGGCGGAAGACTTCCGAAGTCTGCGAGACTTCGGAAGTCTGGTGGCTTGGCGGCCTGGACCGTCAGAACCCGGCGACATGACGGTACGTCCCTCCCGAGTCCTTGGCGATCCGCCGCAGGAGCTGCTCGGCGCTCCGCTCGCGGAAGGAAATCGTATGGATGACCACGCGCTTCTCGCCCATCCGGTTCGTGGCGGCGACCTGATCCACGGTCGCCGGGTCGAACAGGCCGTCGGTCATGAAGAAGATCACGTCAGGGCGGGGCTGGAGGGCGAAGGCCACCTCGAAGGCCGGGGTGGGAACCGTGCCGCCCTCGCCGACGATGCCCCGAAGCCACTCCTCGACCGCCGCGCGGTCCTTGTCCGGATGGCGCCATCCGGTTTGCGGGAACGGGGTGGCGCCGTGGTTGAAGAAGATGAGCTGGAATCGCGACCCCTTCTTCATCGAGGTGAGGGCTTCGAGGATCTCCTGTTTGACGTACTCCAGCTTGGGGCCGGCCATGCTCCCGGACCGATCGGCGATGATGCAGAACCGCTTACCGCGGGCGTGGACGCCCATGAACGAGGCGCCCTCGCCCAGGGCCCCGCCTCCCGACGAGACCGCGCCGATCTCGGGCGTGCCGCCCGACGCCCCGCTGGGGGCGAGCTGCAACGACTGGATCTCGACCAGGTCGCCCTCGGAGGCGGGGTCGGGTGGGGCTACCTCCTCGAAGCTCTCGTCGAGCTGCTCCTGCTGCGGATTGCTCACCTCCGGCTCGCCAGGATCCAGTTCGCCTTTATCGATGTCGCTGAGGTGCTGGGAGGCGAGCTCGCCGATGAACACTTCCTCGCCCCGCCCACTGTCGCCCCGGTAGTCGCAGGTGACCAGCGAGAGGCTGAGCATCAGGCAGAAGTGGATCGCGAACGAGAGCATCCCGGAAAGCGATCCACGCAGCCACGCGCGAAACCCGCCCTTCTCCTCGACCTGGGGAGCGCCGGCGGCCACGGTGGAGGGAAGGCGCATCTGCTTCCGGCAATGCGGGCAGGTGACGACCGTCCCGAGCTGCTCCGCGGTGGCCTCGAAGGCCTGGTCACAGTGAAAGCAGTTCAGCCGCATGTCCCCTCTGCTCCTTCGCGCGCCGCAACAAACGGGCTGGCGGCAACGAACGTTGCCCAAGATCGCGGACCGCGACGCGTCGGGGCAACACGCGGGGATTCCCAGGAGGGTCGCCCCCGCCCAGCCGATCAGTATCCAACGCTATCGGCCCCCCGTATAGTATCACCCCTCGTATGGGGCGTCAAGAAGCCGAGGACGCAACGTGGGGCCAGTCAAGGATTTCGGAGACGAGCGCCGGCTTTGAGGTGCGGCGAGACGATTGCTCGTCCGTGGCGCGGTCGGAAGTCGCCTTTCAAAGCCGCTCGTCCTCGAAGCCAGCGTCTGGCCAGGAAGAGCCCCCGACCCCGTCACCGGGCCCCGGCGCGGCAGTCGCGCGCGGCCGGCGCGTGCTGGCTCGGGCCGACGCCATCCGCTCTCGTCGCGGATGGCTCGGCGCCGGCCGACGGCGAGGGGAATTCGAGGCCCAGCTTGCCCAGCGATCGCGCGCACGTGGAATCGAAGCGCTCCCGCTGCTGGTCGCTGAGACAGGCCTTCCACTGCCCGGCCTGACCCTTGCGGATGAAGGTGCCGGGCGTCATGCCCTGTTCCAGGAGCATCTCGAAGCCGAAGTCGAACTTCTCCTGGTGGGCCTTCATGAAGGCGAAGCTGCATCGCTCGACGATCTGCGGAATGCGTTCCTCGGACACGTCGAGGTCGAGGAAAGCGATGATCCGCCGGATCCCGCCCTCGAGGTCCTCGATCAGGTCCTCGTATCGGAGGAACAGCAGGTTGGCATCGTTGCGGTGCCGCCAGTATCCCTTGACGTGGTAGAACCACGAGCCCCAGACCACCCAGCCCCGCATGAACCGGGCAAAGAACTGGTCGAACGTCCCCCGATAGCGGAAATGGGACTTGTAGAAGTGGTAGAACGAAACGGCCACGTCCTTGCCGTTGCGGGCCACGTAGATGTAGCGGCACCTCCGCTTGGGAATCCAGATCCACGGCAGGTGGCTCTTGAAGACCCTCGGGGACGGAAGCTTGTCCAAATCGCGCTTGTTCAGGGCCACGCGCTCGAACCAGGGGCATTGCTCGGCGATGTGCGGGAAGTCCATGTCGCCGCCGGTGGTCAGTTGGTACAGGATCATCTGAAGCCATGTGGTGCCCGACCGCGGATACGTGACGATGAACACGTCGTCGGGCCGCGCCGTGTAGTCGAGGGCCATGAGCCGCACGTAGTCGATGGCCACGTGCAGGCCGCAGAAGGCCCACGAGATCAGGCGGGCCGCCCAGCTCACCAGCCAGAGCTGCGTGGAGACCAGCCAGCGCAGAGGGAACAGCGCCTTCCAGACGGCGGCCTTGGTGTGAAGCGATCTGGGGTATTCGATCATGGCGTCGGACTCGCAAGGGACGGGGCGCGGCCGGACTCGACCGCCGCAGCCCGGTCGAGGCACTCCCGGAGTCTCCCGGCCAGCACGCGCACGTGGGGCTCACGGATGATGTCCAGATGGCGTCCCGGGATGCGATGGACCTCGACCCCACCTTGTGCGTACGCACCCCAGCCGAGGCACGGGTCGCGGGCCACGTCGATCCCCTCGGGCTGCTCCTCGCTGGCCAGCAGGGTCACCTTGCCGGGGAAGGGCCGGGGGCGGAACTCCCACATCGCCTTGAGGTTCCCCTTGAACACCTCGAAAACGTGGCCGGCCGTTTCGACGTTGAAGGTCGGCAGAACAACGCCCGCCTTCAGGGCCCGCCGGGAGAAATACACCAGGTGCTCCTCGGGCGTCATGGCCCGGAGCTGCTCGAGCGACAGGTCGTCGTCGCCAGGAAACAGGGCCATCACCACGGGCAGGAAGTCCTCCTCGGTGGGATCGCGATCCGGTGGCAGGGCTCCCGAGTCGAACAGGGCAAGCAGTCCGACGGGCTCGCCCGCGGCGTGAAGCTGCCGCGCGACCTCGAACGCCAGATTGCCCCCCAGCGACCAGCCGCCCAGGTGGTACGGGCCGTGTGATTGCACCGCGCGCATGGCGGCCGCGTAATGGGCGGCCATCTGTTCGACGTTCTCGTGCGGCGGGCGCCCGCCGTCCAGGCCCACGGCCTGGAGCCCGTAAAAGGGGCGGCTTCGGCCCAGGTGCTCGGCCAGGGCCTGGTAGCAGAACACCGTGCCTCCGGCCGGGTGCACGCAGAAGAAGGGAAGCCCGTTCCCCTGCGGCTGCATGAGCACCAGCGACGACTCGGGCGGGCAAACCTCCGGCTCGCGCAGGAGGCGGGCCAGGTGCTCGACCGTGGGCTGCTGAAACAGCGCAGCCAGCGGCAGGCGACGCCCCGTGCGACGCTCGATCGCCGCGATCATCCTCACGGCCAGCATGGAGTGCCCGCCCAGATCGAAGAAGTTGTCGCTGGCGCCCACCGGGCTGATGCCCAGCAGCCGCTCCCAGATCTCGGCGACCAGGGCCTCTTCGTCATTGCGCGGCGTTACATAGCCCGCGGACCATTCCGCCCGCATCGCCGCGGGGGCCGGCAGGGCCCGGCGGTCGAGCTTGCCGTGCGGCGTGCGCGGC
This sequence comes from uncultured Pirellulales bacterium, assembly GCA_964434165.1. Taxonomy (GTDB): domain Bacteria; phylum Planctomycetota; class Planctomycetia; order Pirellulales; family Thermoguttaceae; genus CAYSUS01. Next base: position 16,660 of record CAYSUS010000054.1, read on the forward strand.
AGCTCCGAAAGAAGCACGAAGCGAGGCGGAATCATGTATTCCGGCAGGCGTTCGCGCAGGGTTTCGCGCAAGAGCGCGACCGTGCGCCGCGACACCAGTCCGGCCAAGGGGTCGTTGGCCAGTCCGCCCCCGTTGCGCAGCGAAAGCGGTTGTGCGGGGGTCCGACGCGCGCGGCGCTTCGCCCGAGCAGCCGCCCGATGCGCCGCGGCCGCGCGCCGGCGTGACCGACCGGGGCGGGGGCGACGATCCCGGATCTGCCCCCGATCGATCAGGGTCGCGTCGAACCGGCCGTCCTCGCCCGAGCCGGACCAGGTGATCTTCACGTCGTAACCCAGCGTGTCGCCGAGCTGCCACAGCGCCTCGGGATCGACCGCGGCGGTCGTCTTCTGGGCTTCATCCGCCGCGGCCTTCAGTTCCGCGACCGTACCCGGCCCGCTCGAGTCGTCCAGTAGCCGACGCAACGCCAGGTCGCGCACAAGCCGGGCGTTCTCCACGCCGCGAAGCCTCAGGGCGCGGGGTCGCGCTGCGCGCAGCCTGGACGCGATCCCGTCCACGTCGAGCCGGTCCTCATCGAAGTCCAGCGCCTCGGCCGTCGGCTCGCGCGAAGGCGCGTCGAAACACACGACCGCGTCGTAACGGTACTGGACCAGCTCGCTCTCCGCAGGGCCGCGCTTCAACGGGAGATCGACCGACGCGACGCGGGCAAGGTGAGAAGGCAACCCGGCGAACAAGTCCGGATGGATCAGCAGCTCCTGCTCGCGCTCCAGGCGGCCCGTGACGCGCTGCCTGAACTCCTCGCGGGTCATCACGTCGTCGGCCAGGCCCGCCTCGATCGACGCGGCACAGGCCGGCTGAAGCGGCAGGCTTCGCAGGTCGCTCAGGACCACGCGTCCGCCCGGGGCCACCAGGGGCTGAAGTCCCCTGAGCACGCGGAACAGGTAGTCGATGCCCGGGAAGGTCTGCACCACGCAGGTGAGAAGGACCGTGTCGAAGCTCGCGGGGCGGAGTCCGTCGAAGCGATCGGCGGGACGCTCCAGGACCTCGACGCGCCCATGCAGTTCCTGCCGGCGATCGACCGCGCCGCGGAGCCATCGGACCGTCTCGCCGGAAAGGTCCGTGGCCACGTAGGACGCGCAGTGCGGGGCCGCGCGAAACAGGACCAGCCCGGTCTTGCACCCGATCTCCAGGACGCGGCGGGGACGCAAGGCGAGCACTCGCTGGGCCAGAGCCTCGGCCCACTCGCGCACCGGCTCGTGCGCCAGCGGCCTGCCCGTGCGACTGCTCACCCAGCCGGCCACGTGCAGCGTCGGGTCGGCCGGCGGCGGCGTCTGCCGCAACGCGGCGTCGGACAGCGTCCTCCAGTAGTTCAGGTGCTCGTCCTCCATCGCCGCCTTCTCGGCCGGGCCGGCGTCGGGCCCGCGGCAGGGCACAACATAGGCCACGAGCTGCTGCTCGCCGCCCCGCTCCTCGTGCGTGACCACGGCCGCCTGCTTCACGGCGGGTAGAGCTTCCAGGACGGCCGCCACTTCGCCCGGCTCCACGCGGAATCCCCGGATCTTGACCTGCTCGTCCACGCGCCCCAGGAACTCGAGCATCCCGTCGTCGCGCCATCGGCCCAGGTCGCCGCTGCGGTACATCCGGGCGTGCGGCATGCCGGAGAGCGGATCGGAGACGAAGCGCTCCGCGGTGAGCTCCGGCAGGTGCAAGTACCCCCGGGCAACGCCGGCCCCGCCGATGCAGATCTCGCCCGGGAAGCCGGGCGGCACGGGCTGAAGCCTGTCGTCGAGCACGTAAACCCGCACGCCCTCCAAAGGCCGCCCCAGCGGCGGACGCAAGGCGGCCGGCTCGTCCAGTCGGGCCATGCACGCCCCGACCGAGGTCTCGGTCGGGCCGTAGGCATTGAACAGACGTCGGCCCGGCGCCCAGCGTCCGACGAGCTCAGGCGTGATCGCCTCGCCGGCCGACACCACGGTGGCAAGCCCCGGCAGGGCCGCCGGATTCAAGGCCTGAAGCATCGAGGGCGTGAGCTGAGCCACGGTCGCGCCTTCGCGGCGGATGAGCTCCTCCAGGGCATCCGCTGCAACGCAGGTCTCCGGCTCGGCAATCAGCAGGCACGCCCCGCTGGCCAGGGCCCCGAAGATCTCGGCGATCGAACCATCGAACGTAGGGGCGAAGAACTGCAGGTAGCGATCCTTGGGCGAGATCCCCAGCACACGGCCCTGCGCGCGGATGAAGTTGACGGCGCTGTGATGCTCGACGAGGACGCCCTTGGGCCGGCCCGTGGACCCCGACGTGTAGATGCAATACGCCAGTTGCGCCGGATCGACCGGCCAGTCGCGCGGCCGATCGCTTAGGACCTGGGACTCCTGCTCGATCTGCTCCAGGCTCAACGCGCGGACCTCGCCCGTGCCGACTCGGCTCAGCAACCCGTCCGCGGCGATCAGCAAGGCCGGTTGGGCATCGGTCAGGAGCATGGCCAGCCGCGCGGGCGGCTGCACCGGGTCCAGCGGCACATACGCGGCCCCGGCCTTGAGCGTGCCGAGCAGCACGGCCACCAGATCGCACGATCGCGGCAGGGCCACCGCGACGAGCTGCTCGGCGCCTACGCCGCGGCTGCGCAGACATCGGGCGATGCGGTTCGCCCGGCCGTTCAACGCCGCGTAGGTCATCTCCTTCCCGCCGAATCGCACCGCAGGATGCTCCGGGTCGCTGGCTGCCCGGCTCTCCAGCAGCTCGTGCAGGCAGCACGGCGAGGCCGCAATCGAGTCGGACTGGCTGAACTCCAGCAGCACGCAGTCGCGCGTGTGGCGGGGCATCAGCGGGAGTTGGGCCACGGGGCAAGCCGGATCGGTCACGGCTTCGCCCAGGAGCGTCTCCAGCGCCTCCAGGAGCCGCCGCATCGAGGCCTGGTCGAACAGCGCGGTGCGGTACTCGGCGTGGCCGGTCAGCCGTCCTTCCTCTTCCCAGCAGTAGAGCGTCAGATCGTGCTTCGCCGTGCCCGGATCGACCACCAGCGGCTCGATCTTCAGGCCCGAGGCGGTCGGCAATCGCAGCGGCGCGTTTTGATACACCAGGGCGACCTGGAAGAGTGGATCGTGGTCGCGGCGACGCTCCGGCGCCACCAGCTCCACGAGCCGCTCGAATGGCAGCTCCTGGCGCTGCAGGGCCTCGAGCAGGCGCCGGTGGACGCGGCGCGCGAAGTCCGCAAACGTGACTTCCTCGCGCAGGTCGCTCCGCACGACGAGGGTGTTGACGAAGAACCCGATGAGTCCCTCGGTCTCCGGGCGGGTGCGCCCGGCCACGGCCGTGCCCACCGTCACGTCGCGAGCGCGGCATATCCTGGCCAGCAGGACCTTCAGCGCCGCCAGCACGACGGCAAAGGGCGTGGTCCCCAAGTCGCCGGCCAACCGTCGCACGCGGGCCGAGAGGTCGCCCGACCACGAAAACGGCTCCAGGGCCCCGTCGCAGCCCACCGTTGCCGGTCGTGGGCGGTCCGTGGGCAACTGGAGCGCCTCGGGCGGTGGATCGAGGAGTTCCTTCCAGTAATCGAGCAGCCGCTCTAGCGCATCGCCCACAAGCCGCTCGCGCTGCCATGCCGCATAATCGGCGTACTGGATCGCCAGCGGCGGAAGCGGATCGGGCCGCCCCCGCAGCGCGGCCTCGTAGAGCGCCGCCAGCTCGCGGAGGATCACGTCCATGGACCAACCGTCGCACACGATGTGGTGCATCGTCAGAAGCACCACGCGCCGGTCGGCGCCCAGCCGGAAAAGCGTCGCCCGCGCCAAGGGCCCCCGCGCCAGATCGAATGGCCGCCGCGCCTCCTCACGCAGCAGGACCTGGAGGCGTAACGATCGGGACTCCTCGTCGGGATCGCCGATCTCCACGCGGGCCAAGGGCAACTCGCCGCGCGCGGCGATCGCCCGCCGCGGCTCGCCCTGGTCGGCCGGGTAGGTCGTACGGAGCGTCTCGTGGCGCGCGACCAGCCCGGCCAGGGCCTTCTCCAGCGCCGATTCGTCCAGCGGCCCAGTCAGGCGCACGGCCACGGGCACGTTGTACCGCGGGTGCCCGGGCAGCAACTGATCGAGAAACCAGAGGCGCTGCTCGGCGTAGGAGAGCACGGGCGGCGCGTCGGCAGGGCGCTTGGCGACGCGGCCGGCCGCGGCCCGGCGCCGGGCGGCCGCGAGGAGCCCCTGCTCCAGGATCGCCCGCTTGGCCGGCGACAGCCGCTCGATCCGCTGTTGGAAGTCCTTCATCGGGCTGGCCGTTCCAGGGCATCGCGTCGTGCATGCTTCTGCGGCGTCGTGCATGACACGCTCGCTCGACGCGTCCGTGCCCGTCCGGGGCATCAAAGTCCACGATGCGGAAGCCCGGGGGGACCGTCCACAATGGTCGCGCGCTCGGCCTCCTCCTCGGGCATCCTCTCCAGGCGGTCCAGCAGGCCGTCGATGCGCTCGGGCGCGTCCTGCTCGGCCAGCGCCGTGGCGATCAGCTCCGCCAGGCCGGCCACCGTCGGTCGCTCGAACAGCTTCGCCAGGTCCAGCTCGACGGGCACGGCATCGCGGAGGCGCACGTACAACCCGCTGGCCAGGAGGGAATTGCCCCCCAGGGCGAAAAAGTTGTCGTGGATCCCGACCCGCTCCAGGCCCAGCACGTCAGCCCACACCGCCGCGATCTCCTCCTCAAGGGGTGTGCGGGCCGCGACGTACTCGGTCGTCTCCGCCGCCGGGGCCTCGGCCCGCCATTGCGCCAGGACCTCCAGCCGGCCGTCCAGCAGCATGTCCCGCGCGAGACGGCGACGCGGCTTGCCGCTGGAAGTCCGCGGCAGCCGTCCGGAAGCGACCAGGGCGATTGTCGAGGGCGGAAACAGGTATTCCTCGATCACCGCATTGCGGATGCTCTCCAGGATCTGCCTGTAGTCGTGCCGCCGGCCGCCGCGGACCTCGTGGATGATGACCAGGCCCTCGCGTTCCTCCCCGTCGCACGAGCATGCCACGCAGCGCCCCGCGATCAAGGCAGGATGGCTCGGGGCGACCGCCGCCTCGACGTCGTGCGGGTGGTAGTTCCGGCCGTTGATGATAATCAGCTCCTTCAGGCGGCCCACGACGAACAGCTCGCCCTGGTCCATGAACCCCAGGTCGCCCGTGCGCAGGAAGACCCCCTCGTCGTCGGCGTCGGCCAGCCGGGCGGCGAAGACCCGCTGCGTCTCTTCCGGCCGGTCCCAGTATCCCTGGGCGACGTTGGGCGATTGCACCCAGATCTCGCCGACCTGCCCCGGCTCGGCCTCGCGCCGCGTCGTCGGATCGACGATCGCCACGCGATGCCCCGACCACGCTCTGCCGCACCCCACCAGGCGCCGTGCCCCGGGCGCATCGACCGGGCAGCGCTCGGCGCGGTTCTCTTCCAGGGCCCGGCGATCGAACGTCCGCACGGCCGGGGCTTCGTACCAGCGCCGGCTGGAGACGTTCAGCACCGCCTCGGCCAGCCCGTACGCGGGGAGAAACGTCTCGCGCCGGAACCCGTACGGCCCGAACGTCTCGACGAACCGATCGAGCGTCTCGGCGCGGACCGGCTCCGCCGCCACGGCGGCGATCTTCCAGCAGCTCAGATCGAGGTCCTCGCACTCGGCGGCGCGAATCTTGCGCGCGCACAGGTCGTAAGCGAAGTTCGGTCCGCCGCTGGTCGTGCCGCGGTAGTCCGAGATCGCCCGGAGCCATCGCATCGGACGCTCGACGAACGCGGCCGGCGACATGAACACGGTGCGCCGGCCGCTGTACACCGGCAGCAGCACGCCGGCGATCAGCCCGAAGTCGTGGTACGGTGGCAGCCACGTCACCCCGACCACTTCGTCGATGTCCTCGCGGTGCATGGCCGCCAGGCTGGCAGTCAGGTTGCCGTGCGAGACGACGATGCCGCGGGGCTTGCCGGTCGAGCCGGAGGTGTATTGCAGAAAAGCCATGCGCGCCGCGTCATACCCCCGGGGCTGCCAGGTGACGGGATTCGCCTGGCAAACCTCCTCCAACGCAACCATCCGCATCCGCGAGATATTGCACAGCGGGCCGCTCACGGCCCCGACCACGTTGTGGGCGCCCAGGATGTACCGCGCCCGCGCGTCTTCCACCACGGCCTCCAAACGCGGCAGCGTGCGGCTGAGCCGGAGCAGGTCGGGCGGGTTGACCGGCACGGGCACCGCGCCGGCGTACATGCACCCGTACAGGGCCTCGAGGAAGTCCAGCCCCGAATCGAACAGGAGTAAGACGCGCTCGCCCTCGGCCCCGCGGGCTTGAAGCCCCGCCGCCACGGTTCGCGCGCGGAGGTCCAGCTCGCCGTAGCTCCAGGTCGCCTGGGCGGTCTCGCCGTCTTCGAGAAACGTGAACGAGGGCCCGTGCGGCGTCGTCTCCGCGCGCCACCGGAGCACCGCCACCAGGGTGCGAAGGTCGGCGGGCGGACCATGGCCGCCCCCGCGCGAAGCGTGCGGATTCCCCCCAAACCGTATCGCAGCACTGGTTCCCAGCATGCTCGTCCAAATCGCCCAGGCTTCCTTCGGGATAGTCGTCTCCCAATTATGACGCACGCTGGAACATTGTTGCCTTTCTTCACCAGAACTGCAATTTTGCGGCAACGGCGTTGCCTTGCCTCAACCGCATAGACGTTACGGGTGATGCGGCTGACAGGCAACCAGCCACTACACAGAGGGGTTGCGGTGAGGAAGGGCGCGCTCGCAGCCGACTTCGAAGTCGCCGGGTCGCTGCTTCAATTGCCGCGCGCGCCGTTGGCTCGCAGAGCCTGCCGGAACAGCGATTCCAGGGCCGCGGCGGCCGCCTCGGTCAGGTTCCCGGCGGCCGCGACCGAAGCCGCCTCCTCCGGTAGAGGGATTTCCCGGCCGGGTGGAAGGCGCGTCGCCGCGATCGCGTCGGCCGCCGGCATGCCCAGCGTCACCTTGCTGCCGTCCACGTGCAGGGGGGTGGTGCGGATCAGATTCGGCCGCACCAGAACGGCGGGCCCGCGGGCCTCGCCGTACGCTCCCCGGGCGTCCACGTCGATGCGCCACACGAGCGAGGCCAGGCCGCCGTCCTCGGGCCGCACGAGGAACAGATAACGCAACACGACCGGACGGTGCTCGCCTTCGACGAGCAGATACGTTGGGGCATCGACGACGGCCATCGTCGAAGAGGCCGCGACCTGCTCGATCTTGCCGAGGTGCGCAAGGGCGCGCCCCAGGATCGCCGTCTTGAGAATGCCCGGACTGATCCCCAACTCCTCCGGCGTTTCTTTGGCCAGGATCCGATCGACGTCGCCAACCGTGGCACCCACGCCGATGCCGATGGCATCCAGGCGCCACGGGGGGCTGCCTTGGTCGTCGGCCGGCACGACCCGCGCGGCCATCACCGTGAACAGGTACTCCGAGGCGGCGCGTCCGAACACGGGAATCGCGTCCACGTCCCCCTCGGCCAGCTTGTTGCGGGCCTTGAAGACCAGGTGCGACCAGCCCTCCGGCGCGGTGTCGTCCACGCGGGTCTTCGGGGCGATCCGCTCCACGGGGCGCCGCGTGGTGTCGATGCGAACCGCGGGATGCGACTGGCACCAGCCGAGCATCGAGGCCAGGACGGTGCCGCCCACGACCGTGACGAAGATGCCGACAAACAGGCGAGACCGCCTCGGCTTCATGCTGGTGCTCCGCGCCAGTCAGGTGCGTTCCGGCCCTCGATCGGCGCCATTCTAGCTCACACGGCGGAAGGCTTCGAGATCGAAAACGCGTCGGGCCTGAAGGAAGTACGGTCCGGCGCGCCACGTGGTTCAAGGGGCCAGGCACTGTTTTCCCGACCCGCTGTTCGTCTCGCGCCAGACCAGCCGCGGCGGCCCCGCGGAATGGGACCCGGTGCCCTCACGGCAAACGGCGCCAGGCCCCGCCTTCACCGCCCAGTGGCGCGGCGCTCCAGGGTCGGGTCGGGCTGCCAGATGTAAAGGAACGTCGGAAGCTGCGTCCGCTCCAGGCCCGGAACGCTCAGCGGCAACAGGCCCGTCTGCACCGGCTGATTGGGCGAGACCGCATAGGGCGATCGCGCCGCATCGTGGCGGCGGTGGAGCATGACCACGCGCGCCGCCGGCGCGCCGGCCATCTGCCGCGCGACCGCCACGGCGTCGTCCAGGTAGCCGATGCCGTCGATCAGCTTGCGATCCAGCGCCGCCTGGGCGAGAAACACCCGTCCGTCGAAGTCCTCGGTCCGGTCCGGGTCGTGCTCGACTCGGCACGTCCGCACCACGTGACGGAATCGGGCGTGGTACTCGTCGACGATGCCCTGGAGGATTCGCTCGGCCTCCGCGTCGAGCGCATCGACGGGCGAGCCCAGGTCCGTGTGGCGCCCGGCCTTGATGGGCGCGGGGATCACGTTGAACTGCATCATCGTGTCGCGGAGGTTGTACAGGTTGAGGATCACGCCCATGCCGCCGGTAAGCGTGGTGGGATGAGCCTGGATGTAGTCCGCGCCGGTGGCCACGTAATAGGCCCCGCCCGTGCCCAGGTCCATCAGGCACGCGACCACGGGAATCCCCGAGCGCTGGCGGAAGGTGCGCAGGTCGCGCCACATGATGTCGCTGGCCGTGACGCCCCCGCCCGGGCTGTTGATCCGGAGCACCACCGCGCGGTAGCACGGATCGGCGGCCACTCGATCGAGCTTCTCGCGGAACACGGCCACGGGGTTCTCGCCGAGGGTGCCCAGCCCGGTGATGGGGGCATTGACCAACAGGCCGTCCACGTCGATCAGGGCGATCTTCTCGGGCACGGGCGTGCCGCCCCCGATGACCGGCATCTCGGCCAAGGGGCCCCGGTCCTCGACCGGCGAGCTGTGCATGATCACCCGGCTCTCGGTCCGGGCCTGCAGCGGGTGGCGGCAGCCGGGCGCGGCGAGCAGGACCGCCGCCAGCATGGCCGCCTCGATTCGGAGTGCTGTGCTGGAGTGCAACATCGGCCGTTCCAGAGCGGACAGAGCGTAGCACTGCTACTTCCCGTATCCTGGTATCGACCGTTCCGCCCGGCCGGCGAAGCGGGATCAGCACCCAGCCGACCCGCCGGGATGACGGCGGTTCGGGCCGTGCGGACTGGGCGGGCTGGACGTGCCGTGCGGCTTCGGCCGGGATGCATCGCGTGTGGTACAATTCGGGCGTCCGGGTGGACCGGGGTTCGGCGTCCGCGCGCCCCCTCCTATCGCACGCCAGCCAAGCCCGCGAGGAGAAACGGGATGAATTTACCAGTTCTGCCGATTCTGCTGATCGCCCTGGCTGCGCCGCCGGACAACCCCGTGATGGCGCGCTTGCTCCAGCGCGGCGTGCCGCTCGCACCCCCGAGCGAGCGCCGCGTGAAGGTCGATCCGCCGTGGATGGCCGACGGGCTCGATGCCGCCGCGCAGCGCGAGGTCATCGAGAGGGTGGCCGGGCCGCGCCGCCGCGTGGAGGACTTCTTGCGCGATGCCGTAGTGGCGCCGTTCGCGCTGACGATCGACGAGGTGGAAATGGAGGGGGTCGAGAGGCCGCCGCGCCGGCTCGATCTGGGCTACGTAGCCTACGGCAAGCTCGCCCACTTCTACTCCGAGGAGTTCTTCGAGCGGCTCGTCCACCTGGCATCCAGCGAGCGCAGGAGCCGCTATCCCCTGAAGAGCGGCGTGCTCTCGGACGAGGAGGTCCGCGCGCGGGGGCTGAAGACCCTGGAGGGCGAAAACCTCAAGGAGCGGTTCGCCTATGCCACGGTGGCGCTGTTCGACCGCGTGCTTCTGAGCACGACGCGCCGTGTCGTGGTCACGCGCTCGGAGGAGTCGATCGTGGTGGCCACGATCGTCGATCCGCGGTTCGCCGGAGACGCCGAGTACCCCAATCAGTGGCGATCGATCGACGTGGACGCCCGGGGCGATTTCACGCTCGGCGAGCCGCAGCCCTACACCTGCGCCGCCTCCTACGTGAAGATCACGCGTCTGAAGGAGCCCGGAGGGGCCCTGTTCCTGGAGCACCACCAGGTGTTCGCCGAGCCGGAGGGATGGTTCGGCGGCAGGAACCTGCTCCGCTCCAAGCTGCCTCTGGCCGTGCAGGACACGGTGCGCAAGCTGCGCTGGCAGCTCCGCGCGGCGGAGAAGGAAGGAGGGTGACGGACGCGGGGAGTCCGGAAGCGACAAGGGCGAAAAGGGAAGACATCACGGAGAGAGGATCGGGGAAAGGGACCCCGTTGGGCCTTCGTGCCTTCCGCGACTCCTGTTCTCCTCCCCCTTTTCGCCTTCCCCCCTCACGCCCGGGAGATGTAGTCGCCGGTGCGCGTATCGACCTTGACGATCTCGCCCGGCTCCAGGTACTCCGGCACCTGGACCGAGAAGCCGGTCTCGAGCCTGGCCGGCTTGGTGCGCGACGTGGCCGAGTTGCCGCGCACGCCCGGGTCGCACTCGACCACCTTCAGCTCCACGGTCAGCGGCACCTGGATGCCCACGCACTCGTCCTGGTAGATCAACGCCAGCACGCCCTCCAGCTCGTCGGTGACGAACTGCATCTCCTGCTGGATGTCGTCGCGCGGCAGGGCGTAGTCGTTGTAGTCGGTCTGATCGAGGAAGTGGTGGTGCGTGGCGTCGGAATACATGTACTTGACGGCCCGCCGCTCGAAGTCGGCCTCGTCCAGGGAATCGCCGCCGCGCAGCGTGATATCGACCTTCTGCTTGGTGATCAGGTTGCGGGCGCGGTACTTGTAGTAGGTCTGCGCGCCCCGCGCCGAGGGGCTCTGCACCGACACGCTCTCGATGATGCAGGGGGCGTCGTTGTAGTTGACGACGGCGCCGGTCTTGATTTCTTTGGCCAGCATGGGAGTGCCGAGTAGAACGGTTGCCAGGGAAGGACGGTTCAGACTTCCGAAGTCCCCAGGGCTTCGGAAGCCTGGGGCTAAAGCGTTAGGACGCGGCATGGACTTCCGAAGTCTTCAAGACTTCGGAAGTCTGGAGGTAGTCGTTACAGCATCGTGCCGGATTGGGGATCGACGGCGATCCCCCCGGTCATGTCCGCCAGGGCCTCCATGACGATCAGCAGCGAGCTCGGATCGAGCATCTCCTCGGGCTCGTCGTCGCCGTTGTCGGCAATCTGCTCGAAGTGCAGGACGTCGAACCGGGCGTCGCAGCGGCGAAGCTTCTCCAGGCGCGCCCGCTCGCCCTTGCTGCACGCCGGGCCGGTGAGGTCCTCGAACAGGGTCTGGGCCTGTTCCACGACTTCCTCGCCGGAAAGGTACGAGACGTCCAGGGCGGCGAAATCCTCCGGGGCCAGCACGGTGAGCGACTCGAAGCGGCCCACCTCGTCGGCCAGCAGGTTGGTCATCGTCAGCCGGCCGGGCAGGCCCGAAAGCACCTTCTGCATTTCCCGCAGCGTGGGACGCCGGCTCGCGTCGAAAAGCACGAAGTACGTCTCCCGCCAGCGATAGCCCTCGTTCTCGAACATCGACATGGCCGGTCCTCCCTCGTGGCGGTTGGGCCGCGCGATCGCTCGCGGGCCGCCGTCCCTCACTCCTCGTCGGTTTCCTCGTACCCTTCGTGCCAGGCCTCGACCGCCTCCAGGGCCTCGTCGCGCTCCTTGCGCGTGGCCCAGAGGGTCTCGTCGTCCTCCAGACGGACCTCGTACTGGCCCTCGCGCTGGCAGCTTTCCGCTCCACAGAAGTGGGGCACGGCTGAGATCCAAACGATCCGAGAAACCGGGACGAACTTGTCGTCGATCGTGCAGAACACGCTCACGCCAACCCACCCGTCATTGCGATTCGCGACTTCCCCCCAACTCCGCCGATCGCCGCGTCGCTTCGGCGACGGCCTCGATGAGCGCCCGTCGCAGCCCCCCCCGCTCCAGCGCCCGCAGCGCGGCCATGGTCGTTCCGGCAGGACTCGCGACCCGGTCGCGGAGCACCGTGGGATGCTCGCCCGTGCGGAGCACCATCTCGGCAGCGCCGAGCACCGTTTGCGCGGCCAGGCCCGTGGCAGCCGAGCGCGAAAGCCCCATCAACACGCCGCCGTCGCTCAGCGCCTGAATCACCTCGTACACGTAGGCCGGCCCGGACCCGGACAAGCCGGTCACCGCGTCCAAGAGCTTCTCGTCCACCTGGCAGGCGGTGCCCACCGCCTCCAGAAGCCGTGCCACGGTGCGGGCGTCTTCGTCGGTCGCATGAGGGCCGAGACAGTACCCGCACGCGCCCTTTCCCACCAAGCACGGGGTATTCGGCATCACCCGGGCCAGGCGCACCTCGGGCCCAAGGCCCTCGGCCAGGACCTGCAGGCGCACCCCGGCAACGATCGACACAACAAGCTGGCTGGGCGTGATTTTTCCTCGCAACTGGTCCAGCACGGATACTAGGTGGGCCGGCTTGACCGCCAGGATGATCGTGTCGCTGCCCGCCACGACCTTGAGGTTGTCTTCAGTGGCCATCGCCCCGGTCGCCCGGCAAAAGGCCTGGCGCGCGTCGTCGGACGGATCGCCGGCCAGGATCGCGTCGCGGCCCAACAGCCCGGACCGCACCAATCCCTCCGCAAGGGCCGTGGCCATCTGCCCCGCTCCGATCAATCCGATGCGCAGGTCCAACATGGAGTTCTACTGGAGGGCCGAAGAGGGCCCGGCGTGCGCCGATCGCAAGCTCGCGCCCCGTTGCTGGACAAAGGACCCGCGACCGGGCGAATCCGCGCGCCCCCATTGGGCGGAATCGAGATCCGCCCCCCCAACGCGCAAATCCTCTCCCGGAAGCGCGGAGAGCCCGAATGCTCGCCATGCTACGCCACGGACCCGACCCTTGTAAAGGAGCGGCCGGCCGGAGTGGACCGACACGGTCGGCATTCCCCGCGGAGTGCTTGGGGGCAGGCATCCGCACCGTGGGGTTGCCTTGGGCGACGATGGCCGTGCCGCCGCGCGGCGAGGCTCAAAGGCCCCGCTCCATGAGGCCTACAGGCTGCGGTAGAGATCGTTGGTCCGCTCGACCAGCCAGGGGGTGTGGTCCTGCTCCGGATTGCCCCCATCGAGGTACTGCCGCCACTTGGTGACGTCGCCCCCATAGTCCCGGCCCGTCAAATTGCGAAGCGCGAGCATGGCCCGGCGACGCATGGCCGGGTCGTTGTCGTCGAGGGCCCGAGCCAGGGGGTCCTGGGCCTGGGGGTCCTTGGTTGCTCCCAGCGCCTGCACGGCGGCCATGCGCACGTTCAGGTCCGAATCGCCCGACACAACGCGGCCGAGCACCTGGGTGGCCTCCGCACCGCCGAGCTTGGCCCAGGCCTTGCATGCGGCGATACGTACCTCGGGCTCGGGGTCGTTCAGGGTCGAGCGAAGCACGCCAGCGGTCGAAGCCGTCCCATAGTGCCCAAGCGTCTCAACAATCCCTGCGCGAAGCTGTGGGTCGCCCTCTTTCGCATACGCCTTGCTCAGCTCGGCCACGACGCGCTCGCGCTGCGAGGGGGGGGTGGCCCCGGCCCGGGTCTGCAATCGCTCGAGGGCTTCGACGCGCTCGCGCGGGGTGGAAAGCCCCGGCACGTTGTCGGTGAACGGTTCCTTGTGGAAGGGCCAGAACCTGCCCGGATCGGTCAGGTCGAACGGGCCGCATCCGCTCAAGATGACGAGCACTCCGCCGAACAGTAAGGTGACGGCAGCGGCGCGGCGGCGGTTCATCGGGACCCCGACAATCGAGTGGTCACTGGTGGCGCTAATGGCCGGGACGGCCGACGAGAGGCGGGACTATAGCAAGCATGCACCGCTTCGCCAAGACGACTCGTACTGGCCGAGAGCTGGGAGGATCGCATGCCGCTCGCTGAGGCCCACGTTGCGATCCAGTTCTCGGACTCCCCGGTACTTCCGTCGTTCGTCGAGTCGGGTATGATGCGTTGGGTCCGACCAGCAGCCGGGCGAAGGAGATTCGCTTCTTTTCCCAGGGCGGCCAGGCTTTCCATATCCCCAAGAGACCCAGCCAGGGCGCACGACCATGCCCGACCCGGCGGAACATGCGGAGAACCGCGGTGCCCTGGAAACCCTTCTTCGACAGATCCCCGGTTTTCGGGGGTATCTGGAAAAGGAGTACCGGCGCGACAGCGATGCCTTGCAGCGCGCGTGGCTGGCCGACCAGATCCAGCGCTCGAAGCGCTCGCTGGACCACCTCGCCCGGCATCTGGCCGACGCCGCGAGGATCGATGAGATCGGTCCTGTCGATCGGATTCGGGGGCAGCTCGACAAGCTGATCGGCCGGATCCGCGGAGCCATGCAGGGCTACAGCGGGTTCTTCGACCTGGTCCAGGTGGACGAAGACCTGCTCGACCGAATCTACCACCATGACGCCATGCTTCTGGAGCAGGTCCGCGACCTGACCGAGGCCGTGGAGGCCCTGCCGGAGAAGAAGGACCAGCCCGGTCCGGCGTTGGAGGAGGTCCTCGCGAGGATCGACGAGGTCAACCGGCAGTGGGACCTCCGCGAGGACATGCTCAAGGGCGTGGAGTAGAACAACCACTTGGGACGCAGTGCCACTGCGTCCATTGGCACCCACATACGACGCCGTGCCACAGCGGCTGTTTGCCGCGACAAAAGAAGCAGCACTCCGTCCCGCTGAGCCTGATGAAGGAAGCCAACCCGTCCCCAACCCCCGAGGACACCGAATCATGGGCCTGCGATTGGAAGTGATCCAGTTCTTCGACGAGGCCAACCAGAGCCTTGTGCAGCGCATCCCGCCCGACGGCTCGGCCGACATCAAGTACGGCGCCCAGCTCGTCGTCCAGGAGAACCAGGAGGCGATCTTCTTCCGCGACGGCAAGGCGATGGACCGCTTCGGCCCGGGACGGTACACGCTGACCACGGCCAATCTGCCGCTGATCACGCGGATTCTCACGATCCCCTGGGAGAAATCGCCGTTCCAGTGCCAGGTCTATTTCTTCGGCAAGCAGACTTTCCTCGAGCAGAAGTGGGGCACGCGCCAGCCGATCGCCTTCCGCGACGCGGACTTCGGCGTGGTCCGCCTCCGCTCGTTCGGCAAGTACTCCTTTCGTTGCACCGACGCCGCGCTGCTGCTGAACACGTTGGTTGGAACGCAAGGCAAGTTCACCACGGACGAGGTCACGGCCTTCCTCCGCGATCTGATCGTCGCCCGCCTGAACGACATGCTGGGGACGCTGAAGATCAGCCTGCTGGACCTGCCTTCGCGCTACGACGAGGTGGCTTCGGCCGTGCGGGCCAAAGTGGCCGAGGAGTTCGGCAAGTACGGCCTCGAGCTGGCCGACTTCTTCATCAGTGCGATCACTCCCCCCGAGGAGGTCCAGAAGGCGATCGACTCCCGCAGCGCCATGGGGGCCCTGGGCGACCTGAATGCCTTCATGAAGTTCCAGGCCGCGCAGAGCATGTCCAAGATGGCCGAGCAGGGAGGAGGAGGCGCCGGCGGGGCGATGGGCATGGGGATGGGCGCGGGCTTCGGGATGATGATGCCCGGCATGATCCAGCAGGCGATGGGTGCGGGCCAGGCCCCGCCGCCTCCGTCGGCCCCGCCTCCGCCGCAACAGGCCGCGCCGCCCCAGCCCGCCCCCGGCGCTGCGCCCGCCGGCATGGACTTCGCCGACCTGGCGCCGGTGACTGAGGACCCCAAGGCGATGTTCCGCTCGGTCGTGGCGGGGGCCGGTCACCAGCTTGACGAATCGGGCGATTCCTGGCGGATCACGGTGCCGATCGGCCCCTTGCGCAAACAGGTCGTGCATGTCGATTTCGGGCGGAGCGACGAGAAGGGCCATCCGATGATCTCGGTGTGGTCGGTGTGCGGGCCGGCGGCCGTGCAGAACGCGGACAAGCTGCTTCGGTATAATGCCGCGATGCTCTACGGGGCCTTCGCCCTGCGCAACGTCGAGGGACGCGACGCCGTGGTCCTCCAGGCCAACCACCTGGCCGAGACCCTTGACCCCCTGGAGGTCAGCCGCACGCTGTCGGCCATCGCCTGGCAGGCCGACAAGGTGGAGGAGAAGCTCACTGGCGGGGATGAGAACTGATTAGAGGGCAGCGGGCGGGGGGTCGGGATTTCAGGAAGCGTCTCCTTGTACGCCGCGCCATGCCTCGACTGCTCCGCTCCCGTGTCTGGCTCCTGGCGATCGTCGGGGCCGGGCTATCGTCGGCCGTCATCGGATCGTCCGATCCCCGCATCCAGGCCTTGGTTCAGAACACGGTCCTCCTGGCGGCCGCGGTGTGCGGCCTGGCCGTGCCGCCGGGCGGTCTGCTGGCCTGGCTCCTGGTGCGAACCGACGTGCCCGGCCGGCGCGCGGCGCTGGCCGTGGTGGCCGCGCTGCCCTTCGTGCCCCTGTACCTCCAGGCCGCGGCTTGGCAGGCAGGATTCGGCAGCCAGGGATGGTTCACGCGATGGAGCGGCGCCCCGCCGCTGGTCGATGGATTCGCCGGTGCCGCCTGGGTTCATGCAATCGCTGCGCTTCCGTGGGTCGTGCTTCTGGCCGGGGCCGGGCTGTGGCTGATCGAGCCGGAGCTCGAAGAGCAGGCCCTGCTCGACGGCTCGACCTTCCAGGTCCTCGCGCGCGTCACGCTCCGCCTCGCCCTGCCCGCGGTGGGCGTGGCCGTGCTATGGGTGGCGATCGTCACGGCCACGGAGATCACCGTGACCGACCTGTTCGTGGTCCGCACGTACGCCGAGGAGGTTTACACGCGCACGGCCATCGGCCCGCAGCCGGAAGATCCGCCCCTGGGTGCCCTGCCCGGCGTGGCTGTGACCGCGTGGCTGGTGCTGTTCGGGTTGCTCCTGTGCGCCGAGGTCGCGCCCCGCGACCGGATGGCGGCGCGGCGGGCCCGGCACGTGTTTCGGCTCGGGCCGTGGCGATGGCCGGCTCTCGGAATGGTGCTGGCTGCCCTGGTCGTAGTGGCCGGCGTGCCGCTGGTGGGACTAGTGTACAAAGCCGGCGTCTCGGTCATGCAGACCGAGACCGGACCGCAGCGGACGTGGTCGGCCTGGCAGTGCGTGCGTGAGACCGTGACCGCGCCGCTGCAATACCGCCGGGAGTTCTTCTGGTCGCTGGTCATCGGCGCGCTGGCGGCCGCCGCGGCGGTGGCTTTGGGAGCCGCCCTGGCCTGGCCCGCCCGGCGCGGCGGATGGCCCGCGGCCCCGGCGTGGATTCTGTCGGCCCTCTTGCTCGCCACGCCCAAGCCGCTGCTGGGGCTGGGCATCATCGGTCTTCTGAACGCGCCGGGCGGGGCGCTGCGGTGGCTGTACGGCCACTCGATCCTTGCCCCCTGGATGGCCCTGACGGCCGTGGCCCTGCCCTTGACCACGCTCCTTCTCTGGCACGCCCTGCGCACCGTGCCCCCGGCGCTGCTCGATTCCAGCGCGGTGGACGGGGCCGGGCCGCTGCCAAGGGCGATCCGCGTGGTCCTGCCCGTGCGCATCCCCGCGCTGGCCGTGGCGTGGCTGGTGGCCCTGGCCGCGTCGCTTGGAGAGCTGGGGGCCTCGGTGCTGGTCGTTCCGCCCGGCGTGACCACGCTTTCGATCACGATCTTCACGCTGCTGCACGGCGGGGTCACGGAGTTCGAAGTGGCGGGGATCAGTCTCGCCCTGGTGGCGGTGTTCGCGCTTTTGGCCGGCCTGGTTCTCTGGCAGGCGGGGCGCTGGTCGCGGGCGTGAGGCGTTCGGCCCAGGTGGAGCGCGCCAGGCGGCGCCCCTTCCGCGAGTCGGCCGATGGAGCCATACTATGGGTTTCTCCGACGCATGCGACTGTGAGGTGACTTGATGTTCTCCGGAATCGTGGAAGCCCTGGGGGAGATCGTCGAGGTCCGCGACGAGCCGCCGGGCTGCAAGCTGGTGGTGCGCGAGTCCCGCGTGGTCCCCGAGATCAAGGTGGCCGACAGCGTCTCGGTCAACGGCTGCTGCCTGACCGTGGTCGAGGCCCAGGCCGACGTGATGGCCTTCGACGCCGGGCCCGAGACCCTCAAGCGGACCAACCTGGGCGACTTGAGGCCCGGCAGCCGCGTCAACCTGGAGCGTTCGCTCAGGGTGGGGGACCGGCTGGGAGGGCACTTCGTCAGCGGGCACATCGACGACGTGGGCAGGCTGATCTCGCGCGAGGACCAGGGCGAGTGGTCGTTCTTCTGGTTCGAGCTGCCCAAAACCCTCAGCCGGCAGATGGCCCCGAAGGCCTCGATCGCCGTGGACGGCGTGAGTCTGACGATCGTCGACAGCGAGCCCGAGCGGTTCAGCGTGGCCCTGATCCCCTACACGCTGGCCGTGACCACGCTGGGCCCGCTCCAGGTGGGCGACCGCGTCAACCTCGAGACCGACATCCTCGCCAAGTACGTGGAACGGCTCGTCGAGGCCAAGGACTGGGAGGAGTAGAATAGCCAGCAGGCCGTGCCAAGTGCCGACGACGAATCGGCTGGCGTGTCCGGGGATCGTCGTTTCTTCCTCATCCAGCATCCCCGCCGGAGGACGTGGTGGCCAGACGCCTCGACCAGGTCCTGGTGATCGACGTCGAATCGACCTGCTGGCAGGGCTACCCGCCCGCGGGCCAGATCAGCGAGATCATCGAGATCGGCCTTTGCCCGGTCGATCTGGCGTCGCTGAAGCGGATGGAGAAGCGGAGCATCCTCGTCCGGCCGCGGCGCTCGACGGTGAGTCCGTTCTGCACGGAACTGACCACGATCACGCAGGAGATGCTCGCCGCCGGGGGCACCCTGGAGGAGGCATGCGACCAGTTGCGCGAGCGGTACGACTGCCAGGAGCGGCTCTGGGCGAGCTGGGGCGATTACGACCGCCGGCAGTTCGAGCGGGTGTGCGAGGCCCTCGGCGTGCGCTATCCGTTCGGCCCCACGCACCTGAACATCAAGACCCTGTTCTCGGTGTCGCTGGGCCTGGACAAGGAGTTGGGCATCGACGCCGCCTTTGCCCGCCTCGGCTGGACCATGGAAGGAACGCACCATCGGGGCCACGACGACGCCTGGAACATCGCCGCCCTGTTCTGCTGGCTTCTCGGCCGGATTCGCTCCAGAGAGTAGCAGGCACGCTCCGCGCACCGTCCGCCTCTGGTCAGGTAGAGCCCTCAATCCCACTCCCAAGCCGCGACTGCTGCGGGCGCCGTCCCTCGGCCGTGCCGGCCGTCGCGAGTCCAACATCCCGAAAGGGCCCGCCATGCAGCGACGCGACTTCGTCAAGACGATCGCCCTCTCTACGACCGGCGCGGCGGTTCTCTCGCGCGTCGCCCCGGCCTCACACGATCGCAGCGACAGCACCCCGGCGCCCCCCGGCGAGCAGGTCGCCTGGACGCGCCGTGTCCCGGTCCGCTACGAGGCCGACGTGGCCGTGCTCGGCGGCGGGATCGCCGGCGTGGCCGCCGCCTGCGCCGCCGCGAAGTCCGGAGCGCGGGTCCTCCTCGTCGAGCGATTCGCCGTGACCGGAGGAATGCTCACGACCGGAGGCGTGGCCAACTTCTGCGGGCAGATGGAGCGGCAGGGGGAGGTCTTCGACGAGATCGTCCGCGACCTGCGGGCATGGAATGCCCTGGGCTGCGGCCGCAAGAGCGTCTTCCACTACGAGATCCTCGCCATCGTGCTCCAGGAGCTCCTTCTGCGGCGGTCGGTGAGGCTCCTGCTGCACACGCGGCTGGTCGATGTTGGCGCCGACTCCGACGGACGTCTCACCGAGTGCATCGTGTGCGGCAAGAGCGGGCCCGAGGCGGTACGCGCCAGGCAGTTCATCGACTGCACGGGCGACGGCGACGCGGCGCGGTTCGCCGGGTTCAAGACGCTCAAGGGCGGCCCCAGCGGCTATCAACTGCCCATGTCGCTGATGTACTTCGTGCGGCACGTCGATCCGAAGGACGCCCGGCCCCACCTGCCCGAGGGCTGGTTCCATCCCGTGCGCCGCAAGGAAGAGCTGCCCATGACGAGCCTCTGGCCCGACGGCCCCGGCGGCAACGCCGTGAAGATCAAGATCCCCATGTTCGACGCCACCGACACCGAGAGTCTCACGGCGGCCGAGATCCAGGCCCGGCGGCGGATGATGGAGGTGCTCGATTACCACCAGCGCGTGCAGGGGCGTCCCTGGCGCCTGGACCATTGCAGCCCGATCATCGGCATCCGCGAGGGCTGCCGCGTCGCGGGCGACTACGTGCTCTCGGTGGCCGACTTGCGTGCGGGCAGGGCGTTCGACGACGGCGTGGCCCGCGGCACGTTCTACCTCGACGGGCACAAGCCGGACGACGACCAGCGGACCTACATCCTCCCCAAGGACCAGTTGCACGTCCCGCCCTACCAGATTCCGCTGCGGAGCCTGGTCGCGCGCGACGGCAGGAATCTCATGATGGCAGGAAGGTGCTTTTCGGCCGATCAGCTCGCCCTTTCCTCCGCACGCGTGAGCACCACGGGCGCGATGATGGGACAGGCGGCGGGAATCGCCGCGGCGCTAGCCGTGCAGAAGCAGTGCGATCCCCGCGACCTCGACCCGGCCGACGTGCGGCGAATCGTGCTGAAGCGCGGCGCGGACCTGGAGGTTTAGGGGAAGCACTCCGACCGGGGCCGCCGACCCGCGCCGGGACCGCCGCCATGCGGTCCGGCCCGAGGCGCGGCGGCCCTTGCCGTCGCTGGGTGCGGTCGGTAAGGTCTAAATGGCCATCCACGGAGGGAAAAGGGGTCGGGGCCCTTGTGCCCGAGCGGCCCGAGGGTGCTTCGCACAGAAGGGACCTGACCCGTTTCCCGGAACACGCAAGACGATCCAGGCTATGCCCTACCGCGCCATCCTCTTCGACCTCGACGGGACACTCCTGAACACCTTGGAGGACATCGCCGACGCCACGAACGCGGCGCTCGCGGAGCTTGGCTTCGCGCCCCGTCCGGTGATGGACTTCAAGCGTCTGGTGGGGGACGGAGTGGCGATGCTCGCCAGGCGCGTGGTGCCGCCCGACCGGGCCGACGAGGCGACACGCGCCCGGTTCGCCGAGGTGTTTCGCGGCAAGTACGCCGCGAACTGGGCGGACAAGACCCGTCCCTACGACGGCGTGCCCGAGATGCTCGACGCGGTGGCCGCGCGCGGTCTGCCCATGGCCGTGCTTTCGAACAAGCCGCACGACTTCACGCTTCGGTGCGTGGAGCGGCTGCTGCCGGACGGGCGGTTCGCGGCCGTGCTGGGGCTGCGGCCCGAGGTGCCGCGCAAGCCGGCCCCGGACGGCGCCCGGGAGATCGCCGCGGCCCTGGGCGTGGAGCCGGAGGGGTTTCTGTACCTGGGCGACACGAACACGGACATGCAGACGGCCGTGGCCGCGGGCATGGACCCGGTGGGCGCCCTGTGGGGATTCCGGACCGCCGAGGAGCTTACGGCCCACGGTGCCCGCATGTTGCTTGCCCAGCCCGGCGACCTGCCGCCGCTGTTGGACTAGACTGGCAGGGGCAGATCGCGCAAGGCCTTCCGAAGTCTTCGAGTCTTCGGAAGTCTGGTTGGACCGAACTCACCGCGTAAGGACTTCCGACGTGTTGGAGCCGTCGGAAGTCCGGTTTCTGAACGATCCTCAAGGAGCCTCTGATGCCTTCCACGTTCCACCACCGCAATCGCTGGTTCGTCCTCCCCCTGCTTTGCGCCACGCTGCTCGCCGCCGGCCCATCCGCCGCCGAGCAAGCACGCAAGGCGCCCGCCCCCCGTCCGCGGCTGGGCATGAACCTCAACGGCCCGGCCGACTGGAACACGGAGCTGCCGTTCGTGAACGTGTTCCGGCTATCGCGGCCTTGGGTCAGCCAGGAGCAAGGGCAGAGCTGGGGCAAAGGACCTAATCTGGCTTTGGACGAGCACGGCTGGGTCAAGAGGCTCGACGACGGCTGCTTCGCCGAGACGCTGATGTGCACCATCGACGACGGGCATTACCCCGGCGGCAAGTACACCGTGCTGTACGAGGGCCGCGGCAAGCTCGACTTCTGGGGATCGGCCACGGTGGCTACCAGCGAGCCGGGGCGGATGACGATCGCCGTGGACCCCTCCAAGGGCAGCCTCTTCCTCCGGCTCATGGAGACCGACCCGGAGGACTACGTGCGGAACATCCGCGTGATCATGCCGGGCTTTGAGAAGACGTATCAAGACGAGCCCTTCCATCCGGAGTTCCTCCAGCGATGGCGCGGCGTGGCCTGCTTCCGCTTCATGGACTGGATGCACACCAACGGCTCGGAGATCCGCACCTGGGACGACCGGCCCAAGCCCGGCGACGCCACGTTCTCCAAGAGAGGCGTGGCCCTGGAGTGGATGATCGACCTGTGCAACCGGGAGAAGGCCGACGCCTGGTTCTGCATGCCCCACCTGGCCGACGACGGCTACGTGCGCCAGTTCGCCCGCATGGTGAAGGAGAAGCTTGATCCCGATCTGAAGGCGTATATCGAGTATTCCAACGAGGTCTGGAACAGCCAGTTCGCGCAGACTCGCTACAGTTGGGAGAAGGCCAAGGAGCTGGGCCTGGGCCCCAAGGAGCGGCCCTGGGAAGGCGGCGGCATGTATTACGCCCGGCGCTCGGTCGAGATCTTCAAAATCTGGGAGGAGGTCTTCGGCGGGCGGGCGCGCCTCGTGCGCGTGATCGCCTGGCAGTCGGGCAACACCCACTGGATGGACAATATCGTGCTTCCGTTCGAGGACACCTGCAAGCACACCGACGCCCTGGCCGTCGCCCCGTACATCGCCCTGAACGTCCCCCGCGACGGCAAGGGCCTCACGGCCGACGAGGTGTCCAACTGGTCGGTCGAGAAGGCCCTGGACTACATGGAGAAGGAATCCCTGCCCAAGTCGATCCGCGCCATCCGGGCCACCAAGGAGTCGGCCGACAAGTTCGGCCTGGTGATGGTCGCCTACGAGGGCGGCCAGCACATGGTGGGCACCGGCGGCGGCGAGAACAACGAGGCCATGACCCGGCTTTTCCATGCGTGCAACGCGCATCCCCGGATGGGCAGGATCTACGAGAAGTACTACGACGCGTGGAGCGAGGCCGGCGGCGACCTGTTCTGCTACTTCTCCTCCATCGGCCGCTGGAGCAAGTGGGGGAGCTGGGGCATCCTCCAGCATTACGACGACAAGGAGTCCGACGCGCCCAAGTTCATGGCCACGATGCGCTGGGCCAAGGAGTGCGGACAGCCGGTACGCATCCCCTGATACGTCGCGAACAGCAAGCCCTCCCAGGCCTAACTCGAGTGGCCTTCCGTCGGTCGATAGCCAAGGCGGCTGGGAGGCCAGACTTCGGAAGTCTCGAAGACCTCGGAAGTCTCCCACCACGGGTTCCGGGGCGGTTGGCCGCTCCGGTCGCGGCGCTATAATCGATGGGGCGCGTTCGGCTTCCGTTGCTTTTCGAGGTCCGGCAGGAGCGGTCCCATGCCCTCCGCAACCGATCATCTCTCCTCGATGTCCGGCGACGGCCCGTGCGACGCCGGTCGCATCGCGGAGTTGACTCGGCAGTTGCTCGAACTCCGCGAGGACCTCCGGCACCTCGAGACCGCGCTGAGCGACGAACTGGATCAGATCGATCCGGAGCGGCGTCCCAGCGCGCGCAACCTCGTCCACTACGTCTCGCTGCGGGGCCACGACCTGCGGCCGCTCCAGGAACGACTGGTGGAGTGCGGCCTGTCGTCGCTGGGTCGATGCGAGTCGTACGTGATGTCGAACATCAACTGCGTTTTGGCCGTGCTCCAACGCCTGGGCGGCGAGGACGGGCCGGGCGGTGCCTCGACCGCGGACGTGGATTTCTCCCGCGGGAGGGCGTTGATCCAGGCCGCCACCCGCCGGCTGTTGGGCGAGCAGCGCGTGGAGCACGGGGCGTGCATCATGGTCACAATGCCGTCGCAGGCGGCCGACGACTACGACCTGGTCCGCGACCTGTTGGCCGGCGGCATGGACGTGATGCGGATCAACTGCGCCCACGACGACGAGGCGGCCTGGTCGCGGATGATCGCCAACCTTCGCCGAGCCGAGTCCGAGCTGGGACGCCGCTGCCGCGTGGCCATGGACCTGGGCGGGCCCAAGATCCGCACCGGCCCCATCGAGCCCGGCCCTCCCGTCCTCCGATGGCGCCCGCAGCGCGATTCGTTCGGGCGTGTTGTGGCTGCGGCACAGCTGCTGCTGTGCGAAAAAGGGCAGGCCGCCGCGACCCCCGCTGCCGACCCGCTGGTCCTGCCTGTGGAAGGCGAGCTGCTCGAAGGGGCCCGGGTTGGCGATACGATCGAGTTTCGCGATGCCGCCGGAAGACCTCGCAGGCTTCGCGTGCGCGGAAAGGCCGACGGGACCCTGCTGGCCGAGTCGCGACAGACCGCGTACGTGGTGCCTGGCACGCCGCTGCGTCTCGTGTCGGGCACAGGCGGCGCGAACCGCCAGACCGGTCGCGTCGGACAGCTTGCGCCGCGCGAAAGCTACCTGGTGTTGTATCGCGGCGACCGGCTCCGCGTGAGCGGGCCCGAGGAGCCCGGACGCCCCGCGCGGTACGACGACCGCGGGCGACTCGTCCACGAGCCGAGCATCGGATGCACGCTGCCCGAGATCTTCCACGACGTGCGCCGCGGCGAGCGGATCCTCTTCGACGACGGCAAGATCGAGGGGGTCATCCAGGAGGTGCGTCCCGGGCACCTTGTCGTGGAGATCACGCGCGCGGCGGTCCGCGGCACGAAGCTCCGCGCCGACAAGGGGATCAACCTCCCGGACAGCGACCTGAAGCTGCCAGCCCTGACCGGGAAGGACGTCGAGGACCTTGCGTTCGTGGTGCGCACCGCCGACATCGTCAGCTATTCGTTCGTGCGACGCGTGGACGACGTGGATCGGCTCCAGGCCGAGTTGAAGCGCCTCGGGCACCCGGAGCTCGGGATCGTGCTGAAGATCGAGAACCGCCAGGCCTTCGAGAACCTGCCGCGGCTCCTGCTCGCCGCGATGCGCAGCCCGGCCACCGGGGTGATGATTGCCCGGGGCGATCTGGCCGTCGAGTGCGGCTACGAGCGCCTGGCCGAGATCCAGGAGGAGATTCTCTGGATGTGCGAGGCCGCCCACCTGCCGGTGATCTGGGCCACGCAAGTGCTGGAGAGCCTGGCCAAGCGGGGCATGCCGTCCCGGGCGGAGGTGACCGACGCGGCGATGGGCGTGCGCGCGGAGTGCGTGATGCTCAACAAGGGGCCCCATATCCTCCTGGCCCTGGCCACCTTGGACGACATCCTTCGCCGCATGGTCGATCACCAGACGAAGAAGCGGCCCATGCTGCGGCGCCTGCGCCTGGCCGAGCGAATCATCCAGGACGTGGCCGGGCCGGAGACGGCGTGAGGGGCGTACCGCTCGCCGCAACACCGGCTCGCGGATCGGCCGTTTCCCGAGGGAGTCGAGCGATTCGAACAGGGCGGCCTTCCTCTCCCCGGGGCCCTGCCGCCCCGATTCCGCCCGCAGCTTGCGGCCCGGCGGACCATCTTCTAGAATCGGCTCGATCCTAAGGCACTCTTTGAATCAAGGAAACCATGATGAAACGTCGCGACTTCCTCACCGCCTCCTGCGTCGCCGGACTGGCCCCGGCGGCCGGCCTCGCCCTCGCCAAGTCCGCGGATGGCAAGAAGAAGGACATCCTGGAGCTAAGGCACTATACGTGCGCCTCGGCCGACAAGCAGAAGGCCCTGGAGGAGTTCTTCGCCGCGGCCGCCGTGCCGGCCATGAACCGGGCGGGCATCGGCCCGGTCGGCGTGTTCAAGCCGGCCGAGGGAGACGAGGCAGGGCTGTGGGTCCTCCTGGTCCACGAGTCGCTCGACTCGGTCGTGGCCGCCACCGCCAGGCTGATGGCCGACGAGGCGTTTCTCCAGTCAGGCAAGACCGTGCTCGACGCGGCCCTGAAGGACCCGGCCTACACGCGGATCGACAGCTCGCTGTTGCTCTCCTTCGACGGCGTGCCCAAGGTCGAGATCCCCACCGCGAAGGACAGCCGCGTGCTTCAACTCCGCATCTATGAGAGCCACAACCAGAAGAAGGCCCTCAAGAAGATCGAGATGTTCAACACCGGCGGCGAGCTGGAGATCTTCCGCCGCGTGGGCATGCCCCCGGTGTTCTTCGGACAGGCGCTCGTCGGACCTGGGCTGCCGAACCTGACCTACATGCTCGCCTTCGACGACATGGACGCCCTGAAGAGAGGCTGGAGCGCGTTCCTCAAGGATCCGGCCTGGGAGAAGCTCAAGAAGGATCCGCAATACGCCGACACCGTGTCGAACATCACGAATATCGTGCTGCGGCCCGCCGCGGGGTCGCAGGTCTAGTGGGGAGTGGTTCGTGGCGTGAACGCATGACTCCCCTCTCCCGCTGGCGGGAGAGGGGCCGGGGGTGAGGGGACGTGACCGGCAACCTTCATACAACTCCCCTCTCCCGCCATCGGGAGAGAGGCCGGGGGTGAGGCCGGAACACTCAGTTGGGAGGATCGAGCCATGGCCGTCTTGCGCAATGTCGTCTCCTTGGTCCTCGGTCTCGCCATCGTCACCCCGTCCGTCGCGGCCGAGGACTGGCCTCAAGTGAAGTTCGACGCCCGCCGCTCGGGCAACGCCCCCGATCGACGCATTGACCCGCCGTTGCGACTGGTCGCCGCCGTGCCGCTTACCGACGCGATCCTCACCTCGCCGGTCGTCGCCGCCGGCCGGGTCTTCGTCCTGGATGCGTCGGGCGTGCTCGTGTGCCTCGATGCCGGCACGCTCCGGGAGCAGTGGCGATTCGCCTCGCCCGGCGGCGCGTCCAACGTCAGCAACGTTTGCTCGCCCGCCATGGCCGGCGCGTTGGTCCACTTCGGCACCGCAGCTGGGACCTACTACGTGCTTGACGCGGCAAGCGGGCGCGTGAAGGAGTCGATCGCCTGCGGCGAGCCGATCCTCAGCGCCCCGGCCGTGGTCGAAGACCGCGTGTACTTCGCCACGCTCGGCTCGCGCGTGTATGCCCTGAAGGCCGACGGCACCGTGCGCTGGACCTGGGACTACGTGCGCCAGCGCCTGGGCTTCGACGGCGACCGGTGGAGCGGCAAGGCGTGGCTGGAGCACAAGGACGGGCGCGTCACGTGGCGCGACCAGTTCTGCTGCGCCCGGGACATCGCAGCACGCGCCGGCATGGTCGTCATTCCCGCCGGCGGCGAGACCGTATGGCTCGAAGACACCGGCAAGGAGCCGCGCTTGGCGGGCATCGGGCTGGTGCCGCCCCTGGCCGGCAAGGAGTTCCCCGCCAGCTTCGGCCAGAGCTTGGCCGAGGACGGCACGGTCTATCGTCAGTGGCACCGCCGCGACAACCAGGGCCGGGTCGAGACGCTGCAACTGCTCGAGGGCGGCAAGGTCGAGACGGGTTTCGTGCCCGGCACCCGCGCCGCGGTCAACGGGCCCGAGTCCCTGGCCTTTTCCTCGGTGAGCATCCGGGGCGAACACGTGTTCCGCTGCCGGCCCGAGGCGGGTTTCGGCTTCTGCCGGCACAGCCCGGGGAGCGAGGAGCCGCAGCCGCTAGGGGGTTATCCGGCCATTGCCTCGCCGGTGCTCATCGGCGACCGGGGCGTGTTCGGCGCGCTGGACGGTCGTCTGTACGTCGTCCCGCTGGACGGACAGGGCGACCCGTGGTCCTTTGCCACGGCGCGGGGCGCGCCCATCTCCGCGCCGGCCTGCGTGGCCGGGGGGCGCATCTACTTCGGCTGCGAGGACGGCTATCTCTACGTGCTCGGGCCGGACGGCAAGGCCGAGCTGCCTTCCCGGGACCTGGAGGTCTGGAAGTTCCGCCACCCGGTCGCCGGCACGTTCGCCGATGCCCGATACGACTGGTTCACCAACTACGGCGACTTCCGGAACACGAACCACACCGACCAGGGGCTTCGGCCGCCTCTGAAGCTCAAGTGGATCCGCCGCTACGAGGGCACGTTCAAGCACACTCCGGTCTGCGGCGGCGGGCGCCTCTACACGCATACGGCCGAAGGGCAGATCCTAGCCGTCGAGCAGGAGACCGGCCGGCTGCTGTGGCGCCGCTACTGGCCCGGCGTCCACGCCTGCTTCACCGCTCCGCTCTACTGGAAGGAGAAGCTCCTCGTGCCCCAGGCAGGGCTCGAACGGGCCAGGCTCCGCTGCCTCGACGCGGCCACCGGCAAGCTCCTCTGGGAGGCGCCCTTCGCCGGCTCGCCGAGCTGGAGCCGCCAGCAGCCGCCCGTCGTGCACGGCAACCTGGCGATCTACTGCTTCAGCACGGGCAAGCACACGGCCGCCGGCGACGAAAAGACCTTGCGATGGCTCTACAGCCACGACAATCCCGACTACCCGGCCGACCAGAAGCCGCTCGTCCGAGCCTGGCACCTCGACACGGGGCGCGAGGCGTGGACCCGCGACTTTTCCGAGCACGGCACGGGCGGCGACGACGCCGGGCTGTGCCTGATGGACGGCGTGCTCTACTACTCGTGCTTCCTCGGCTATGCGGCCCGGCGTGGCGATCAGCCCGGCCCGCACGGCATCACGGCCGCCCTCGACCCGGCCACGGGCCGCGTGCGGTGGTTGACGACCGGGCATTCCGTGACCGCGGGCTCGACGATCTCCTGCGAGCCGGGCCGGCTCTACCTGGGCGGTTACAACGCGCCGGATTCGAAGAAGGGCCCCCGCCACGTCTGGTGCTTAAATGCCACGGACGGGAGCCTGCTCTGGAGATCGGAGCCGCTGAAGACGGCGATCAACGTGGTCACCGTCGGACCGGACTGGGTCCACGCCCACGCCTACGGCAGCCCGAGCTATCTGCTGGACAAGGGTTCGGGCGAGATCATCGCCACGTTCAACCACCGGCACGCGTGCACGCGGTTCACGCTCGGCGGCCGCTACCTGCTGGGGCCCAACCTCGACCTCGTCGATACCGCGTCCGATTGCGCGATCGTCTCCTCCGGCCCATGCCTGGAGCCGCGGGAATGCGTGGGCGGCGTGGTCTCCAACGGCCGCCTCTTCTACACCAGCCAGGCCAGCGGCCTCCAGGCCGCGGCCGTTTACGGCGCCGAGGCCGAACGGGCCGGCAGCCCCTGGCTCGACCGTGAGAGGCCGTAGCCCCACCGGATCGGCCGCTCCGGTCCAGCATCCAGCTCGCGCGCCTCGCCACCATCTTCCTCGGAGCCAGAACGTCCAGGATCACCGGGCGGGCGGACCAACGCGAGTGAGCGTGGAAGACCAAAAGGCTCGAACGAAGCGAACGACGTTGACAAACCGAAAACGTAGCGCGCTCCGGTGCATCTCCTTGTGTACGCCCGGCATGGGCGTGATTTCGTGGGGTGCAAGTCCCCTGTGCGAGACTGGGAGCCTAAAGCAGGCCAGTATGCCAAATGGCAGCGATCGGCAAGGCACGAGGCAAAGGCAACTGCGTCCGGGCGACCGGGGGTGGGGAGGAAGCCGGCGCCAAAGCTGCCAGGCTACGAACAGAAACGTCATACAAGGCCGGCGTGGCCAGGCGAGTGAGCACGACATCACGAAGCCGTTCCCAGGCCGTCACGCAGGTAAATGGCGAGCTTGCGCAGCGAAAGATCACGCTCTTATCCGCCCGAGACCTGCATCGCTCCGAGGAGTAAGGCTTGCCTGAAAGCGAGGAACGGGTCGGCGCAAGCCGGCCCGGGCGGTGCAGGAGTCAGCCGAGGTCCTTTTGATGGCCGCGCGGCCAATGGCCAACTGGCTCACGCCGGAGGTGGCCGAACCCGGGCTCCCGTTGGTCGCCCTGTGATGATTGACTGCGCAGGCGTCGATCGTACTGACCCTCGAAGAAGGGTGAGGCGAAAGCCTCATGGTACGTCGGATGGTACGATCCCGACGGCAAGCGCAAGTCGGAATCGTGCGGGCCCGGTTCCCGGGGCAACAAGGCGGCCCATCGCCGGGCGCGGCAGTTGGAGGGGCAACTCGCGGCGGGCACGTGTGAGAGCAAGAGCAAGGCGACCTGGGAAGCGACGCGCAAGGCATACGAGGAAGCGAAGGCCGTTCGCAACGCGGCGCGTTCGGTGGAGCAGACCGAGCTTGCCCTAAACCACTTCGAACGGCTCGTCAAGCCGAAGCTGATGCGGGCCGTCAACAACGACACCCTCGACCGCTATGTCAAAGCGCGAAGCACCGAACGCGGCAAGAACCCTGGTTCGATTGCCAGCGCGGCGACGATCAACAAGGAGTTGCGGGGGCTCAGCGTGTGGCACTCGATCGACGGGGAGTCGGAGCGGGTCGTGTTGACCATGGCCACGGACCAGGGCCAGCCAGTCGCACCCGGCAAAGCCGATCACGTCGCCCGGCTCCACGTCGCTGATCCGTCCGCGCCTCATACTGCCTCCCGCGTATCCACCGGACCGCCGAGCGCGCGCTCGCAGTCAAGGACCTTGAAGGTCGATCTTCACGGCCGGCGGTCCGTATTCACCCTGTCACCCCCTCACCCCCTCACCCCCTCTCCCCCCCCCCCCCCCCCCCCCCCCCCC
>CAYSUS010000055.1:0-11635 GCA_964434165.1 uncultured Pirellulales bacterium
CTCAGGCACGCGCAGCCCTCGATAAAGCACCAACAGCCTGAAACACTACACTAGCCGCGCGAGGGCGTCCCGGGCCTGGGCCGGGTGGGTCATTCCGTTGGAGTAGAGCACGATCAGGCCGCGGTTCTCATGGGGCGCGAGAGCGGCCGGCAGCTCGGCGAGCGGCACGTGGATCGCCCCGGGGATATGCCCCGCCTCAAACTCCTGCGGCGAGCGCACGTCCACCACGAGCAGGTCGGCCTGGCCTCCCATGAGGCGATCGGCCAGCTCCTCCGGCTCGATGTGGTCCTCGGCCGCCTCGATCGACTCCAGCAGGGCGATCTCGGTCCAGCCCCCTTGCGCGGTTGCAACCGCGTCCGACGAGCTGGCCGGGGACTCGTCCGCGGCGACCTGCTGCGTCCCGGCCGGCAGCGCGACGAGCGTCACGGCGGCGATGCCCAGGGCCAGGCTGAAGGCCTTGAGGAACGAGCTGTTCAGGTACGGGCCCTTGCCGCCGACGCGCCGCTCGACCCATTCGGCGAAGTAGAACGCGGCGATGGCCACGAGCGTGAACCCCAGCGCGAAGACCGCCGTCGGGGCGCCGAAGGCCACCAGCACCTCGCGGTTCGCTACAAGTCCGGAAACCCAAGCGTAGGTCTCGTTGAATCCGATCGAGCCGAGCACCACGCCGCCGAGGAACACCAGGGCGTCGAGCTTGCCGCTGGCCATGCCCACGGCCGCCGTGCCCGGGCACCAGCCGCTGAGCACGAAGCCCACGCCGAAGATCAGCCCTCCGATCGCCTGGGCCGCGTACACCGTGGGCATGAGGTAAACCTGGCCGGAGAGGTCGATCCAGCCCAGGGCCGAGACCAGGCCCAGCCCGAGCATGGCGGTGATCAGGGCCGTGAACATCACGCGCATCACGGTCATGTCTCGGAAGTAGAAGATGCCTGCCAGCTTGCGCGAGCTGCCGAACCCGGCCCGCTCCAGGGCGAAGCCGAACGCGAGGCCGATGACCAGCGCGGCGAAGAAGGTCCGCGCGGTGGGTTGCGTCACGAGCTGGTCCGTTCCGAAGAAGGTCTCAATCATTCCACTGTCTCCTCACGAAATAGGCTGCCGCGTATCCGCCCGCGAACACGCAGAGCATGAATACGATGCTTCCGTTGAGCAGCAGGGCACCCCCGGTCAAGGCCTGGCCCGAGGTACAGCCCCCGGCCAGCCGGCTGGCGTAGCCCACCAACACGCCGCCGCCCAGGGCCAGCAGCAGGCGCGGCACGGCGCCGAACGACCGGCCCCGCTCGACCATCGGCTGGACCCGCCGGGCGAGCACGGCGGAGAAGAGGCCGCCCAGCAAGGTGCCGATGAACATGAACACGAGGTAATACTCGAAGGGGTTGGTGCCCGGCCCGACCCAGCGGCCGAAGTACTCGCTGGCCTGGGTGTGGGCCGGTGCGATGCAGCTTTCCAGCCAGGCCCCCAGCCGGGCCGGCGCGGCCGAGGCCCCCAGCCCGGCCCCGAGGATCAGGAACGACGCCAGGAGCGTCGCTCCCAACAGCAGACCGGCCAGGTAGGGATTCCAGTAGGGCGCCGGCCCTTCGCGTTGCGGTTGGCTATGGTTCATGGTTTTCTCCCTTGATGGTGTCTCTTCCTCTCCCCCCCGCTCCCACGCTCCGCGTGGTAACGAGGTATCCGCGCACGGGGCAGCAAGGCGGGTCGTTAGCACCCAGGGCTCTTCTTCTTGGGTTTCTCCACGGGACGGTCGGTCGCCGCGCGCGGCCCGGCGCTTGGCGCAGGCGCGGCGGGCGCGGCGGTCGGCCGCGGGGAAGGCCGGGCAGCCATCACGGCCCCGGTCCCCGGCGCCGCAGGCCCCGCCGCGTCCCAGTAGGCCGAAAGCCCGCCGTAAAGCACCTTGATCGGCCGCTCGGTCTTCTGCGAGAGGATGCCGCCGACCATCATGGCCAGCGAGCCATCGCGATCGACCACGACCAGCGGGCCGGCTCCCACGAGCCAGGCCGGATCGTCCACCAACGCGCCGATCTCGACGTTGGCCGAGCCCGGCAGGTGGTATTCCGCGAAGTGCGGCCCGGGCCGGATATCGACGATCTGGAAGCTGTCGGGCATGTCCTGGAGCATCCGCTTCAGTTCGGCCGCCGAGACCCTTTCCGCCAGGCGGACCTGGCGCTTCGGAGCGGCGGCGTGGCCCATGCTGCGTGCTTCGAGGACGGGAAGGCCGGCCTCGATCCACGCCTCGCCGCCCCCGGCCAGGTTGGCCACGCGCTCGAAGCCCGCCCGCTCCAGCAGCCCCGCCGCCATCATCGACCGGTAGGCGCTGTTGCACACGGTGACGATCTCCTGCGACCGGTCGAGCTTATGGGTGTTCTCTGCCAGGTGGGTCAGCGGCAGGTTCAGCACCGTGCCGATCCGCAGTCCCATCCACTCCTTGGGCAGGCGCACGTCCACGACCAGGGGCGACCGGCCGGACTGCATCTTCTCGTGCAGCTCGCGCGGTTCGATCGTCTCCGTGGTCGCCAGCGGCAGGCCGGCCTTCGTCCACGCGTCGATGGAGAGGACCTTGGCCTCGTAGCCCACCCGGTGCAGGCGGTGCACGGCCTCCTTGAGTCCCTCGGGCCGGCCGACCAGGACCAGGCTGGAGCCCCAGGGGACCATCGTGCCCATCCAGTTCTCGAAGCGGCCGCGCAGGCCGATATTGATCGAATGGGGCACGTGGCCCGCGGCGTACTCCTCGGCGTCGCGGATATCGACGACGTAGTGCTTCGACGCGTCGGCCAGGTCGGCCGAGGGCTCGATCTCCGCCGGCGCGGCGTCCCAATCGACCGGCTTGGGGCCCTGGCGGTTCATGGCCGCGTTGTGCGCGAAGTACTGCGGGGCCTCGGGCAGACCCTCCAGCACGGCCGCCACGAACTGGCCGCGGTCGTTGTATTTCAGGTAGGGGTTGGAGGCACGCTCCTGGCCAATGGTCGAGGAGGGCGCGTCGCCCAGGTCCGCCCCGCAGAGCGAGCCGGCCCCGTGGGCCGGCAGCACGCGCACGTCGTCCGGCAGGCGCGAGAGCTTGCTGAACCAGGTGTCGTACATCATCGAGGCGAGGGTCGAGGCGGCCATGCCTTCGCCCAACAGGTCGGGCCGGCCCACGCTGCCGACGAACAGCGTGTCGCCGGTGAACAGGGCCAAGGGCTTCTCGGGCGCGTCCTTGGCGCAGGCCAGCCCGGACATGCTGTCGGGCGTGTGGCCGGGCGTCTCCAGGAAGCGGATCTCGGCCTTGCCCACCGTCAGCGTGTCGTGCTCTTGGAGCGGCTCGTGCTCGTACCCGGCTCCAGCCAGGTGGCTGATGTAGATGGGCACGCCGAGCCGCCTGGACACCTCGACGTGGCCTGCCACGAAGTCGGCGTGGGAGTGCGTCAGCCACACGCCCTTGACCTTGGCGTTCTCGCGCTTGGCCGCGCTGAGATAGACCTCCGCGTCTCGGCCCGGATCGATCACGAGGGCCTCGCCGTCGCTGACCAGCAGGTAGGAGTAATGCGACAAGACGGCCAGATCGTACTGGATCACCTTGAAGCCGGGATACTCGTAGGTCGCCGTGACCTGGTACGAGGCGGCCTGGTGGCCGTGCGTGGCGGCCTCGGCGTCCTGTACCTCGGCGGCGGGGGGCGGTGTGCCGGGGAGCAGCCACGCGGCCAGGGCGAGCGTTAGGGCCGGGGTGAAAAGCCGTTTCATGGTGGGCCTCCTTTCGAGCCGTGTCTTCTTGGAATTGAGAACGTCGGACGCTGCCGAATCCCTTACTGGGGACTGATGATTTTTGCCAGGCTTCCGTTACAAAAAAGCGGTTCCTCGCGCAGCGCCCTGGCGGTAACGTGGGCCGGGCGTCGCAAGTGCTCACTGTTCAAGAACTTGTAGGTGACTGCCGGGTTTCGCTAACGCTCTCTCTCAGGGGTTGCCGGGACTGGATGCGACGCGTACGATTCTCTTGAACGTTTTGGACGAATTTTGGCCGGGGGTGATTTGCGGAGTCGCCGCGTCGAGCTCGGCCCGTCGATCGCCCGACCAGGACCAGCACCCCTTTCAGGAAGAACGAGATGAACCCCACACGCGATCAGATCATCGCCATGCTCCAGAAGGCCTACAGCATGGAGATCGAGACCGTGATGAACTACCTGGCCAACAGCATCAACCTCGACGGCGTGCGGGCCGAAGAGATCAAGAAGTCGTTGGCGGCCGACGTCGTCGGCGAGATCACCCACGCCCAGGAGCTGGGCCGGCGGATCAAGCAGCTCGGCGGCCTCGTGCCGGGCTCGGAGTCGGTGGCCCTGGGCGCCCAGCGGCAGCCGCCCGAGGACACGACCGACGTGGTGGACGTGATCGAGGCGGTGATCGAGGCCGAAGAGGCCGCCTGCGCCCATTACAACGAGGTGATCCGGGCCTGCGACGGCTCAGACTACGTCACCCAGGACCTGTGCATCCGCCTCCTGGCCGACGAGGAGGAGCACCTCATCCAGTTCCGCGGCTTCCTCAAGGAATATCGCCGCGACGACGAGCGTCTGGCCGAGCCGGAGCGACTGGTTGGCTCGGCGAATTGACCGCCAGCACCCTCCCCTCGGATGGCAGCCGGGGCTGAGGCCTGCTATACTACGCGGGTCTTCAGCCCCGGCTTCGGGGCATGGCCAGAAGCTGCGGAAAGGGTGCCATGGCCGACCGTCCATCCCAGCGGGACTCGTCGCGCAGGTCGCGCCTTCTGAGGGCCAAACCGCTGGAGGAGCCGCCACGGCCCATTTCGGTCGAGCAGGAGTCTCCACCCGCCACACCGGTTCCTCTGGCACCCATTCCCGTGGGTCCGACTCAGCCGGGCGGCGCGTCGCCGGTGCCCCGGGTCGATCGGCCGGAGGGTCGCTCGGTGCCTGGGCAGCCCGGTCCATCGAGCGGAGGCGACACCCCAGTTCGATCGTCTGCGCCCTCCGTCGCCGCTCGCCCCACGGCACCACGCGCCGCGATCTCGCCGGCCCCCGACGATGGAGGCAAGGCCCGTCCGGTGCTTGTTTCCGCGGCACAGCGGCGGGAGAATCCGCCGCGGATCTCCGACCGAGACCGGGCCACGAAGGCGCGGCAGCAGGACGGCTCGGAAGATGCCGACGGGGCGATTGGGGTCCAGGCCTTCTGGGACCGCTTCCTGGCCAACCAGCCGAGCTGGCTGGTGAGTCTGGTCGTGCATCTGACGGCCATGCTCGTGCTTGCCTGGATCATGATTCCTCCGCCCGAGCAGCGCACGGGGCTGCTGTCGCCTCCCGAGCCCGAGGAGATCGAGTTCGGCGACCTGACCCGGATTGAAGTCGAGGATCTCGAGCTCGGTCCCGAAGCGCTGGACATCATCGACCGCGAGACGGTCGATTCGCTGGAGCCGCAGATCGACCTGGTGCACGCGATGGAGGGGATCGACGCGGCCTCGGCGCCGCCCAGCCCGTATTTCGACGAGATCGCGCCGTTGAACGACCACTTCTTCGAGCGCGGGCGCGGCACGGGCATCGCGCTGCGGGAGGGGACCGGCAAGGGCGAGAAGGGACGCGGTCACGGACTGGCGGGTACGGGTCAAGGCCTGGGCGGTCGCGGCGGGCGGCGGGGGAAGGCCGTGGGGCGCGGGGCCACGCCCGAGAGCGAGAAGGCCGTCAACCTCACGCTCGAGTGGCTCGCCAACCACCAGCTTCCCGACGGCGGGTGGTCGTTCGATCACACCAAGGCCCCGAGCTGCCATGGTCAGTGCGGAGACCCTGGCGAGGCCGACGCGTGTCGCATCGCCGCCACGGCCCTGGGAGTGCTGCCCTTCCTGGGTGCAGGACAAACACACCAGGTGGGCGACTACCAGAAGACGGTCCGCGCGGGACTTGCGTATCTCATGGCCCGGATCCAGGTCAGGCCCCAGGGCGGCAGTCTCTATGAGCTCAAGCCCGGCCGGATGTACTCGCACGGACTGGCCACGATCGCCCTGTGCGAGGCGTACGCGATGCGGGTGGACCCCAAGGCGCTTCACCGGCCGAAGCGGATCTACGACGGGTCGGACATGCCCAGCCCCGGTGAGATGTCGCTCCGCGACAAGCAGGAGGCCAACAAGCGGATCGCGGCGGACGACGATTTCAACAACGCGCTGGGCAAGGCCGCGCAGCTCGCCCTGAACTTCGTCTCCTATGCCCAGGACCCGGCCGGCGGCGGATGGCGCTACGAGCCGCGCCAGGCGGGCGACATGTCGGTGGTGGGCTGGCAGGTCATGGCCCTGAAGAGCGGGCAGATGGCCCAACTGATCGTCAACCCGGCCACGCTCGTGAAGGCTGAGAAGTTCCTCGCGGCCACGCAGGCCGACGACTACGGGGCCGACTACCTGTACAAGACCGAAGCGGACAAGGACAAGGAGCGAAGCACCGACGCGACGCAGGCGATCGGCCTGTTGTGCCGGATGTACACGGGCTGGGCCCACGACCACCCGGGCCTGCGCCAAGGCATCGAGGCCCTCGACGGCAAGGGTCCCTCGCCCAACAACATGTACTACAACTACTACGCCACGCAGGCGGTGCACCACTACGGCGGCGAGCCGTGGAAGCGATGGAACCCGCGGATGCGCGATTCGCTGGTCAACCGCCAGTCCAAGGCGGGGCACGAGGCGGGAAGCTGGTTCTTCGGCGATCCGCACGGGGCAGGGCCCGGGGGGCGTCTTTACATCACCGCCCTGTGCGCGATGACGCTCCAGGTCTACTACCGCCACATGCCGCTCTACCGGCAGGACATCTTCGCCGACGCCGAGGGCGCCGTTGCCGAGGAGGGCGGGGCCGACGGCGAGGGGGAAGAGGATGCGGAGGTGGACGGCCCGCAGCAGGGCGATCCGGTCCGCGCCGAGGATCGCGCGATCGAATAGCGAGGATCGCGCGATCCAGTCGTGCGAGGGCGAGGCGCCTCCACACGCGTCAGTGACTCACCGAGCACTTGGGCAGGGCCTTGCGGAGTTCGGCGATCCCCGCGTCGGTGACCTTCGTTCCCTGGGCGTACACGCGGCGGAGGTTCTTGCAGGCCTTCAGCTTCAGCAGACCCTCATCGGTGACCTTCGTGTTGGCCAGCCAGACGTAGTTGAGGCTGGACAGGCCGGCCAGGTGCCCCAGGCCTTCGTCGGTGACCCGCGTGTCGTCGAGCCGGAGGTACCGCGCCTTGGTCAGGGAGGCGATGGCCTCCAGCCCGGCGTCATCCACCTGGGTCTGCTGGAGCCACAGGTGGGAGAGATTTTCGTTGCCGGCGAGCTCCGCCAGCCCGGACCCGCTGATCGAGGTCCCGCTGAGGTCGAGCGTGCGAAGGCCTTCCATGGAGGCCAGGTGCGCGAGGCCCCCGTCGGTCACGTCGGTGCCGGAGAGCATGAGGGTCTGCACGGCGGCCAGCGCGCCGATGCCGGCCAGGCCCGCGTCATCGACCTTGGAGTCCTTGAGCGAGAGGGAGTTCAGCGCGGCGAGGTCCTTCAGGGCAGCCAGCCCCGAGCCGGTGACCGAGGTCTCGTCCAGGTTGAGACGATTCAGGTTGGTCAGGTCCTCCAGGTGCGCGAGGCCCTCGTCGGAGATCTTGGTGCGGTTCAGCCAGAGATGGCGCAGGTTGGCCAGGTCCTTCAGATGCGCGAGGGCGGCGTCGGAGAAGACGGAGTCGTCGAGGACCAGGTAGCTCAGCGTCTTCAGCCCAGCCAGGTTTCCCAGCGCGTCGTCCTCCAGATCGAGGCCCTTCAGCGACAGGTAGGAGAGACGGCCGAGCCCCTTCAGGTGCGCCAGGCCCGGACCGCGCACGTCGCAGTTGTTGAGCATCAACCGGTTGAGCGTGGCGATGCCCTTGAGATGGGCCAGCGCCTCGTCGCCGATCGGGGCGCCTTCGACGGTCAGCCGCTGCAGCCCGACGACCTCGCCCAGAAGCGAGAGGTCGTTGCCCCCGGACCACGCCTCGCCGAGCTGTACGGTGTGGACCTGGTTGTTGTTGTGCTGGACCACGGCGCCCCGCTTCTGGAGCCGCGCGATCGTGCGGTGCTGGATCCAGATCTTGTGCCACGCCAGCACGGCCACCGCGCGCGACGCGGCCGACGACTGCGAGGAGGCGGCCAGCCTGCGAAGCGCGGCAATGGCCGCCGACTCGGTCTTCGGGTCGGAGGAGCCGCTCAGCCGCGCCAGAATGGCGATGGAGCGACAGGTCACCTCCAGGCTCCCCCGCGCGGCCGCCGCGGCCACGGGGCCGACGGCCGCCGACTGGGCCTTGAGCAGGTTCTCGGTGGCGGACTCCCGGGCGAGGAAGTCCTCGCTGTCGAGGTCCCCTACCCAGCGAACGATGTCCTCGGCCCTCGGCGCCCCGCCCGGCTGCTTGGCGGCCGCTCCTTCGGCGCGTACCCGCTCCGTCCCCCCCACAAGCCCGGCGCACACCAGGGCGATCCCAACGGTTCGTAGCACGAGGCTGATCTCCGGCGTGAAAACGTCGGGCCACCGCGACGACAGCCGCCCGCTCCCCTCCGCGGAGCGAGCTGACGCGTCGAGTCCCCCCTTCATTGTGTTTGAAGGGGGCGGCGCCCGCAACCGCGCCGCGGGCCCGGCGGCGGGGCCACGGCTTCGCGCCGTAGCATCTGCCGCGCTGCCCAACGGATTATACGGGTCGTCGCGACCCAATCCAACGTGCCGGTCGCACCGACCAGCAGGGCGGAAGACCGACGGGAACCGCCCGGCCCCGCCAGGTGCGCCTGGCCGCACGCGCCGTCAAGAGATAGGGTTTTCCAGTTAGCAAGACAAGGGGGCGCTCGTCCTTGACCTGCCTCTTGCAAAGGATAAGGAACCATGAAACGAGGATTCGGCTTTCGCGTATCGGTCGCCGCGGCCGCATGCCTGACCTTGAGCTCCACCGGCCTGGCCCATGCCCAGTGGCGCCCGGGCCAGCGCCCGGGGGGCAGCCACTGGGTCGGGCCGGGCGGAAGGCCGCCCCAGCACCTGACCCCGTCGATCCCAGGCGCGCACCACATCAACCCGCACGTCAACCCGCACATCAACCCGCACATCAACCCGCACATCAACCCGCACATCAACCCCAGCCCGATCCCCGACCTGATCCCCAATCATCACCACCCCCATTCCATCCCCGACTACGTGCCGGGCCACGTGCCCCATCATGTCCCCCAGCCGCCTTCCAACACGATTCCGGACTATACGCCGCCGAGCCACGTGGAACCGACGGTCGAGCCGGAGCCGAACGTCTTGCCCGAAGCCGACGTCGATCCCGAGCCCAACGACCCGTTCGGCGACGACGTCCGCCCGGTGACCCAGGACGATCTGAACCACTGGAAAGACGAGACGCTCAAGCATAACGAGCAGTTGATCGACCAGCTCTCCGAGCTGACCGACGGCAAGCTTGACGAGGCCCTGGCGCACGTCAAGGACCAGCTCAACCACGGCCATCTCGACGGACAGGCCCTGGCCGACCTGGCGCACCAGATCGCGCCGCTGGTTCACGGCGATTCGGCCGCGCAGATCGCGGCCAGCAAGCTGCTGTTCAGGATCAACAACAACGCGCGGCTGATCAACCTGCTGATCAACGCGAACATCAACATCAATATCAACGTCAACGTGAACGTCAACGTGTTCGCGGGCGTGGGGGTGATCGGCTGGCTGCCGTTCTTCCCCTTCGGCCAGGTCATCGTGCTGAACAACGGCGTCTGGCTGGCGGGGACCGGCGGCTGCTGCGGTCCCTACATGTGGTTCGACGACGGGCGCTACCCGCAGGCCGTGGGGCTGCCCTACGGCGTGGGGCCGCCGGTGCCCGAGTCGCAACTCCCGCCCGTCACCAGCGGGGTCCTGCTGATCAACGGGGCCGACACCTCGATCCATTACCAGGTCAACGGCCAGACGTTCACCATGGCGCCGTCCTACCGTCAGGCCCTGCCGTCGGGCCGCGCGTGGACCGTGTCGTTCGACCGCGGCGGGTCGCGGGGCCGCGCGCGGTACCGCCTGGAGCCGGGCACCTACGAGTTCACCGTCACCGACCAGGGCTGGGACCTGTTACGCCAGACCTTCGAGGCCAACGTGGACAACCGCGGCAACCGCTTCACGTTCCGCTACGTCCTGAACAACCGGCGCGAGACGCTTCTGGCGGACCGGACCCGGACCCATCGCGGGCCGTACCCGCTCTCCATCCGGTTCGACAACGGCGCAGGCAGCACGCGGCAGAAGTCGCTGCGCACGGCGACCTACCGGGTGGCGCTGGCCGAGGACGGCTCGCTCGACCTGTTCCCGGCCGACGCGGTCAAGGCGCCGGCCCCGATCGCCGACCTCGCCAGGGCCCGCGACAAGGCCCAGGGCAACCTCTTCGCCGAGCCGAAGAAGATCACGCCCAGCCTGTTCGGCGGCGCGACCGCGGAGACCGAGTCCGTCCCGTCCACGCCGCGCAGCCCGGCGACGCCATCGCTGTTCGGCGGCGACTGAGGGCCCGGCTCGGACGACCCCGCGCGCAACGAGGCCGGGGCGGCCGGGCGCGGACGGCCGCTCAGCCCAACAGCTCGACCACCGCTTTCTCGATCTTCTTCGGCGTGTCGGTGGGGCCGAACCGCCTGACCACCGCGCCGTGGCGATCGACCAGGAACTTCGTGAAGTTCCACTTGATGGCCTTGCTGCCCAGCATGCCCTTCCTGGCCGCCTTGAGGTGCTGATAGAGCGGGTGGGCGCCGCGGCCGTTGACCGCGATCTTGGCGAACATGGGAAAGGTCACGCCGTAGTTCAGCGAGCAGAAGCTCTGGATCTCCTGCTCGTCGCCCGGCTCCTGGTGGCCGAACTGGTCGCACGGAAACCCGAGCACCGCCAGGCCGCGGTCCTTGTACCTGCGGTACAGCTCTTCGAGCCCCTTGTACTGGGGCGTGAATCCGCACTTGCTGGCCACGTTGACGATCAGCAGCACTTGGCCCCGATACGCGTCGAGCGTCTGCGTCTGGCCGTCGATGGTGTTCAGTTCGATGTCGTACAGGCCCACAAAGCCCTCCTCCCGAGTGGATTGTCGCCCTGCCAAGGCGGGAACGTGGACTCGGCGCCTCGCGGCTGAGCGGCGCTGGAGTGTACTTGGATCCGATTTACCTCATCATACGGTGGGCCCGCGACGACGACGATCCTTGGAGCGGAGATGAGAGGGAAGGCAAGTCCCGTTTCCACCCGGGCAAGGCGGGGGGACCTGCCAATTCCGGCGCAAGCCGCTATCCTGTCTTCGGGGGCGTCCCCGCCCGATCTACGACCACCCGAGTGAGCGCTGCCCCGCCAGGGAGAAAGCCGACCCGCCCATGTCCGAAGAGCCCCTGATCGCCGTGTTCGTCGATTTCGAGAACCTTGCCATTGGCGTGCGCCAGATGAAGGCGGGGCCGTTCCAGATGCAGGTGGTCCTCAAGCGGCTTCTGGAGAAGGGCCGCCTCGTGTTCAAGCGGGCCTATTGCGACTGGAGCAACTACCGCGACGCGGTCAAGGAGTTCCACGCCCAGGGCATCGAGCTGATCGACATCCCCCAGAGCAAGATGAGCGGCAAGAACAGCGCCGACATCCGCATGGTGGTCGACGCCCTGGACCTCTGCTACTCGAAAGAGCACATCGACACGTTCGCCCTCCTGTCGGGCGACAGCGAC
>CAYSUS010000055.1:11645-42296 GCA_964434165.1 uncultured Pirellulales bacterium
CGACTTCTCGCCCCTGGTGTCGAAGCTCAAGGAGAACCACCGGCGCGTGATCGGCTGCGGCGTGAAGAGCTCGACCTCCGATCTGCTCATCGGCAACTGCGACGAGTTCATCT
This sequence comes from uncultured Pirellulales bacterium, assembly GCA_964434165.1. Classification (GTDB taxonomy): domain Bacteria; phylum Planctomycetota; class Planctomycetia; order Pirellulales; family Thermoguttaceae; genus CAYSUS01. The sequence continues at coordinate 11,759 of CAYSUS010000055.1, forward strand.
ACTACGACGACCTCATCCGCGCGGCCACGAAGACCCGGACCGCGAAGAGAAAAGGCAAGCGCAAGGAGGAGGACAAAAAGCAGGAGGCGATCGACCGCGTCATGGAGGTCCTCACCTCCGCGGAGCAGGACTACGATCCGCTGTGGGGCTCGACGCTCAAGCAGGCCATCCGACGCGTCCATCCGGGTTTCAGCGAGAGCTACTACGGATACGGGAGCTTCTCCGATCTGCTGGAGGACCTCCGCGCGCAGGAGCTCGTCGAGTTGGAGTACGACGAGGCCCGGGGGAATTACAAAGTCCGCGGGACGAAGGGGTGATCCGCAGCATGAGAAACGCAGTGATCGCAGCAACCGCCTTGGTGACCGTGGCATGGTCGCTTCCGGCGGCCGCGCGGGGCGACGAGGCGGTTCACCGGGCCCGGGTCAATCAGGTCGCCGGGACGAAGGGGCTGGTGGCCTTCTGGGATTTCGATCGGAAGGCCGACGGCACCTGGACGTCCTACCACGACGACGCGGTGGTCCGCCGCGGCTACCCGGTGTTCCTGCGGCGCATCGGCGACCCGAAGGCCTACACGCCCGACGACTGGCCTTACGACGACGGGCGCTCCCGGCTGAAGCTCGACGCCTCCGGCCCTTTCGGCCGCGCCGTGTGCTTCGACCAGGGGTACGTCTTCGCCGAGGTGCCGCGGAGCGAGCTCGACGGGACCCCGCTGGACATCTGCGCGCGGCGCCCGTTCACGCTGATCGCGTGGGCCAGGTTCCAGGGCAAGCGACACCTCGTGGCCGGGATCTGGGACGAGGGCGGCTGGAACAAGTACCGGGGGCGCCGGCAGGTCGCCCTGTTCGGCGGACTGTTCGGGTCCAAGGGCGCCATCGGCCACATCTCGGCCACCGGCGCGGCGAGCTATCCCCAGTCCACTGCGCCCGGCTCGCAATACGCCCGGTGCAGGGCGATCGACGGGGCGGCGTTTGACAACGGCGAGTGGGTCGCGATGGCCATGACCTTCGATCCCGACACGAGCGCCGTGCGCATGTACCTCAACGGGGTGGCCACGCCCACGAAGATCACCGACCCGGTCGCCCGCAGCGTGTTCCGCTACGAGGAGCCGGTCGCCAGCAACCCCTATCACTTCCCGTGGCCGATCTTCTCGCCGCGCGCGCTGGTCTTGAAGTTCAACGGCTACGACGTGTCCTCGTCGGGCGTGTACGAGCACTGGCTCCGCGTCGATCTCGAAGAGCACCGCGTCGCGTACGGTCGATCGTGCCCGGAGTCGGCCACGGTTGACGGCGAGTACCGCGTCCGGTTCGACCTTCTCCGCGAAGGCAAGAGCCTGCTGCCCGCCCCGGCGGTCTTCGCCGCACGGGACGGCCGCGGCATCGAGCTGCCCGACTCGCTCGAAGCCCGGCCGGGTGACCAGATCGTCACGTCGCTCGAGGTCCGCCGCGGCGGCGCGTGGCGCCGGGTGGGCACGGAGATCGGCTATCCGATCCGCAGCGGCGCCCCGTTCACCTTCGGCAGGGCCTTGGGGCTGGGTGATGACCCGATCGACCACGGAAGCCAGTTGGCGATTGACGGCGTGGCCGTGTTCAACCGCGTCCTCCGCGCCGAGGAGCTGCGCGGGTTGAGCTTCATCGCCCCGGCCCCCGGGAAGTAAGCTCCGAAGGCGGGACCCGCCGCGCCCCGTATCGGTCGGAGCGGGCCGTGGCGGGGCGAACCGGTGAGCGAGAGCCCGACTGGAACCGCGGGCCAGGAATCCGCACCCCCCGTGGTGCGTGGCGTCCGTTCTGACGATCTGTCCCTTGCTCCGTCGGATGGCGGCTCGTAGGATGGATGGTTTCGCACGCGATTGAGGCGAACGAGCGGGTGGTTCCGACGCGCAGGCGGAGGTATTCGGTTTGGAGATCGAGCTGTGGCACTGGGGGGCGTTTGGCGTCGTGATCGTGGCGCTGCTGGTGATGGACCTGGTCGTCTTTCACCGCCATGCCCACGTCCCCTCGATCCGGGAGTCGGCGGCCTTCACCGTGATGTGGATCGGCCTGGCGATCGTGTTCAACGTCTTCCTGTGGTGGTGGCAGGGGAGCGAATCCGGGGCCCTGTTCCTCACCGGCTACCTCATCGAGAAGTCGTTGTCGATGGACAACGTCTTCGTGTTCGCCGTGATCTTCCGGTTCTTCCAGATTCCCATCCAGTACCAGTACCGCGTGCTCTTCTGGGGCATTCTGGGCGCGATCGTCATGCGCCTGGGGTTCATTCTCGGCGGGATCGAGCTCATCGAGCGGTTCCGCTTCGTCATCCCCCTTTTCGGCGCGTTCCTGATCTACACGGCCTACAAGCTCGCCCGGCACTCGCCCGGCGACGAGGTCCACCCCGAGCGGAACATCTTCCTGCGGATCGGGCGCAAGCTGTTCCGCGTGACCAGGGACGACCACCGCGTGCACGGCGACCGCTTCTTCGCGCGCCAGGACGGGCTGCTCTGCGTGACTCCGATGTTCCTCGTGCTGCTGGTCGTGGAGAGCACCGACGTGTTGTTCGCCGTCGATAGCGTGCCGGCGATCATCGGGATCACGCACGACCGGTTCATCGCCTTCACGTCGAACGTCTTCGCGATCCTCGGGCTGCGCGCGCTGTACCTGCTGCTGGCCGGCGTGATCGACCTTTTCCGCTACCTGCACTATGGGCTCAGCGCCGTGCTGGCGTTCGTGGGCGGGAAGATGGTCGCCGAGTACGTGCACGCGCGGTTCTACGCCCACGGGGAGGAAGCCGGGCACCTCGTCCATCCGTTCGTCTCGCTGGCCGTGGTGGCTTCGCTGCTGACGATCTCCGTCGTGGCCTCGATCGTGGCCGCCCGCGGACACAAGGACGAGATCGCGGAAGCCACGGAGCCGGAGCCCGAGACGGGACACTAGCTCCGGATCAGCTCCAGGGGGTCGGGAGTCTTGTCTCGGTTGGCGGCTTGGCTGCATGGACGACGCTTTCGAGAGATGACCTCCGACCCCGTCGCCGCACCATGCCCATGCATCGCATCCGGCTCGGTCGTCCCTGGCAGCGGCGCGAGCGGTGCGGGCGCGTGCTCTGGTCGCGACGTTTCGGCCGTCCCACGGGGCTCGGAGAGGGCGAGCGCGTGGCGATCGTCGTCGGCCCGCTGGACCCAGCGGGCGAGGTCTCGCTCAACGGCCGACCCCTGGGCCCGCTGGTGGCCGGGGAGGACGAGACGCGGCTCGACGTGACCGACCTGCTGGAGGATCGCAACGAGCTGCGGCTCGACCTCGCGGCGATCGCGACGGGCCGCGCCAGCCCGCCCGACGCCCCCCCCACCGAAGTCGCCTTGGAGATCGCCGCGCCGTAGAGGAGCCGTCTCGGCCCGCCTCCTGGCCCTCGCGCACGCACTGCGTTATGCTGAACTCGCGCAGCCGTGGTCGAACGTCCGCCCCTCTTCTTGACAGAAGGACTTCCCATGCGTGACTTCGCGATCTCTCTGACCCACCGGCCGGGCGCACTGGCCGATGCGACGAACGCCCTCTCGCTCCGCGGGGTGAACCTCAGGTCGGTGGCCGCCATGACGATCGGCCAGGAGGGCCTGGTCCGCCTGATCCCCGACGACGAGGAGGCCGCGCGCGGCGCGCTGCGCGATGCCAACATCCGCTTCGAGGAGCACGAGGTGGCCACGGTGCTCCTGGAGAACCGCGCCGGCGAGCTGACCGGCCTGGCGGCCAGCCTGGCCGAAGCCGGCGTCAACGTGGAGGCGATCTACGTCGTCGGACTGGCCGGCGACCTGATCGAGCTGGCCGTGGCCGCCGACGACATGAAGAAGACCAAGAAGCTGCTGGAGGAATGAAGACTTCCGAAGTCTTCAAGACTTCGGAAGTCCGGGCCGGGCCTTCTTCACCCCAGCAGCCCTTCGTGCCACAGCGCCAGCGCGTCCATCGACAGGGCCACGGCCACGTGCAACGCCGCCCCCAGCCAGATCGACCGCGTCTTCAGGCTCATGAATCCCAGGACGATGCCGGCCCCGATCGCGCCGCAGGTCTCGGGCAGGGGCTTGCCGAAGTGGATCATGCAGTACGGCACCATCATCACGAAGATGGCGTAGATGCCGAACCGGTGCCGCAGCCCTTGGACCATGAACCCGCGGAAGAAGAACTCCAGGGCGAAGAACTGAAGGACGTAGAACACCTCCCACACGACCAGGCGCGGCCAGAAGGGCTCGCCGCAGAGCGGCTGGTAGAAGGGGTACTTCGCCTGAAACGCCGCGGTGCGCGAGAAGTACAAGAGCGGCCCGGCCATCGCCGCGAGCATGATCGCATAGATCCATGCGCTACGGAGGATGCCGCGCACCCGGAGGCCGTAGTCCCCAATCCGCTCGCGGAACACGAGCTTGATGACCAGGCTGGGAATCACCACGTAGGTGATCAGGCTGCCGCCGGCCCAGAACAGCAGCCCGGCCAGCCGGTGGTCCTGCGGCGTGGCGATCCGCGAGTCGATGGCGGCGCAGAGCGCTGCCAGCCCGATCCCGTCGCCCAGTTCCAGCAGATCGTCCAGGTTGCCGGAGCGGAACACGTACTCCTGCAGGGTGAGCGCGACCGCCGTGGTCAAGAGCACCCAGATCACCTTCCAGTCCAGGCCCGGGCTTTCGATCGCATGCTCCAGGGCCTCCTGCTCGGCACGGCGCAGCGTCTCTTGGAGGCCGGGAAGCGACTCGGGCGCGGGGGATGTCTGGTGCATGGGGGACTGCGGCCTTCGCGGTGCCGGCCTGCCTACACCTCCACCGCGTGGCAACGGACCAAGTGCCCGTCGATCAGTTGGGGCGCGGGCGAGATCCGCTTGCAGATGTCGTCCTTGCGACGGCAGGTCTCGGCGGCCAGCGGGCAGCGGGGATGGAAGCGGCAGCCCGACGGCGGATTGATCGGGCTGGGCACGTCCCCCTGGAGCACGATCCGCTCGCGCTTCCTGGTCGGGTCCATGGTGGGAATGGCCGACAAGAGGGCCCGCGTGTACGGGTGCAGCGGGTTGGCGTACAGCTCCTCGCTGCCGGCGACCTCCACGATCTCGCCCAGGTACATCACGGCCACGCGGTCGGAGATGTACTGCACCACGGAGAGGTCGTGCGAGATGAACAGGTACGTGAGCTTGAACCGCTCGCGGAGCTCGACCAGCAGGTTGATGATCTGCGACTGGATCGAGACGTCCAGGGCCGAGATCGGCTCGTCGAGGACCATGAACCGCGGGCTGAGCGCCAGGGCGCGGGCGACGCAGATCCGCTGCCGCTGGCCGCCGGAGAACTCGTGGGGGTAGCGGTTGATGTAGCTCGGATCGAGCCCCACGTCTTCGAGCGTCTTGCACACGCGGTCGCGGCGCTCGTTCTTGTCGCCCTGCTTGTGGACGGCCAGACCCTCCTCGACGATCCCCTGGATGGTCATCCTCGGGTTGAGCGAGCTGAAGGGGTCCTGAAACACGATCTGCAGGTCGCGCCGCAGCGCGCGGAGCTCGCCGCCCCGCGCGGCGGCCACGTCGCGCCCGTCGAACAGCACGCGCCCGAGGCTCGGCTCGATCAGGCGGATGATGGAGCGCCCGGCCGTGGTCTTTCCGCAGCCCGACTCGCCCACCAGCCCGAGCGTCTCCCCTTCGCCGATCTCGAAGCTCACGTCGTCCACGGCCCTCACGTGGGCGGCGACGCGCGAGAAGAGCCCCTGGCGCACCGGGAAGTGCTTCTTGAGGTTCTCGACCTTCAACAGCGCCTGATCAGGCATGGAACGGTATGTCTCTCAGAGCCGCGGAGCGGCGGTTGTCAATAGCCAGGGGCGTAAGCCCCTGGACCTGAAAGGCCCCAACATCGCGCAGCCCCGGAGGGGCGAGACTCCTTCCGTAGATCTACCCAAAATCCACCTCCCCGGCAAAGTGGCACCGCGCCTCATGCCCCGGCGCGATCTGGCGCAGAGCGGGCTCCTCGCGCTCGCAGATGTCCTGCTTGAAGGGGCATCGCGGGTGGAACTTGCAGCCGCTGGGGAACCGCAGCGGGCTGGGGACCATGCCGCGGATCGTGTCCAGCTTCTCGGTCTTGGGCTTGCCCAGCCCGGGCCGCGACTTGAACAGCAGGTGCGTGTAGGGGTGCAGCGGCCGGCCGAACAACTCGACCACCGGGGCCGACTCGACCACCTTCGAGGCGTACATCACGGCCACGTGGTCCGCCATCTCGGCGATGATCCCCAGGTCGTGCGTGATGATCAGGATCGACAGCCCCTCCTCGCGCTGCAACTGCCGCAGGAGGTCGAGGATCTGCGCCTGGATGGTCACGTCGAGGGCCGTGGTCGGCTCGTCGGCGATCAGCAGCCGGGGGCTGCACGAGAGGGCCATGGCGATCATCGCCCTCTGCCGCATCCCGCCCGAGAACTGGTGGGGGAACTCGCCGTACCGCCGCTCGGGCTCGGGAATGCCCACCTTGTGGAGCATTTCGATGGCGCGGTGGCGGGCCTCGGCCGCGCCCGAGTCGTGGTGCAACTGGATCGCCTCGACGATCTGGTTGCCGATCGTATAGACGGGGTTCAGCGAGGTCATCGGCTCCTGGAAGATCATGGCCACATCGCCGCCGCGGATCTTCCGCAGCCGGGCCTCGTCCAGCGCGGCCAGGTCGATCGCCTTGCCGTTGTCGTAGTAGAGGATGCTTCCGCCGGCGATGCGCCCCGGCGGGCCGATGAGCCGGATGATGGACAGCGCGGTGACCGACTTGCCGCAGCCCGACTCGCCGACCAGCCCCAGCACCCGGCCCTGCGGGATCGCCAGCGACACGTCGTCCACGGCCTTCACCACGCCGTCGTCGGTGAAGAACCAGGTCTTGAGGTGATCGACGGTAACCAGGGGCTGGGGCATGAACGGGGCTGGGAGTCTGGATGGGGCCTAACGGAGAGGACCGATCGCGAAATACGGAGTACGAAGCACGGAATCCGGAAGGAACTCGAAGCACGTAGGACCGCATGACGGAAACCGCTGGTTCCCGGCTCTATCTCGAAAACGACTTGACCGTGGGAGTTCCATACTCATTCGGATTTCGTGTTTCGTATTTCCCTCTGGCGCCGCTACATCCTCAGTCTCGGATCCATGGCATCGCGCAGTCCGCTGCCGACGAGGTTGAAGACCGTCACGGTGAAGAACATCGCCGCGGCCGGGACGACGACCAGCCACCAGTACGTGTGATTCTCGTTGGCCAGCTTCAACAGCGAGCCCCAGGTGGGGGCGGGCAGGCGCACGCCCACGCCCAGCAGGCTCAGCCCCGCCTCGGTGATGATCGCCCCGGCCACGCCGAAGGGCGCCGAGACCAGGGCCGGCGAGATCGCGTTGGGAAGGATGTGCCGGAAGATGACGCGGAAGTGCGAGGCGCCCAGGGCCCGGGCGGCGGTCACGTAGTCGATCGATCGCTGCTTGAGCACCTCGCCGCGGATCAGCCGGGCGATGCCCGCCCAGCTCGTAATGCCGATTACCAGCATCACCACGTAGATGCTCGACCCGATCATCGCCACGAGCGTGAGGATCAGGAAGAACGACGGGAAGAGCATCATCACCTCGATCACGCGGCAGATCAGCATATCGACCTTGCCGCCGAAGTAGCCGGCGATGGCCCCGAGGATGATGCCGATGGTCAGGTAGATGCCCACGGCCACGAATCCCACGGTCAGCGAGATTCGCGTTCCGTAGATCATCCGCACCAGGACGTCGCGCCCCAGGTCGTCGGTGCCCAGCAGGTGGACGAAGCCGTCGTTGGCGTCGCGCCAGCCCTCGCGCGGCTTGGCGAAGCCCGGCGGCTCGAACCGCGAGAACACGTCCTGCTCGATGGGGCCGAAGGGGATGGGCGGATAGACGGCGAAGGTCGTCTGCGGGGCCTTGAACTGCTCCTCGGGGAACGTCCGCGCCCAGTACTTGTTCGCGGGGCGCAGGACGGGCGTCCAGAACTGGTCGCCTTCCCGCATCGACGGGAAGGAGAACACGGCCACCAGCAGCACGATCGTCGCCGCGTACAGCGAGGCGGCGCGCAGCACGCGCGTGCGTCCCGGCACGCCCCGTCGCTTCCACAGCCGGCCGAGCACCAGCGAAGCAAGGGCCCACGGAAAGAACCCGAGCATCGCCATGTTGAAAACGAAGTCCACCGACTCGCTGGGATTGAACAGCGCCCGAAACCAGGGATAGATGGTCCCGTCGGGCGTACGGAACACGAAGGGCTGGTTCGAGGCGATGGCCGGGGCGAAGATCGCCACGAGGAACAGCGGGACCAGGAGGTAGAGCGAGACCAGGGCGAAGCGGTTCTTTTTGAACTGCCGCCAGACGATGTCGAAGTAGGCCTCGCTGTGGCCCACGGTGTGGTTCGCGCTCTGGCTCATGCGGTCTTGCCCTGCCCTCCGAAGCTGATCCGCGGGTCGGCCACCACGTAAAGCAGGTCGGTCATGAGGATGCTCAGCATGACCACGATGGCGTCGATGTACACCAGGGCCATCAAGGTGGGGAAGTCCTTCTGCTCGATCGAGTCCCAGCTCAGCCGCCCCATGCCCGGGATGCCGAAGATGACCTCGATCAGCACCGATCCGCCGAGCATGGCCGGCAGGAAGGTGGCGAACAGCGTGAGGATGGGGATCAGCGCGTTGCGGAGCCCGTGCTTGAAAACCACCTTGCGCTCCGGGAGTCCCTTGGCCCGTGCGGTGCGGATGTAGTCCTGGCCGATCACGTCGAGCATCGCCGTGCGGGAGTACATGGCCAGCCCGGCCAGGCTGAACAGCGACAGGCAGACCACCGGCAGGAAGGCGTGCCAGAGGTAATCGGCCAGGTAGCGGAAGAAGCCGAAGTTGTCCGCGCCCTCGGAGTGCAGCCCGAGGTCCGGGAACCAGCTCACGAACTCGCCGTAGCAGAAGAACATCAAGAACAGCATGCCGGCCACGAACGGCGGAATCGAGTAGAGCAGGAACAGCCCCAGCGTGACCAGCCGGTCGGTGGCCGTGCCCCGCCGCACCGCGCAGAGGATGCCCGTCGGCACCGCCACGAGGTAGATCACCAGGTTGGCCATCAGCATCAGCGGGGCCGAGACGATCACCGCCGACCAGAGCTTCTCGGCCACGGGCTCCCGCGTCTTCACCGCGGAGCGGCCGAAGTTGAACGTCACCAGGCGCCACACCATGTGGGCATACTGGGTGTCGCCCACGATGTACGCGGCTCGCGCCAACAGGCCCGGCTCGTACTCGCCGCGATGCAGCTCGAAGTGCAATAGCCAGTTGTCCGCCACCTCGGCGAGCAGGGCGTCGTCCGTATCCGGCGGAACGGTCAGGCGCAAAGGCTGGGCGGCGAACAGCTTGAGCGTGGCCGCGGCCATTACCTTGGCCTCCAGCGGCGAGTCGCCCAGGAGCTGCGCCACGAAGAACGGCATGTCCTCGGGGTAGAACCGCTCGAGCATCTCGAACTGCCTGGAGCGCGACGGCTCGGCCACCAGGCGCGCGAAGAGCTTCTCCACCACGCGGCGGCGGTCCGGATCGAGCGCCGGGTAGCGGTCCTGCTCCAGCTCCCACCACCGCTGCCACACGGCCTGGACCGCGGGCGTCTCCCCGGCCGAGGGCTCCGCCGAGTAGGTGAACTGGAACGGCTCGACCACCATGCTCTTCAGGCACCGCACGGCCCCGATTCGCAGCCGCCGCGGGGTCTGCTCGTCGCGCACCAGGTCGATCGCCGCGGGCACGGCGTACACGCCGTTGTCCTCGCAAAAGGTCTGCACGTAGTGCAGAACGGCCTTGGCCAGGCGGTCGTGCTGGGCCGGATCGGCGAGGCGCTCGTCGAAGGCGTCGATGCCCAGCGAGCGGGCGAACGCCAGGTGCTCGGCCGCGTCGTCGTCGCCCTCCGCCTCCCCGCGGGGCCGCGCGGCCGCCTCGGCCAGCTCCGGCAGCTCCTCAAGCAACTGCTCCTCGGAGACGGCCATGAGCCAGGCCGCCATGCGGACCTTGTGGCCGTAGTCGCGAAAGTAGTTGAAGTTCAGAACGAGCGGCTTGTCGAGCTTCAGGTCGCGCTTGCGGATGAGGTACGCCTCGCGGGTCTCCGTCGATTGGCCGGTGGTGCCGCCCTGGCCGAGCTGGAGGATCTGCGGGTCGCCGGGCGCGGTCTGCATGATCACGAAGGTGACGATCGTCACGCCGAACAGCGTGGGGATCATCAGCAGCAGACGGCGAAGGATGTAGGTCCACACGGATGGCAGTTCCCCAACGGCCGCGTGACGACCGGCGCTGGGGCGGGCCGCGCCCGCCCGTACTCGACTTCGAATCGTACCTTACGGCGGCAGGAGGGCCGGTCGTCTGATCACGGCCCGAGCTCGCGAGGCTCCGTCGAGAACCACTCGCGGCTGTCGTGGCAGGGGCGGAGGCGGTAGAAGCGGACGTTCTCGATCCGCGCGTCCTGAAGCGCGGTGGCCTTCTCCGAGAACAGGAACGTGTAAGGCTGGTCGGCGTGGATCCGACGGAAGATCTCGTGGTACAGCTCGAGCTGCCGCTTCTCGTCGAACGTCACGCGGAGCTCCTCGATGAGCTCGTCCACCCGGTCGTTCCGGTAGCCGACGTGGTTCGAGCTGTCGGGTACGTCGGCCTGGCTGCCGTGCCAGAGCTGGAACGGGTCGCCCTTGCTCCACGAGGTGCCCCAGCCGAGCATGGCCGCGTCGAAGTCGAACTGGCGGAGCTTCTGCAGCATCAGCGCCCACTTGGCCGGCGAGATCTGCACCTCCACGCCGATCTTCCGGCAGCTCTCCTGGTACATCTCGGCGATCGCCCGGAAGCTGGGCGAGTCGGAGAAGATCATCAGGTCGAAGCTGGCCTGGACCTTCACGCCCTTGAGCTGCTTGTCGCGGATTCCGTTGCCGTCGGTGTCGGTCCAGCCCGCCTGTTCGAGGATCTCTTTGGCCTTCTCCAGGTCGTAGGGAATCGGCTCGACCGAGGGATCGGCCTGGCTGGAGCCGGGGAGGAAGGGCCCGTTGACGCGCACGGCCAGGCCCTCGAAAACCTGGTCGATCATCCGCTGCACCGGCGTGGCGTGGGCCAGGGCCAGGCGCAACTGCTTGTCCTTGAGCAGATCGCGCCGCAGGTTGTAGCCGATGTAACGGTAGCCGGGGTATTCGTAGTCGATCGGCTTCACGTTGCCCGAGGTCACCGCCTCATGCTCCTTGCACTGGATGAAGCGGTCCTTCTCGGGCACGGCGACGAAGTCCAGGTCGTTCTTCAGGCCCTGCTGCACGGCCGTGTTCGAGTTGGGGATGCAGCGGAAGATCCGCTGGCTGAAGTAGTACGGGGCGCCCCAGTAGTCCGGGTTGCGGACCAGCACCAGGCGCTCGTCGCGGACCCACTCGTTGAACCTCATCGGGCCCGTGCCGCACATCTGCCGGTTGGCCCAGTGCTTGTTGAACCCGTCGGCGAACTCCTTGGATCCGAAGTCGAAGGAGATCGGCTCGCCCTCCTCATTCACGGAGTAGACGTGCCGCGGAATCATCGGCACCGCGCCCAGCGTGAACAGCTTCGCCAGGAAGTACGGCTGCGTCCAGCGGATCTTGACCGTGTAGTCGTCGACGACCGTGACCTTGATCTTGCTGCGCCTGGCCGGGTCCGTGGCCTCGGGGTCCTCGAAGTAGCTCCGCAGCGAGGCCGCCTCCACGTTGGGGTTGAGCAGACAGTCGAACGAGAACTTCACGTCCCGCGCCGTGAACTCCCTGGGCGGAAGCTCCTTGCCGTTGGGGAGCTTCATGGGATGCCACTTCACCCCGCGGCGCAGATAGATGGTGAACTCCAGGTTCTCCTCGTCGAAGTCCCAGTGCGTGGCCAGGCAGGGGAGGATGTTGTCCGGATCCTCGAAGTCCGCCTGTCCCAGCGATTCGTACACATTGCGCAGGAACGCGTCGCTGACGTTGTCGGTAGCGATGATCGCGTTGATCGTGTCCGGGTCCTGGTGGTAGCTGGTGATGAGCGTATCGTTCTCGGCCGGCTCCTTGCCGCCCAGCGTCTGCTCGGCTCTCTCAAGACGCTGCACCTTGGAGTCTTCGGCAAACCGGGGCGGCCGGGGCGGGGCGGCATCGACGTCCGTCCCTCCCGCGCCGTCGGGCGAATCCGAGGGCTTCGGAGGCAATGCCGCGGTCGGCTCGTTTCCGTCCTCCCCCGACGGCGAGCCGCAGCCCGCGAGCACCGCGACGAGCAGCCCCGCATTAAGTACGCCAAGCAGACCGCGAACCGCCATATGCGAGACCTCCTTCCGAGGGTAGTTGCCGACGCCCCGAGCCTTGTTGCTGCAAACGCATACTAAAGAAAGGGTTGCGTGCGGTCAATCCACTCTCATCGCACGCAGCGGAACCCGACCTGGTCGGAGGCGTGGTCCTCCGGCTGGCACCAGCGGGTCCAGACGCGGTAGCCGGGCCGCTCTCCACCCGCCGTGGCCCACGAGCCGCCGCGAAGCACGCGCCGGTGCCCCTGCTCCGGACCGCGGGGATCGGCCCCGGGGGATACTTCATAATAGTCCTCAGCGAAGCGGTCGGCACACCATTCCCATACGTTACCCGCCATGTCGTACAGCCCGAACCTGTTGGCACGAAAAGACATGACCGGAGCCGGGCCGTCGAATCCGTCGGGCGGGCTGCCCTCGGCGAAATACTCCTCCTGGCGGTAGTTGGCCTGGTAACGCCCGGCGATCAGCTCCTCCGGGCCCCACGGGTAATCGCAGTCGCGCAAGCCCGCCCGGGCCGCGTACTCCCACTGGGCCTCGGTGGCTAGCGCTTTGCCGGCCCACCCGGCATAGGCCTCGGCATCGTGCCACGACACGTGGACCACGGGCAGCGCGTCGCGGCCCTGGAGCGTCGAGATCGGACCCCCGGGATGCCGCCAGTCGGCCCCGGCCACGGGCTGCCACGTGCCCAGGTCCGGATCCAGCACCAGCGACCACCCGCGTCGCTCGGCCGTGGTCACGTAGCCCGTGGCCTGGACGAACTCGGCGAACTGCCCGTTGGTCACCTCGTGCACGTCCATCGACAGCGGGCTGAGATGGACCGGGTGGGCGGGCCGCTCGCACGCGGCTTTCGAGAGGTCGTTGCCCATCAGGAACCGGCCCCCCTCGAGTTCCGCCATGCGGCCGATCTGGCGCGTGGGCGGCTCGGGCGGGACGTACTCGGGCTGGAGCCAGACCGCGGCGGCCATCGTCAGAGCGAACGTCGCGGCCAGGAGGGCCGCGAGAGCCGCCAGCCGCTGTAGCACGCGCGGCCGGCTGACGGAATCCTCGATGGAGTGCTGCACCACTCCGACCTCCTTGTCGGCCACGCCGGTCGTCCAGTCCGTTCTGTTGTTGCTGTTAGCTCTGTTGCTGGTGACGCTTGCGCTGGTACTGGCGGCTTGCCGCCTCCAGGGTGCGGCGTTCCTTGCGCGTCAGGCTGGCCTCGCCCTGGCGGTGGATCTTCTCCAGGATGCGATCGACCTCGTCGCCCAGCTCGTCGCCGGCGTCCGGCCCGGCGTCGCCTTGCCGGTCCGGATCGTGGACCCGCAGCTTGGGCCTCGGCGTCAGGCGGGGGAGTCGGAACGGGAAGCGCCCGCCAATCATCCGCCCGAGGTTCCATCGCATGCGGAAGTACAGGAACGCGAAGGCGGCCCCGGCCAGGTGCACGCTGTAGGCCACGTTGGCCCCGGGCCGCGTCACTGCCCCGTACATATCCATCGCCACCAACAGCGCGCCCAGCACCCACAGCGGCATGGGCAGCACGAACATGAACAGCACGGTCTGATGGGGGAAGTTCAGTGCCGCGAGCACGACCGTGGCGGCCACCGCGCCGGACGCCCCGTACATGATCGCGTTGGGGTGGCCCCCCCCGAGCCGATCGATGAGGGCCCACGACACGCCGCCCACCACGATCGACACCAGGTAAACCCGCAGGAACTCGTTCCGTCCGTAGTGCCATTCCAGCAGCCGGCCGAAGAAGAACAGGCCGACCATGTTCCACAGGATGTGGGTGAAATCGCGCGGCGAGTGGGCGAAGCCGTAGGTGAGGAACTGCCACCACATCCAGGGCCGGGTGAGCGTCTCGCCCGACGCGGCCAGGACGCTGCTGAGCCAAGCGTGCGCGACGCGGCCGGTGAGGGGGTCGCGGGTCACCGTAAACGAATCAACGACCCACACCGCCACGTTCAAAATGATCAGGATCGCCACGGCCGACTTGGGAGCCGTGATCGAGAACGCGGGGCGTTCTTCCCGGTAGTATTCGCGGTCGTACAGTCCCATATCCCGATTATACGGCGGCGGGGGCGCAGTGCCGGTGGCCAACACCGGCCGCGGGCGGGCTGGGCGGCCTGCGAGCCGTCAACAGCCCGCCTCGGCTGGATCGTAGCGGCTGGGGCGCGATGACCTTCCCCCCTGTAGAGCAAAGCGTCGCACGCCTCTCGCCCGCGCAGGAGCCCAGGTGCACCCGCGTTGCCCATTGTGCCGGATCAGGCTCAAAGCGGCCAGCCCGGTTGTCGGGCAGGAGCGCCCCGGCTCGGGACAGACAAGCCTCGCCTGGACTGGAACCCCGCGGCGGAAGGCCCGCCGCGGCAATACCCCCCAGAATGGGGAGAGATGGGCGCGCGTTCGACGCGGAAAGCTGGGATGCTCGGACCGGCGCAAGCTCAGCGGCTCGCGTCGGCCTGGAGCACGGCCCGGGTCCGCTCGTTGATCTTGCGCGTGGTTTCGAGCTGAATGCGGGCGATCTCGGCGGCCATGGCCTTGATCTGCACGATCGATTCCTGGATCGCCTTCTCGGTCGCCGCCAACTGGGCTTCGACCTCTGCCAGGTGGGTCGCGACGGCGTCCCGGGCGGCCGTCACTTTCGCCAGCTCCTGCTTGCTGTCCTCGATCTCCTTATCGTGCGTCTGGCCCTGGGCGACCGCCTTCTCGTGCGCGGTCTTGATCGTGTTCAGGTCGCGCTGGGCCTCGGCCAAGAGGTCGATCAACACGGTCCGCCGCACGTAACGCTGCCGCAAGGCCGTCTCGAAATCGACCAACGGGCGCATGTACTCGCCGTCCTTGACGTGCTTTTCCGGGTCGCCCGGCTCGGCCGGCTTGCCGTGCTTGAGATAGCCGACCAGGGCGCTTTCGGGGATCAGCTCGCGGATCTCGTCCTCGGTCAAGTCGGCGAACAGCCGGTGCCGGTCGGGCGGCACGCGCTCGTACAGCCACCACGGTCCCTGGCTGCCCGCCACCCGCTGGTATTCCTCCTGGTCCATGCGCATGGTGGGCTTGAGGTTGACCTGTTTCTCGGCCACGCCGTCCACGCGGAACTCCCCCAGGTACTTGCCGCCCTTGGTCGCCAGCTCCTCCTCGAAGAGGTGAAGGATCATCTTGTCGCTGATCTGATGGTCGGCCGAATCGAGGTTCACCATCACCTCGAACGCGCCGTCCGGTCCCTGCTGCGAGGCCTGCGAGGGCATGACGTTCTTCCACACTCGGCCGCGGTCGAGCATCACCTTGTGCAGCTCGAGCCGGGCCTGGCGGATGCCCCGCTTCTTCTGCTCGCCGTCCACGATCCCCTCGCGGTACTCCTCCTGCCTGGCCAGAGTCTCCTCGAGGGCCTTTTCGAAGGCCTGCGACGAGGTGCGCCACTCCTGATGGGTCTTGAGCGTCCTCGCGGCCATGTAGAAAAACACCAGCGAGAGAACGGCGATGAACCCCACGAGGACTTTATTCCAGATGCTCATTGAACTTCACGCCACGCTTGGAGTTGATGAGTACAGGGCGCCGGTTCCGCTCGAAGCTGGGGGCCAGAATCCTTCCCCGCCCTTCTCGCCGAAACGCCGGCCGGCCGCGGGGAAAAACGCCCCAGGGCGCAGGCGCGTCTCGGGCCCGGCCCCCGGCGTCCCCAGGGAACGAACGCCCTGGAGCAGGAGGGAGGGCCTCGCATAACCTCGATGGTATTTGGGCCCCTGGCGGCTGTCAAGATTCGGACAGTGCGATTGGGCGTTCGCAAATGCCCGCGCGGCATCGGGTTCCGACGAGGGCGAGCCACCCGCCCCCCGCCCCGCCGCACAATCGTTCAAGTCCGAACGTTTGGGCGTCCGAATCGTTCTTTCGAGGGACCTTTCGCGCGGCGAACGCTTCGCGCCCCGAACTGCTTTGGCAACCGAAGGCAATCGCCGAAGCGGGCCGGCGGCGGCCTGACACGGAACCGCCGACCTCTCCAGGCGCGGTCCCCTCGCTTGGAGGGAGATTTGCAACCGAGGAGCAAGGATGCTCATCCGGCCGGAATCCGGGCCTCCCCACGACTGCCCTGCTGCGGCCAGTCTTCCCGACTGGATCGAGCTGGCCGGGGCCGTGGGGCTGTGCGCCCGAAAGCTCGGGGCCGTGGTCGCTCCGGCGGCGGCGTGCCACGACCTCTCCGCGTCGCAGCTCGCGGTGCTGGCGGTCTGCCGACAGGCCCCGCGCGACGGGCTCGCCCAGAGCCGGATGGCCGAGGTGCTGGGGCTCTCGCCGGCCACGGTGAGCGGGATCGTCGAGCAGCTTCGCGCACGGGGCCTGCTGGAGGGCCGCCGCTCGGCGGCCGATCGCCGCCGCCAGGAGTGGCGCTTGACGGACCGGGGTGCCGCCCTGTTCCGCGCGGTGGCCGCCGAGCTGGCCGAGCCCGCCGCCCGTGTCCAGCAGCACGTGGGGGCCACGGCGCTGGATGCGTTTCGCAGGCTGCTCGATCGGCTCGGCGCGGCGCTCGACGCCGCCGAGCGGCCGTCCACCCGAGTGCGGAGGGCCGGATGATGCCCGGACTTGCTCCTCAAGGCCCCAGCGCCCGAGGCTTCCCGTCCCCCGCCGCCCGGCTCGCGCTGGTGCTGCTGGCCCTGGCGGTCACGACCGGGTGCAGCCGCCGGTACTACCGCCGCCAGGCCGACCGCGAGGTCTATTGCGTGGTCGAGCAGAAGGCCAGCGACCCCCGCTGGCTCCTGGAGGACTACTCCATCCAGCCCGACGCCCGCTCGCGGCTCTTCGATCCCTGCAACCCGGACTTCGAGCCCCGCCCGCCCGACGATCCGGCCTCGCATCGGCTCATGCACTGCGTGGACGGCAAGCGCGGGGCGTGCGTGTGGCGGAAATACGGCTCGATTCCCTGGGTGGACCCGGGCACCTGGCGAGGGTATCTGCCCTACGACGAAGAGGGCTCCGTGCTGCTCAACCGCGACACGGCGCTGGCCCTGGCCCTGCTCCATTCGCGCGAGTACCAGACCGAGCTGGAGGACCTGTATCTCTCGGCCCTGGACGTGACCCAGGAACGGTTCCAGTTCGACGTGCAGTTCTTCGGGCGCACGTCCACGGTGTTCACGGCCGACGGGCGCGTGCGGGGCGGGGGAGAGTCGCAGAGCACGCTGGCCGTGGACAGCAGCGGCGAGGCCCGCCGCCTGCTGGCCACGGGCGGCGAGCTGCTGATCGGCGTGGCCAACTCCCTGGTCTGGCAGTTCTCGGGCCCCGACACGAACAGCGCGTTCACGATCCTCGACTTCTCGCTGATCCAGCCCCTGCTGCGCGCCGGCGGCAGGGCGATCGCCCTGGAGAACCTCACCCAGAGCGAGCGCAACCTGCTCGCCAACGTCCGGCAGATGGCCCGATTCCAGCGAGGCTTCTACACGCAGATCATCGCGGGGCGCGACGCGGGCGTGGGCCCCAGCGCGGGTCGGCTGGTCGTCCAGGCGGCGGCGGGCGGGGTCTCGCTGCCCACGGGCGGGCTGTTCGGCCTCCTGGAGGAGCAGGTCCGCATCCGCAACCAGCGCTCCAACGTGGCCTCGCTCCGCGAGAGCCGCGACCGGCTCGCCGCGTTCTTCGAGGCCGGCCTGTTGGACAACTCGTACCAGGTCGATCTGGCCCGCCAGCGACTGCTCAACGCCCAGTCCTCCCTGCTCTCCGACACCGCGGCCTACGAGGCGCGGCTCGACGCCTACAAGGTCACGCTGGGGCTTCCCCCCGAGCTGGAGGTGCGGGCGTACGACCCGCTGCTGGAGCGCTTCGACCTGATCACCCCCGAGATGACGGACCTGCAGGAGGCGATCTCGCGGATCCTCGAACAGCTCCGCGACCGCGAGCGGCCCCTGCCCGACGACGCGGGCACGCGCCTCCGCGACATCCGCAGGCGGTCGGCCGAGATGCTGCTCACGGTGGGCCGCGACGAGGAGCGCCTGCGCGCGGCCCTTCCCGGGCGCCGCGAGAACCTCCGGCGTCTCGCCGCGCGCTACCGCCTCCAGACCGAGAGCATCGAGCAGGTGGGCGACATCGATTCGCTCAACGCGCGGGCGGTCGCCGTGTACCACGACTACGCGCACCTGGCGGAGCAGATCACGGCCACGCTCCTCGACCTGAATATCCTCCTGGAGCAGGCCGCCGAGGCGGGAACGCCGCTGGCCGACCTCCGCGCCGAGATCACCGAGGGCGTGGCCTCGCTGTCGGCCCAGGTGTTGCGTCTGTCGCTGGTCCAGGCCCGAGCGAAACTCGACACGGTGACCCTGGTGCCCATCGACCTGGAGGCGGACCGGGCTCTCGACATCGCCCGCCAGTTCCGGCTCGACTGGATGAACGCGCGGGCGGCCCTGGTCGATCAGTGGCGGCAGATCCAGATCGCGGCCAACCAGTTGCGGAGCGATCTGGACCTCACCTTCAGCGGCGACCTGGCTACCGTGGGCGACAACCCGGTCCGCTTCCGCGGCACGAACGGACGGCTCCGCGTGGGACTGGCCTTCGACGCCCCGCTCACCCGGCTAATCGAGCGCAACGACTACCGCGCCACGCTGATCGCGTACCAGCGGGCGCGGCGCGACTACCTGGAGTTCGAGGACCGCGTCAGCCAGGGGCTGCGCAACCTGATCCGGTCGATCCGGCTGGGGCAACTGAACTTCGAGGTCCGCAGGGCGAGCGTGTTCGTGGCCGTCACCCGCGTGGACGTCGCCCGCCTGAACCTGGAGCAGGCCCCCAAGGCCCAGCAGGCCGGCGCGGCCGCCAAGATCGGCACGAATGCCGCGCGCGACCTGGTGGACGCCCTCTCCGACCTCCTCGTCCAGCAGAACAACTTCCTGGGCACCTGGGTCGATTACGAGGCCGATCGCATGAGCCTCGACTTCCAGTTGGGCACCATGGAGCTGGACGCGCGCGGGGCCTGGATCGATCCGGGCGAGATCGGCCCCGCGGGGCCGGCCGCGGCCGCGCCGCCGTCTCCGGACTTCGAGGGTCCAAGCGGTCCCTCGCCCTTCGTGCCCGTCCCTGCCTCACCGCCGGTCGAGGCGCCCGAAGTCCCGGACCTTCCGCCACCCCCGGACCTGCCCGAGCCGCCGCAGGAATGACGAATGCCGAATGACGAACGACGGGCCCTCCGACCGCCGACCTCCGCCTTCCCAGAATCAGTTTGAGCCCCCCTCCCGCGGTCGCTACAATGCGCGGGCAGCGGCATCGGGCGACTGCCGAGCCAGCCCTGCGCATGCCGCTCGGTTGCAGCTTCACGACCCAACACGAACCGGGAGGTGTACTGATGCCGTCCGAACACGATCACCACCACGACCACTCGCACGGAGGGACCGCCTGCGGATGCTGCCTTTCCATGGGGCGCCGCGACTTCCTCACCACGGTGGGCCTTTCGGCCCTGGCGGCCAACGCCTCGGTCAGCTCGCTGTTGGCCGCCGAGGGCGAGAAGAAGGCCGCCTGCGAGAAGCCCAAGGCCCGCGTCCGCGCCGTGTTCGTGCGGCCCGACACCGACGCCTACTACATGGGCTGGCCCGGGGCCTCGTACAAGATCGCCGAGCGCCAGGCGGATTACACTAAGCGGCTTGAGGAGGCGGCCGCCAGGGAGGGCGTTGACTTGAAGATCACGGCCGAGCCGATCGCTACGGCCGAGGCCATGAACAAGCTGATGGAGGAGTGCAAGACCAACCCGCCCGACGGGGTGATCCTCACCGTGATGTCGCTCAACGCGGGCTGGAAGGAAACCAACCGCTTCGTGGCCGAACGCCCGGCGGAGATTCCCACGATCGTGTTCAGCCCGATGGGCACGTCGTTCACCGGCCACCTGCAGCCCACGCGCAACAAGCCCAAGACGCTGGTGGCCGCCACCCAGGATCTCAACTGGCTGGCCGAGGGCGTGCACCTGATGAAGACGGTCCGTGCGATGAAGGACTCGCGCCTGTGCATCGTCAACGGCGACAAGACCGAGGACAAGGTGCTCGACGTGATCGGCACCACGCTGCACTACATACCACTGGACCGCTGGCTGGAGACTTTCGCCGAAGTGGAGGCCGACGAGAAGGTCAAGAAGCTGGCCGAGAGTTTCGCCAAGGAGGCCAAGGGCATCCGCGAGCCCAAGCCCGAGGACGTGCTCAAGGCGGCCAAGAACTACTTCGTGGCCAAGCGGATCATGGAGAAGGAGAAGTGCGACGGGATCTCGCTGAACTGCCTGGGCCTGGTAGGGAGCCGCAAGACCGACGCCCCGCCCTGCATGGCCTGGAGCCAGCTCAACGACGAGGGGAGCGTGGGCTGCTGCGAGTGCGACTGGAACGCGGCCATCTCGCTGCGCCTGTGCGCCCTGCTGACCGGCCGGCCGGGATTCATGCAGGACCCCTGCCCCAACACGATCGCCGGCACCCTGATGGGCGCCCACTGCTCGTCGCCGCGCAAGCTACGCGGCTTCGACGCCAAGCCCGAGCCGCTGATCCTCCGCAGCCACAGCGAGTCGGAGCTGGGCGTCTCGCCCCAGGTGCTCTGGCCGCTGGGCGAGCCGGTCACGGTGATGAAGTTCGTGGGCCCGCAGCGGATCATTGTCGGCACGGGCAAGGTCGTGGCCAACATCGACACCCCGCCCGCCGGCGGCTGCCGGACGTCGGTGGAGATCACCGTGGACGGCAAGGCCGACCCGCGCGACTCGGCCGGCTTCCACCAGTTGTTCATCCTCGGCGACGTGAAGGACCTGTTCGTGCGGTACGCCGAGCTGGCCGGCGTGGAAGTGGCGCCGGTGTAAACACGGTTCTCACCAGCCGACCCCGAGGGCTTCCGAAGTCTGGGCGACTTCGGAATTCTTGCCGTTTCAAGAAGGCGAGACCGACTCCGCCCTGCGGAACAGCTCCGCCAGCGAGAGCACCGCGATGGCCAGGTTCCGGAGCCAGGGCGGGGGCGGGCTCCCTCGGTACCTTCCCGCCGGGGAGACGCGCTTCGCTGACGAACGAGACATCTGGAACCCGGATCTGTCCTGGAAAAGGCTTCAATATCCCGTCGGCGCCCGAGCATATCCCGATCGGGTGCTTCTCCAGGCAGGACTCGATGAAGTGACCGATCAGAATCGCCAGCCGCCCTTCGAAATACCCCATGGTCTCCTCGACCAACACGCCGTCGATCAGCTCGCAGATCCAGCCGTAGCGGCTCTCCGCCTGGATGGCGTCCTCTTCCGTGGCGGTGCCGGGAACGGGGCGCATGTGGATCCGCTCGAGCGGGATCGCTCCCGGATGCGGGTGGAAGTCGGCCAGCGTCCAGTCCTCGGGGAAACCGGACGCGGCCGTGGTGTCGAGCGTGGAGGCCATAGGCGGACCTCCCTGCCCCATGCGGGCAGGTGGCTTTCGCCGGAGCGGGTGGGTCGTCACAATACCGTCTAGCCGAGGGGTGGCCTCCGGTCACTTGCCCGGCTTGCCGACGAGCATGCGGGCCCTTCCTGAGCCTTCTCACACGACGCCCGGGCGCGTCGCGAGGGCATGCCAGGCCCACCGAAGCTTCCTCCCATCAGGTTCCAAGCCATGTCACGACACTCCTTCACGCGCCGCCGATTCCTCGGCCAGGCCTCCGCCGCGACCGCGCTGGCCGCGATGCCGGTCTCACCCGCTCCTGCCGCGGCCGCCCCGCCCTGCAAGCCCGGCCGCCTCGTGAAGCTCAGCGAGCACCTGACCGTCTGCCAGGGTCCGATTCAGGTCGGCATCATCCGCGACGACGCCACGCGCAAGGCCCTCCTCATCGACTGCGGCGACGGGCGCGTGGCCGAGTCGCTTGGAGCGCTGGGAATCGAGGGCATCGACCGGGTGCTGTTCACGCACCACCACCGCGACCAGGCGTGCGGGGCGCACAAGCTGGCCGAGGCCGGGGCCAGGATCGTCGTCCCGGAGGCCGAGCGCGAGTACTTCGAGAAGCCGGAAGCCTACTGGCAGAACCCCCGTAGCCGCTGGCACATCTACAACTTCCACCCACACCATCGGATGCTGGCCGAGCCGGTCGGCGTGGACGCCACCTGCAAACCCGGTCAGGAGATCGCCTTCGGGACCGCGCGCCTTGGCGTGCTCCACACGCCGGGCCACACGAACGGCTCGCTCAGCTACCTGGTCGAGGTGGACGGCCGCCGGGTGGCGTTCTGCGGCGACCTGCTCTACGACCACGGCCGCCTGTGGGACCTCTACAGCCTTCAGAAGGGCTTTGCGCGCGGCAAGCGGCGGATCAGCGACTACCACGGCTTTCTCGGCGCCCAGTGGGAGCTGAAGGAAAGCATGGGGCGGCTCAGCGCGGCCAAACCCCACGTCCTGGTCCCCTCGCACGGGAACATCGTGGAGAAGCCGGTCGCGGCGATGGACGCCGTGGTCTCGCGGCTCGACGCGTGCTACGACAAGTACGTGGCCATCTCGGCGCTGCGCCACTACTTTCCCGAGCTGTTCGCGGAGCTGGCCCGCGCCGAGGGACACATGCCGATCCGCGGGGGGAAGGAGGTGCCCGACTGCCTCCGCCACTTCGGCACCACCTGGATGCTCGTCTCCAAGGACAAGGCCGCGCTGGTGATGGACTGCGGCGGCAAGCGGACCGTGGAGACGATCCGCAAGATGGTCGAGGGCGGCGAGATCCGCAGCGTGGAGGGCCTCTGGGTAACGCACTACCACAACGACCACGTCAACACGATCCCCGAGTTCCAGAAGGCCTTCGACTGCCCCTGCATCACCGACCGCCACGTGGCCCAGGTGATCGCCGACCCGCTGGCCTGGCGCCTGCCATGCATCTCGCCCAGCAAGGTCCGGGTCGATCGGGCGACCAGGCACGGCGAGTCGTGGACCTGGCGGGAGTTCAAGCTGACCGCGTACTTCTACCCGGGCCAGACGCTCTACCACGCGGCCCTGCTGGTCGAGCGCGGCGACCTGCGGATGATGTTCATCGGCGACTCGCACACGCCGGCCGGCATCGACGACTACTGCGCCCAGAACCGCTGCTTCCTGGGCAAGGGAGTGGGCTTCGACCGCTGCCTGGCCCTGCTCGAGGAGCTGCGTCCCACGCACCTGTTCAACCCCCACGTGGACGTGGCGTTCGACTTCACGCCCGACGAGTGCCGGCAGATGCGCGAGAACCTGGCCGAACGGGAGGAGCTGTTCGGCCGACTCATCGCCTGGGATCACCCCAACTACGGAACGGACGCCTCGTGGGTCCGCTGCCATCCCTACGAGCAGCAGGCCGCGGCGGGGGGGCGGGCCAGTCTCCGCGTCGTGGTGACCAACCATTCGTCCGCAGCCCGCAAGGCGACGTGCCGGGCGGTGCTGCCCCGGGCCTGGGGCGGCGGGACGAGCGCGTGGGCGGCGGTCGAGATTCCGGCCAGGCGAGAGGGCGAGGCGGAGCTTTCGTTTCGCGTGCCCGAAAAGGCCGCCGCGGGCCGCTACGTCGTGCCCATCGACGTGGTCTATGGAGATCGCGAGCTGCCGCAGTTCGCCGAGGCGATCGTCGTGGTGTAGCGCCGCCGCCGCTCAGCCTTCCGAAGCGCGAAAGGCCAGGGACCGCGGCATTGGGGCATCCGGATTTCCTGCTTCCTCCGTCGCTGGGCCTTCCCCTTCAGAATCGCGTCCTATCGTCATGCTCCAGCACCCTTCGGCACGGCCCAGTGGCCGGGGCGGTACTCGCGGCCCAGGAGGGACTGGGCCTCGTCGTCGCCCTCGATCGCGCCCCGCTGCGGATCGACCTGGAGCGCGCGACCCAAGCGCACGGCGATGTTGCCCAGGTGGGCCAGCGACGCGGAGAGGTGCCCGGTCTCGACGTCCGCGCCGGGCTTGCGCCCCGCGCGGATCGCGTCGAGGAAGTCGGCGTGGTGCGAAAGAAGACCTTCCGGCCTCTCGGGCTTGACCTCGACCGACTTCTTGCGATCGTCCTGGACCTCGACCTTGCCCCGCTTGCTGAGCATCATGCGGCCCCTCGTGCCGTAGAACTCCGCGCCATTGTCCACGTTGTGCGGGTGGTTGGGCGACCAGATGCGGTGCTCGTAGATCAGCATGCGGCGGCTGCCGACCTGGCCGTCGCCGGGGTACTCGAAGGTGACCGACATCGTGTCGGGGAACTGCTGGTCGTCGTCGAAGTAGTATTTTCCGCCCAGCCCCACGACCCGACTGGGAAGCGTTTCCACTCCGAGGCCCCAGCGGGCGTAGTCCAGCTCGTGCACGCCGTCGTTGCCGGCGTCGCCCGTGCCGAAGGCATACCACCAGTGCCACGAGTAATGGAAGCGGTTCTTCTGGAAGGGCACGGACGGGGCGGGGCCGAGCCACATGTCGTAGTCCACGCCCGCCGGCGGGTCGCTCGGCCGGGCGTGGCCGATGCCGCCGCGGCGCTGCACGTTCCACGCCTTGGCCACGAGCACGTCGCCGATGAGGCCGTCCCGGAGCATCTTCACGGCCCCGGCCACCAGCCCGTCGGAGCGGCTCTGCGTGCCGTGCTGCACCACGCGGTTGTGCTTGCGCGCGGCGCCCACGAGCATCTGGCCCTCGCGGAGATTGTGCGAGCAGGGCTTCTCGACGTACACGTGCTTGCCGGCCTGGCAGGCGAGGATCGCGGCCGGGGCGTGCCAGTGGTCGGGGGTGGCCACGACCACGGCATCGACCGCCCGGTCGTCGAGCACGCGCCGCAGATCGCCCGCGGCGCGGGCCGCGCCGGCCGCTTTCGCTGCCTTCTGGCACCGCTTCTCGTCGGGGTCGCAGACCGCGACCAAGGCGGCGTCCTTCTCCGCGGCGAACGCCCGGGCAAGACCGCTCCCCCGGCCCCCGCAGCCGATCACGCCCACGCCGATCCTCGCGTTGGCCCCCAGGGCGATCGCCGCCGGTGCAACGGCCACGAACGGGGCGCCCGCGACGGCGAATGACGACTGTTTCGCGAAGGTACGTCGGTTGGTGGGCCGCATGGCGAGCCTCCGTTTGAGCCTGGGAGGGTGGGGCAGGTGCTGGGAGATGCGCCGCGAGCGCCCCGATTATAGACCTCGCGTTAGCGCCATACGAGAGTGCGGTGGACAGCCTCGGGATGATTCGCGATAACCAGTTTGAGACGCTGGGAACCTGGACTTCGACCTGGACTTCGACCTAGACTTCCGAAGTCCCGAAGACTTCGGAAGTCGCACCCCAATCCCTCCCCCGCCACCCTCTTCCCATGGACACTCACCAGCGCGTCCTGTTCGTCGATGCCGCGTCGGGCTATTACCGCATCAAGCGCTACCCGGTAGGCGAGCCGTTCTTCGGGCCCGTCGATCTGGGCCTGCACCTGGCCGGACGCTACAACTCGCTCAATATCGGCGTGGGCCTGATGGCGGGTTCGATCCTGCCGGGCTCCAACCGGCTGATCTTCACCGGGTTCTCGCCGTGCTGGGGCGGGTTCTACATCTCCACGATGGGAAGCGCCGCCCTGGTGTTCGACAACCTGGGACTGAACATGCTCAGCCTCGTGGGCCGCGCGCCGCAGCCTGCGGTCCTGTATCTCAACCGCGTGGGCGGCGACCACGTGGAAGTGGAGACGGCGCCGGTCGACGTGGGGCACGTGTGGAACGACGGACGGCGCGGCGTCTATTCCCTCATGGACCACGTGCTCGACCGCTACGGCGACCGCTACTCGACCGACCCGCGAATCCTCGCCGTGGGCCCGGCCGCGGCCGTCACCGACTTCGGCGCGGTGGGCTCCGCGCCGATCCACCAAGGCAAGATCAGCTTCGCCGAGACCTGGGCGGGTCGGGGCGGCTTCGGCACCAAGATGCTCCAGGACCACAACATCGCGGCCGTGATCTACGGCGGCACGTTCGTGGACGAGGACTTCCGCGACCGCAAGGTGGCCGACGAGTGGTTCGCCGACAAGTACAGCAAGCGCCTGATGGCCGTGGACTTCGAGGCCACCACGAAGTACCGCTTCGAGCCGAAGTTCCAGACCGGCGGCACCTTCGGCGTGAACTACGCCACGCTGGGGGGGCGGATCCTCTACTTCAACTACCGCAGCATCTACGAGCCCGAGGAAGAGCGGCTCGACCTGCACCAGAAGCTCATCGTCGATCACTACCTGCGGCAGTTCAACGAGGAGACGATCGAGCCCAAGCAGCAGTCGAACTGCGGCGAGCCCTGCTCGGCCGTGTGCAAGAAGCGCCGCGACGAGTACAAGAAGGACTACGAGCCGTACCAGACGATGGGACCCCTGTGCGGCGTGTTCGACCAGCGCGCGGCCGAGAGGCTCACGCACCGGGCCGACGTCTATGGCTTCGACGCGATCTCGGTGGGCGGAGTGCTCTCGTGGCTGATGGAGTGCCTCGACGCGGGGCTGGTCCAGCCGGAGGAAGTCGGGGTCAAGGACCGGCCGCTGCTGCGGCGCGAGGGGTTCGACGCGGTGGCCGACTCGGCGCACAACGCCGAGATCGGAGCTCAGCTTCTCGACGCGGTGATCGAGCGACGGGGCCTGCTGGACCTCTCCGAGGGCGGGCGCAAGCTGGCAAGGCACCTCGCCCGGGACCGCGGCAAGGAGGCCCTCGACGCCTTCGTCCACGTGGGCTTCGCGCGCAAGGGGTGGATGGTGCCCAACCAGTACTGGACGCCGGGCGTTCTCTCGCCGATGTCGATCATGGGCAAGTATTTCATGTACTACGGGGGCGACTTCCTGCCGCCGCGGGAGCTGGGCCGGCGCAACGCCCGGCAGTTCAAGCAGGAGCTGATCCTCGACAACTGCGGCATGTGCCGCTTCCACCGCGGCTGGGGCGAAGGCATGATCCCCGAGGTGATCGGCAAGCTCTACGGGGACAAGGAGGGGTACCTCGGGCAGATCGCGATCACGGCCAGCCGGATCAACAGCCGCAACGCCTCGGTGTTCTGGGAGTCGGAGCGGAACATCGACTACGTGGTCACCTTCCTCCGCCGCAAGCGCGAGGTGGACGGCGTGAAGGACCCCGCGCTGGCCGACTGGCTCACCCGCTTCGCGCGCGACAAGCAGGAGACCGCGCTGGACTTCTGGTACGAGATCCACAAGGGCGCGCAGGAGTCGCTGCGGGAGTTCTGATCGAGCCTCTCGTCGCGTTCCCACGCTCCTGCGTGGGAACCAGAGCGTGCATCTCACATCCGCGGAAACAGCCCCTCGGCCACCTTGCCGAGCGACTCGCGGTCGAGCAGGCGCACGCGCCCCGCGGCGTCCTCCTCCACCAGCCCCGCGTCACCCAGCCGGCGGAGCGTGCGCGAAAAGGTCTCGCTCGTGAGGTTCAGGTGGCTGGCCAGGTGGCGCTTGAGGGTCGGCAGCTCGATCCGCCCCTCTCCGTCGGCCGGGCAGTCGAGCAGGTAGCGGGCGATGCGTCCGGCCGCGTCGCGGAGCACGACGTCGCCCATCAATCCCACCAGGCGGCGGACCCACACGGTCAGGCTGGTCAAGAGGCCCAGGCACAGGTCGTGATCCTCCTGGAGGGCCCGCGCAAAGCGGTCCTGGGGCAGAAGCACGAGCACGCTGTCGGCCACCGCCTCGGCCGAGGCGGGCAGCTCAAAACGCCCGATCGCCGCGACCTCGGCGAACGTGCCGCCCGGCGAGACCATGTGCAGCACGTGCTCCTTGCCGCCGGGCGCGGACTTGAACACGCGGACCAGGCCGCTGCCCACCACGTACACGCCCGGGCAATCGTCCCCCTCGCGAAAGATCATCTGCCCCTTCGCATACCGGCAGAGCCGGGCCATGGCCACCAGGTGAGCGAACGCCGCCTCGGGGATGCCGGCGAAGAGCGGGCACTCGGAGAGGATCGTGATGACGTTGGCCGGCACGCAGGGACCTGGGGCAGCGGCGGTGGGAATCTGCCTAAGCGGTCCATTATAGGCGCGTCGCCGATGGAGAGTACCGCGCCGCTACTTCTCGTACCACTTCACCCACTTGACCGTCTTGCCGCACAGCGAGCTTGCATACTCCCGTGTGAGGCGGCCCTTGGCCTCTTCGTCGCCCTTGAGGTAAGCGTTGCAGAAGGCCCGCGTGATGGGCAGGACGATCCGCCGGGTGTCGGCCCGGGCCCGCGAGGGGAAGAGGAACGACTGGGGATTGAGGGCGAACGACATGTGGTCGGCCTGGTCCAGCCACACGAAGTACTTGTCGCCTGGCGGCATCAGCTCGAAGGCTTCGAGGCGCCTCGCGGCCGGCTGGGAGGTCCCGTCATGGCCGAACTGCTTGTCCTTGGTGCCGCTGAAGCAGAGGAGCGGGCGGTCGATCGTCTTGTAGCTCTCGCGGCCGAACCGCGACGTCCCCAGCCCCTGCGGCGACATGGCCACGCCGATCGTCACGCGGGGATCGCTCAGGTCGCCGGCCAGGCCCTTTCCCGGCGCCACGGGCGGGTCGAGGTGATCGAGGATCGGCCGGGCCCCGCACACGACCAGCGTGGTGTACGCCCCGAAGGAATGGCCCAGCACGGCGATCCTGTCCGGCACCATGCGTCCCTCGAGCTGCGGGTGCTTGCGGTTCCACTCCAGGGCGCGGTCGAGGGCGAAGCTCACGTCCCGGGGACGCTCCAATACGGCCTGGGGATCGCTGGTCATGCGGCGGAGGGCCGCCGCAATCCGCTCGCCGAGTCCGCCCTCGGTCTCTCGGAACAACTCCTTGCCGCGCACGTTGTTGCTGAAAACGTGCTCGACACAGACCGCGACGTATCCGTGGCGCACGAGGTTCTTGGCCTCTTCGACGTGCGCGTCCCAGGTTCCCAGGGCCCCGTGGGAAAAGATCGCGACGGGGTAGCGGCCTTTCTCGCGAGGGTAATGGACCTTAACGGGTACGCGCCTCCCGTCCCGCCTGGCGTCCTTCAGATCGGCAAACTCGATCGTCTCGACGTGATACGGCGCCTGCTCGCGCGCCTCGAGGACGCCTGTGCCCAGCGGCGCGCCGAGAAGCAGGATCAGGGGAATCGTCATGGTTGTCTCCAGGTGCTACGGGGTCGCCCCGGCCAGGGCGCGGAATCGTCGCACCCCGGAAAGCTGTTCGCGTACAGGCCCTCCATATTGGGCTCAGTGGCGCGGGTGAGGCCGGAGATTACATGGCGGGTGGAGGATGGAAGATTGATGATTGGAGATTGATGATTGGAGATTGATGATTGACAATTGGCACACGGGAACCGCGCGCCGGCCCTCAATCATCAATCTCCAATCATCGATCTTCCATCCCCGTGGACGCCTCCCTGGAAACCGCCCTCTGCCCTCTCTGCGGCGGCAGCGACCACGCCGCGGTGATCGCGGCTGCGGCCCTCGAATCGCCGCAGGGGCCGCGGTTCACGGTCGTGCGATGTGCGCGATGCGGCTTGTGCTTCACCAGTCCGCGTCCGTGTGAGGAGGCGATCGGGGCGTTCTACCGCGAGGACTACCGGCCGCATCGCAGGACGGGGGGCACGAAGCAAGGGCGGGCGACTCGCGCGTGGCTCGGTCGGCTCGGGAGGGGGTTAGGACGCGGCAGCCCTCAGCGGCGCCGGATGCCGCCGAGGGGAAGCATGCGCCTGCTGGACTTCGGCTGCGGCAGCGGGGGATTCCTGGCGAGGATGCACGCCCAGGGGTGGCACGTGACGGGCGTGGACGCCTCGGCGGCGGCCGTGGCCGAAGTGCGCGAGGTTTTGGGGCTTGAGGCCTTCCACGGGACGCTGCCCCATCCCCGCCTCGTGCCCGGCAGCTTCGACGTCGTGACGATGTGGGAGTCACTGGAGCATTTACATCAGCCGCTCGATGCTTTGCGTCACGCCCGGACCTTGCTCGCGTCGGGCGGGCGCCTGTACGTGTCGGTGCCGAACATCGAGGGGCTGCCCTTTCGCTGGTTCGGCGAGGCATGGACGGGGCTGGACCTGCCGCGCCACCTGACGCATTTCAGCCCGGCCACGCTCCGCGCGATGCTCGACCGGGCCGGTCTCGTGCCCGGGCGCGCTAGTTTCGTGCGTCATGCCACGTGGATCGCGCGGTCGGCCGCCCGGGCGAAGCGCCTGCGCTGGCTCCGCTTCCGCCCCGCCGCCCGGCTCGCCGCACGATGGTGCGCACTGCGCGGGCGGGGGGATTGCATCATGGTGGAGGCGGAGGTCGAGGGATAGGGGGCCGGGGTCAGGGGAGAACGGCCTTCGCGGGGGCACTTCGTACTTCGGTACTGCGTACTCCCGTATTGGGTAATGAGTACGGAAGTACGAAGTAAGAAAGCGCCAACCCCACTAACCACTGACCACTCACGCACCCCCCATCGCCCCCAACAGGTCGCCCACGTACTGGCCGATTTCGTCGAGCACTTCCTCGCGGGGCCGCATGGCGGCGTCGGCCATGCGGCGGACCCAGCCGCGGAAGAAGGTCAGAAGAAACAG
>CAYSUS010000055.1:42306-46858 GCA_964434165.1 uncultured Pirellulales bacterium
TCGACGATCAGCCCGTCGGCCACCGGCGCGAGCATGCGCACATGCTCGGGCTTGCTGATGCCGAACCCGATGCAGATGGGCAGGTCCGTCTGCGTGCGGAGCCAGCCCACGTTGTCCACGATGGCCGGCGGCAATTCGGTCCGCTCGCCCGTGATCCCGGTCACCGAGACGTAGTAGATGAACCCGGTGGAGAGGTCGGCGATCCGCTGGGCGCGGACCCGCGGCGTGGTCGGCGTGATGAGTTGGATGAGGCTGAGGTCCTCGCGGCGGCAGACCTCGGCCAGCGGTGCGGCCTCCTCGACCGGCAGGTCCGGCACGATCAGCCCGGCGACGCCGGCCGCCTTGGCCTCGGCCGCGTACTCCTCCAGGCCGCGGCGGAACACCAGGGCGTAACTGACCATCGTGACGACCGGCGCAGCGATCTCGCCGGTGAGGCCGCCGAGGGCCTGGAAGACGTCGGCCAGCTTGACGTGGCGATCCAGCGCCCGGGTGTACGAGGCCTGGATCACCGGGCCGTCGGCGATGGGGTCGCTATAGGGGATCCCGACCTCGCAGAGACTGGCCCCGCACGCCACCAGCCGGCGGAGCACGGCCGCCGTGAAGTCGAGGTCCGGGTCGCCCGCCGTTACGAAGGGCATCAGTGCCTTGCGGCCCCGGGAGCGGAGATCGGCGAACAGGCGGTCGATGGAGGGCATGGGGTGGAATGACGAATGACGAATGACGAATGCGACCCGACGGCGGATGAACGCTGCATTCAGCCTTCAACCTTCCTCGTCCACCATTTCCTTCAATAGCTCTGTCCCCGCAGCCTGGCGACCTCGGCGGCGTCCTTGTCGCCGCGGCCGGAAAGGCAGATCACGAGGGTGTCGTCCGGGCTGCGCTTGGCGGCCAGGAGCATGGCCTTGGCCACGGCGTGCGCGCTCTCCAGGGCCGGGAGGATGCCTTCGCACCGGGCGAGCGTGTCGAAGGCCTCCAGGGCCTGGTCGTCCTGGACGCTGGCGTACACCACGCGGCCCGACTCCTTCCAGTAACTGTGCTCGGGGCCCACGCCCGGGTAGTCGAGCCCGGCCGATACGGAGTGCACGGGACTGGTCTGCCCGTCGTCGTCCTGCAAGACGTAGGTGTGCATGCCGTGGAGGTTGCCGGGGCGGCCGAAGGCGAGGGTGGCGGCGTGGTCGCCCACGTTGGCCGATCGCCCGCCGGCTTCGACGCCGAACAGCTCGACCGCGTCGTCGTTGATGAACGGGTGGAACATCCCGGCCGCGTTGCTCCCCCCGCCCACGCAGGCCACCACGGCGCCGGGCAGCCCTCCGAGCTGCTCCAGGCACTGGGCGCGGGTCTCGCGCCCGATGACCGATTGGAAGTCGCGCACGAGCCGCGGGAACGGGTGGGGGCCCATTACCGAGCCGATGCAGTAGTGGGTGTGCTCGACCGACGCCATCCAGTCGCGGAAGGCGTCGTTGATCGCGTCGCGCAGCGTGCGCGAGCCGCTGGTCACGGGACGGACCTCGGCGCCCAGCAGTTTCATGCTGAACACGTTGGGCTTCTGCCGCCGGATGTCCTCCTCGCCCATGTACACGACGCACTCCAGGCCGAAGCGGGCGCAGGCCGTGGCCGTGGCCACGCCGTGCTGACCGGCCCCGGTCTCGGCGATCACGCGGCGCTTGCCCATCCGCATCGTGAGCAGGGCCTGGCCGAGGGTGTTGTTGATCTTGTGCGCGCCGGTGTGGTTGAGGTCCTCGCGCTTCAGATAGATTCGGGCGCCGCCGCAGTGCTCGGTGAGACGCTCGGCAAAGTACAGCGGCGAGGGACGCCCCACGTAGTGGGCGTAGAGCCGCTCCAGGTCCACGTGGAACGCGGGATCGTCGATCGCCTTCTGGTACTCGGCAGTCAATTCCTCCAGGGCGTGGGTCAGAGTCTCCGGGACGTATCGGCCCCCGAACGGGCCGAAACGGCCGGTCGTGTCGGGGACCTGGGTCGTGGCGGGCATGGGCGTCACGTGCTGCAAGTGCGAGGGGCGATCCGGTTCATGAGCCGGGAAGCATTTCATTGTGGCGACGCCCACAAGCCGCGGTCAAGCCGCATGGGAATCGGGGCGGTCGGATCAGGCAAGCGGGGGCGCACGAAATCGGGGCCCCGAGTCCCTGCGCGAACACAACCCTCCAGGCGATGCGAAGCCCGATGAGAAATGATCCGGCCCCCCCTGCCAGAGTGACACCTGTCTCTCGCCGGTTTGCCTGAGCTGCCGGCGTGGCCTATCTCTTGAGATGGAAAGCCCCCTCGCGAGTTCACCTGCGGGAGGGGGTCGGGAGTCCTCTCTCGAATCGACGCCTTGATTCGGCGAGGTTCTCGACGTGAGAAAACCCCGACCCCGTCCGACGGGCCGACCCCTTGCCCGGGCAGGAGCTGCCGATGCCGAAACCGGAACAAGAGATTGACGTCAACTTCTTCCGTCTGATCCATCAGATCGTGTCCAGCCACAAGGACGGATCGTCGGAAGACCGGCGCGCGGCCCAGCGCAACCGCTATCCCGGTCGCCAGTCGGTGGCTCCCTGGGACGGGGAGGGGGTACCTGCGGCGTGGGAGTTCGTGCCCGTCCAATGCCATGATCTGACGCGCCGCGGCTTCTCGTTCCTGCTGCCCGACTACCCGGCGTTCAAGCGACTCGTGGTGCGCTTCGAAGGCGCCGGTCAGGTGATCTACGCGGGAGCGGAGGTGGTTCGCACCGCGCGGGTATGGGTGCTGCCGTCGGGCAGCGTGAAGGGCGAGGAGGAATGGGCGCCGGGGGAGGGGCTTCCCGACGGCGACGGCGAGCGGGCGCGGCCCATGGTCCTGCTGGGCTGTCAACTGATCCGGCGCCTGGAGAAGCCGCTGCAGCAGTCCATGTCCGTACAGACCGAGATGGATTGAACCGCGCCACGGGCCAGGACGGCCCCTTCCGAGCGGGGCCATGTCGGCCTTGTCTTCTAGACCGCACGGAGAGCCCACGGGGCCGACACGGCCCGGCTCCGACGGCGATCGGCTTTCTGCGGTCCCCCCCGACTGTTACAATTGGGGGAGGAATGGAGAGATGGCACCCACTTTGCGCGGGTCGCGTCATGATGCGTTTTCTGGCAGCTGTCGCAGCCTGGCTGGGCTTTGGGGCCTGGGCGACCGGTCTGCCGGCTGGAGAGACGGCGCGGCCCGCCGTGGGCGCGTGGCAGACCGAAACGGTGGTCCTCGACTCGGGGCGCCCGCTCCGCGGCCTGATCGAGTCGGAGGACGACACCTGGCTCTATCTGACCGAGATCCACCAGGGGTCTCCGCAGCTCTACCTCGTGATCCGACCGATCGAGCGCGCGGACATCCGCTCGGTCGACCGCCTGCCCCCGGCCGAGCGGGCGCGTCTGAAGGAACGGGTGGAGGGCTGGATCCACCGCGCCCGGATCGAGGCCGTTCGCATGGAAGCGGTACCCCTGACGGAGGCCCAGCGCCGCGGCGGAACGGTCCAGGTGTATCACGGGCGGTGGTTCGATCTGGAAAGCGCGACCGACGAGCCGACCACGCGCCGGATCATCGTGCGCGTGGAGCAGATGTTCGCGGCCTACCGGCAGGTGCTCGCGCCGCGGTGCGAGCCGCCGAGTCGGTTGCGCGTGATCGTCTTCGGCTCGATGGAGGACTACACGGCCGAGCTCCGCCGGCGGGGCCTGGCGATTCGCAATCCGGCGGTGTATCTGAAGCGGGAGAACCTGGTGCTGGCGGGCAGCGACCTGCGCCGCTACGCCGCCGAGCTGGCGAAGGCCCGATCGCAGCACGACCGCATCCTGGGGGAGCTCTCCGACCTGGAGCGGAGGCTCGACCGCAAGCTGCGGGAGCTGGGCGTGAAGCTCCGCAAGCAAGGCCAGCCCCGCACGGAGATCGCCAGGATCCTGCTCCAGGAGCGACGCGCGGCCGAGCGCACGATCGACCACAAGCGGCAGGAGATCGAGCTGCTCAGCCGGCGGAACGAGGCGGCCTTCGACGACGCCACGCGGCAGATGTTCCGCCGGCTGTACCACGAGGCATTTCACGCCTACCTGGAGAACTGCGTCTATCCCAGCACCGAGTACGACGTGCCCGTCTGGCTGGACGAGGGCCTGGCCATGGTGGTGGAGAGCGGCGTGCTCCAGTCGGACACGCTTCGGCTGGGCGCGCCGAGCACGGCCTCGCTGAAGCTACTGCGCGACGAGATCCGCCGGGGGGCGTACCTGAGTCTTGCCGACCTGCTGGCCGCCGGTCCGGAGAAGTTCCTCGAGGAGGACGCGGAGCACCGCGATCCGGATTCCGCCCGCTACTACGCCTACGCCTGGGGGCTGGCCCATTACCTGGCGTTCGAGAAGCGGCTTCTGAGCTCTCCGGCGCTGGACGCCTACGTGGCCAAGGGAGCCAAGGGGCTTGCCCCGGCCAGGCGGCTGGAGCGGCTCGTGGGCGAGCCGCTCTCGCGGTTCCAGGCCGAGTGGCAGGAGTCCATGCTCAAGCACTAGTGTTCTGATTCAGAGTTAGCGGAACCTATGGAGGGTTGTGGGGTTTCATC
>CAYSUS010000056.1:0-45119 GCA_964434165.1 uncultured Pirellulales bacterium
GGGCCTATAATGCCGGGCTATGGCTGCCATCGAGATCGAGCAACTGGCGAAGTCGTATTTTGTGCATCGGAAGCGCGAGGGGGTGCTGGCGTCGCTCGCCGGGTTGTTCCGCCGGGAATATCGCGAGGTGCGGGCGGTGCGGGGCATCGATCTGACGGTCGAGCCGGGCGAGTTCGTCGCGTTTCTCGGGCCGAACGGGGCGGGCAAGACAACGACGCTGAAACTCCTCTCCGGCGTGATCACCCCCACTAGTGGCACGGCCCGGGTGCTCGGCCACGTGCCCTGGCGACGCGAGAACGCCTACCGCCGGCGCTTCGCTCTGGTGATGGGCCAGAAGAACCAGCTCTGGTGGGACCTGCCGGCCGCCGAGTCGTTCCGGCTGCATCAGCAGATCTACCGCATCGAGCCGGGGCGGTTCCAGCGGACCTGCGACGAGCTGACCGAGATGCTTGGCGTGGGCGTGCTCCTCGCGCAGCCCGTGCGCGAGCTGAGCCTCGGCGAGCGCATGAAGATGGAGCTGATCGCCGCGCTGCTCCACTGCCCGGAGGTGCTGTTCCTCGACGAGCCGACGATCGGCCTGGACGTGGTCGCCCAGCACAACATCCAGACCTTCCTCCGCGAGTACCAGCAGGAGCGCAAGGTCACCATCCTCCTGACCAGCCACTACATGAAGGACGTGGCGGCCCTGTGCCGGCGCGTGGTGGTGATCGCCTCCGGTACGATCATCTACGACGGGTCGCTTTCGGGCATCCTCCACCGCTTCGGCGGGCACAAGGTCGTCTCGCTCCAGTTCTCCGACGGGCGGATCCCGGCCGACCTGGCCCGGTTCGGCGAGGTCCTCTCCCAAGAGCCGCCCCGGGCGAAGCTCCGCGTGGAGAGGAACGTGGTCGCCGAGACGCTTTCCGCCATCCTGGCGGCACACGCCGTGGAGGACATCAGCGTCGAGGATCCCCCCTTGGAAGAGATCATCGCCGGGGTGTTCACCGGGGCCCGGGAGCCGCCGCAGCGGGCACTGGGCCAAGTGCCGGAGCTGATGAAAGAGGCGTGAGGAAGGCGGCGGTGCGGGTAGCAATGGCGTTTCGGGTTGATTGCCGCGGGGTTCGGGGGGAGAATGGAGAAGATGCATGGCGCTCCCGGAGTTCGACGAGCGGGGAGACCTGCCCGAGGGGGTGCACGCGGCGGCCATCAAAGAAGTCGTCCGCCGGTTCGGCGGCGGGGGCCAGCAGCGGCGCGCGGCAACTTCGCGTTTGCTGCGGATCCACGACGTGGCCCAAGCCACGAGCAAACTGGATCGGCTCGGGCTGTTCGGCAGTTACGTCGCCAACGAGCCCCGTCCGAATGACGTGGACGTCGTGTTGATCATGCGGGACGGTTTCCAAGTGCAGAACGGTCACGAGGAGACCCGCGCGTCGTTCGACCACCTTCGGGCCGCCGACGCGTTCGGGGCGAGCGTCTTCTGGCTCCGGCCGGCGATGCTGCTCCTGGAGTCACTCGATGAGTTCATCGCCCACCGGCAAGTCAAGCGCGACCATTCGCGCCGCGGGATCGTCGAGGTGCGGGTATGATTCGCAATGACCAGGAGTTGAGAGTGACCCAGGAGCGCATCGCGTATTTCCGGGGCTTGCTCGCTCAGTTGCGCGTGGCCGCAACGCCCGAGGAGTTTCCGCTCGTGGCGAGCGGCTACCGGGCGGAGATCGAGCGGATGCAGGAGGATATGCTGGCCTACCGCACGCGTCACGCGAGTCAACCGGTGCCCGCCGAGAGTCCGTAATCCCTGACGCCCGGCGGGGCCAGAGCACCAGCGTGAAGCCCCTTCCTTCCACCACGCCTCTCGTCGCGCCTTCGCCCTGGTCCACCTGGTGGACCATCCTCCGCATCAGCATCCAGGAGCGCCTCGTGTATCGCGGCGACTTCGCCCTGGGCACGCTGATGCGGTTCCTGCCCATCGTCACCCAGATCTTCCTCTGGACCGCGGTGTTCTCCGCCATCCGCGCGGCCTCCGGCGGCGAGTCGGCCTCCGTGGCCGGATACAACCAGCAGAGCATCATCGCTTACTACCTCTTGACCATGATCAGCCGGGCATTCTCGTCGATGCCCCGCCTGGCCTCGGGCATCGCCCGCGACATCCGCGACGGCACGGTCAAGAAGTTCCTCCTCCAGCCCATCGACATGCTGGGGTTCCTGTTCCTCTACCGCCTCGCGCACAAGCTGGTCTATTACACCGTGGCCCTGGGGCCGTTCGTCCTGGTCTTCTACCTGTGCCGGGGGTACTTCTCCGGCTGGCCGCCCCCGGAGGTGATGGCGGCGTACGTGGCCTCGCTCTTCATGTCCTTCCTGCTGGGGTTCTTCCTCGAGGCCACCATCGGCATGATCGGCTTCTGGTTCCTCGAGGTCAGCTCGCTGCTCTTCGTGTACATGCTGTTCAACTTCTTCTTCTCCGGGCACATGTTTCCCATCGACATGCTGCCCGGGGTCTGGGGCCAGATCGTCCAGGTCATCCCACTCCAGTATCTGGCCTACTTCCCGGCGGCGGTGTTTCTGGGCAAGGTCTCCGGGCCGGACCTGGTCGTCGGCCTGTGGGCGCAGTTCGGCTGGGTCGTGTTCTTCATGCTCACGGCGCGCCTGGCGTTCCATTACGGCGTCCGGCAGTACAGCGCCTACGGAGGGTAGTCCGCGATGAGCCAGCGCCCGCCCTACCTCCGCGTGTTCCTCACGTTCGCCCGCAACAGCCTCGTGCGCGACATGACCTTCCGCGCCAACTTCCTCATCGAGACGATATCGTCGCTCTCGTGGCTGATCATGAACCTGGGGTTCTACGTCCTGGTGTTCCATTACACGCCGTCGATTGGGGCGAACACGGGCTGGGGCAAGTACGAGTTCTTCCTGTTCCTGGCCACAACGCACCTTATCAACAGCACGGTGCAGGCCCTGTTCATGGCCAACGTGGACGAGTTCAGCGAGCTGATCCGCACCGGCTCGCTCGACTTCGCCCTGCTCAAGCCCATCGACACCCAGTTCCTCGTCTCGCTGCAGCGGATTGACTGGTCGTCGACGGGCAACCTGGTGTTCGGGCTGTGCCTTTTGGGATTCGCGCTGACCAAGGTGGACTACGTGCCCGGCCCGGCGCAACTGCTCCTCTATCCCCTGTACCTCGCCTGCGGCGTGGCCCTGTTCTACAGCCTGATGATCATGCTGGCCTCGATCAGCGTGTGGCTGGGGCGGAACCAGACGCTGTACGACTTCTGGTTCTACATCACGAACTTCGCGCGTTACCCCATGGAGATCTACTCGGGGCCGTACGGGCTGCCGCTGCGGCGGGTGTTCACGTTCGTGATCCCCGTGTTGATCGTGGTCAACGTGCCGGCGCGCCTGCTCGTCCGGCCCCTTTCGCCCCAGCAGCCCGGCGAGTGGCTCCTGCCCGGCTTCGCGGTGTTCGCCACCCTGGCGAGCCTCCTCGTGAGCCGGTGGGTGTTCAATCGGGCGCTGGGGAGTTATCGTAGTGCGAGTAGCTGAGGGGTTATTGGGTTATCGGGTGAGTGGTGGGAGCAGGTTGGGGCGCCGCTCGTGCCTCGTAATGCCGAGCTTCATACGTCGTACTCCGTACCCGGACCGGGCTTGGACGCGGCTGGAGCACGGACCAAAGCGGTGCCGGGCCCTGAGTTGGACGACCGCCGCGTGTTGAACGCGGCGCTGGGGAGCTGTCGCCATGCAACGTGTTGACGCGGACGAGACGATCCTCGGCGCATGGATTATCCTCATGGCGACCTTGACGCTGGGCGTCTGGTTCGTCAGCCTGTGCTCTCGAACGCTCGCCACGCCGGACGGGGTGGATCGGCCGACGCATCTTTGGAACCGCGCGGTGGAGTGGTTCTGGCTTCTGCTGTTGGCGGTGCCGGTTGTTTCCCTGGGCGTCCTTGCCGTCCTCTTCCCCGCCGACGCCACTTCCCGAGAAGCGCCGCGCCGCGCCTCATGCTTGAACAACCTCAAGCAGATCGGCCTGGCCCTGCACAACTACCACGACGCCTACGGCTGCTTCCCGCCGGCCTGCACGACCGACAAGGACGGACGCCCCCTCCATAGCTGGCGCGTGCTGATCGTACCCTACCTCGAGAGCCGGGACTTCTACGATCAACTGCGCCTGGAGGAGCCGTGGGACAGCCCGCACAACCGGGCCGTGGCAAGGGAGTGGTACGACGGTCGCGCGCCCTGCTACCGCTGCTCGAGCGACCGGCAAGGCGACCCGTCCTCGACGAGCTACGTGATGCTGACCGGGCCGGGCACGATCTCCGACGGCGGGTCGTCGTCCGCCTTGGAGGCGATCACCGACGGCCCGGAGCAGACGATTATCGTCGTGGAGATGGCCCGCTCCGGCATCCACTGGATGGAGCCCCGCGACCTGGACTTGCGCGAGATGTCGTTCCGAATCAACGA
Source organism: uncultured Pirellulales bacterium (assembly GCA_964434165.1). Lineage (GTDB taxonomy): Bacteria > Planctomycetota > Planctomycetia > Pirellulales > Thermoguttaceae > CAYSUS01. The sequence continues at coordinate 4,432 of CAYSUS010000056.1, forward strand.
TCTTGAAGCGCCCGGCGTGCGAAGCGACCACCCGGGCGTCGTCCACGTGGTGACCGCCGACGGGGCCGGGCATACCCTCCACAACGACCTCCCGGAAGACGACCTCCGCGCCCTGGCAACCATCGCCGGCGGGGAAGAGGCCTGCGGCGTGCTGGAATCGAAAGGAGATCGATGACTTGAGGAGTGATGATTGAGGAGCGATGATTGGGCAACAGGAGGAATCCACCGTCCCGCATTCACCATTCTGCATTCTGCACTTATCATTCTCCCACCCCTTCTTGCCATGCGACTCGCCTACAGCTCCAACGCCTACATGAGGTTCCCCGTCGAGGAGACCATCCGCCGCATTGCCGCGCTGGGCTACGAGGGGCTGGAGCTGCTGGCCGACGTGCCGCACGCCTGGCCGGCGGGGCTGCTGCCCGAGCGGGTCGAGTCGATCCGCCGCGTGCTCGAAGAGCACAAGCTGGCGATCTCCAACGTCAATGGCTTCATGATGAACGCCGTGGCCGACCCGCGCCAGCCGTACTGGCATCCCTCGTGGATCGAGCCCGACCCGCACTACCGGGCGATCCGCCGCGAACACACCAAGCGGGCGCTCAGGCTGGCCGCGGACCTCGGCGCCCCGAGCATCCAGACCGAGCCGGGCGGGCCGCTCCCGCCGGGTCAGTCCTGGCATGAGGCCGCCGCCCTGTTTTACGACGAGATCATGCCTTGCGTCGAAGTGGCCGAAGCGTGCGGGGTGGGCCTGCTCGTCGAGCCCGAGCCGGGTCTGCTCATCGAGCGGTTCGACCAGTACCTGGAGCTGGCCGGCCGCATCGATTCCGGCCGCGTGGGGCTGAACTTCGACATCGGCCACGCCTTCTGCGTGGGCGAGGCGCCCGAGGACTGGATTCCCCGCATGGCCCCGCACACCCGCCACTATCATATCGAGGACATCGCCGCCACGCGGGTCCACGCCCACCTGGTGCCCGGGCGCGGGGCCATCGACCTGGGGGCCGTGCTCCGCGCGATCCGCTCGACCGGGTACGATGGCTGGGTGACCGTGGAGCTGTATCCCTGCATCGACGACCCGGACGAGGCGGGGCGCGAGGCCCGATCGCACCTCCTGCAACTCCTTCGCGAGCAGACCGGATGACGCAACCCGTGGACCGCCGGCCCGGCACGCTCATGGCGTGGCTCGAGCTGGTGCGCCTGCCGAACCTGTTCACCGCCATGGCCGACTCGGCGATGGGCGTCCTGTTCGTGCGCGCGATGGCCGGGCCGGACGACTACCGCCTCCTGGGCATCCTGGCCGGGGCCTCCGCCGCGCTCTACGCCGGGGGCGTGGTGCTCAACGACGTGTTCGACCTGGACATCGACGCCCGCGAGCGCCCCGAGCGCCCGCTCCCGTCAGGCCGGATCGGCCCGGAGGCCGCGCGCCCGCTGGGCTTCGGCCTGCTGCTTCTGGGATTGGCGCTGGCGTGGACCGCGGCCTTTTTGGCAGGGCGGAACCTGGCGGGCCTTGTGGCCGTGTTGCTGGCCGGGCTGATCCTGGCCTATAACGGCGGGCTCAAGCGGACCCTGCTCGGGCCGGTCACGATGGGCGCGTGCCGCATGGTCAACGTGCTTCTGGGAATGAGCGTGGCGGCGATGGCCTGGGGAGCTGCGGAGTGGCTCGTGGCCGGCGGCGTCGGCACGTACGTGGTCGGCGTGGCCTGGCTGGCGCGGACCGAGGCCCACCGGAGTGACCACCGCCAGCTCGCCCTGGCCACGGTCGTCATGGTGGCCGGGCTGGCGATTCTAGCTTGTCTGCCCCAGTACCTCCAGCGCGATCGGCTCGCGCCGCTCCTGCAGGCCCAGCCGCTGCGCTGGTACCTCTTGATCGTCGCGCTGGGGCTGTGGATCGGCTTGCGGGGCCTGCGGGCGCTTTGGGACCCGTCGCCGGGCCGCGTGCAGCTCGTCGTGAGCCAGTGCATCCTGTCGCTGATCGTGCTCGACGCGGCCGTGGTGTTCGCCGCCCGGGGCATCGGCTGGGCGACCGTGGTGCTTTTTCTCGTCGTGCCCACGACGGTGGCCTCGCAGTGGATTTCCTCGACGTGAAAGGATGAGAGGATTTGAAAGGGGAAAGGACCACGGAGGCACGGAGAGGGCAAGGGAGGGGGAATGGCCTGCCATGAGGGCTTGGACATCAAGCCCGTCTTCTCTTCCAGTCCGTGCCCTCCTTGCCTCCGTGGTCCTCTCTCCTCAGAGAAGCCTCCGCAGGCCGTAGCGCGTCATTCATCCCTCATCGTTACCCATTGCCCATTCATCACTCCCCTCCCGTGCTGCTCGGCTACAACACCAACGGCCTGGCCCATCACGACCTGCTCGACGCCGTGCGTCTGGTGGCGGAGATCGGATACCGGAGCGTGGCGATCACGATCGACCATCATGCCCTGCCGCCGGGCCGCGAGTGGACCGCGCGGCAGACGCGCGAGGTCAAAGGCCTCCTCCGCGATTTCGGCATGCGATCCGCGATCGAGACGGGGGCCCGGTTCCTCCTCGATCCGCGGGTGAAGCACGAGCCCACGCTGATGAGCGTCGATGCCGGCGGGCGCGCCAGGCGGATCGCGCTGTACCGACACGCGATCGACCTGGCCGCCGAGCTGGGAAGCGACTGCGTGTCGATTTGGTCGGGCGTGCCCCGCGACGAGATCGAGGAGGAGACGGCCATGCGGCGCCTGGTTGAGGGCCTGACGGAAGTCGCCGAGTACGGGGCAGGGCAGGGGGTCGCGATCGGTCTGGAGCCCGAGCCGGGCATGTTCATCGACACGATGGCCCGGTACGCCGCGCTGCTGGGCCGCTTCGACGCGGACAGCCTCCGGCTCACGCTCGACGTGGGCCATCTCCACTGCCAGGGCGAGGTGCCGCTGGAGGACCACATCCGCCGCTGGGCCGGGCAGACCGTCAACGTACACCTCGAGGACATGGTCGCCGGCCGGCACGAGCACCTCATGTTCGGCGAGGGGCAGATCGACTTCGTCCCGGTGCTCCGCGCCTTCTCCGACGCGGGCTACGCGGGCGCGTTGCACGTCGAGCTCAGCCGCCACAGCCACGAAGGTCCGACGGCCGCGCGCCGGGCGCATGAGTTCCTAAGGCCTTTGATAGACGAGGTGAGGGTGACCACGGAGACAGGCGATTCGTGAGAGCGCGTGCGTCACCGATAGTAAGACTCCTCCTGCACACTCCCTCCCCGACCTCACCGGATAGGATTCATGCCAAACCACGTCGTATTGCTCTCGATTCCCGGCCTGCGCGAGAAGGACGTGGAGGCGATGAGCCACCTTCGCGAGGTCCTGGCCGGAGGCGAGATCGCCGAGCTCCGGCCGAGCTTCCCCTGCGTGACCTGCCCGGTCCAGGCGAACATGACCACCGGCCGGCTTCCCCGCGAGCACGGCGTGGTGTCCAACGGCTTCTACTGGCGCGACCGGCGCCGCGTGGAGATGTGGACCGCCGGCAACGAGTGCGTCGAGCGGCCGCAGCTATGGGAGGTGCTCAGGGAGCGGGCGGGCAAGACTTCGGCGGTGTGGTTCCCGCTGCACAGCAAGCGCGCGGCCGCAGACCTGATCTGCACGCCGGCGCCGATCCACAATCCGGACGGCAGCGAGTCGCTGTGGTGCTACACGAAGCCCGAGGGGATGTACGGCGAGCTGCGCGACGCCCTGGGGCATTTTCCGCTACAGCACTTCTGGGGCCCGATGGCCGGCATCCCCTCGTCGGACTGGATCGTGGATTCGGCCGTCTGGGCCGCCCGGCAGAGCAGGCCGGACCTGTTCTACATCTACCTTCCGCACCTCGACTACGCGGCACAGAAATCGGGGCCCGACAGCGAGCGTGCCCTCAAGGCTGTGGTGGACCTCGATGAGGCGATCGCCCGACTCGCGGCCGGTCTTGGCGAGGCCTACGGCGACGACCTGGTCTGGCTCATCGCAGGCGAGTATGCGATCGCGCCCGTCGACCACGTCACCTATCCCAATCGCGTGTTGCGCGAGGCCGGTCTCCTCGCGGTGCGCGAGGAAGAAGACGGCGAGCACCTCGACCCGAGCGGCTCCGAGGCGTGGGCCATGGTCGACCATCAGCTTGCGCACGTCTTCGTGCGCGACGGCGACCAGCAGATCGCACGTCGCGTGGCCGATCTCTTCCGAGAGCATGAAGGGATCGCCGAAGTGCTCCTTCGGGGCGACCTGCAGCGATACGCGCTGGACCACGCGAGGTCGGGGGAGCTGGTGCTCGTTTCCGAGCCGAACAGTTGGCAAGCGTACTACTGGTGGCTGGACGATTTACGCGCGCCCGCCTTCGCCCGCACGGTGGACATTCACCGAAAGCCGGGTTATGATCCCGTGGAACTCTGCTTCGATCCCACCACGCGGAGCATCCCGCTCGACGCGACCCTGATTCGCGGCTCGCACGGGGCCCCCGCCGCTACGGAAGCGCAGCGGACCGTGCTGTTGGCCTCGCAGCCTGGCCTGTTCCCGCCGGCAGCGCTAGGAGACACGGACGTGTTCCGCGTTGTGCTTCGCGGGTTCGGGATTGATGAGAGTTGAAACACTCCGCCCCGTTCGGTCCCGCCTTCCATCCCGCCTGCAAGGAGTCCTGCCATGTTGACGCGGCATCTCGTTTCTCGCCTTCTTCAAGCGACGTTGGCTCTGGCGTGTGTCACTGCCCTGCCCTTGGCGGCCTCGGCCGCCGACGGGATGCCCGACCCCGCGCGTGTGAAGGCGGTTGCCGCGATGCTGCCGGAGGCGCCGCAGGGCGTGGGACCGAGGGTCACAGACCGGAAGGCTTGGGACGCGGTCGCCGGCCTCAAAGAAGCCGCCTCGATCATCAAGCAGGCCGAGGCTGAAGCCAAGCACCCCACTCCCGAGATCCCGGACGACCTCTACCTGGAGTTCTCGAGGAACGGCAACCGGACGAACTACCAGCGCGAGATGTACAAGCGCTTCCGACGGTTCTCGACGCTCGTCCTGGCCGAGTGCGTCGAGAACCAGGGGCGGTTCATCCCCGCTCTGGAGGAAACGATCGGCGTGCTGTGCGACCAGAAGGCGTGGACCTTGCCCGCGCATGATCGGAGCTTGAAGAACTTCAAGGGCCAGGAGATCGATATCGACCTGTGGACCGTGCGCGTGTCGTGGAACCTGGCGACGGCCGACTGGTGGCTCGGCGACAAACTCGGCGACAAGACGCGCAAGCGGATCAGGGTGGAACTGGAGCGGCGGACCTTCGGGCCGTTCGAAAGCTACCTCAAGACAGGCAAGCCCCAGATGTTCTGGCCACGGACTACGAACAACTGGAATGCCGTGTGCCTTGCCGGCACGACCGGCGCGGCCCTGGCCACGATCGAGTCGCGCGAGCGGCGGGGCCTTTACGTAGCGGCTGCCGAGAAGTACATCCAGAACTTCCTCCGGGGCTTCACGCCCGACGGCTACTGCTCGGAAGGCGTCGGCTACTGGAACTACGGATTTGGCAACTACGTGCAATTGGCCGAGACACTCTATCAGGCGACCGGCGGGAAGATCGACTGGCTGGCCGAACCCCAAGTGAAGCAGATCTCGCTCTATGGGCGCCGTATGGAGATCGCCCCGGGCATCTATCCGGCCTTCGCCGATTGCAGCACGCGCGCGCAGCCCGACCTGCGCCTGATGGCCTTCCTCAGCCGGCGCCTGGGGCTGGGGCTGGCCGAGACGGAGAAGCGTGGGCTGCTGCTTGCGGCCGGGATTGACTCGAACCTGCCCGAGCTGGGACTGATGGGCTTTGCCAACTCGGCCACGGCCGTGCCGTCCACCTCGAAGGAGGCGCCGCAGCAGCCGCCCCGCGACTGGTTCGAAGACGCAGGGATCCTGATCTGCCGTCCTGCCAAGGAGGGCCCCAAGGCCCTGGCGGTCGCTTTGAAAGGCGGTCACAACGCCGAGCACCACAACCACAATGACGTGGGCTCGTTCATCGTCGCCCTAGGCGGCGGGACGCCCCTGCTGGACCCGGGCGGCGAGGTCTACACCGCGCGGACGTTCAGCTCCAAGCGCTACGAGAGCGACGTGCTCAATTCCTTCGGCCACCCCGTGCCCCGCGTGGCCGGGCAGCTCCAGCGCACGGGGCGCAGCGCGGCTGCCAAGGTGCTTGAGCGCCGTTTTTTGGATCAGGAGGACTCGCTGTTGCTTGATCTGAAGCCCGCGTACGACGTTAAGGGCCTGGAGTGCCTGGAGCGGGAGTTCGTCTATCGGAGAGAGGGGCGAGGCAACCTCGTCGTGATCGACACGGTCGAGTTCAACTCACCCCAGCAGTTCGGCACCGCACTGATCACGTTCTCCAAGTGGCACCGCGAGGACAAGGATGTGCTGATCGTGGGCGAGGGCGCCCAAGCCGTGCGCGTGGAGATCGAGGCCGAAGGCGAGGTCAAGATCGCGGCCGAGGAGATCAAAGAAGACTGCCACGGCCGTCACCCCACGCGCATCGGGATCGATTTCGCCAAACCGGTCCAGGGCGGGACGATCCTGCTTTGGATTGAGCCTGCGGAGTGACCTGCGCGCCTGGCAGAAGCTGGGTGCCTCGGTACCGTTTTCCGGTGCCGTGCTATTCCGGCACCAGGGCGACCAAGTCTTCGGCCACGGACTCGACCAGCGGGGCGGTGACCGCCTGCCGCTCTTCGGCGTAGCCCACGAGAAGTGCCAAGTCCGCCAGGCGGTTGATCCGGCGAGCGACGCCCTGTGTGAGCTCGTGCAGCGCGGTCAAGGCCTCATCGTCGAAGATCGCCCGGTCGCTGCCGGCCGCGCGGAGACGATGGGCCACGTAGGCGGCCGTCTCCTCGACGGTGAACGGCCGGAGGAGGCACTTCGCCACCAGCCGCTCCTCGAGCTGCGGCGTGCGGTCGAGCACCGGGAGAAGACCCGGCTGCCCCACCAGGAGCATGGCCAGGCCGGGCTGGCCGTCGCGTTGGAAGTTCAGCAGGAGGCGGATCGCCTCGAGCGTGCGGGCGTCGGTGAGAAGGTGGGCCTCGTCCACGACGATCATCGGGCAGCGGTCGCTCTCCGCGGCCTCGGCCACGCAGCGCTCGATCCGCTGCACGGTAAGGCGGACCTCGGACGCCGGTCCGCCGGGGCCGCCGCCCTCGAGCCGGTCGGCCAGGTAGCCCAGCAACTCCTCGGCGCGCATCTGCGGGAACACGAGATGGACGAACGGGCCGAACCGCTGGCCGAGCACGTCGCGGAGGATGTCCACCAGCAGGGTCTTGCCCAGCCCCGAGGCCCCGGCCAGGATCGCCGCCCCGCGGTGGCTCTCCAGGGCGTAGCGCAGCTTCAAGAGGGCCGCCTGGTGCGACTCGCAGGGATAGTAGAACTGCGGGTCGGCGACGCTGTCGAACGGCTTGCGCGTCAGGCGCCAGTGGGACTGATACATCGCAGCGATCGGGCGGTGGGGTCAGGCAGCGCGCACTTCGGGCACGCAGTTCTCGGCGATTCCAAGCAGGGATATGCCGTGGCTCGCCGCCGCATCGCGGATCGCGATCAGGTCGTCGAGGGACGTGGAGCGGACGTTCCGGACGAGGAGCAGGCCCTCCAAGGCCGTCGGCGTGCTCGGGCCGGAGGGCACGCTCAAGGGGCCCCGGTCCCGCATCGGCCCCAAGTCCACCAGCGCCAGGTCGTAGCCCGAGCGCAGGGGAACGAGACACAGAAGGTCGAGACCCGGGAGGGTCTCGACGGACGCCATTCCTGCCGAGGGCTTGCACCAGGGGACCAGCGCGATGCGGTCCGCGAGGGACTCGATGACGACCTCCGGCAGTTGCGTGCGGCCGGCAGCGACCGCTTCCCAGCCGATCTCGGGCGCCAGGCCGAGCCGTCCGGCCAGCGCAGGCCGGGCCGCGTCGGCTTCGACCAGGGCGACGCGGAGCCCGCGGCGCGACAGGACCCGCGCCGTGGCGAGCAGCAGGGTGGTGCAGCCCTCGTCGCGCCGCAGCGCGCCCATGGCCACCAGGCGCCTGCCCTGCGAGCCGGCGTCTTCGAGCACGTCGGCCAGCCGCTCCAGGGCCGCGCCCGCCTTGGTTCGAAGCACCTCGCAGACCGCAGGCCAGCCGAAGCGGTCGGTCTGGAGCAGTGCGCGGAAGGGCTCGACCATGGGGACGACCACGGCGGGCGGGGGCGGTGCGTCCGCAGCGGTTTCGGGCGCGGACGGTTCCGAAGGAGGTGAAGGCGGACCGGCCGCGTCGGGAGCCGAGGGGGGCGGTTCGATTCCCGGCAGGGCGGGCCGCTCCGAGGTGGCGGGCCGCTCGGGCCGGAACCGCGCCGGCTCGCGCTTCTTGAGAACCGGAAGCGTGGGCGAGGGGGCGATGAAGCACGCAACCCCCTGAGGGATGCCCAGGTCGGCCACCGAGACTCGTGCAGGAGCGTCGGCCCCGCGGTCCGACGAGCCCGGCTGCAACTCCCGCCGCTCGTCCCGAGGGCTCGTCGCGTGAGGTGCCATGGTCGTGTGTCCTTTTCCGTTCCGGTCGGGCGGTTGCCTGAGCACGCGAAGCGCGCCGGCGTGCGGCAGGCCGACCCCCGAATCGCTCGAATCCTGCAAGGCCCGCGCCATGGCGAGCCCCTGGGATTGCGGCGGCTCGCCCGCCGGCGCTTGCGGGCTTTCGTCCAACATCTCGCTCAGCGGCACCGGGCGCACCTTGGGAGCCAGGGCCGGCGGCAGCGCTCCATGTTGGAAGTAGGCCTTAATAAATGCCTGATCGAGCGCCGTCATGGCTGCTCCTGACCGTCGGTTTCTCGATCGTGCCGGTGAATCGGGCCACTCCCGCCCGATCGCTTTCAGGCGAGTACCCGCGGCGCGGCCGCACCACGCCGCGCTGGTCGGCCAGGCGCTGGCCGGCGGCTCCGTAATAGGAGTCGTCGGGCTCGCCGGCGTATCGTCCCTCGTACCCCGCGGGGTACGTGCTCTGCGGGTCGCTTCGGTAATCGGGGCTGCGGTAATCGGGGCTGCGGTAGTCGGGCGCGGCGCGGCGGTAGCCCGAATCGTGGGACCGCCGATCCGCCTCGTAGTGCGACTGGGCGGGAGCCTGACAGGCGTTCGGATCCTGGCGCCAGTAGGCGTTCGGATCGTAGCGCCGGTACGACGCCGGGTCGTAGGAGCGCGCGTAGTCGGTTGCGTAGCGGTCGCGGCGATCGGAGTAGTCGTCGTGCCGATCGTCCTGGCCGTATGCGTCGTACGAGGCGCGAGCGTCGGGCTGGACGTTCGCGCCGGGCCCGTATCGCGCGTTGGGGTCATCGTACCGAGGGGCCGAGGAATAGTCGCGCCGGTAGGGCTCGTAGGACCGTGCCGACCTCGCCTCCCCGCGCGAATCGGCGTGGCGGTAGTCGGAGCCGACGGCGCGGGGGTCCGGATCGCCCCGTTCGGGCGTGCGGTAGGTGCGACGATCGAGGTCCGCGGCGGTGCGCGACCCGCGGTCGCTCAACTCCTGCGAGGCGCCCTCGTCGCGGAACGGCGGAGGCGCGATCTCGGCGAAGGGACGCGTGGCGGTGACATCGTCCGCCTCGACCCGGCGGTAGTCGGCCGTGTTCGGATAGCGGGGCGGGATGCCCGCCTCGGCCGTGCTCGGATAGCGACCCGTCTCGCCGTATCCTTGCGACCGGGCGGGACCTTCTCTCCCCATGCCCGGCGCGGACGGCGAGCCGGGGCCGGCCAGACCCGACGACGGGCCGGAATGGGCGGCTCCCTCCCACTTCGGGGCGGCGGGCGCATCCGGGGCCGGCGGCTTCAATTCGAAGCCCGAGTCCTCATGGGAGGCCGAGCGGTTCTCGTCCCCACCGCGGAAGATGAACGGCAGCACCGCCAGGAGCAGGAGGGCCAGCCCTCCGCCGACGAGGATCCTGGCCGACAGTCCGGGGCTGAGAATCCGAGCGTCCCGTTCCCGTGCCGGCTGCGAGGACGGCTCGTCCGTGTGCGTCGAAGTCACGTCGGGGATTTGCGTCACTACCGAGGGCGACGACGTTCGAGTACCCGCGGCCGTGCAGGAGCAGCCCTGCCCCTGGGTGCCGCAACCGTTGGCAGCATCGCAGCCTTGCTCCTCGGGCTGCGAGGCGTCTTTCGCGAGATCATCACGCATAGTCCTGTCCCTTGATCGAGGAACCTGCGTCGAGCGCGGGGGGCGCACGACAGTCCGCGGCTGATGGCGGTTCAACACAACTATCGGTTCGGGATGTAACGATCTTGAGACTTAAATGGGACCTTGCTAGCAAGGAAAGCTGGGCAAGATGGCGGCGACCGTCCGGGCGCAAAGGCCCGGCGACCGCCTCCTGCACGCTTGCACGGAGCCACGAGCGGAGGCTATCCTGCGGTTCGTCGCTGACGCCTCGTTCCAGCCTGGAGTCCACGGCCATGGTAAATCCGCTGTCGCGCAGGAAGCTGCTTGCCGCCCTGGGGACAGGCGGCGCGGCCCTGGGTCTGGGCGCCGCTGCCGGCACGGCCCCAGCCGCCGCCGATCCTTCGGACCGCGCCGGACCGCGGACCGAGGGCGGGCGCGTGCTCCAACCCCGCCGCGAGCTGCCGGTCATCCATCAGACCCAGGTCGTGGTGGTCGGGGCCGGGCCGGCCGGCGTGGCCGCGGCGATCGCGGCGCGTCGGGCGGGGGCGCGGGTGACGCTCGTTGAGCGGTACGGCCACTTCGGCGGGCTGTGGACCGGCGGCCTGGTGGTCCTGGTGATCGGGCACATCGTGGCCGGCGGCAAGCAGGTCTGCCTGGGGCTGGGCGAGGAGATGATGCGTCGCCTGGAGAAGCTCGACCGCGGCATCTGCAACCGCCGGCCGGGTACCAATCCCACCGTCGATGCCGAGGCCTTGAAGTATCTGATGGTCGAGATGGTCGCCGAGGCGGGGATCGACGTGTTCTGCCATAGCTGGGCGGTCAACGCCGTGATGGACGGCGCCACGGCGCGGGGCGTCGTCTTCGAGAGCAAGTCGGGACGCCAGGCGATCCTGGCCGACCAGGTGGTGGACGCGACCGGCGACGGCGACCTGCTGGGAGCGGCCGGGGCGGAGCACGAGCGGCGAATCTACCACATCGGCCTGCCGTGTCGCATCGGCAACCTCGACCGCGTGGACAAGGATGCCGCGTCCAGGGCAAGAAGGCCTCGCCACCTGGGCGGCGTCACGCCCATCCGCGGCGTGAACTGGGTCAACATGCACGGCCCGGACGCGGACGGCCTCGACGTGGCCGCGCTCAGCCGCCTGGAGCTGAACCATCGGCGCCAGATCTGGAAGCAGGTCGGCGAGATCCGCCGGACGCCCGGCTACGACCCGGTCTATCTCTTGGAAACGGCTCCGCAACTCGGGGTCCGCATCACGCGGATTCTTTCCGGGCTTCACACCATGAAGATGAGCGACGTGAAAGCCGGCCGCCGCTTCGACGACGTGGTCGGGGTGGGCGGGGCGTGGGGCTGCGATCACCAGCCGTGGCAGATCCCCTACGGGGCCCTCGTGCCGCGCAACGTCGAAAACCTGCTGGCGTCGGGCCGCTGCATCTCCTGCGAGCCCCGCATGGCCGACCTGATCCGCGTGATTCCGATCTGCTTCGTGACGGGCCAGGCCGCCGGGTGCGCGGCGGCCATGGCCGTGGAGGACGGATGCCGCGTGCGCCAGGTCGAGGTCCCCCGGCTCCAGAAGCTGCTCGAGCAGCAAGAGGTGTATCTTGGCTGAATCACGCCTGACCGCAACCGGCGAGAGACCGAGGCGCAACGAGCCCCTCACGCGGCGCGACCTGATCCGGCTCGCGGGGGCGACCTCGCTGGCCGCCGGCATGACGGGGCTGGGCATCGTCCGGCAAGCCGAGGCCGACCCCGCCCAGCGTCCCGACGCCAAGCCCGGCGCTCATCGCGACACCCCCGACGGACACCCCGCGGCGATCGAGGACGGGCGCGTGTTCGAGCCGGAGCAGACGGTTCCGGTGCTCCACCAGACCGACGTGCTGGTCGTGGGGGCCGGGCCGGCCGGGGTGTGCGCCGCTTTGGCCGCGCGGCGCACCGGGGCCTCGGTGACGCTGGCGGAGCGGTACGGCCACTTTGGCGGTCAGTGGACGGGCGGCCTGGTGCTGGAAGTCGCCGGCATGCACGCGGCCGGCGGCAAACAGGTGGTGCGCGGGCTGGGCGAGGAGATTCTTCGCCGGGCCGACAAGCTCGACCGGGCGATCATCGATCGCCGGCCGGGCGTCAACGCCACCGTGGACGCCGAGGCCCTGAAGTACGTCATGGTCGAGATGGTCGTCGAGGCCGGGATCGACTGCTTCCTCCACTGCTGGGGCGTGGACGCGATCTGCCGTGCCGGCGTCGTCCAGGGAGCCGTGGTCGAGAGCAAGTCGGGCCACCAGGCCATCCTGGCCCGTGCCGTGGTCGATGCCACGGGCGACGGCGACCTCTTCGCCGCGGCCGGGGCCGAGCACGAGACCATGAAGTACCATGTGGGGCTGGTCTGCCGCATCGGCAACCTCGACAAGATCGATCCCGATAAGGCCCGAGGGGCCCGGCCGCCCCGACACCTCGGCGCGCCCACGCCCATCTCCGGAGTTCACTGGGTGAACATGCACGGGCCCGAGGCCGACGCCCTGGACGTCCGCGAACTGACCCGCCTGGAGCTCAACCACCGCCGGCAGATCTGGCGCCAGGTCGAGGCGATCCGCCGCACGCCGGGCTACGAAGAGGTCTATCTGGTGGAGACGGCTCCGCAATTGGGCGTGCGCATGTCGCGGCTCCTTTCGGGGACGGCCCGGCTGACGCTCGAGGACGTCAAGTCCGGCCGGCCGCGCGAGGACCGCATCGGCGTGGGAGGCGACTGGACGTTCAAGCAGGGGCCTTGGCACATCCCCTACGGCGTGCTGGTGCCCAGGTCGATCGACGGCCTGCTGGCCGCGGGGCGCTGCATCTCGGGCGAGCCGGGAGTCTGCGACTTCGTTCGGATCATCCCCACCTGCTTCGTCACGGGACACGCGGCGGGCACGGCCGCCGCCCTGGCCGCCCGGCAGGGCTGCCCGCCGCGCGAGGTGGAAGTTGCTGGGCTTCAGAAGACGCTCCGCGAGCAGGACGCATATCTAGGGTAGGGCAGGGCAGGGGGCCCGATTCGCCCGACGTGCCGAACGATCGAGCAGATGGTCCGCCGGTGACGCAAACAGGCTCCAACACACGCCGCCGGCTTCGATGGGCCACGCGGCTGGCCGCGCTGGCGACGGCCATCCTGCTGCTCCTGCCCGCGGTGCCGCTGGCCCGCGCTCCGATGCTCGTGCCCGCAGCCAGTCCCTTCGCGGCCGCCGGCGCGGCGATCGCCGCGCGATCGGTCACCACGGCCACGCTCTTGGCGATACCGGCCTTCGTGCTGGTCCTGCTGGTCCGCCGCGGGTTCTGCCGCTGGGCCTGCCCGGTGGGATTGCTCACCGATCTGTCCGGCAAGGTTTCGCCCGTGCCCAGGTCCTGGTGCGAGCGGCTCCCGCGCGTGGGGCGCTGGGCGGCGATCGCCACGCTGGCGGGCGCGTGCGTGGGCTATCCGCTCCTCTTGTGGATGGACCCCCTGGCGATCCTGGCTGGGGTGTTCGGCCCTTGGCGCGGGCCGGTCACGGCCGCGGCGGCGGCGCCGATGCTCGCGCTGCCCACCGTGCTCCTGGTCTCCTGGCTCCTGCCCGGGGCCTGGTGCCGCCGCCTTTGCCCCTTGGGAGCGACGCAGGACCTGGTGGCGATGCCGGGCCTTCTCCGGCGGCGGCGTAGAGTCGGTTCGGAAGCTGCCGGGCGTGCGCCTGCCGACCCGCAGGGTGGCATGCCGCTTGGGCGCCGCTCGGCCTTCGCCCTGGCCGGGGCCGCGGCCTCGGCAGGTTTGGGGATGTGGCTGGGGCGCAAGGTCCAGCGAGGGGCGGCAGCCGAGGGACGAGCGCGTCTTCGCCCGCCGGGCGCCGTCCACGATCCGCAGTTCGCCGGGCTCTGCGTGCGGTGCGGCAACTGCGTGCGGGCGTGCCCGGCGGAAATCATCGCGCCGGACCTGGGAGGGAGCGGACTGGCCGAGTTGCTGGCCCCCGTCGTCCGCTTCGAGGGCGACTTCTGCCGGCCCGGCTGCGTGCGGTGCATGCTCGTCTGCCCCTCCGGCGCGATCCGACTGCCCCGCGGCGAGCATGCCCGGCAGATCAAGCTCGCCGCGCCGATCGGCCTGGCCGTGGTGGATATGGACCTGTGCTGGCTGGCGGACGACCGCGAGTGCAGCATCTGCGCCCGGGAGTGCCCGTTCGAGGCGATCACCTTCGCCTGGTCGGACGAGACCTACACGCGCACGCCGGTGATCGATCCGGCGCGGTGCCCCGGCTGCGGCGCCTGCGAGGTGGCTTGCCCGGCCGGCAACGACTGGGAGCGGGAGAACCTCGATCCTCCGCCTCCGCCGCGCCAGGCGATCCGCGTGGTGCAGGGCACCTCCCCCAGGCCCGCGCCTCCTACCGCGTGATCAGGTAGTACATCACCCGCGGCTCCAGGTCGATGCGGCTGGCCCGCACCGGCTCGCCCGCCGGCACGCCGTTGCCGTCCAGGGGCGTGGCCTTCAGCCGGGCCGCGTCCTTGCGGAGCAGCCGCACCGTGCCGGACACCTCGCGGACCAGCCACGGATCGACGCCGATGCTGGTGATGCGATACTCCCCGGGCGAGAGCGGCTCGGCGGCGAACGAGGCCGCTTTCTCCTCGGACATCACCTGGAGCAGTATGCGGCTCGAGGTGGCCAGCGGCTCGGGCTCCATGCTCACGGCCACGACGTGGCCCAGCTCCATATCCGACTCGACGGCCAGATCGCCCAGCCGGATCTCGCCGCCCGCCTTGAGGGCCCCCGAGGCGGCCTGCACGCACGGGGCGTCGATCAACAGCAGCCCCTTGCCGTAGTCGAGCTCAAGCTGCCCGGTCGAGGACTTGACGACCTGCTTCCGGCGATCGACGCGCGGCTTGAGGTCGGCCAGCACGTGGTCCTTCGGCTCGGCCAGGAAATGGACGTTCGTCCTGCCGGCGTAGTGCACGAGCGGGTCGATCCGCTGGCCCGGCTCGATCTCCAGGCCCTCCGGCACGTCCTTCAGCCGCAGCTGGTCGAAGGCGGCATCCTGCGGCAGGGGCGTTCCTTTCAGGTCCAGGAGGTCGTCCACCGACAGGTTCACCTCGGCCATCACCTCGCCCGGCTCGACCAGGGCGCGGCGATAGATCATGGCCGCGGCCGGGAACTGCCCCATCATGGCCGGCGACATCAGCGTCCACGGCTGCATGAAGAAGTTCGGCTTGACGGCCCAGGTGTCGCTGTCCAGGGCGAAGTGGACGATGGCGTCCGAATCCTGGAGCGACCCGTACGCGGCGTAGTAGAGCGGGGCCTCGCTGCGGTAGCGGTTGGGCCGGTTGAAGGTGGTCTCGGAGATCATCGACGGCTTGCCGCCGTAGCAGGGATCCATCACGGGATGGACGAACTGCTTGGGCCCGCCCGGCTTCTCGGAGTCGAACCGCAGCGCGCTGCGGTCGGCGTAGGTGTGCCCGTTGCGCACGGACCAGCCGGCGTTGTCGCCCTGGTGGTGGCAGCCGAAGTAGCCGTGCCGATCGACGAAGTCGCCCGCCGTGTAGGTGAGCTTCTCGATGGGGCCGAAGTACTCGGGGCTGGCCGTGGTCCAATTCGAAGCGCTGATCAAGCCCTTGAAGCCGAGGTTGCGGAGGAACGTGGCGGTCTCTTCGTAGAAGGCCCGCTGGCTCTCATACAGGAACCGCGTTTGATCCTGGTCGCGGACCGTGCGCTGTCGGATCACCACCCACGGATGGCGGAAGCCCATGCGCCCCTCGCCCGGGGCGTCGCGCTTGTCTTTTCTCCCTTTCCATCGCTCGTAGGCCGCCTCGAGCGAGCCGTACCGCTCCACGAGCCAGTCGCCGTACTCCTTTTCGAGGATGCGGAGCTGCGGGTCGGGGATGTTGTCGGGCGCGAACGTCCAGAAGAAGTAGGAGTCCTCGTTGATCAGCTCCAGGCCGAACACGGCCGGCTCGTCAACGAGGCGCTTTCCCGTGCGCGGGTCCTCGGTCAACAGCAGCGTCTTGAGCCACGCGCGGTACTTCTCCTGGAAGCCATCGTTGAAGTACAGGGCGGCGAAGGGATGCTTCCTGCCGTCGTAGCCTTCCAGCCACGGCGTGCCCGGCTTGGGCCGCAGCCACAGCGGGAAATAGACCGAGAAGTGCGTGTAGATGCCCTCCTTCTTCAGGGCTGCGACCACCTGCTGCCGCCACGCCACGGCCTCACGCCGCGGCTCGCCGTCGTCGTCGCACACGCGCCCGTGCACGCGGACCAGGTTCACGCCGTACCGCGCAAGGTTGCGCGCCAGCCGGGCGAGGGCCTCGGGGTCCTTCAGCTCGTGCGGCGGGCCGTTGACCCCCCAAAACCGCACGGGCTTGCCGCTGTCGCCAAGGACAAACCGATCGCCCTCGGCGCGCACGAACCCGCTCTGGCCGGCCGTCTCCTCGTTCATGTAGCGCAGATCGAACTCGCAGCGGGCGCCGGCCTTCCGCGCGCCGGGCTGGAAGGGGAACCAGCCCTCGTTCGCTCTCGCCAGCCGCTCCGCGTACTCGGCCACCTCGTCGGGCTTCATCGTCCCCTGCGGCCGGAAAGGCTCGCTCGTGAGCACGAAGCAGTCGAGATACCCGTGGTGGTGCTTGTCGCCGTGCATACGGAAGGCGATCGTGTTGGCCCCTTGCCCCAGGCGCACCCTGCCCACCTTGTTCCAGCAGAGGAACCGCAGGTCGGGCTTGCCGTCGGCCGCTACGTTCACGTTGCCGTGCCGGTCCTTGTCGAAGTCGATCGCGGTCCACTCCCCTTCGTTGAGCCGGTAGGAGAGCTTCGAAAGAACCGGGTTGGCGCGGACCCACAGGTCGTACTCGCCAGCCCGCTTCGGCTCCACCGCGTACTCGGCCTCGGCCGGCCGGTCGTCGTTGAAGTGGCTGAGGAACCCGCCTGCGGAGAAATGCTCGCGCTTGACCTGGTCGTACCAAGGGTGGCCCTTCATCGAGTGCTTGACGGGCTTCTCCCCCTCGATCCAGATCCATTCGGCCCGGACCGAAACACCCGAAAGCCCGAGTACGATGCCGGCAAGCAGAACACAGCGCGAGAACGACCTTGGCATGGCTCACCTGTCTGTCTGGGGAAGGGAAGGCAGGACCACGGAAACGCGGAGGGCACAGAAGAGAAGAATGTGACTCGCCTCAAGCGGATCGACCTCGCAAGGCGGGTCGCTGGACTATCGCGCTTGGCCCATCCTTCCTCCTCTCCCCTTCGTCCGTGCCTCCGTGGCGAAGCTGTACCGTTTCCGTGGTGCAGCTACCATTGTCCCAGACGCCGGCGGACCACGCAAACGCGACGCCTGAGCGGCGGCCTCGCTTGCTTCGGTGATGCACGGGCCCCGTCCCGCCCTGGCGGCGGCCGATCCTCCCCAATCGCCCAGGGACTTACCCCCCGCGACTGATGACCAGCATCGGGGTGGCCGTGCGGCCGGCCAGGTCCAGGGTGAAGTGGCCAAAGACCTTCTCGCGGCGGCTGACCCGCTGCACGCCCACGATTACCAGGTCGCTTCTCGCGGCGTGCTCGGCCACCGTCTCCACGGGGCTGGCGCTGAGTTCGACCTCCACATCGTGCTCCCCGGGCCACAGGTCCTGCCCGACCTGGGCCAGCAGCCGCGCGGCGGCAAGCCGCTCCGGGCCGGTCGCCCGCTCGGGCAGGACCCGGAGGAACGTCACCTCGCGGGGCGCCGCGCGCGAGAGGCTCCCCAGCAGGCGCGCCAGGAGGCGCCGGTGGGCCCCGCGCCCGGCCACGGGCACGAGGATCCGTCGCGCCTGGCTCACGTCCCAGCCCTGCGCCGCGCGGAGCAGCACCACGTCACAATCGAGCTGATTGATCAGGCGATTGAGCGGCTTGATCGCCGTCTTGTCCTCCAGGTCGCCGAGCCCCAGGAGCAGGCTCTCGCAGCCGTGGACCCGTGCGACGCGGACGATCTCGGGCCAGGGCGAGGGGGCCATCGTCGTGAGGGCCTCGGGCGGCCTGACCGCCGCGGCCGAGGCGGCGATCGCTTCGCGGAGCACGCGCTGCGCGCGGTCCAGCGGCTGCGAGTCCTCCTTGGGGCGCCAGTCGCGCGGCGTCACGATCACGGAGAGGAGCAGCACCCGTCCCACCTGGGGCGCGGCCAGGGCGCTGGCCACGGCCACCAGGCTCGCCGCGTTGTCCGGATTGGCGATGGGCACGAGCACCAGGGGACTGCGCCCGCGAAGCCGCTGGTGCTCGGGGTCGAGCGCGGCGAGCGACGCGTCGGCGATCCTCGCCCTGTGGGCGAAAAGCCCCATGAACAGCAGCCCGCCCAGCGAGAGCCAGACCACGGTGATCAGGCCGGCCGAGGGGACGGCGATTCCCTGGTACACGGCCAGGGACACGCACGTCAATCCGCCGAGGACCGGCACGGCCGGAAACAGGGGCACGCGGAACGGCGGGGGCCGGTCGGCGCTCCGCTGGCGCACGAGGATCGCGATCCAGTGGGCCAGGGCGAAGGTGATCAGGAAGATCAGGCTCGACGCCGCCCCCGCGCGGGTCACGTCGGAGACGATCAGCAGCACCCCAACCACCAGCGCGGCCGTGACCAGGACGGAGGCCACGGGCGTCCTGCGACGCCGACTCAGCACGGCGAGCGGCCGGGGCATGGTACGATCGCGGGCCATGGACATGGCCACGCGCGAGGCGGCCAGCAAATTGGCGTGCAGGGCCGAGAGCATCGACAGGACCGCTCCCACCACGACCAGCCAGTAGCCGAACGACCCCAGGTAGTTCTCCGCGGCCACGGCCACGATCGTGGCGGGACAGCGCCGGCCCACCTCGACGACCGACTCGCCGGGCGTCCCCACCGTGGCCACGATGAACAGCAGGGGGAGGTAGATCGCCAGGGCCACGGCGAGCGAGCCGAGCATGGCGCGGGGAATCGTACGCTCGGGCTCGCGGATCTCGCCGGCCACCGCGGCGATGAGGTCGAAGCCCTGCAGGGCGATGAACGTCATGCCCATCGCTTGCAGCAGCCCCGCCGTGCCAAAGGCGAAGAACGGCCGAAGCTGCCCGACCACATCCCCGGGCGGACGGCGGAGCACGGCCGCCAGGCCGAAGGCGATGAGCACCGTGAACACGATCACCTTGCCCACGTTGGGAAGCTGGCCTCCCCCGGAGCTTCTCCACAACAGGGCCAGCGTGTAGAACAAGGTCGCCAGGGCGGCCAGCTCAAGCGCGGCCCAGGGCGACTCGAGCCAGGCGCTCGGCTGGCGCCCCAGGGCCGCCAGCAGCTCGGAGGCGCCGGCCACGGCGAACCGGCCGAAGCCGATGGCGTACAGGGCCGCGGCCACGATCGAGGCGAACCACACGACCCAGCCGACCATGAAGGCCGACTCGACGGAAAGCACCCGCTTGGCGAACACGTAGGTCCCGCCCGACTGCGGGAACTTGGACGAAACCTCGGCGAAGCTCAATGCCGTGAGCACGGCGATCAGTCCGTTCAGCGCGAACGCCACCATGGCGCTGGGACCGGTCGCGGCAAAGGCCACGCCGGCCAGGGCCAGGATCCCGCCGCCGACGATGGCCCCGATCCCCACGCCCGTCGCGCCCAACAGGCCCATGTGACGTTCGATGCGGTGCTCGGTTCTCACTGGTTGCTGTGCAGCGTACGCGGAATCAGATAATGGAAGTCGTCGGCCTCCTCGACCTGGCATCACTCGCACAACACCGGGCAAGGCTCCTTGCGGGTCGTCTCAAGAGTAGCGAAGCAAGGCGGGTTGGGGAAGGGCAGCGGGAGGAGGGGTGGACCAGGTGGAAATGCGGAATCCGTCGTCTGCTAGCTTGAAGGACCGATGCTCCCATGGCTTACTGAGATGCTCCCATGGCTTACTGAGAACCCCGCGCTGCTCGCCTGGCTCGGGGCCGCGTCGGTGGTGATGTTCGTCGGCACGCTGGCGGCGATTCCGCTCGTGGTGGCGCGGATTCCCCGGGATTACTTCGTGCGCCGCCGGGCCCTGGACCTCCACGACGCCCGCCATCCGGCCGTGCGATTGACGCTTTGGCTGCTCCGCAACTCCCTGGGCGTCGTCTTGGTGCTACTGGGCATTGCCATGCTCGTCCTGCCAGGGCAGGGGATTCTGACGATCCTGCTAGGCGTGATGCTCGTCGATTTCCCCGGCAAGCGGGCCCTCGAGCTGCGGCTCGTGCGGCGGCCCAAGGTCCTTGCCGCGCTGAACTGGCTGCGGGCGAGAGCCGGCCAGCCGCCGCTGGATGTCCACGGGAGGGGGTGAGACCGCCCAGAGTCGCCCCTTGGCCGCCCCCCTAGAATAGTTGTATGCTTGATCGTTTGGCCTCGCGTTGTGCTTCTTCACCTGCGAGGAGAAGCGGCGGGCGAACCCGCCGGCTGGATAGGTGCTGATACAACGATTTCCTCCCCGAATGGCGCGATGACCACGGACTGCCTCGCTCCCGAGACCCACGCCCTGCTTCACGACCTGGCCGCGCAGCGGATCCTGATCCTCGACGGGGCCATGGGGACGATGATCCAGGGGCTCAGGCTCGGCGAGGCGGACTTCCGCGGCACCGCGTTCCGCGACCACCCGAGCGACCTGGCCGGCTGCAACGACCTCTTGTCGCTCACGCAGCCCAAGGCGATCGAGTCGATCCATCGCGGCTTCCTCGAGGCCGGCGCCGACATCCTCTCGACCAACACCTTCAACGCCACGCGGATCTCGCTCGCCGACTACGACCTCGCCGACCGCGTGGCGGAGATCAACCACGCGGCCGTGGCTTGTGCGCGCCGGGCCGTTGAATCGACAGCCGAGGGGACCGCCGGGTTCGTGGCCGGCTCGATTGGGCCGACCAACCGCACGGCCTCGATCTCGCCTGACGTGAACAACCCCGGCTATCGGGCCGTCACGTTCGACGACCTTGTGGAGGCCTACGGCGAGCAGGTCGAGGCGCTCCTTGCGGCCGGTGTGGACCTGCTGCTGGCCGAGACCACCTTCGACACGCTCAACCTCAAGGCGTGCCTGTTTGCCATCGAACAGTGCTTCGAGCGGCGGGGCGTGCGCTTGCCCGTGATCGCGTCGGTGACGATCACCGATCGCAGCGGGCGCACGCTCTCGGGCCAGACGCTGGAGGCATTCTGGACGTCGATCGCGCACGCCGACCTGTTCGCCGTGGGGATCAACTGCGCCTTGGGGCCCGACCTGATGCGGCCCTACGTGGAGGAACTTTCGGGGATTTGCCCTATTTACACCAGTTGCCATCCCAATGCGGGCCTGCCTAACGAGTTCGGCGGCTACGACGAGACGCCCGAGCAGATGGCATCCGCGCTTGAGGAATTCGCCGAGTGCGGGTGGCTCAACATCGTGGGCGGTTGCTGCGGGACCACGGGCGAGCACATCCGGGCGATCGCCCAGGCGGTGCGCGACGTGCCGCCCCGCGTGCCGCCGAAGTCCCCGGGTTACACGCGCTACAGCGGCCTGGAGCCACTCGTGCTGCGCCCCGACGGCACGTTCGTGATGATCGGCGAGCGGACCAACGTCTCCGGCTCGCGCAAGTTCGCGCGCCTGGTGCGGGAGGAGAAGCTCGACGAGGCCCTCTCCGTGGCCCGGCAGCAGGTGGAGGGCGGGGCCAACATCATCGACGTGAACGTGGACGACGGGTTGATCGACGGCGAGCGAATGATGCCGGCCCTCTTGAATCTCATGGCTGCCGAGCCGGACGTGGCGAGGGTGCCGGTGATGATCGACAGCTCGCGGTGGTCGATCCTCGAAGCGGGGCTGAAGTGCGTGCAGGGCAAGGCGATCGTCAACTCGATCAGTCTCAAAGAGGGCGAGGAGGAATTTCTCCTGCACGCCCGGCTCGTGCGGCGCTACGGCGCCGCCTGCGTGGTGATGATGTTCGACGAACAGGGCCAGGCCGTGACCATCGACGACAAGGTCCGCATCGCGCGGCGCGCCTACCACCTCCTGACCGAGAAGGCGGGCATGCCCGCCGAGGACATCGTCTTCGACCCCAACATCCTGGCCGTGGCCACGGGCATGGAGGAGCACAACCGCTACGCGCTGAACTTCATCGAGGCCACGCGCCAAATCAAGCAGCTCTTCCCGGGCGTGCAGATTTCCGGTGGGCTGAGCAACCTTTCGTTCTCGTTCCGCGGTAACGAGCCGGTGCGTCGGGCAATGCACGCCGCCTTCCTGTACCACGCGATCCGGGCCGGGCTGGACATGGCGATCGTCAACGCCGGGCAACTCGACGTGTACGAGGAGATCGAGCCGGATCTTCTGGAGCGCGTGGAGGACGTGCTGTTCGATCGCCGCCCCGACGCGACCGAGCGTTTGATCGCCCTGGCCGACACGATCAAGGGCAAACCGGAAGTGGAGGAGGAGAAACGGCTCGCCTGGCGCGAGGGCACGGTCGAGGAGCGTCTGAGCCATGCCTTAGTTCAGGGTATCGTCGACTTCATCGAGGAGGACGTCGAGGAGGCCCGGCAGAGGCTCCCTTCCTGCCTGGCCGTGATCGAGGGGCCGCTGATGGACGGGATGTCCGTGGTGGGCGATCTGTTCGGGGAAGGGAAGATGTTTCTGCCCCAGGTAGTCAAGTCGGCCCGGGTGATGAAGAAGGCCGTGGCCTACCTGATGCCCTTCATGGAGGAGGAGAAGCAGGCCGCCGGCGATACCGCGCGCCGGACGCGAGGCACCATCGTCCTGGCCACGGTCAAGGGCGACGTCCACGACATCGGCAAGAACATCGTGGGCATTGTCCTGGCCTGCAACAACTACCGGATCATCGACCTGGGCGTGATGGTGCCCTGCGAGACGATCCTCAAGACGGCGCGCGAGGAGGGGGCCAATCTGATCGGGCTTTCCGGGCTGATTACCCCCAGCCTGGACGAGATGGTGCACGTGGGGCGGGAGATGGCCCGGCAGGGCTTCGACGTGCCGCTGTTGATCGGCGGGGCCACGACCAGCGGCAAGCACACGGCGGTGAAGATCGCGCCCGCGTACGCCGGGGTGACGGTGCACGTGCCCGACGCCTCGCGGAGCGTGCCGGTGGTCGATCGGCTTCTCTCGGCCGAGCGAAAGGGGGCATTCGCCGAGGAGAACCGCGCCGAGCAGGCTCGGCTGGTGGATTCGTTTCAGCGCCGGCAGCAGGCCAGGCTCGTGCCGTATCGCGAGGCCGTGGCCAGGCGCCTCTCGACCGACTGGGCCGCGGCGGAGATCCCGGTGCCGTCGTTCACCGGCCCGCGCGTGCTCGACGACTTCTCCATCGAGGAGCTAGTGGAGTACATCGACTGGTCACCGTTCTTCATGGCCTGGGAGATGAAGGGCAAGTACCCGAAGATCTTCGACGATCCGCACCGCGCAGCGGAAGCCCGCAAGCTGTTCGACGATGCCCAGGCGATGCTGCGGCGGATCATCGACGAGAAGCTGCTGACCGCCCGCGGCGTGTTCGGCTTCTGGCCGGCGTGTTCGCACGGGGACGACATCGTGGTCTACGCGCCGCAGACTTCCGAAGTCTCGCAGACTTCGGAAGTCTTGAAGGACCGGCAGGAGATCGCCCGGTTCCATACGCTCCGCCAGCAGTGGGAACGCAAGGGGCAGGAGCAGTTCCTGGCCCTGGCCGACTTCATTGCGCCGATGGAGAGCGGACGGGTCGATTACTTGGGGGGCTTCGCCGTCACCGCCGGGCACGGGGCCGCCGAGGAGACCGCGCGCCTGGAGGCCGACCACGATGATTACAACTCCATCCTATTGAAGGCCCTGGCCGACCGCCTGGCCGAGGCCTTTGCCGAGCGATTGCACCAGCTTGCCCGCTGCGAGTGGGGCTTCGGGCGCGAGGAGGGGCTTTCGGGCGAGGGCCTCATCGCCGAGCGCTACCGGGGCATCCGCCCGGCGCCCGGCTATCCGGCCCAGCCCGACCACACGGAGAAGCGCACGCTGTTCGACCTGCTGCGGGTCACCGAGCACACGGGCATCGAACTGACCGAGACGCTGGCCATGTCACCGGCGGCGAGCGTCTGCGGTCTGTACTTCGCCCACCCGGGGGCCCGATACTTCGCGGTCGATCGCCTCACCCGCGACCAGGTCGAGGACTACGCCCGCCGCAAGGGCATGACGCTCCGCGAGGTGGAGCGGCACCTGGCGGGGAATCTGGGGTATGAGCCGTGAGTTGAAGGAGGCGGAGCGCTAGAGCTGGACCAGATACGTTCGCACCCGCGCGCGGGCCTCGCTGCCGCGCAGCGGCCGAAGCGTATAGCCGTGGGCGTGAGCCCACGTGAAGAGAGCGGCCACGAACGTCTCCCGAGCCGCGCGAGCGGCGCCAGAGCGCCGCGGACCCAGCCATCAAGCCGCGCGCAAGCGCCGCCATAGAATCTGGCCACACGCGTGCCCCCACCTGATCCTTGACCACCTCGCCTGCCCCCGGGTATCCTGGTGTCTTTGGGGGGCGAACGCGTCAAGCAAGTCCTCGGAGGGCCCCATGAACTGGAAGCAAGGGCTGGCTCTGGTTGCCGTGGCAGCGGTCGTGGTCTCGGTGATCGTGGCCGCGCTGGTTGTCCGCGAAGCCCGCCGCTTCGGGGAGGGACTGGGAAAGCCGTATGTGCTCACCGGGCAGGCGGCCCGGGCCGAATTCCAGTTCCCCTCGTCGGCAACCGATCTCTACTACGCCCGGGAAGGCTTTGGCGATACCCGAGTGTTCGTCGCGCTGACGGCGCCGAGAGCGCAGATCGCGCGGGTGCTCGATGCGTATGGAGTCACCTTGGACGCTCTCCGTGCCGGGCCTGCGATCCCGGAGCGGGTGAGCCTCTCGGGGCCGGACTCTTGGGGTCGGGCGGTAGCCGGCGATCTGTGGGACGTGAGCCTGTGCCCCGCCCCCCTGGTTTACGAGAGCGAGCGCCTGGATGTGATCTGCTGGAAGGACCGCGGCCGCGTCTATGTCTGCGACTGGGGGTCGTGAAGCGAGGCGGCTTCGGTTGTGTGGGGCAAGCAACGGGCGTTCCGCCGGCAATTGACTCCCACCGCCGGCGCGGTAGGATAACCCGTTGCGACCCATCGCGCCGGCTTCGGCCGGCGTTTGTCGTTGTGGACGCCTACGTGACGAGCGGAGGGCGACGAGCGGTCGCAGCCGTGGAGACACCCCCAACATGACGCAGATCGAACAGGCCCGGGCCGGCAACCTCACGCCCCAGATGGAGAAGGTGGCCGCCGAGGAGCGGCTCGATCCGCAGTTCGTGCGCGACGAGGTCGCCCGGGGCCGGATGGTGATTCCGGCCAACCGCCTGCATCTGGACCTGGGCCTGGAGCCGATCGGCATCGGCATCGCCTGCCGCACGAAGATCAACGCCAACCTGGGCAACTCGGCGCTGGCCAGCGATACCGAGTGCGAGCTGAAGAAGGTCCGCTGCGCGGTCAAGTACGGGGCCGACACGGTGATGGACCTTTCCACCGGCGCGGGCATCGACGAGGTGCGCCAGCGGATCATCGACGCCTCGACCGTCCCGCTGGGCACGGTGCCGATCTACCAGGTCGCCGAGTCCCTGGACGACATCTGCGACATGCGCCCGCGGCACTTCCTCGACGCGGTCGAGCGGCAGGCCCGGCAGGGCGTGGACTACATGACGATCCACGCCGCCCTCTTGCGCGCGCACCTGCCGCTGGTCGAGGGCCGTCTGACGGGTATCGTCAGCCGCGGCGGATCGCTGGTGGCCAAGTGGATGGCCGCCCACGGCGAGGAGAACCCCTTCTTCACGCACTTCGACGACCTGTGCGCGATCATGCGCGAGTACGACGTCACCTGGAGCCTGGGCGACGGGCTCCGCCCCGGCTCGCTTCACGACGCCAGCGACGAGGCACAATTCGCCGAGCTGAAGGTGATGGGCGATCTGGCCCTGCGGTCATGGGAGCAAGGATGCCAGGTGATGATCGAGGGGCCGGGCCACGTGCCCATGCACCAGATCGAGATGAACGTCCGCCGGCAGAGGGAATGGTGCCACGAGGCCCCGTTCTACGTGCTGGGGCCCGTGGTGACCGACGTGGCGCCCGGCTTCGACCATATCACCAGCGCGATCGGCGCGAGCATGGCCGCCTGGTACGGGGCGTCGATGCTCTGCTACGTGACGCCCAAGGAGCACCTGGGGCTGCCGAACCTCGACGACGTGCGCCAGGGCGTGGTGGCCTACAAGATCGCCGCCCACGCGGCCGACGTGGCGCGGGGCCGTCCAGGGGCGCGGGACTGGGACGACGCCATGAGCCGCGCCCGGTACGCCTTCGACTGGGAGGAGCAGTTCCGCCTGGCCATCGACGGCGATACGGCCCGGCGCATGCGCGAGGAATCCCTCCCGCCCGACGAGGATCGCGACGAGCGTTTCTGCACCATGTGCGGTCCGAAGTTCTGCTCGATGCGCACCAGCGACGAGGTGCGTCAGATGGGGCGGTAGGGGCCAGGCCCCTTTCCCGAGTCGGCTCCACCCCCGCAGGCCTCTTGCCCGCAGCGCCGAATGGCCGCGCCGCGTCCTTCCCGGATCGGGGAAAAGGTGCCTGGCCCCCTGGGAATCTCTCTGGCCCCAGGCAACGCATCGCAAGGGGACAGGAACCGTTCGCCCGACGGCGTGGTGAGGGCCTTTCGATCGGAGGACCGTCTGCAAGCCCGACCCGGGGGAGCAGTGGCGACGAGAACGGTTCCCGCCCCCGGGGCACTTGCCTGCCGCCGGCCGGCCAGAGCACAATGGGACCATCGAGCCGCCCCCGGGCGGCCCGCCGATCCGTCCCGACCGCCTCGAGGAGAACCGACCATGCGATGCCTCCTGCTTGCCGCCTGCCTCCTTTCCGCCGACCTGCTCCTCGCCGCGGAACCGACCGCCGGCGCCCCCGCCGACTCCAACTGCGGCCTCTCCCAGGAGGAGATCAAGGAGGGCTTCGTCAGCCTGTTCGACGGAAGGACCATGGACGGATGGCAGGGCGACGTGAAGGGGTACGTGGCCCAAGACGGCGTAATGGTCTGCAAGCCGGGCGGCAACGTCTATACGGACAAGCAGTACGGCGACTTCGTCTTCCGCTTCGAGTTCAAGCTCCCGCCCAACGGCAACAACGGGGTGGGAATCCGCACGCCCATGGGCGTCAACGCCGCCTACCACGGGATGGAGATCCAGATCCTCGACGACTCGGGCGAGAGGTACACCCAGCTCAAGCCCTACCAGTACCACGGCTCGATCTACGGAGTGGTGCCCTCGAAGCGCGGCCACCAGAGGCCGGTCGGCGAGTGGAACACCGAGGAGATCTACGCCAAGGGCGATCACATTAAAGTCACGCTCAACGGGCAGGTGATCGTCGATGCCGACCTGGGCAAAATCGATCGGGACAAGACCATGGACGGCCGACCCCACCCGGGCCTTCACAACGAGAAGGGCTACCTCGGCTTCCTCGGCCACGGCTCGCGCGTCGAGTTCCGCAACATCCGGATCAAGGAACTGAGCGGCGAGTGACGAGTGGGCAGTGGCGAGAGGGATTCCCGTACGGTACCCAGTATCCCCGCCACTCGCGCGGCTACCCGTTCCGGGCAGCACGCCGCCGCAAACCGGCGACAAGACCGACCGCCGCCAGTCCCGCCAGCCCCACGAAGGCGGACGGGGCCGGGACGCCCTGGTCGAGAGGATTGAGGAGAAACGCGTGCTCCTCGCCCTGGTAGTAGCCGTAGCCGACGATCTGACCCACGTTGTTGATGTCGCGGGCTTCGGCCAGGACCCACCCTGACCCGCCATCGATCAGGGCGTTCAGGTCGATCATCGCGCCGCCGCTGTAGAGGAAGGCGCGGACCTCGTCGAAGTCGCCCGGCGTGATATCCGATTGCCCCACCACCTGGCCGGCGTCATTGATCCCGTACGCGGCGGATCGGTCTCCGCCCAGCGTGCCCAGGTCGATCAGCGGACCACCGTCGTAGAGGAATGCTCGCACCATGTCGAGCGGCGTCCTGGAATGACCCGCCACCAGGCCGGAGGCGTTGATGGCAACCGCGGCGTTACGGCTGCCGCCGAACGATCCCAGGTCGGTCATCGTGCCGCCGCTGTACAGGAACGGCTTGAAGGGCGTCATTCCTCCCGAGAGGCTTGAGAAGCCGACGACCTCGCCCGAGTTGTTCACGCCGTACCCGGCGGCGAAGTCTCCTCCCAGCGATCCGAGGTCGTTCATCGCCCCGTCGTAGAGGAAGGGGCGCATCAGCCCGCCCGACGTGATCGAGAACCCCACCACTGCGTTCGAGTCATTGATGCCGTGCGCCTCAGACGTGGTGCCGCCCAGCGTCCCCAGGTCGGTCATCGAGCCGCCCGAGTAGAGGAAGGCGTGGGAGGCCGTGTCGCCAGTCAGGTTCGAATTCCCCACCACGAGGCCGGCCTCGTTGATCCCGTGCGCCTCAGACGTGGTGCCGCCCAGCGTCCCCAGGTCGGTCATCGAGCCGCCCGAGTAGAGGAAGGCGTGCCGGGCCGTGTCGCCGGTCAGGTCCGAGTAGCCCACCACCTGGCCGGTGTCGTTCACTGCGGTGGCATACGACCGGGTTCCTCCCAGCGTGCCCAGGTCGACTACCTGGTACGAGTCCGACCGGGCAATCCGGGCTGCACCGACCGCCACGAGTAATCCAGCCAGTCCCAACGCCCGCGCCGCCAGCTTCCATGTGGCCATGTTGACCCTTTCCCAGTCCAATGGTCCCGATCCCGAGGAATTCACGCTCGCGCGGAGCCGCTCGCAGGCCGAGGACCTGGCGGCGGTGCGCGAATGAATGAGCCGAAGTGTGGGGGCAGCCTACCGGGGGAGGGTTAGGCAATCATGAGTCGCCGGCTAATGTTCCACGAGGACTCCGTGAGGGCCGTCCCCCTGTCTGGCCGGTCGCCCCTCGTCACGCGCCCCTCGCCCCCAGCATCCACTCCACCACCTGCACCAGTCCGTCCTCGTTTTGGCGGGGCGCGATGCGATCGGCGACCTGCTTGACGGCCTCCTGGGCGTTGCCCATGGCCACGCCCAGGCCGGCGGCGCGGATCATGGGGATGTCGTTCACGTCGTCGCCGACCGCGCAGATCTCGGCGTCGGCGATGCCCCGGTCTTCGGCCAGGTGGCGAATGCCCGACCACTTCGTCACGCCGGCCGGGGCCACCTCGCACAGGTAGCCCGTGTAGCGAGGGCTGCGCAGCACGTGGGTCGAAAGGCCGCCGGGCAGGGCCTCGTGCAGCCGCCGCTCCACGTCGAGCATCTCCGCGAGCGTGCCCATCGTGAACAGCGCGAAGACCTCGGGCGGCGCTTCCCGTTGCATCGCCGGCCAAAGGCGGCCGCAATCGGGGTTCAGCCGCAGGTACTCCGCCATCTCAGGGCGCCGCGCGTCGGGCCGGGCCTGGTAGAAGTCGAAGCCCTGCTCGAACGTATCCGACAGCAGCAGGGCGTCGAAGCCGCAATCCTCGATCCGCCGGACCGTTCGGCTCAGCAGGTCGCCGTCGAACTCGGCGCGGAACAGCGTCCGGTGATCGGCCGGGTTCTTCACCAGGGCCCCGCTGGCCGTGACCAGGGGCACCTCGATGCCCAAGGGCTCGACCAGTTGCAAAGTGCGCGAGTAGCGGCGGCCCGTGGCCAGCACCACGAGGACGCCGGCCCGGCCCGCCCGGGCGATGGCGCCGATCGTGGCCGGCGAGAGCTCATCCCGGTGGTCGACCAGCGTGCCGTCGATGTCGATGGCCAGGAGTCGGAATGGAGACATGCGGGGCTTCGCGAGAAGGAATGGTCGGGCCTCAATCCTGGGGCCGGGCGCACCCCGCGCTCGCCCGCATCTCTGCAAGCTGACCGAGCGAGCGCCCGTGCTCGCGCGTCAGATAGGTCCGGCCCTGGCGGATGCCCACGTGATCCCAGGGCAGGGGAGCATCGTCGGGATAGGAAGCGTGCACCAGGCGGCCCAGGTCGAGCTCAGACTGACCCAGCACGTCGCGCCACAGGTCGGGGTCGAACCGATCGGTCCACGAATCGAATCGCGCCCCGCGTCGCCAGGCCGCTTCGATCGCCTCGCCCACGCGGCGGTCGCCCCGCGCGACGAGCCCCTCCAGGAGGCTCGTCGCCAGGTCATGGTACTTCACCTGCACGCTCCGCATCCGCTTGCGGTACTTCAACCGCCGGTGCGCGGCTTCAAAATACTCGGGCGACTGCATGCCGTGCCACTGGAAGGGCGTCTGCGGCTTGGGCACGAAGTTCGACACGCTGGCCACGACCGTGGCCGGGCGCCCCGTCACCTGGCGCCCCAGGCGCGAGATCTCCTCGGCCAGGTCGACGATCCCGTCGAGGTCCTCGCGGCGCTCGCCCGGCAGGCCGCACATGAAGTACAGCTTGACCCGCTGAAACCCCTTGCCGAACGCCAGCCGGCAGCCCTCCAGCAGGTCGTCGTTGGTGATCGCCTTGCCGATCTGGCGGCGCATGTCGTCGCGCGCGGCCTCAGGCGCGAGGGTGAGGCCCGAGCGGCGGTCGGTGCTCAACTGCTCGGCCAGGAGGCGCCACTGGTGATTCACGCGCAGGCTGGGCACGGAGATGCTTACGCCCAGCGGGCGCAACTCCTCCTGGAGCCGCGTGATCAGCGCGTCGAAGTGGGGATAGTCGCTCGTGGAGAGCGACAGGAGCGAGACCTCGTTGTAGCCCGTGTTGCGATACGACTCCAGCGCCGCCCGGACGATCGTCTCCACGCGGCGAAACCGCAGCGGCCTCTTGGTCGTCGTGCTCTGGCAGAACCGGCACCGCCACGGACAGCCCCGCATGATCTCGATGGCGATCCGGTCCTGCACGCACTCGACGTAAGGCACCACGGGGCGCGTGGGAAGCGGCATGGCGTCCAGGTCGCCCAGGACGGCCGGACGAACGACGGCCGGCAGGTCGGGCAGGGCAGGGCAGGGGGGCAGCGCGCGCCCGTCGCCGTCGTACTCTTCGCGGTAGAGCGCAGGGGCGTAAGCCCCCGGCACCCGGCGCGCGATCTCGGCGAGGGCCGCCGTCCGATCCGGCGCGGCGCCGCGAGCCTCCAGCCACAGGTCGCAGACCGCCGGCAGGGTCTCCTCGCCGTCGCCGACGACGAAGAGGTCGATGAATCGCGCCAGCGGCTCGGGATTGTGGGCGCAGGGGCCGCCGGCGATCACCAGCGGATGGCGGAGGTCGCGATGCGGGGCGCGGAGCGGGATGCCTCCCAGGTCGAGGATCGTCAGCAGGTTCGTGGCCCCCAGCTCATGCTGAAGCGTGAAGCCTACGACGTCGTAGCGGCTCAGCGGGGTGAAGCTCTCCAGCCCATACAGCGGCACGCCTTGCTCGCGGAGCAGGGCCTCCATGTCGGTGCCCGGGGCGAAGACCCGCTCGCAGGCCCAGTCGCTGCGCGCGTTCATCACGCCGTACAGGACCTGGAGGCCGTGGTGGCTCATGCCGATCGAGTAGGCGTCGGGAAACGCCAGGCAAAGCCGGCCGCGGACCCGCCGGTGGTCCTTGAGCACGGCGTTCACTTCCCCCCCGAGATAGCGGGCCGGCCCCTGCACGCGCGGCAGAAGCCGCGAGGTGACCACGTCTTTGATCGCCTGATCGAGCATGGAACCATTATCGCAGTGGACCGGGCCCGGATGTAGGCCTCTGCTGGTTGGTGGGGGCCAGCCGGCCGCGGTAAGATGGGAGAGGGTCGCCGCTTGCCGCCCAGGGCGGGCGGGCCACCCACCACCCCAACAGGCAGCGCGAAAGGGAGGGCCCGACATGCTCGACGCACGAGGCACATGCGCTCGCACCGCGATGCTCGCCGCGCTCGCCGCGCTGGCGTGCGGCGACCTGGGATTCGCCCAGGCGACGATGAGCCTGGAAAAGGCCCGCGCGCGCATGGTGGACGAGGAGATCGCGGGGGCGGGCGTGAAGGACCCGCGCGTGATCGCGGCCATGCGCCATACGCCCCGCCACGAGTTCGTGCCGCTCGCCCAGCGGCGGTGGGCCTACCTCGACATGGCCCTGCCCATCGGCGAGCGCCAGACCATCTCGCCGCCGTTCGTCGTTGCGTACATGACCGAGCAGCTCGATCCCCGGCCCCGCGACAAGGTGCTCGAGATCGGCACGGGCAGCGGCTACCAGGCGGCGGTGCTCTCCGGGCTGGTGGCCGAGGTGTACACGATCGAGATCGTGGAATCGCTGGGCCGCCGGGCCGGGCGCACGCTGGAGAAGCTCGGCTACGACAACGTCCACGTGAAGATCGGCGACGGGTTCCGGGGCTGGCCCGAGCACGCCCCGTTCGACAAGATCATCGTCACCTGCTCCCCGGAGCGCGTGCCCCTGCCCTTGGCGCAGCAGTTGCGCGAGGGCGGCCGGATGGTCGTCCCGGTCGGCGAGCGCTACCAGCAGAACCTGTATCTTCTGAAGAAGGAAGGCGGCAAGCTGAAGACCGAGGCCTTGCGCCCGACCCTGTTCGTGCCGATGACGGGCGCGGCCGAGTCGCAGCGCCGCATCCAGCCCGACCCGGCCAACCCCGCGATCCGCAACGGCGACTTCGAGGACGTGATGGGCGACCCGCCCATCCCCTCGGGCTGGCACTACCAGCGTCAGGCGACGCTCCAGAACGACGAGCTGGCGCCATCGGGGAAGCACTACATGACCTTCTCCAACGAGGTCCCGGGACGCGGCAGCCAGGCGCTGCAGGGGCTGGCCGTGGACGGGCGCGAGGTCAAGCGGATCGAGATCTCCTTGCGGGTTCGCGGGCGGGGACTCCGGCCCGGCCAGAGTCGGCACGAGCTGCCCATGCTGGCCATTTCGTACTACGGCGAGAACCGGGCTCCGCTAGGCGAGGGGATCGCGGGCCCGTGGCGCGGGACGTTCGGCTGGGAGACCGAGCGCGTGCGCCTGCCCGTGCCGATCCGCGCCCGCGAAGCGGTCGTGCGCGTGGGACTCCTCGGCGGGGTCGGCGAGCTCTCAGTGGACGCCATCGAGCTGAAGGCCGTCGAGGAGTGAGCCCGGGGCAGGCGACCGGCGCGGATGGGAGGCAAGCACGAAACTCGAATGACGGGAAGACGCGCCGCACCGCGCGTTTCCATCATCGGCCATCTGGGTCATTCGGATTTGCCTCGGATTTCGTGCCTCGCGCTTCGGATTACCTCGGCTTCGTCTCGCGAAGGTCCCACCCCATCACGCGGCATCTCGCGCAAACCGGAACGGCTCCGCGGCGATCTCGTAGCCGGGCCGGGCGCCGATGTTCAGCAGTAGCCCGAGCACGAGCCCCTGGGCCATCATGCCCGAGCCGCCGTAGCTGACCAGGGGGAGCGACAGCCCGGTGACGGGCAGCAGGCCCACGGTCATGCCCGCGTTGACGAGCACCTGGATCAGCACCAGGCACACCAGTCCCGCGGCCACCAGGCGCCCGAAGGGCTCGCGCGTGGCGGCGGCCACGCCCATCCCTTGCCAGGCCAGCAGGGCGAACATGCCGAGGACGAAGCCCAGGCCCAGCAGTCCGAACCGCTCGCCGAGCACGCAGAGGATGAAGTCGGTTCGAGCCTCGGGCAGGTGATAGGCCCCCGGGTCGTCCAGGATCCGCCCCGTGATCCAGGTCCCCCACACGCCGCCCAGGGCCGCGGTCTGCTTGGCGCGGTGAAGGTGGTAGGTGTCGGCCGACGGGGTTTCTCCGGGACGCGTCTGGTCGATCAGGGCCGTGACCCGGGATTTCTGCTCGCGGCTCATCTGCGTCCAGAGGACGGGCAGCGCGGCCAGGCCCAGCAGCATCAGGCAGGCCAGGTCGCGCCGGCGCGCTCCGGCCACCCAGAGCATGGCGAACATCAGGGGCAGGAACACCAGGGCGGTCCCCAGGTCGGGCTCGCGCAGGATGAGCAGGACCGGCAGCAGCGTCAGGGCCAGGGGGGCGACCAGGCCGCGGAGCCGGCGGTAGTGGTCGCAATCCATCAGGTAGCGGGCCAGGGCGAGCACGTAGGCCACCTTGGCCAGCTCCGAGGGCTGAAATCCCAGCGGCCCGACGCGAATCCACCGGTGGGCGCCGTTGACCGTCGGGAAGAAGAACACCAGGACCAGCAGCGCCAGGGCAAGGCCGAAGATCGCGTAGCTCCAGCGGCAGAGGATGCGGTAGCTGGGACCCGCGGCCGCCAGCATCACCCCGGCGGCCAGCCCGGACCAAAGCACCTGCTGCCGCAGGTAGCGGTCGCTGTCGCCGAACAGCTCCTGGCAGCGGGCCATCCCCAACCAGCCCATCAGCACAAGGGGGGCCGCGCCAGCCACGATGGGCCACGGGAGTCGGCGGAACCAAGTTTGAAGGGTCATACTCGGCCCAGGCCGTGCTGTGCCAGGTGAAGCCGGGCGGGGCGGCCGGCGTCGGCGCCACGGGAATATAGCCGCTTTGGTGGGGGCACCCAAGGTCACCTGCCGCACAGGGCAGTCCACCCGTCGGAGTGGTTCGTCCCCGGACAAGCAAAGAATCTCGATGTTCCCGTCAATTTGTGCTTTCACCCGAGCCTTCCCAGGTTGCTTGATTTGTAACCGGGGGCTGTTATGCTACGTTTATGTACTGACGGGCCGAGGTTCTGGTCAGCCGAGACAGGGAGTTGCGAGCATGTTGCGAGCGAAAGCCAAGTATCTGTTGATCGCGGCGGTCGTGGCCGCATCGGTCGCCCTGTGGACGCCCCGGGCGGACGCCCACTGGGGCTACTGGGGCTGGCACGGCTCTTCGTACTGGAACGTTGGCTACCCGTGCGGCGGTGCATGGTACCTGGGCGTTCGCCCGGGGCCGATCCGCAGGGCGCTGTTCGGCCCGTACCGGTGGTACTACGCCGGCTGGGGCTGCTACACCCCGTGCTGCACCACGTGTTACTGCTCGCCCTGCTGCTGCTGGGACACGTGCTGCTGGGACGTATGCTGCTCGGACACGGTCGTGACCGGCGCGGTGTATAGTCCCACCCCAGCCCAGCCGACCCCGGCCCACGGGGATGAAACGCCCGAAGCCCCGCCGAGCACCACGGACGAACCGACGCCCCCGGCCCCTGAACCCAAGACCCCGTCCCCGCCTCCGCCGGGCCTGCCGGGTCCGGCTTCCACCCGGCTGCATAACACCAGCCTGGAGACGTACGTGGGCGAGCCCACCCGGTCGGACAGTGGCCTCCTGACGGTTTACGTGCCGTTCGACGCCAAGGTGCTGATCAACGGCATGGAGACCAAGGCCACCGGCAGCCGTCGGCAGTACGTCTCCTACGGGCTCGCGCCGGGCTACCGCTACAAGTACGAGGTGCGGGCGCAGATCGTCCGCGACGGCAAGCTGGTCGAGGAGGTCAAGACGGTGTACCTCACGGCCGGGGCCAAGGAAGGGCTGGCGTTCGGGTTCAATCCCCAGGCGGCGGAAGGGCTTGCCGCCTTGCCGTGAGCGGTCGCGGCCGATCGCCTTGAGACTTCGCAGGCTGCGGCGAGCTTCCGGAGTCTCGAGGACTTCGCAAGTCCCGCGCGGGCGAACCGGATTCCTCGCCCTTCGTCTCCTTGCTATACTCGTAGATTGCGCGTCGTCTGCGCGCCGTTGGACGTAACCAGCCTCTGCTGTGGGAGACCGACTCGTGTTCGACACCCTGGCCGTCGTGGGCGCCACGGGCGCCGTGGGAACCATCATCCGCGAGCTGATCGACGCGCGGAAGCTGCCGCACAAGACGGTCCGCTTCCTGGCCTCGAAACGTTCCGCGGGCAGGAAGCTCCCGTTCGCCGGCCGGGAGATCACCGTCGAGGAGCTGCGTCCCGAGGCGTTCGAGGGGGTCGATCTGGCCATCGCCAGCACGCCCGACGACGTGGCGCGGGACCTGCTTCCCGCGGCCGTGGAGCGAGGGTGCGTGGTCGTGGATGAAAGCGGCTACTGGCGCATGGACCCCAAGGTTCCGCTGGTGATTCCCGAGGTCAACCCCGAGGCGGTGCGCGAGCACCAGGGGATCATCTCCAGCCCCAACTGCTCGACCACGCAGATGGTCGTGGCCCTGAAGCCTCTGCACGATGCGGCCCGCGTGCGCCGCGTGGTGGTCAGCACCTACCAGGCGGTCAGCGGGGCCGGACTGGCCGGCACGCGCGACCTGGAGGGCGGGACCAAGGCGCGGCTGGCCGGGGACGACTACCAGTACGAGTGCTTCCCGTATCCCATCGCTTTCAACTGCATCCCGCAGATCGGCTCGCCGAAGTACAAGGACTACACGTCCGAAGAGATGAAGATGGTCAACGAGACGCGGAAGATCCTCGGCGACGAGTCGATCCAGGTCTGTCCCACCGCCGTGCGCGTGGCGGTGGCCGACTCGCACAGCGAGAGCATCCTCGTCGAGACCGAGCGCAAGGTGACCGTCGAGGAGGCCCGCGAGCTGTTCCGCGCGTTTCCGGGCATCGAGGTCATCGACGACGTGGCCAACAAGAGATACCCCATGCCCACGGACTGCACGGGCCGCGACGAAGTGTTCGTCGGCCGCATCCGCGAGGACATCTGCAGCCCCAACGGCCTGGCCTTCTGGTGCGTCAGCGACAACCTCCGCAAGGGGGCCGCCACGAACGCCGTGCAGATCGCCGAGCTGCTCCTGAAGGAGGCGGGCGAGCCCGCGGCGGTGAAGGCCTAGCGCGCCGCCCGTGCGATCGCAGCCTCGACGGCCTCGCGATGCCCCAGTTCAAGCTCACGCTGGCCTACGACGGCACCGAGTTCTGCGGCTGGCAGGCCCAGCCGGGGCGCCGCACGGTGCAGGGGGTGCTGGAGGAAGCGGTCCAGCGCGTGGTGGGGGCCGCGGTGCGCGTCGGCGCGGCGAGCCGCACCGACGCCGGCGTGCACGCCCTGGGCCAGGTGGCCGCGTTCGCCGCCCACACGCGCCTGGAGGCCGACGTGCTGGCCCGGGCGGTCAATGCCTACCTGCCGCCGGACGTCGCCGTGCTCGCCCTCGAACAGGTCGATGGAGGTTTCCACCCTACGCACCATGCCGCGGGCAAGCGCTACCGCTACGTGATCCGCGACGCGCCGGGGCGCGACGTGTTCGCGCGGCGATACCATTGGCAGGTCCACGAGCCGCTCGATGCCGAGGCAATGCACCGCGCGGGACAGGCGCTGGCCGGCAGGCACGACTTCGCCAGCTTCCAGTCGGCCGGGTCGCCCCGCGAGGATACGGTACGCACGATCTTCGCCCTGGATGTCGCGCGGGGCGGGGCAGGGGAGTCGGATCGGATCAGGATCGAAGTGGAGGGCGACGGGTTCCTTTACAACATGGTCCGGGCGATCGCGGGCACGCTGGTCGAAGTGGGCCGCGGCAAGCAGCCGGAAGGCTGGCCCGGGGAGACCCTCGCCGCGCGCGACCGCAGCGCCGCCGGCCCGACCGCGCCCCCGCAGGGGCTGTTCCTGTTGTGGGTGCGGTATTAAAGGCTGGCGGCTCTATGCGAGCCAGCTTGCTATATAGGTTTTTACACACTATCGCCCGCTCGCGTTCCAGCCGCTCTCACCCCCAGCCGCTCTCACCCCCAGCCCCTCTCCCGCAGTTGGGAGAGCGAGGCGGCATGATCCCACCGCCCCTGACCTCTGCCACCGGACCGCCATGCGTATCGCCCACGTCATCACCCGCATGATCGTCGGCGGCGCCCAGGAGAACACGCTCCTGTGCTGCGAGGATCTGTTGCGCGACTACGGCGACGAGGTGCTGCTGGTGACCGGGCCGCCGCTGGGGCCGGAGGGGAGCCTTCTGGATCGGGCCAGGGCAGGGGGGGTTCCGCTGGAGGTCATTGGGGCCCTGCGCCGCCCGATCCATCCGTGGCGTGATTGCGTTAGCTACCGCGCCGTCGAGAAGGCGATCCGCCATTTCCGGCCGGAGGTGGTGCACACGCACAGCGCCAAGGGCGGGATCCTGGGCCGCGCGGCGGCGTGGAAGCTGGGCGTGCCGGCCGTGGTCCACACGGTCCACGGGGCGCCGTTTCACCCCTATCAGAATCCGGTCGCGCGCCGGGCCTATCGCGCCTGCGAGCGCTGGGCCGCGCGCCGCTGCCACGCCATGGTCGGCGTGTCGGACGCCATGACCGAGCTGATGGTTTCGGCCGGCGTGGCCCCGCGCTCGATGCTCACGACGGTCTACAGCGGCATGGAGGTGGAGCCGTTTCTCCGTGCCGACGAGCACCGGGCCCGGGTGCGCGGGGTCCTCGGCTACGGGCCCGACGACGTCGTGGTGGGCAAGATCGCCCGGCTGTTCCCGCTCAAGGGGCACGAGTACGTGATCCGCGCCGCTCCCGAGATCGTCGCCCGCAACCCCAACGTCCGGTTCCTCTTCGTCGGAGACGGCATCCTCCGCGCTCCGCTTGAGCGCGCGATCCAGAGGGCGGGGCTCGAGGACCATTTCCGCCTCGTCGGATTGGTCCCCAGCGAGCAGGTGCCGGCCTGGATCGCCGCGATGGACCTACTGATTCACACCAGTCTTCGCGAGGGGCTCGCCCGAGCGATCCCGCAGGCCCTGATCGCCGGCAAGCCGGTGGTCAGCTACGACGTGGACGGGGCGCGCGAAGTCGTGCTGCCCGGCCAGACCGGCTATCTCGCACCGCCGAGGAGCCACGCGCCCCTGGTCGAGGCGGTGCTCGAGCTGGCCGCGGACGCCCCGCTGCGCGACCGGCTGGGTAGCCAAGGCCGGAAGCGGTTTGCCGACCTCTTCCGTCACCAGCACATGACGGGTCAGCTTCGAGGGCTCTACGAGCGCCTGCTGAGCCGACCGGCCGCAGAAGAAAGTGCAGAAAAGTGAGGAGTTTTGCTTGAATGCGGAGCCGCTGCGCTGAGGCACGTGGAGGTTCGGGGAAGGATGGGCAGCGCGGGGGAGGGGCGGGAGGGGCCTCGCAATTGCCGGGCGGCGGCATCTTCGCTAGACTAAAGGGGTTTCGATCGACCCGGTCCGAGCCACGTACGCTGAAGCACCCCCCTGCCGCGAGTCTCGCCCCGTGAGCAAAGCCGCCGAGGCCCCCGGATACGTCGGCCCCTACCGCCTGTTGAACGTCGTGAACACCGGGCAGTCGAGCCAGTTCTGGCAGGCCATGCACGACGCCAAGGGCGAGTTCTTCGGGCTGAAGATCCCGCTGAAGAAATACCGCAAGAACCGCGAGCACATCGGTTATCTGAAGTGGGAATACACGGTGGGCTCGAAGCTCGATCACCCGAACATCATTAGGATCGTCGAATACGGGGTCGATCGCGGCACCCCCTTCGTGGCCATGGAGTGGTTTGCGGCGCCGAACATGAAGAACCGGATTCGGCAGAACCTGGAAGGGATCGGCCACCTGATCCCCAAGATCGTGCTCCAAGCCACGGATGCCGTGGCGCATCTGAACAAGCAGGGGTGGGTGCACCGCGACATCAAGCCCGACAACTTCCTGGTCTCGGACGAGGGCGACGTGAAGCTGATCGATTTCGCCCTCGCCCAGAGGCGGCGGACCGGCCTGGCCAAGCTCCTGGTGCCCAAGTCCCGGGTGGTGCAAGGCACCCGGAGCTACATGTCGCCGGAACAGATTCGCGGCTCGGCGCTGGACGACCGGGCGGATCAGTACAGCCTGGCCTGCACGCTCTTCGAGCTTGTCGGGGGGCGCCCTCCGTTCACGGGAGTCAACTCCAACGAGCTATTGAACAAGCACTTGAAGTCCGCCCCGCCCACGCTCGACTCGGTCAACAAGGAAGTGACTCCCCATTTCGCCAAGGTGCTCCGCAAGGCGATGGCCAAGAGTCCCTCGGATCGGTACAAGACCACGGAGGATTTCCTCAGCGAGTTGCGCATGATTCATGTCATGCGCCAGCCGCCCCGCCCCCCCCAACAGTCGCCGGCGAAGTCCGAGTGACTTCGCGTTGCGCCTCGGCCGGCAGGCCGGGCTACCTACCTTCGCCAGTTCCTCAAGACCAGAAAACCCGCAAGGAGAGCCGTCGCAGGGGACGAAGATGGACGGGGAGGCGGATGGCCGCCCCCGGCCGCGCCGGCATGGCACGCTGGCGACCGCGTATTCCCTCCGGCATGGGGTGGCCCCCATGCGCCCGGCACTCCGCATCATCCCAGATTCGGCAAACATGGCTGCAAACGAATTCCGGCTCGCCTTCGAGCGGCCGATCGCCGAGCTGGACGCGCGCAAGCGACGGCTCGACCAGGTCCATCCGGCCACGCCCGAGGTTCGCGAGGAGATCCGGCGGCTGCGCCGGGAGATCGCCGAGCTGACGCGGCACATCTACGCGAACCTGGAGCCGTGGCAGACGGTCGAGGTCGCCCGCCACCCCGACCGGCCCATGACCACGGACTACCTCGCCCTGGCCTTCGACGAGTTCGTCGAGCTGCACGGCGACAGGTTCTTCGGCGACGACCGGGCGATCCGCACGGGGTGGGCCAAGCTCGACGAGTTCAAGGTCCTAGTGGTCGGACACCAGAAGGGCAAGTCGCTCAAGGAGCGGACCGCCTGCAACTACGGCTTCGCTCACCCGGAAGGCTACCGCAAGGCCATGGCCAAGATGCGGCTGGCCGCCAAGTTCGGATTGCCCGTCATCTGCCTGATCGACACGGGCGGGGCCTATCCGGGCATCGGGGCCGAGGAGCGGGGCCAGGCGCAGGTGATCGCCCAGTCGATGTTCGAGATGTCGCGACTGCCGACGCCGGTCGTCTGCGTGGTGATCGGCGAAGGGGG
>CAYSUS010000057.1:0-45006 GCA_964434165.1 uncultured Pirellulales bacterium
AGGCACGCGCAGCCCTCGATAAAGCACCAACAGCCTGAAACACTACACTAGCGCGTTGATTGAGGAACCACCCCCATGCCAAGCATCTCCCGCCGTCGCTGGTTGAAGTCGTCCCTGGGTATCCCGGCCGCGCTGGTTGCCGGCCCGCTCGCGCGGCTCTCCCCGGCCCTGGGCACCGCGGAAGAACCCGGAACCGACATGGCCTTCGGCCTGGTCACCTATCTATG
Organism: uncultured Pirellulales bacterium; assembly: GCA_964434165.1. GTDB lineage: Bacteria > Planctomycetota > Planctomycetia > Pirellulales > Thermoguttaceae > CAYSUS01. Next base: position 228 of record CAYSUS010000057.1, read on the forward strand.
GGGCAAGGACTGGGACCTGCCCACCCTCCTGGCCAACTGCGAGAAGACCAAGGTGCTCGGCGTGGAACTCCGCACCACCCACATGCACGGCGTGGAGCCGGACCTGAACAAGGCCCAGCGGGCCGAGGTCAAGAAGCGGTTCGCCGACAGCCCCGTCACCCTCGTGGGACTCGGCAGCAACGAGCGGTTCTGTCACAAGGACCCGAAAGCCCTGGCGGCCGCGATCGAGGCCACCAAGGCCTTCGTCCGGCTCGGTCACGACGTGGGCGGGTCGGGCGTGAAGGTCAAGCCGAACGACCTCTACAAGGACGTCCCGCATGGGAAGACCATCGAGCAGATCGGCAAGGCCCTCAACGAGGTCGCCGCGTTCGGGGCCGACTTCGGGCAAGAGATCCGCCTGGAGGTGCATGGCCGGTGCTCGGAGCTGCCCGTCATGAAGCGGATCATGGACGTTGCCGATCACCCCAATGCGCGGGTCTGCTGGAACTCGAACCAGGCGGACCTCAAGGGCGACGGCCTGGCGGCCAACTTCAATCTGGTGAAGGACCGCTTCGGGGCCACCGCGCACGTGCGCGAGCTCGACACGCCGGGCTACCCCTGGGCGGAGTTGATCGGGCTGCTGGTCAAGATGGACTACCGGGGCTGGGTCCTGCTCGAGGCCCGGGGCAAGCCCGAGGACCGCATCGCCGCCCTGATCCAGCAGCGCGAGCTGTTCGGGGGCATGGTCCGCGCGGCCCAGGCTTCCCCCTCTCCCTCTGGGAGAGGCTCGGGGTGAGGGCGTGTTGGAGAGGGGGCAGGACGGAACGCCCGAAGGCTTCTCGCCCCGGGATCCGCCTCCTCGGCATTGCCAAAGCCCCCATGCGCGCCGGGGTCTTGATCTTGAAGAAACCGGCCTTGTGGCGCGGGCCGAAAGCGGGGTATCCTCCGCCCCTCTTCTCTCCCTGGCTCCTCGTGCGGAGGTCGGCTCATGGACGCCCTGCTTCCCCGTTCTCGCTGTCTGGTCTTGGCGACGGTCGTGGCTGCCCTTGGCTTGGGCGGCTGCGTGCCGGTGGCTTACGTCCATCCGCGGGTGCACCATCTGGCGGTCAAGGACACGGCGGCCCCGGACGGCGACGTGTACGTGTTTCATGAGACCGAGACGCGACGGACGCACGGGTGCCGTCCCGCCGACCGCCGCGCGGAAATCGCTCCGGTCTCGACGTCGCACGACGGGAAGAGCGCAGGCTATACCAACGTCACGATGGAGTCGGGCCTGATGATGGTCAGCGTGCTGACGCACGGGATCGGCACCAACCACACGGCCCGGCTGAAGCTATACCGCCCCGGCTACAAGCTGGCCGTGGTCGAGGCTCCCGAGAAGACGCTCAACACCCTATTCTTCGCCGCCAACCGGCTGGGCATGGTCCGCTGGGAGCCGGCCGAGACCCTCTTGGAGCAGGAGGGGGCGATCGACGATCTGCTCGAGCTGCCCGAGGGCGGCCAGTCGGAGGACGGCCAGCCCTCGCTGGCGTCTGGAGGTCTCGACGCGGTCCGCCGCCCGGCCGACGTGCCGGGCGGGGGCCCTGACGGGCCGGCTTTCGGCCACGTGGTTCAGTCCCGCCACCCGAAGGTCCTTCGCCTGGCGGCCGCGGAGTACGACCGGCTGGCCGACGCGGCCGCGCGCGAGCGGTCCGAAGGCTCCCAGAATGTCGAGCAGGTCGGCTACCTGGAATCGCTCGACGGTCCGTCTTCCGCGCGCGAGGATCCCGTCGTGGCCCGCCTCCGCGGCAAGGCCTCCTGGGCCCGCCAGGAGCTGGACTAGCGCGGGGGCTGGAAGCGTTCTTCCTGCGCGGTGCTGCCGCCGTTTCCTCTCGCCGCGGATGGTCCGGCGTTGACGGGGTTGTCCCTGCATCCGGAAGAACGGTTCCAGTCCCCTTGCGGGGTGGCGGTTCTTGGCGAGGGGGGAGAGGCACCGTTTTCCCAACGCACGGGCCGGCCGGCGCGGTGGGACCGGCTGCGGCGCGGGATCGGTGCGGGGGTGCGCCGCGGGGTGAAAACGGTGCCAGTCCCCCGGCTTACCCCTTCGCCAGCCGGTTCATGATCTCCAGGGCCTGCTGCATGAGGTCCTTGGCCTCGTCGGGCTTGCGGCGGTTGCGCGTGTGGAAGATCAGTGCGTCCCCCTGGCCCTCGAAGTGGAAATTGCGGCCCTGCCGGCCGGCGAACCACGCGCGCACGTCGGCGTCGAAAAGCTCGCGGATCGCCTGCTCGCTGTCGCCTTGGAGCACGTAGGAGCCGGAGAACTCGCGGTCGTCGGCGAAGTCGATGTCCTGCCCGCCGAACAGCGAGCCCAGCGAATCGAAGAGCATCGATTCGGGGCGCAGGTAGCACCGGGGCAGGCGCAGCCGGGGGCTCTGGAGCACGCACACGGTGCGGTGATACGTGTGGCTGTTCTTGCCGCTGCCGGTGCGGTAGCGGAAGTCGCCGATGGTGATGCGCACGTCGCCCGAGTCGCCCTGGATGGCGTTGCGCAGGCGGCGATTGCGCCCGCGGCTGAAGGTCTGGAAATGGCCGTAACGGGCGAGGACGTCGTTGGCCTCGCCGAGGAAGGCGATCCCCAGCTCGCCGGCCACGCGCTGCCACGCCTCGGTCCGTTTCTTCTGCTGCCAGAGGCCATACGCGCCCAGGCCGACGGCCAGGACCACGAACAGGAGAAAGAACCCCCAGGGAATAAACGTCATGCCAGATCCTCTCGGTCCGATCGTGCCCACGCATTGCCAGGCTTCCGCGCCAGGTCCCGCCTCGCGCGCACGCTCACGGGGGCGGAGCCCCCAAGGCAGCGCGTCCCCGGCCGCGAGCCTGGGGACGAGACCGCCTCAGCCCGTCACTGCTTCGCACGCGGGGTGGGAAGGAGCCGGGTCTCATACAAAGCGTAGCCCACGTCGCGCACGGCGCGGATCGTCTCCGGATACGGCCGGTCGCACACGTCCAACAGGCCGATCTGGTAGTTCTCCCCGTCGCCACGGCCCGTGGTCGCCTGGTCGCCGAACTGGAACCAGTGCGTGCCGACCAGGTAGGGATTCTGCAGGGCCCCGCGCACGTACTCCTTGTACGTCGTCGCCCGAGCCTGTTGATCCTCGACCGGGCGCAGGCCCGTGTGGAACATGCCGCGGTCCAGGGCTCCGAAGTGGAACTCGCCGATGATCACCGGCTTGTCGATCCCCTCGGGCAGGGCAAAATCTGCCACGCTATAGCGGTACTTGTTGAAGCCGATCACGTCGCAGTGCCCGGCCGCGGCGCGCACCGCGCGGTCGTTGACCCAGGCGAAGCGGCAGCCCAGGTAGAGGTTGTCGGGGGCGACGTCCTTGACCGCTGCGCGCGAGACGCGGAAATACTCCTCGGCGATCCGCGTATAGAAGGCGGCCAGGTCGTCGCGGGCCCGCCTCGTGTCCGGCGGCGTGCGGCTGTCGAGCAAAGCGTCCCACGAGGCGTGCTGCGTGCCCCAGGCCGCGTTGAGCTTGTCGATGGTCTCGTACTTCGCCTTGAGCGATTCGGCGAAGACCCGCTTGGAGGCCTGATCGGGAGGAGAGGCCAGCGCGGCGACGGCCAGCGACAGCTCGTCGCCCCAGCCCAGCTCGTTATCGACGAAGTAGCCGAGGCACCACGGGTCGCCGGCCGATTTGCCTTTCTCGCGTGACATCCGCTGGTCGAGGGCCTTGCGGAAGGAAGGCTCGAACGGATCGGGAAACTTGCCCCAGTAGCCCTGGCTCCCCTCGATCGGTCGCCGCCCCCCGGCGCTGATCGAGACGCAGTAGGGCGTCTTTTTGATGAGATAGATCCTCTCGTCCGACCAATTGGCGATCGTGTTCATGCCCCAGCTACGCAGGCGGCGGTGGCAGAGGTCGGCGAACTTGCCCTCCCACCCGGGGCCGTACTTGCGCAGCAGGTTCGAACCCGTGAAGTTGTACGTGCGATAGGGCCCCTTGCCGTGGTAATAGCCGTGCGGGGCCCAGTCGCGCGAGCCGTAGAACGGCGCGAAGGGCGTGTCCTTGCCGGGCAGCTCGTGGAAGTAGAACTCGCGGTCGGTGATCGGGGTGTAGGCCGTGCTGGCCCGCACGCAATCGGCGCCGTGCGACCAGAAGAGGCGTCCCTCGGGATCGACCAGCCACCACTTCCCCTCGTGTTTCTCGGTGTGGAAGAAGCCGGTGGCCCGGAGTTTGGGCCCCGCTTCCCAGCCGCCGTACGGGTCCCAGCCATCGGGCCCGCCGTGGGCGGCCAGGTCGGCGGCCTCGGCCTCGATGGCCTTCCTGAGGTCCTCCTCGGAGTGCGTCTTGCCGGGCCAGTCCTTGTGGATGAACTGCCCGAAGCGGTCGATCATGGGGAAGAACCGCTCGGGCGCCATGTCCAGCCACGCGGGCTCCTCGTAGCGGCCCTCGGCGCGGATCGCGTCGATCTCGAAGACGTGCTTAGACTTGGGCTTGCCGACGAAGACCAGCACGCGGGTGATCCGTGCGGCCTCGACGCCCTTGTCCTTGTCCAGCCCGCCCGGATAGCCCCGCATGCCGAACAGCTTGTCGGCAAGCGCCGGCGGCAGGCGGCGGCGGAGCCGGACGCGGACGGTGCCGGACTCGCCGGGCTGGAGTGTTTGCCGGTCGGTGACGCTGCCCCGGCTTCCCTCCGGGTCGCTCCCCTCGCCGTCCACGCGTACGCGGACGGTGACGGGCTTCTGGCCGAGGTTCCTCACCTGGACGGCCACGCGCTCCAGTGCCGACAGGTCCCACGGCGCTGGGGCGCGGAACGTCGCGCCCGGCCAGTCGGCCTCGGTGCCGGTCTGCACGCGCAGCACGGTGCCGCGGTCGCCGTGCACGAGACTCAGATCGGCCCCGCCGGCGCTGGCCGCATCGAGGTCGAGGTTCTCGTCAAGCGCGACGAGGACCTTGGTGGGCACATCATCCGCCCGGGCGGTGGAAATCTGAAACGCTGCGGCGGCGATTGACGAAAGAAGGAGGGGCAGCCGGAAGGCGCGTGGCTGGGGTGACATGGAGCAATCCTCGTCTTGCATGGTCTGGAACCGGAGCTTGACCGGGGGCCAAGGTACCGAATCGGCCGCCCGCAAGTCGGGCATTGTAGCTTGCAGCACCCGTGTCCTGCCACCGGCGCCTGGTCGGTCGCGTGCTTCGGCGCTGGCCACAAGTTACTGGGTGGCGACCGCGGGCGGCTTCGTCCCCAAGGATGGGAACAGACAGATGACATCGCGAACTCCCGCCAGCCTGCTCGACCCGGAGGTGTGGCGCCGGTTCGCGGAGCTTCCGGGCGTGGCTGAAGACGGTCACGCTCAACCGCTGGCGCAAGAGGCAGTGACGGACCACGGAAGCGCGCACGGCGCGGAGCGACGACGGAAGACACGTCGCCGGCGGCAATCTCGCCGGGTCAGCGCTCGCGGCGGATCGCCTCAGCGCCGTGATCGCTTGCTTCGCCGCATCGCGATCCACCCGACGGCCGCGGCGCCCATCGCGGCCAGCAGGAGCGAGGTGGGCTCTGGCACGGAGGCCAGGCGCAGGGCCTCGGCACCGCCCTGCAGCGACACGATCGACGGCACCAGGTTGTGGACCAGGCCATCGCCGAAGTCGAACGCGATGCCCGCCAGGTCGTCGTTGGTGATCCCCCCCGCGGCCGTGAGGATGTCGAAGCGGTCGCCCAGCGCGGGCACGAACGTGTCCCAAAGCTCGACCCGGACGATCGCACCCGTCTCCAGCGTGGCCGTGCCTGCCACGTCGATCCAGTCGTAGGTCACGCCCTGCTCGGTGCCGCCGAGCTCGGCGAGCATGATGCCGGCCTGCGTGTAATCGCCCTGTTCGATCAAGTGCCCGGGCGAGGCCCCGGCCGAGACCGTGGCGCCGATGCCGACGCCGAGGTTGCCGAGCACGGTGCCGTTGCCGTGGAGCATCTGCCCGTCGGCCAAGACCAGGTCGGCGGCGCCGGCCAGGCCGGTCACGTCGAGCGTGGCATTCTGCATCACGTGGATGACGGGCGAGGCCGCGATGCTGTTGTTGCTCGCCGCGTGCTCCAGGGCGAGCGTGCCGGCCTGGACCACCGTGTTGCCGGCGTAGGTGTTGTCCGCGCCGCTGAGGAGCAGCGTGCCGTCGCCGGTCTTGTTCAGGCCGCCCGGTCCGCTGAGCAGGCCGCTGAGCGTGATCTGATGGCCGGCCGTGTCGAAGGCCACGTCGCCGTTGGTGCCGGTGAGCGTCATCGGCAGCACGGACCCCCAGTCGCCGGATGCCCCGATCGTGCCGCCGCCCAGCTCGATGAGGAAGGACGTGTTCGCCGGGTTGCCGGTGATGATGCCGGTCGGGCCGAGCGTGAGGCTGCCGCCGGTCATGGCGTAGGTGTCGGTGCCCGCCGTATTGCTGCGGTTATCCAGGGACATCCCGTGGGCCATGACGTCGCCGCCGTGGTGGTAGAACTGGCCGGTGCCGTCCACGCCCAGGTAGATGATGCCCGACTTCTCACTGCCGCCTCCGGGGGTTCCGGTCAGGGTGATCGAGCCGCCTTCCATCGTGTACGTGCTGGTGTTGTTCGGCCAATGCCCGATCTGGAGCCGGTTCGAGACGGTCACGTCTCCGCCTTCCTGGATCACCTCGCCCGTGCGGCCGTTCTGCTCACCGAGGCCGAAGTAGCCGACCTGGACCTGGGCGGTGTCCTCGATGATCAGCTTGCCGTAGGTGCCAAGGCCTGCGTCGTTGCGTCCCACGCGGATACCCCCGGTCACCGTGGTGCTGGACCCGGCCGCCAGCACGAACGCGGGAGGCGAGGCGGCGTTTCCGCTGCCGAGTGTCAGATCGGTCATGGAGGCCGTGCCCGTGAAGGTCACCTGGCCCGAGCCATTGAGCTGGCGAATGGTCCCGTTGCCTGTGATGTCGTTGGCGAAGACAGAGTCGTCGGTCCGCTGGAAGTGCAGCGTGGCGTTGTTCGCGACCGGGCCGGTCCCCAGGGTGCCGCCGGCCGAGCCGCCGCCGAGCCGCCGCCGAGGAGCAGGATTCCGGCGCTGATCGTGGTGCCGCCGGAGTAGGTGTTCTCCCCGGTGAGGGTCCACGTGCCGGAGCCCGACTTGACGAGGCCCCCGGTGCCGCTGAGGGGCTCGTCGATGCGCCCCGTGCCGGCGCCGGTGAGGGTGAGCGTGCCGCCGTCGGTGCTGGCGATGCCCTCAAACGGCTTGGCGGGGTTCACGCCGATGGTCCAGCTCACGCCCGAGGGGACGTCGAGCGTGGCCCCTTGCGCGCCGATCGTGAAGCCGCGGTTGGCGGTCGAGCTGGCCAGCAGACGGATGGTCGCCCCGTTGACCTGCAACTGCGGGGAGTTGTACGACAGCTCGCCCAGCGAGTGCCCGTTGCCGTATCCCCAGGTCTGGAGTTCGAGGACCGCGCCCGGATTCAGAGTCACGGTCGGATCCTGATACCCGTCGGTGTAGATTCCGCCGCCCCCCGTGATGCGGAGCGTGCCATCGACCACCGTGTTGCCGTCGTAGGTGCTCTCGCCGGTGAGCACGAGCGTCCCGGCGCCGTTCTTGTTGAGGCTGCCGCCTACGATCGGCGCGGAGATGGTTGTGGTGCTGCCGCCGGCCACGTCGATCACGGCCGGTCCGGGTCCGCCGCTGCCGGCGCCGGTGAGGGTCACGCCCGCGGCCCCGTCGATCGTGTAGCCGTCGGTGGCAAAGGTCAGGCTGCGGGCCGTGACCGCCTCGGCTACGGTGACCGTGCCGGCCGTGCCCTGGAAGTAGGCGTTGTAATTCTGGGCGTTGTCCCAGGCGGTGTACAACCCGGTGCTGCCGTTGATCCAAGGCTGGTTGGCGGCTGACTGGTCCCAGGTCCCGCTTCCGCCACCGTGGCCGGTCCCGCCCGCGTCCCAGAGCATCACGTCCGCTGCGCCGTTGAGGTCCAGGGAGAAGTCCACGTTGAAGCTGTCCTGGCCATCCACCTGGTTGGGCCCGAGGCCCACATAGACGGTCTGCCCCGCGTTGACGAGCCCCAGCGGCAGGTTGAAGGCGCGAGTCCCTCCGCCGGGTACCAGCACGCTGCCGATCAGCGTGTCGTCCACGTACACGCGGGCCTCCACGCCGTTGCTGCCGGCGTGGTCCACGGAGAGAAGGCTGTCGGTAATGTGGACAAAGCCGGTCTGGCCGGCCTGCATCGTGTAGGCGGCGATCGGGTAGCGGTCGTGGCTGTTGGCCACGGTCAAGGGCGGAACCTCCCCCTGGGTGGCCCCGCGCCCGGGATGCCCGCCGGTGGAGTTGAGGTTCAGGTAGCGGCCGGGCGATCCGTTGCCGCTGTTCGAGTCCCCGTCCACGGTCCACCGCGACCCGTCCCACCCCAAGGGGGCGTAGCTGGCCGAGGTGCCGATGGGGTTGGTGCTGCCGTCGGAGGAGGACGTCCCGTTCCAATCCAGCGGCGCGTTCCACAGGTACGACCAGCCGTTGGCGGGCGTCGGGCCCGTGAAGTCATCCCGGTAGTCCGCAATCACCGCGGCCCAGGCGGGGCTCGCGGCGCCGAGACCGACGGCCACGGCCACGAGGCGCACAAAGGCATGAGGCAGCGACATGGATATCCCCTCCGATTCAGGCGCAGGTTCACGGCAAGGTGGGCGAAACGGGGCGTACCCCCCCAAAAAAGATCGGGGGCGCACCCCGACACAGCCCATGATAGTTGGGGCAGCGAGCGGCGGCAAACGTTTTCCGCCGTGCGCGTTGGGTCTGGGCCTCGATGGGCTTTGGTGCCCGATCGGAGGACGACTGGGCGCACCGAGGGGCCGCGCTGGGTGGCCATCGCGCTAAACGCCGACTAGACTGACCCGGGATTTGCGATTGCTTCGCGCTGGCGTCGATCGCCGAATGGCGTGTCTCCCAACCCACTCTCCCGCGGTCCTCCCGTGCGCCTGCCAGGATTCCACCATCCCCATTGCCAGGAGAAACGCGATGCGTGAGAACGAACACCGATACCGTCGCGACGCTCTAAGCCCCACGCGCCGCGCCTTCCTCCGCACCGCCGGGATCGCCGCCGGTGCCGCTGCCATGGCGCCCCGCGTGCACCTCGGGGCCGAGGAAGCCAGAAGGGCCAACGGGCGGATCGGCGTGGGCTTCATTGGCACGGGCGGCCGGGCTCAGGCCCACATGAATATCGTCAACCAGCTCAAGGCCGAGGGCATCGCCGAGCCCGTGGCCGTGTGCGACGTGTATCGACCGCGCCTGGAGGCGGCCTCGAAGAAGACCGGCGGGGCCCGGATGTACATGAAGCACGAGGAGCTGCTGGCCGATCCCAACGTGGACGTGGTCTGCATCGCCACGCCCGACCGGCTCCACGCCCCGCAGGCGATCGACGCCCTCAACGCGGGCAAGGACGTGTACTGCGAGAAGCCGCTGACCCACTGGAGCCAGTTCGAGGCCGCCAAGCAGGTTCAGGAGGCCGCCGACCGCAACAAGCGCCTCGTCCAGGTGGGCACCCAGTACATGGCCGACGAGAATTACCCCAAGGTCCGCAAGATGATCGAAGAGGGGATCGTCGGCAAGCCGGTCCACGTGCAGTGCAGCTACATGCGGCGCGGCGATTGGGGCGAGCGAATGCGCGTGCCCGACCCCAACGCCACGCCCGGGCCGGACCTCCTCTGGGAGCGGTTCCTGGGCGACGCACCCGAAGTGCCGTTCAGCGTGTCGCGGTTCTTCCAGTGGCGCCTGTACCTGGACTACGCGGGCGGACCGTCGACCGACCTGCTGGTCCACGCCTATACGCCGGTGTTCTGCCTCTTGGGGCTCGACTTCCCCTACCGCGTGATGGGGGGCGGCGGCACCTTCCAGTACGACCGCGAGGTGCCCGACCAGTGCAACATCCTGGCCGACTACCAGGACGGCCCCAGCGTGGTGCTGCTCAACTCGCTTTCGAACTACACGGGCTCGGACACGATGATCCGCGGCACGGACGGCATCATCCTCTGGAAGATGATCGGCTCGAAGGACTGCAAGGGCATCCGCATCGTGCCGGCGGGCAAGGGCAAGGAGGAGATCTTTCTGCCCTGGAAGGGAATGGGCGATACGACGAAGCTATGGCGGAACCTGTTGGATTGCGTGAAGACCCGCGAGGAGCCGTTCAGCTCGATCGCCCTGGCCGTGCGCGTGCAGGCTCCGCTCTCCATGGGCGTGATCTCGCACCTGGAGAACAAGGTGGCGATGTTCGACTTCGAGAAGCAGTCGATTCGGCTTTCGTGAGCAAAGACGATTCACCTCGATATCGTTTTCATGTCGAAAGGGTAATGATGATGCGGCTGTGCTGTTGTGTGGGAATCGTAGCGGTCTGCGCGCTCTCGGCGGCGTGGTCTCTTGGCGCCGAAGAAGAGCCGTTCGCCCCGAAGCAGTCCGATCTGCCGGTGCCGCCCCCGAAGGGCGCGATCGTGCTGTTCGACGGGAAGGATACGAACCTCTTCTTGAGCAAGCAGGGCGGCAAGATCGACTGGCCCGTCGAGGACGGCGCCCTGGTCTCCAGCCGGGGCGAGACGCGGTCGAACCACATCGTCTCCAAACTCCACTTCCGCGATGCCGACATCCACGTCGAGTTCATGACGCCCCAGAAGAGCAGCGGCAACAGCGGCGTGTACATCCACGGGAACTACGAGTTGCAGATCTTCAACTCCTTCGGCAAGAAGAACCCCAAGGCCGGCGACGCAGGCGGCATCTACGGGTTCCACAAGCCGCTGGTCAACGCCGCGCGCAAGCCGGGCGAGTGGCAGGTCTACGACATCCGCTACCGGGCCCCGCGGCGCGACAAGGCCGGCCAGATCGTGGAGCAGGGGTCGATCACCGCCTGGCTCAACGGCCAGAAGGTGCAGGACGGCTCGCAGTTCGGCGAGCCGCGCTCCACTTACCATCCGTATCGCTACAACACCACGCCGTATCTCAAGAAGATCTGGGAGCGTCAGAAAGAAACCATGACCGGCCCGGTGTTCCTCCAGGACCACGACAGCCCGGTCCGCTTCCGCAACGTGTGGGTCAAGCCGCTGGACGATCGGGCATTCATGTACGAGCCGGAGGCGGAGTAGTCGGCCGCCCCGCGTTGACGCCGCAATCGAAGGATGCACCCATGCGCCCGCTCTTTCTGTCCGTCGCGTTGTGCTGTCTCGATGGATGTCTGGCCGCTGCGGCGGAGGATGTTCTCACGTTCCGCACGCCGCGCGACGTCACCTTTGAAGTCACCGCCGACGGGCTGTCGTCGATCCGTACGGGAGGCCGCGAGCTGGCCAGCGGCGGCTGGTCGATGTTCAACGCCGAAGGGTGGTTCAAGGACAGCGGCTCGGGCAAGGTCGAGACGAAGCCGATCGCCGAGAAGACGATCGAAATCCTCGGCGAGCGCCGTGCCCGGGTGCGGCACGTCCAAGGGCATGTGGTCTGCCTGACCGACTACCGGTTCGACGGCGAAGACGTGCTGGTCACGGCCCGGGTGGAGAACAACCACGAGGAGGAGCCGATCAACGTGGTCGGCTTCCGCGGTCTGACGTTCCAGTTCGACCGCGCGCCGGAAGGCCACATGATGGTCCAGCACGTGACCTACTTCCAGGCCCACGGCGTGGGGCTTTGCCACCCGGGTCATTGGTCGAGGATCGGCGGCAGCTACGCGGTGGACGATTCGGTCGGGGTGGGGGTCTCGCCGTGGCGCACGGGGCTGATGCGCACGCTCATTCTCTGGGACTACGGGAGCTGGGCGGAGAACAAGCGGGAGAACGATCTCCAGCGACGACTGATCTACTTCGCCGTCGACCGCGTGCCTGCCCGGGGGGCGAATACCTTTGAGATGAAGCTCCGCGTCAGCCCGACCCGCGACTGGACGCACCTGATGGCGCCCTATCGCGAGCACTTCCAGCGGACGTTTGGGCCGGTGCAGTACAAGTCCGACTACCGCTTCCTCGTCACCGACTACATGAACCACAGCCAGGCCGCGGTCTCCGAGACCAACCCGTACGGCTTTCACGGCGGCTTGCGCAGGATCGACACGGCCGAGGGCGTCGAGCAGTTCGCCGACACGGTGACGGCGGTACTCAAGAAGCACAACGGCCAGGGTGCGATTCTCTGGGGTCAGGGGGGTGACGATCCCCGCGGGGGCATGTACCGGCCCGATTTCGACGTGCTGCCGCCGGAGGTCGAGACGCACTGGACTACGCTGGCCGCGCGATTCAAGCAGCAGGGCCTGAAGCTCGGCGTCTGCACGCGACCGCGGCACATCGCCGTGCGCCGCGACTGGCACAAGGACCGCATCATCGACGTCAACCCCAGCGACCCCGGCCACCGCGCGATGCTCCTGGAGCGGTTCCAGAAGATGATCGACCGGGGCTGCACGCTGTTCTACCTCGACAGCTTCGGCGCCAGCTTTGAGGACGTGCAGTTGATGCGCCATCTCCGCGAGAAGATGGGTCCGGAAATCCTCACCTTTGCAGAGCACCAGTGCGATGCGATCATGCCCTACAGCGGCGCGTACTCGGAAACGACGTTCACCGCCGCCAAGGGCGATCGGCCGGCCGGCTACCACGTCTGGTCCGGGGTGCGCCACTGGGAGATCTACCAGTGGCTGGTGCCCGGCTCCCAGTTGGCATCCCGATTGTACCGCATCGAGGGCGAGATTCCGGATGAGTTCGAACCGGTCGAGCGGTTCTTCTACCGCAACCGCATCACGCCGCTGCTGCAGGTCTCCGGCTTCGGCCGGGCGGAGATTCTGGGGGCCATTCAGCCGGGCTTCATCGATCGTCAAGGCGCCTGGAGGAGAGGCTCCCCAGGGGAGTGACGCGCGTCGGCCGACCCAGCTTGCAGTCCCGCGCCCTCGTTGCCGTGCTGGGCGTGGGAGCGGATGGACGCGGCGGGTCCCGCTCCCTCACGGTCGCGGTTCGCTTTGGCGTCGCCTGCTCGCAACGAGCGCGGACCTCGCCTACACCAGCCGCCGCAGCTCGTCCAGAAGCCGCGCGATCATCGTCTCGGCGTGATCGGCGAACACGGCGATCCTCAAGGCCCCTTCCGGCCCCAGGCCCGAGTAGTGCAAGTGCGCGATGGCCACGCCGCGCTGCATCAGGGCCGCCCGGATCGCCTGCATGCGCGCGGCGGTGCCGAGCTGGAGGCACACGATCGGCACGGGCGAGTCGTCGCAGGCAAGGCCCATCGCGCGCAAGCCCCCCTTGAGCAGCGCGACGTTGCGGTGCAGGCGCCCGCGCAGGTCCGGCTCGCGGGCCACGATCTGGAGCGCCCGGGCCGTGGCCGCGGCCGCGGGAACGGCGATCGCGCTGGCGCCAGTGTAGTAGTGCGAACGAGCCTTGGCCGCATCGACGAACGCCGCGGAGCCGGCCACCACGCCGCCCGCTCCGCCGATCGCCTTGCTCAGCGCGGCCGTATGATAGACCGCGGGGGGCCCGGCCACGTCGTCGGGCGGGCCGGCGTTGATCCCCGGGACGGAAAGCCCAGCGTGCTCGTGCGTCCCCCGGCCGCGCTCGCCCAGCACGGCCAGCCCGTGCGCGTCGTCCACGAGCAGGGCCGACCCTGGATACTCCCCGAGCACCGCGGCGTAGTCGGCCAGCGGCGCCACGTCGCCCAGGGCCGAGAACACGCCGTCGGTCATCACCAGCGGCCGAACGCGCGGGGCGAGGCCCGCGCGCAGCTTCTCGGCCAGGGACTGCGGATCGCGGTGGGCAAAAGGCACCACGGGCAAGCCCGACAGGCGCGCGGCCTCCATGAGGCAGTAGTGCGCGCAGGCGTCGATCAGCACCGCGCCGAACCGACCGTCCAGGGCCAGCACGAGGATGCTCGCGCCCACGTAGCCGGTGGCGAAGTAGAAGGCCGCCTCGGTGCCGAGAAGCCCGGCCGCGCGACGCTCCACTTCGAGCACGGGCGGCGTATCGCCGAAGCCCCCGCGACTGGTGGCGCTGCCGATGCCGTACTCGCGCGCGGCCTCGCACGCGGCGCGGATCACCTCCTCGCGGCCGTGCAGCCCCAGGTAGCCCGTGCCGGCGAAGTAAAGATACCGCCGCCCGTCGATCACCGTCTCCGGCCCCGGCGGGCTTTGCATGACGGGCATGGGGCGCAATCCGTATCTCGGCGATTCCTGGGAACAGGCCCTTGAAGGATAGCCGTCGGACCGGAGACTCGCAACGGCGGCGCGCAAGGCGGACCGCAGCGGCCGCCCTACCGCCGCCCCCGCACCGCCGCCACGGCGATCACGGCCGCGAACACCAGGACGAACGTCCCGGCGGCCGCCGCCCCCACCAGCCACCAGCGGCGGCGCATGTCCGCCTCCACCGCTTGGACTTGGGCCTGCTCGATCACCCGGGCCTGGCGCGCCGACCGGAGCTTCTCCTGCTCCCGCTCCAGCTCCCCGCGGACCTCGGCGGCCGACCGCTCCAGCCGCTCCACTTCGTCGGCCAGCGACCGGCGCTGGGCGTCCAGCTCGGCGCGGCGCTGGGCTTGTCGGGCTTCCTGGAGGTCCCGCTCGATGTCGGCCCGCTCGCGACGGGCCTGCTCCAGGCCGGCCAGCAGGTCGGACCGCGACCGCGCGGCGCCCGCGGCCCGGCCGTCGCCCTCGCGCGCGGCAGCGCTCGCCCTGCCATGGTGGAGGGCCTCGACGCGGAGCCGCCGGGCGTGGTCCCGCGCCCGGGCCGCCCGGTCCTGCCACCGCAGCACGCTCGGCAGGTCGGGCCGCGCGGCGCGGAGCTTCTCCTCATGCACGGCCGCTTCCAGCGCCACGGCCGCGGCGTCGGCCTGGACCACCCACGGGTCGTCCGCCGCCAGCAGTTCGTGGTGACGATCGGCCGAAGCGGCCTCCTTCGCGGCGGCATCGATGGCCCGGGCGAGCTTCTGGATGCGACCCTCCGCCTGCTCCAGCCTGGCGGCAAGCGCGGCCACGGCGGCTCGCATCGCCTCGGCACCGGCGTTTGCATGCGGCGCCTGAGCGTCAGGCCCAGCGCCCCCTTCATCCGGCGCCGGCAGGCTCTCGATGCGCGCGGCGCACGATGCGATCTGCCTCTCCAACTCGCGCCGCTGGACCGTGAGGTGATCCACGCGCGCGGCGATCCGCTCCGCCGCGGCCCCGGCATCCTGGACCGGCGCGCGGCACAGGGCGTCGAGCAGTCCCGCCAGCGCCCGCGGATCGTGTCCAACCTCGCCGATCAGCGAGACGACGACCTCGCCCGGCGCTTCGAGGCGCTGGACGGCCAGGTGGGATTCGACCCACGCTGCCATCCGCTCCGCATCCGGGCCTGCCTGCTCGACCGCGGCGGCGACCAGGCCCGGCTGGCGCAAGAGATCGCCAGGCCCCGAGAGGCCGGCCGGCAGGGCGCCGTCGGGCACGCAGAGCCGAGCCCGGGCCTCCCAGCGCACCGGCGCCAGGCCCCAGGCCAGGCCGGCCGCGCCCGCCGCGCCGAGCGCGGCCAGCACGAAGCCCGTCCCCAGGCGCAGGGCGATCCGGCCCCGGCGGTTCTGCGCTCTCTGCTGCTGGAAGGTCATCGGCTACCCTCTGAGGACCTGGGGGCCGGCCGGGACCGCCCCCCACTCAAGGATAGCTGATCGGGCAACACGCGACGGGCCGGTCGCAGGACGAAGTGCCGCTCCGTCCGGCGATCGCTCCAGATCCCCTCGGGGCGGTCCGGCCGAGCCCGGGGCGGGCGAGCCCCGGAAGGGAAGAACGGCGGCCCGTCTGGTCGCGTTCACCCTGGCTCCCACGCAGCGCGTGGGAGCCAGGAGGGAGGGTCCCCAATCCCTTCTCCCTCCCCTACGCCCTCCACGGCCGGTCGCGGCGGTCGAACTTGGGAAGCAGCTCCTTGACCAGCCGGGCGTCGGCCTCGACCTGGAAGTCGAACATGCCGACCACCAGGAAATCGGCCCCGTGCCGCAGGGCGTAGGAAAAGCCCATCCGCGGCGAGATGGCCCCGGCCGCGAGCACTTTGAAGGCGATCCAGGCGGCCTTGACCTGGCGCATCACCTCGATGGTCTGCTCGGGGTCGACGCACCACATGTTGTCGTGGTAGCGGCCCGGCTCGCTGCTCATCCCCTTGTACCAGCAGTACTCCTCGCGGAACTCCTCCATGGTGACCGACCAGTAGCGGTCGCTGTGGAAGGTCTTGAAGTAGAAGTCGGGGGCCACCTGGTGCTTCTCACACTCGACGACCACATGGAGCGAATGCCCTCCCACGCCCGCCGGCAGGCCCGCGTCGCGGACCCACCCGACGGCCCGGGCGATCATGTCCACGCGCCCCGCGCGGACCACCTGGTCGCCGTCGTGGCCGAATACGTAGATCGCGGCGGCCCCCTGGTCCACGAGCTGCTTGATCGAGTCCTTCACCTTCTGGTCGCTGTCGCCGACCTTGATGTTCAGGGGACGGAGCTGCTGGAGGTGCCCGCCGTGCTTGGTGTTGTACTTCTGGACCAGTTGCCAGTCGCCCTGGGATATGGTGTTGATGCCCTGGGCCTCGGCCAGGGCGAGGGTTTCCAGGATCTTCTCCTCGGTGTTGTACGCCCGCATCAGCATGGCCACGTAGCGGAGGTCGCGGGAATGGGAATGCCCGCCCATCAGGTTCGAGCCGAGGATCAGCCGGCTGAGCTTGAGGTTGCCGATCGAGCCGCAGGGCATGGCGTGCGCGTCCGGCTTCTCGTCCGAGGCGTCCGGCTCCGCCCCGGAGGCGCTGCCCGCGGCCATCGCCCCGGCGGCCCAGGCGGCCGCGGCGGTGGACGACAGGTTGAGGTAGTCACGGCGCGTGATGGGCACACTCACGAGAGGCCTCCTTTGGGGTGGTTAGAGTATTCCAGCGGGACATGAGCGCGTGATGCGCGCATGCTCGACCGAGCGACCAACGGGAGCGGTCCGATTGAGGGAGCATTCCCCATTCGGTTGCGGTCGTACCGCATTAGGACGGCTGCATCGCCTTGCGCGATTCCGGGAAAATGGGGCCGGAAATGGTTTGTGCAAAGCACACTTCGGCCCGCCTGGGCAGAAGGTCCCTGAAGCCCCTTCCCTGTCAGGATCGTGCACGGCGATTGGGCCTGGATGCATGGTGCGCGGACGGGATCGTGCATTCTACCTGGCGGCGCCCGTTCGGCCCACCTCCCTGACCGCTGGGCCACTTCCGAGGGGGTGTGGTCGGGCATGGCTCCCGAAGGGCCGATTCGCGCGCCAGGCCTCCCCACGTCGCAATGCTTGATCTAGAATCCCGGTTTTCTCGATCCGTCCCGGAGCCGCACCATGCTCGAACGAACGCTCGTCCTGCTCAAGCCCGACTGCGTCCAGCGCCGCCTCATCGGGCGCGTGCTGGCTCGTTTCGAAGACAAGGGCCTGAACCTGATCGCCATGAAGCTGATGCGCGTCACGCCCCAGCTCGCCCGGCGCCACTATGCCGAGCACGTGGAGAAGGCCTGGTATCCGGGGCTGGAGGCGTTCATCACGAGCAGTCCGCTGGTGGCCGCGGTGGTCGAGGGGCCCAGGGCGATCGAGGTCGTGCGGCGCATGGTGGGGGCGACCAACGGGCTGGAGGCCGCGCCCGGCACCGTGCGGGGCGACTTCAGCTCCAGCCGGCAGATGAACCTGGTCCACGCTTCGGACGGTCCGGAGTCGGCGGTGCGCGAGATCGGGATCTTCTTCCAGGACGAGGAGATCCACGCCTACGAGCCGACCGTGCGCCCGCACCTGCGCGCGGCCGACGAGGATTGAGCGGGGCCTTGAGGGTTGGCCGATCGGGGCGGGGTTTGCGGGCGCTGGGCAATGGGCTCGACCGCGTGGCGGCCGAGTGCCGAAGAGAACTGACCGGGCGGGCGAGGGCGGCAGCCCGGCCCGGCCATGCGATCGCCCACACAACGGCTCTCCTTAGCGCCAAGGGATATATCCTGCCCCGTCCCTTTTAAGGAGAGCCGTGTTCTATTTGGGCTTCTGCCTCCGGGGCGTGCGAAGCGAGGCAAGCTGCGCGCGACTCTTCCGGTTGTGCCGGTCGTATGCCGCATAGGGGTGATGCCTAACGCTCCGGTTGTGACGGCTCCGATGTAGGGTAACGCCTGGGCAAGGTCTGCCGTGCGGTGCACGGCGGTGCCCGGGCGAGCCGCCGCGGTCCGGACGGCGGCCACGCCGATCGGGCCATCCCGTGCCAAGAGCCTCTTGTTCACGCTCCCTGCGCTTGCCGCGCCTTGGGGAACGCGTGTCGAGGCAGGACACGCCAGGCGAGACCCAGAAACCCACGGGGGGCGTGGTGTTGACGTGCCGCCATTGGGCACCCGCGTTAATCGTCGGGGCATGGTTGGGGCTGTTGATTGCCGGCCCGGTTCGGGCCGGTCGCGCGGAGCCGGCCGGGTTCGCGTGGGGAAGCGACCTGGCGCGTGGCCCGTCCGGCAGCGCGTTGGCCCACGAGCCGAGGGCGTTCCCCGAGGCAGGCCGCTTGACCAGGTCGCTCGAGGATCGATCCGGGCCCCTGGAAGAGATGCCCTGGGGGCTTGAGCACGAGGCGGGCTTCGCAGGCCGGCCGTGCCTTCGCGCGCGGACCGACTGGTTCGGGCGCGGCGGGAAGATGTGGTGCGGGGTCTGCGACCTGAGGTCGCGCGTGGTCAGCGACCACCGCCGGTACTACGCGTGGCCCACGATGCGGGACCTGGGCATCGGGCTGGGTCTGGGCGCGGTGCTGGCCAACACGTCCCTGGACCAGGGCTTTCGCGACTGGTATCAGGACGACGTGCGGAGCGACGGGCTGGACGACTGCGCCGCCTTCTGCAAGGTGTTCGGCGAAGGCGACCTCTTCCTGCCGGCCTTCAGCGGGCTGGCACTGGCCAACGTGTTCTGCGGCGATGTGCCGCTGCTGGGAGCGGTCGGCGGCTATGGCGACCGCGTGGCCCGGGCGTATCTGGTCGGCGCCCCGCCCATGCTCTTAATGCAGGCCGTGACCGGGGCGTCGCGTCCCGGCGAAGTCGCGTACGAGTCCCGCTGGAGCCCGTTCCAGGACACCAACGGCGTGAGCGGCCACGCCTTCATCGGGGCCGTGCCGTTCATTACCGCAGCGCAGATGTGTGACAGCCCGTGGGTCAAGGGCGGGCTCTACCTGTGCTCGACCTTCACGGCATGGTCGCGCGTGAACGACGACGCGCATTACCTGTCGCAGGCCTGCCTCGGCTGGTGGATGGCGTACCTGGCCTGCCGGTCGGTTTCGTGCACGGAAATCGGCCAGCAGCGCGTGGCCATGGTGCCGCTGGCCACGCCGCGGATGATGGGCGTAGGCGTGGTGTTCGAGCGGTAGGTGCTTTGCGAGACAACCCGAGCCGGGCCGTGTCGGCCCGGCCCGGCATGCTGGGCGATCAGTCCTTGACCTGGAGCTTGATCTCGTCGGAGTTGGCCTTCAGCTCCGGGGCGTACATGGCCCAGGCCTTGGTGGGCAGGGCGCTGAACTTGCCGGGGATCTCGGCACGCATGCGGTAGCTCACGCTGTGCTTGCCCCGGGCGACCGTGCGGCAGAAGAACACCACGCGGTTGTCGCGGAACTCCATGTAGGCGCCCATCGGGTTGCCGTTGTACCCGCTGCGAAGATCGACCGGCTCGAAGCCGGCCGGCTTCATGTCCTCGAAGACGAGATACTCGTAGTCGTTCTTGCTCTCGATCACCAGTTCGATCTCGACGAGATCGCCGCTGGTGAGGGTGTCGAGGTTGTCGATCTTTTCGCGCTCGTACTTCTCGACCTTCTGATCGACCACCTGGCCTCGGGAGCCGGCCGCCTTGATCGTCTTGTCGACGGAGACGAGCTTGTAGTAGTTGCGCTCGACCTTGATCTCCAGTCCGGCCTTGGTGATCATGTCTTCCAGGGTGAAGTTGGTCAGGTAGCCGTTGAAGTACAGCGGCCCCTTGCCCTTCTTCCGCAGCTCCACCTCGTGCTTGCCCTCGGTGACGGCCTTCCCCTGGAGCACGAACTTGTTGTCGAAGGTGAACAGCGTCTGCGGGGTGATCTCCACGGCCTTCTGTTGCTTGCCGTCGTACCAGACCTCGACGGTCATCTCGGGCTCGGCCTCGCCGCTGGCGCGGAGGAAGTCGGCCATGGCCTCGATGCACAGGGCCGTGTCGCGCGTCGAGTTCCAGTAGCTGGCGTGCTTGCGGTTGTTGAGCAGGTACTTCACCAGGCGCGAGGCCGTCTCGCCTTTCGGGTCGGTCCTGGCCAGCAGCTTCAGATAGTAGGCGTGGGCCTCGTACTCGCTGCCGTACCAGTACCACCAGTAGCCCCCCGGCAGGTTGAGCCAGGCCGTCTGGTTCTCGTCGTCGCTTACGAGGTACTGGCTGATGTTCCGCATGATCATCGCCAGCTTCTCCTTCTCGCCCTGCTTCTGGAGGGCCACGCCGTACATGGCCAGCGTGTACACCGGCAGCTTGACGCGGTCGCGATAGAGGAAGTCGCGCATCGCGTCGCTGGTCACCCCGGCATCGACCAGCACCATGTAAACGAAGGCGTCCACCGGCGAGCAATGCTCCTTCCAGGGCTTCTTCTTCGGCTTCTCCAGCGCGTTCTTGAGCTTCCGGACCTGCTCGTCCTGATAGCGCTTGAGCCAGGCCACGCCCTTTTCCATCATGCCCGGCACGAGGGCCACGTCGTTGTGCTGCGCGACCTGCAGGCCGTGCACCACGAGGGCGGTCGTGTGGGGCGTGCTGTGCTCGCCCCAGCCGGAGAACCATCCCCAGCCGCCGTCGGAGAGCTGCATCTCGGTCAGGCGCTGGACGCCCTCCCTGACCATCTTGCGGACCTCGGCCTCGTCGAAGACCGGGTTGCGGTCGTAGCGCTTCCACTGTTTGGCCCGCTCCCGATCGTCGCCGATCTCCTGGGCATTGAGGTTGGTCCGCTTCTTCTGGATCGCCTCCAGATCCAGCTTCATGTCGAGCAGGATCTTCTGGGTGATCACGGTGGGCAGGAACCGGTTGAGCGTCTGCTCCGTGCATCCGTACGGGTAGTTGACCAGGTACGGCAGGGCATCGACCATGGCCCCGGCCAGAGTGGGCGAGTAGCGGACCTCCAGGCGCGACTGCTCGGGCTTGCGCTCGGCTGGTACGTCGACCGTGAACTTGCCCGACGCGTCCTTGGGCCGGATCACGCCGCTGACCGCCTCCATCTTCAGCATCCCGTGCACGTAGCAGGGGAACTTCATCTCCATGGCGTCCGACTCTTCGTCGGTGAGCGCCTTCATGCGCACGACGGCCTCGCCCTCGCCGGTCACCTTGACGCGCCAATCCACCCGGGTTTCGTGCTCAGGCGCGATCTCGACGGTCTGGGTGAGCTTGCTGGCGTCCATCGCCTCCAGCGTGCCGCCGTCGAGTTCCAGGGCGACCTCGACGCGCTTCTTGCTCTTCAGGTAGTTATGGACGTTGGCCGAGAGCACGACCTCGTCCTTCTCGACGAAGAACCGCGGGGCCTGGAGCCGCAGGATCAAATCCTTGCGCGTGACCACGTCGGTCTGGCCCTCGCCGACCTTGGTGCCGTGGCCCATGCCCCAGACCTTGATCCGCCAGGTCGTGAGATTCTCGGGCATGTCGAGGGAGACCTCGGCCGTGCCGTCCTGTTTGGTCTCAAGGACCCCAACCCACAGGGCTGTGTCAGCGAATTTGGTGCGAACGGTCGGCTGGACGGCCGCGCCGCCGGGGGCCGCACCGCCGGACTTGTCCCTGGCACCGTCCGCCAGAGCCATTTGCTTCTCGGGCATGGCGCCGACCGCGTCGGCCTTCCGAAGGCTCGCCCTTCGGTCCATGGCAGCACCTTCCATCATGGCGGCTCCCGGTGCCGGGGGAGCCCCGGCCAACGTGGCGGCGCCACGATTGTCGGCGCCCCAGCCTCCCCCTCCTCCCTGGCCTCCGAGCTGACGGACCTGGAGGAGTTCGTCCATCTCGTCGGCCACGGTGGCCCCGAACACGCCCAGGAACGACATCCCCTTGGTTTTGGGCTCGATCAGGTTGCGGAATCGCCGGGCCAGGTTGTTCTCGTCCCGCGGGTGATGGTGGCGTCGCCACTTCCAGAAGAACTCCTTGATGTCTCCCACGTTCGAGCCGCCGGAGATGTATTCCAGCGACTTGTCGTAGATGGCCACGACGGTGGAGCCCGCGAACGGCTCGCCGGTGAAGTCGGTGAGCTCGATCTCGACCTTGGCCTTCTCGCCCGGCTTGTACGCCTCCTTGGTGGGCTTGATTCCCACGTTGAGGATTCGCTTCTCCGGCGGGACCACGATCTCCTTGACCGTGGTGTGGACGTCGCCGCCGGCGACCGTCACCGCCTCGACGAAGAAGTTGGGCATGTCCCGCTTGACGACTTCGATCAGGCGCGTGGTGCTTTTGCCTTCCAGGCGGATCACCTCGGGGGCCAGGTACACGCTGTTGGCCGGGCGCACGAACAGCAGCACCGTGCCGCCCACGCGGTCGGTGTTGACCTGCATCTTCACCTTCTCGCCCGGGGCGTATTCCTTCTTGTCCGGGATCAGCTCGATGCTGGAGAAGCGGTAGTCCGCGCCGTCGAAGCCCTCGCCGATGATCGTGAACATGTAGCCGCCCTCGATCTCGTGCCCCTTGGAGTCGGTCAGCACGTAGCTGAGGCGGTACTGCCCGGCGCGGGAGGCCTCAATCTGCTGCGCGGCCCAGCCCTCGACGTTCGTATCCACGTCCCACTTCTGGACGGGCGTCTCGACCGGCTTGCCCTCCGGGTAGGTGATCTTCAGCAAGGTCAGCTTGCCCTGGCCCTCGACCGGCTTGCTGTCGAGCCGGCGCGCGGAGAAGTGGGCGGCGACGGTGTCGCCCACGCGGTAGTAGCCCCGATCGACCCAGGCGTACACCTTGAACGGCTTGCGGGCCACGAGCACGTCGCCGGTGCCGACGATCGTGCGCCGCGACTGGTCCACCACCTCGGCCGTGACCGAGTACTTGTGGTCCTGGTCGGGATGGATCGCCTTGGCCACGGACGTGTCGATCTCGACCTTCACGGTGCCGTCGGGGCCGAT
The DNA here is from genome assembly GCA_964434165.1 of uncultured Pirellulales bacterium. Taxonomy (GTDB): domain Bacteria; phylum Planctomycetota; class Planctomycetia; order Pirellulales; family Thermoguttaceae; genus CAYSUS01. The sequence goes on from CAYSUS010000057.1 coordinate 23,197, forward strand.
CTTCACTTCGCGCTCGGCCACGACCTCGGGCTGCTCGCGGCTCCAACGCGGGAACCATATCGGCGTCGGGCGCTTGCAGCCCCACTCCCGCCAGCCGGGATACCAGGAGTAGTCGTAGGCGAACCACCAGTAGCCCGGCCCGTAGAACCAGTCCCACGGCATGGGCGGATACCAATCGGCGCTGTGGCTCGTGCGGAGGACCTTGTACTTGACCTTAGCTTCCGTCACCGGCGAGCCGAAGTAGTACTTGGCCTCGATCGTGGCGGTGATTCTCTCGCCGAGCATGACCGGCTCGTCGGGGGCCTTGACCGTGACCTCGAACTCGGGCTTCTTGTACTCCTCGACGCGGAAGCTGCCGCCGCCGAAGCCCCGCGTGCCCTGCCTGAGGCTCGTCCTGTACACGCCCAGCGTGGCATCGTCTTTCAGGGTGTACTCCCCCTCGATCCCGCCGTAGGGGTCGGCCTGGACCTGGCGCTCCTCGATCTTGTCTCCCTTGGGATCGTGGATCTCCAGCGTGAACTTCTGGCCGGCGAAATCGGACGTATCCTCCTTGTCGTACCTGGCGTGGCGGACCCAGAACTTGAAGTGGACCTTCTGGCCCGGGCGGTAGACGGGACGGTCGGTGATGGGGAAGGTCCGCGTCCGGTTGTACTCCTGATCGTGCTTGCGCCCGTACCATGCCCCGGTGAAGCCCAGGTAGGCGAATCGCCCCTCGCCGGTCGTGGCGATGACCAGCCACTGGTAGTCGTTGGGCTGGCGGTCGGGGCCCAGCATCAACTGCCCGTCGCCGTCGGTGAACTCGGCGAACTGCCGGGTCTGGACCGTGTACCGCCGCGGGCCGAGGCGCTTCTGCTGCCAGCCGAACATCTCCACGTTGGCCTTGGCCACGGGCTTGCCGCTGACCGCGTCGGCCACGTAGTAGAAGGTCTTGCCGTCCAGCGGCTTCTTGACGATCGCCGTGTCGGCGACCCAGAGAATGATGAAGCACTTGTTGCCGCCGCGCATCTCGGCCTGGAGCAGGTACGCCCCCGGCTTCTGCAAGGGCGTGGTCACCGTGACCCGGCGATCGAAGTGGCCGGGCTGCGGCTTCACCTCCATCTTCCATCGGGCCACCTGCTCGCCGCGGTACCGGTCCTGGTTCTGGTGCACCAGGCGGTGGCCGATGTTGCCGATGTTGACCTTGTTCCAGTCGAGCTGGTTGGGATTGCTCTTCAGGAACGCCTTCACGTCGTCGAGGAGCTTTTTGACGTTGACCTCCCAGGCCGTGAGCTCCACCTGGTGCCCGTTGCGGAAGCGGTACTCCACCGTGGCGCCCTTCCCGGCCGGCTGCGTGGCGACCCCCTCGAACATCCCCCAGTTGCCGACGATCTGCTCGAGCCGGTCCTTGTAGTGCTGCTCGGCCGAGCGCTGGATCACCTTGCGCCAGTAGTCGGCGGCCTTGGGATACTGCCGTCGGTTTTCGAAGATCTGCGCAAGCTGCGCCAGGGCGTCGCGGCCCCAGTGGTCCTTGCTCTGGGCGACCTCCTGGAAGATCTTGACGTGGTTGAACTCGTCGGGCAGGCCAAACCGCCGGATGCCCGTGGCCAGCTTGGCGATCGTCTCGCCCTCGCCCAGCGTGTGCAGCTCGTAGGTGCCGCTCGTGTCCTTCTGGGTGTCGTCGCTGGCCATGCGCCCGAACCAGCGGCCGTATCGGGCCATGGTCTGCACGCCGAACTGGTTCATCAGGAACTGGGCGAAGCGCGTGCGGACCTCGCTGATCCGCTGCGGGTTGAACTCCATGGTCTGCTGGAGGCACCACCGCCACCGCTGCCCGTCCGTCTCCGCCGCGTCCCAGCTCTTGGGCACCGTGTGATAGACCGGGTTGCCCTCTTCGTCCACCGGAGCCCCCTGCGATCCACGGTGGTAGCCCCACCCGTCTTCGTAGTCGGGAAGCTCGCTCAGGTCGGAGAGGTACTGGAGGCGCCACGCCTCGTTGTGTCCCCGGTAGTTGAGCAGGATATTGGCCAGATCGAGGAGGAAGTCGCCCACCTCGGCATGGTTGTCGTCCTTCATGGCCAGCGGCAGGGCCTGCTGGGCGAGCTGCATCGCCCGGATGCGGTCACGCTCCATGGCATTGACCACCTTGCCGCCGCCGCGATGGTGTCCGCGGTGGAACTCGCCGGCGATCATGAACCCCTGGTGCTGCACCTCCATGTAGTTCTTGGCTGCCGCCCAGAGGAGCCTCCAGTTGTCCTTGTGCACCTCGATCACGGCCTCGCGAAATGCGTCGATCTCGTTGACCCGGTTGAGGCGCTGAAGGCACTGCGTGGCCATCTGGAGGTCGCGGCCCACCTGCTGCGGATCGGTCTTCTCATCCAGGGCCAGCTTGCGCCACGCGTCGTAGGCGTCCTTGTAGTTGCGGTTCTGGTAGGCCTTCTGGGCCTTCTGGCGTCCGGCCTCCTCGCCCCGACAGGGCCCAGCGAACGATCCGCAACCGACCAGCAAGGCGGCGGCCAGAATGGCGAAATCCCGAACAAAGCGCGTCTGCATGGTTGGACTCCTTTGGGGGAGGCAATCTCGTTCGATGGCGGGGCGGACCTCGGTGTCCCGCGTGGCGGGGCCGCGGTCCGGCGCGGCACGCCCGCAAGATCGGACGGCTGCAAGAGCCCTGGGCCCCCAGTTCGACGCACGGGGCGCCGCGGGAGTTCCCTCCTTCAGAGGCCCCTGCGTGGAGGCGACGCGCGGCCCGCGTGACCTGGCGACATAACTCCTGTTACAAGTAGGAGTTGCCGCTCGCGGTCGGGGTCATTTCGCCACCCGGTGGTGCACGAACTTCACCTGCGGCTTGCCGCCCGCATGGCCGATCGTCAGATGCACGGCCATGAACCGCTGCTGGTCGCGCTTGTCGTAGGGGGGGCGGAAGCTGTCGCCCTTCTGCAGGATCGGCTGCCGGTCGGACATCTCGCCGAAGGCCCGCGTGCCGGCCACCTGGCAGGGGAACCAGTGCCCGTTGCCCTCGTCGTCCTCCAGGTAGAACTCGGCGTAGCTGTGCCCAGGCACCCAGACCGTCCGGGCCGGCACGGACTTCGCCCGGCAGATCGCCACGAACGCGTTGACCATGTCCTCGTGGCTGCCCGTGCCGTCCTCAAGCGCGTCGAGGCCGCCTTTGAGCGGCATCTTCTCCTCCTTGATCTTCTCGCGCACGTGGTCGTACACGGCTTCGATCTGCTCCCAGGCGGTCTTCTTGTCGGCGCCGATCTGGCGGGCGAGGGCCTTCGTCTTGGAGCTTCGTGCCTCGATGAAGGGACTCGTCCCCAGGTAGCGCAGCAGGTCGCGGTCGAGCTTGCGCTTGTTCGGCACCACGTAGATCGACGTATCCTCCGGCGGAAGCTGCGCGCGGCGGCGGATCTCGTACGTCACCAGGGCCTTGATCTCCTCGCCAGCGGGAAGAAACGGCACCTGCACCACCATCACCTTGACGCCGCCGTCGGCCGTGATGTAATCGACCCTGGCCGTCTTCGTCGTGTCCTCCTCCGAGACGGTCACCTCCTGCTCGGGCCAGTCGTACGGGACCGGGGCGAACGCCTGAATCCCCTGGCACGGGCCGCTGCCGGCCTTGATCGTCACGCCGGCCTCCCAGTAGATCGTCTCCGACTCGCCCAGCCGGCAGCCCTTGCCGTCGGCCTGCTTGAACTGGGCCGAGGCCGTGGCGGACGAAAGCATCAGGATCAGCAGCGAAAGGAGAAGCGAGCGGGTCTTCACGGGAATGCACCTCGAGGGCTGGCGGATTGGCGGGAGGTTGTTTCGATTGTCGGACGCAATCGGCCTATTCCGTGACCGGCTCGCAGATCAGCTTCAGCTTGGGCTCGCTCCCGGGCTGGAAGCTGCGGACGACCAGGTTCTCGGGCAGGAAACGATAGACTTGCATGCGGCGGGTCTGCGGGTTGCGCGCGCGGATGGCGTCGCCCTTCTGGAGGATCGGCTTGGGCGCGCGGAGGGTGCCGAACGACCGCGCCCCGGCGTTCTCGCAGGGGAACCAGCGCCCCTTGCCCTCCTTGTCCACCAGGTAGAACTCGGCATACACGTGGCCCGGCACGCGCACGCTGCGGGCCGGAACGCCCTGGGCCCTGCACACGGCAATGAACAGCGCGCTGAGCTCGTCGCAGTCGCCGTTGCCGTCGCGCAGCGCGGCCAGCGCGCCCTTCAGCGGCGAGCCCTTGTCGTAACGGACCTTCTCGCGGCCCCAGTCGTACACGGCCTCGACCTGCGACCAGGCGTCCTCGGCGTCCTTGCCCACGCGCTCGGCGATGGCGCGAATCTGCGGGTCGTCGCTTTCGATGAGCGGGCTGGGGCTGAGATACTGGCGCAGCTCGCGGTCGAGCCGCTTCAATTCCGGGACCTTGTACTTGGTCGTATCGCCCGGCGGCGGCCAGCCGATGCGGATTTCGTAGGTCATCACCGCCTCGGCCTCACTGCCTGCCCGAATGCCGGGCACGGTCATCACCATCTGTTGCGCCGCCCCAGCCACGTTCTGGTACTTCACGCGGGCCCCGCGCGTCACGTTTTCGCTGACCAGGCGGACCTGTTGCTCCGGCCAATCGGTGGGCACGGTCACCGTGCCCACCACGCCGGTGACCGGGGCGCCGGTCGCCTCCACGGCCAGCCCAATCCGCCACTTCTGGGTGACCATGTTCTGCGTGTCTTCGCCCTCGGCCGAGTCCGCCCGACCCGCCAGAGTCTGGGCCGAAGCTGGGGCCGTGGAGGCGAGAACCAGCAGAATCGCGCCAAGTCCGAGGATCCGACTCATCGTCATACCTAAGGAGGGGGTACTGGAGGGCTGTCGCCGCCGCAATCGATGTATTCTGTGTTGCTTGCCCTTTTGCCTCAAAACCGCCACTGTATTGTAGCCCAAGGTCCTCGGATTGCCGAATCGGGTGGGCGCAGGCGTGACCGGAAATGCGTTGCCGGACTTCCGCGCGGGGAGGTCTTGACCCTCACGGTCGCACCCCATATCCTCTGATAGAGGGGGTGTTGTGTAACTCTGAGGCCATAACGATGGGAATGATCCGGGCTGAGATCGAGTTGTCCAATCCCAAGAAGGCCGACTTGCAGCCACTGGTCGTCGAGGCGCTTGTGGATACGGGGGCGATGACGATTTGCATTCCGGAGCACGTGGCCGTGCAACTCGCCTTGGAGACGATCGAACAGCGAGAGGTGACCACGGCCGACGAGAAGCCCCACGTGGTTCCCTACGTGGGCCCCGTGCAAATCCGCTTCGCGAACCGAACCTGCTTCACCGGAGCGCTGGTCATCGGAGAGACTGTGCTACTGGGCGCCGTGCCGATGGAGGACATGGACCTGGTCGTGTCCCCTGCCGCGAACACGATCGTGGTCAACCCCAAGAGCCCGAATATCCCCTCGGCGATCGTCAAGTCGAATAGGCCCTGCTAGTGGGAGAGGGCTGCTTGACCACGTGACCCCCGGCCGATAGGGTTGCCTCCAGGGTAGTCCTTTTCCAATCGCCGGTTGTCGTGCCGGCAGGCCTTCGTTAGCAAAGCGAGCAAGACCATGGCGAACTTCTCTCTGTTCCGGACCCTGGCGGCTCTTGTTGTTGCGATTCCCCTCCTGGCCTCGGCGGCGCTGGCCGAAGGGCCGGCAGCGAAGGACGACGCGAAGACAGAGAAGCCGACCATGAAGGAGCAGGCCGAGGAGGCCGTCACCGAAACCCGCAAGGAGGTCGAGCGAATCGCCGAGCAGGTGGACCAGAGCGAGCAGGCGGCCGAGGTCTCGGCCGGGATCCTCGATCCGATCTACCGGCTGGCCGAGCTGTTCGCCTTTCCGGCCTTCCACTGGGTCGCCTTCGCCCTGATGGTCACCGGCGTGGTGAGCTACGCGCTGCAGCTCGTGCTCGGCAAGCTCGTGGTACTGAGCCGGTTGGGGCTGAGCATCACGGAGATCCTCTCCGACGCGTTGGGCCTGGCGATCAGCCTCATCGGGCTGGTGCTTACCACCCAGGCCGCGGCCGAGAACTCGAGCTTCACCGCGAGCCCCGCGGCGGTCCTCTCCGCCGCCGGCGTCGGCCTCATCGCGGGGTTCCTCTTCTACCTCTGGGGCCAGTCCGCCGAAGTCCAGGCCGTGGAGGGACGGCGGAAGCGGAAGGAGTAGGGCAGATCTGAAATGCGAAGTTGGAAATGCCCGTGGAAGCGTTGGCCTGCGGCAGAAACGCTCCGGTTATCCGATTTCGCCTTTCCCATCTCCTCTAATCGATGGTGACCATGCCACCCACCCCCGATCGCCAACGCATCCTCGACCTCGGCGGCTCGTTCATGCCGGCGTGCGTGCTGGCCGGGGCGGCCGATCTGGACCTGTTCACGGCCTTCGGCGAAGAGGCCCTCACGGCCGGGGAGGTCGCGGCGCGGCTGGCGGCCGATCGTCGCGCGACGGCCGTGCTGCTCGACGCGGTCACCGCGATGGGGCTGCTCCAGAAGCACGGCGATCGCTACGAGGTGCCGGCGCCGCTGCGGCCGCTGCTTGTAGCCGATAGCGACCAGTCGGTCCTGCCCATGCTGCAGCACTGGGCCAATTGCCTCAGGTCGTGGGCGCAACTGGCCCGGGCGGTGAAGTCGGGGCAGCCCGTGCCGCGCGAGCCGAGCCTTCGTGGGGCCGAGGCCGATCGGGCGTCGTTCGTGGCCGGGATGCACGTGATCTCCGGCCCCATGGCGGACCCGCTCGTGGCGCAGCTCGACCCGCCGCCGTTCGAGCACCTGCTGGACGTGGGCGGGGCATCGGGCACGTGGACGCTGGCCTTCCTCCGCGCTCGACCCGCGGCCCGAGCCACGATCTTCGACCTCCACGACGCGATCGAGCAGGCCCGGGCCCGGCTGGCCGGCACGGAGTATGAGTCCCGCATCGCGTTGGCAGCCGGGGATTTCTACCACGACGAGCTGCCCGAGGGGGCCGATCTGGCGTGGGTCAGCGCCATCGTTCACCAGCACGGGCGCGCGGAGAACCGCCAGCTGCTGGGCAAGGTGTTCCGTGCTTTGGAGCCCGGCGGCCATATCGCCATCCGCGACGTGGTCATGGAGGCCTCGCGTGTCGAGCCGGCCCACGGGGCCTTGTTCGCGATCAACATGCTGGTCAACACGCAGACCGGAGGCACGTTCACGCTGGAGGAGCTGGCCGAGGACCTCGAGTCGGCCGGGTTCGTCGAGCCGGCGCTGCGCGTCAAGGACGAGCGGATGAACTCGGTGGTGATGGCCCGGAAGCCATAGCCCGGCCTCCCGGGGGCGGGGCGCAGAAATGCGGAACCATCGGGGGCTCTGCGTCGTCTCAAGAAGCAGCGATTGAAGTGCGCGCCGACTGGGCGTAGGCTACCCTGTTCCAGGGAGCATCGGCGCTTCCGATTCGCCGTGGGGGGGTGCGTCTGGTTGTTACATCCCCGTTACGTTCCCCGGCCCGGGGCCGGACTATATTGATGCCTGCGTGGCCAAACGGCCCTTTTGGGTCCGTGCGCCACGCAGGGCGCCGCTTCATCAGGGAATTGGCGTGGGTCGCGGAACACCCACGCCCGTGCGCGCGTAATTGCAGCAGCGCTCTCGGCTGGATCGTACGCCTTCTCTCGGCCTTTTGCCCAGATCCCGTCTATCAGGAGATCGATCATGCTGGCCCCTCATCGGATCGTGGCAGCGTTCGGAGTGCTGGTGACCCTTGCGGCTTTCACGTGGAGCATGGCCGAAGAGCCGAAGGCCAAGCCCGCGGCCAAGCCCAAGCCCGCCGGGGCAAAGGCCCCCGAGGCCAAGGCAGACCAGCCCGAGACCAAGCCTGAGGCGACCGACACGCCGCTCGTGCCCGAGGCGATCCGCCAGTTCATGCAGGACGGCAAGTACGCCGAGGCCGTGAAGGCCATCGACATTGCCGCCAGGAAGAACTCCCGGCCCGATTACCTGGAGTACCTCAAGGGCCGGGCCCTGTACCTGGACAAGAAGCTGGACGAGGCGATCAGCCTGTACGACGGCTTTGAGAAGAAGTTCCCAGGCAGCCCGCTGGTTCGCCGGGCGCGATTCGGCAAGGGCCTGGCCCTGGCCCGCAAGGGCGACTTCAAGGCCGCCGAGCCGATCTACCGCGCCGAGGCCGAGTACCTGCTCTCGCCCGAGCGCAAGCACGAGATCGCCGCCATCTACCTGGAGTTCGCCGACCGCTATTTCGATCCACCGAAGGACAACGAGAAGCCCGACTATCAGAAGGCCCTGGAGTTCTACAACAAGGCCCTGGAGGTAGGGCCCAAGGCCGAGAAGCGGACCGAGGTGGAGCTGCTCGTGGCCCAGTGCCACCAGGAGGTGAAGCAGTACGACAAGGCGATCCCGCGGTATCAGAAGTTCATCAAGGACCATCCCGATTCGAAGCTGGACATCGAGGCCCGATTCCGACTCGGCGAGAGCCAACTCTCGGCCGGCCAGGCCAAGCCGGCCCGTCGCACGTGGCAGGATTTGCTGGCCCGCTACACGGATTCCAAGGAGGAGCGGATCGCCGAAGCGTCCTACAAGCTCTCGCGCACGTGGGGCATCCCGCCGGGTGGGCAGCAGCAGGACCCGCAGCCCCCCAACCCATCGGAGCAGCAGGGAGCCTCGATTCCGACGGGCCCTGACTCGCTCGACCTGGGCGTGGCCGCATTGGAGGCCTTCCTCGCGCGGTTCCCCGAGCACAAGCTGGCCGCGCAGGCCCATCTCGACATCGCCCAGACCTACATGGATTTCGGCCGGCTCGAGGATGCGGTGAAGACGCTCGCCGCGTTTCTCGGCGAGGAGCGCTACCAGGACCGCGAGGAGATTCCGTCCGCGCGCAACATGCTCGGCCAGGCCTATCAGGGGCAGAAGAAGTACACCGAGGCCCTGGCCGCGTGGCAGGAGTTCCTGGCCAAGCACCCCACGCACAAGGCCTGGGCCGGCGTGCAGCGGCAGATCATCAACACCGAGTACCTGATGGCCGAGGAAAAGCGCCTGGAAAAGGAGTACGGCGCAGCCCGCAAGCTCTACGAGCAGTTCCTGGCCAAGTACCCGCTCGACAGCCGGGCGGCCAACACGCTCTACCTGTTCGGCTGGATGAACTACCAGGAGAAGAAGTACGAGGCGGCGATCGCCGACTGGCGGCGCCTGGTGTCGAAGTACCCGGGGACGAACGAGGCCTCGCAGGCCCAGTACCGGATCGGCATGGTGCTGGAACAGGACCTCGGCAAGCTCGAAGAGGCCCTCGAGCAGTACAGGAAGGTCACCTGGGGCGGATATGCCAAGAACGCCCGACGGGCCATCGCCCGCATGGAGGCCAAGACCATGCGGATCGAGACGGAAAGGGTGTTCCGCTCCGACGAAACGCCGTCCATCAAGCTCACGTCGCGGAACATCGAATCGGTCTCGGTGCGGGTGTACAAGGTCGACATGGAGACCTACTTCCGCAAGATGCACTCGGGCCGGGGCGTGGAGTCGCTGGACATCGCCCTGATCGATCCGGACAAGACGTTCGAGTTCAAGGTGCCTGACTACGCCAGGCTCCAGGAGATCGAGAGCCGGATCGAGGTCCCCCTGCCCGGCGAGGCCAAGGCCGGTGTGACCGCCGTGACCGTGTCGAGCAAGACGCTCGAGGCGACCACGATGGTCGTGCAGAGCGACCTGGACGTGATCGTCAAGAGTTCGCGGGACGAGGTGTTCGTGTTCGCCCAGAACATGCGGACCGGCAAGGCGCAGTCGGGAGTGCGCCTTCTGATCTCCAACGGGGCGAAGGTGTTTGCCCAGGGGACGACGGGCGAGGACGGCGTGTTTCAGAGTTCGCGCAAGCCGGCGGAGGCGGGGGCCGAGAAGCCCGACGTCGCTCAAGGGGACGTAGGTGAAGTGGCTGCTTCGCCGGAGAAGAAGGACCATTTCAAGGAGCTGAAGGACACCAGCGACGTGCGCGTGTTCGCGGTGCTCGATGGACACACGGCCTCGAACGTCGTGTCGCTATCCGGGGTGGGCGTGGCCCAGGGGCTGGCCAGCAAGGGCTACATCTACACGGATCGGCCGGCCTACCGGGCGGGGCAGATGGTCCACGTGCGCGGCGTGATCCGCCGCGTGCCGGGCAGCGAGACCGTCGCCGCTGCGGTGGAGCCGATGCCGGTCCCCGACGGTCCAGGACCGGGGATGGTCGAGAAGCTGCCGGCCGACGACTACGTGATCGACGCGGGCAAGCAGTTCACCCTCGAGGTGTTCGACAGCCGCAACCGCCTCGTGCGCGAGGAGCAGGTCACGCTCGGCAAGTTCGGCACGTTCCATGCCCACTTCGTCCTCCCGCCAACCAGCCCGCAAGGCCAGTATCGCGTGCTCGTGCAGGACAAGGGCACCGAGAGCTACCAGGGCACGTTCACGGTGCACGAGTACAAGCTCGAGCCGGTCCGTCTGGTGATCGACACGCCGCGGCACGTTTACTACCGGGGCGAAGAGATCGAAGGGACGATCCGCGCCGAGTTCTACTACGGGGCCCCGCTGGCCGGACGCGAGATCCGTTACCAGTTGGCGGGCGAGCCTTTCCAGACGGCCACCACGGACGAGCAGGGCGAGGTCAGCTTCAAGCTCGCCACGCGGGAGTTCAACGAGACGCAGACCTTGCCGCTCGTGGTGACCTTCCCGGAGCGCAACCTGCAGACGGCGGTCAACTTCTTCCTGGCCGCGCAGGGGTTCGCCCTCAGCCTCCAGACGGTCCGGCCCGTGTACGTGGCAGGCGAGACGTTCGAGGTGGAGGTCAAGGCCACCGACGCCGAGGGCAAGCCCGCGGCCGAGAAGCTCAAACTGAGCGTGCTGGAGAAGACCAGGCTGCCCAGCGGGCGCTCGGGAGAGCGATTGGTTGAAGAATTCGAGATCGCCACGGACAAGGAGGAAGGCCTTGCCCGACAGACGCTGGAACTTAAGAAGGGCGGGGATTACGTGCTGCGGGCCGAGGGGACCGACCGTTTCGACAACCCGATCACGGGCCAGTACGTGGTCCGCATCTCGGATGACGAGGACAAGGTCCGGCTACGAATCCTGGCCGATCGGCACAGCTTCAAGGTCGGCGATACCGCCAAGGTGCAGCTTCACTGGCGCGAAGACCCCGCCCTGTGCCTCGTCACGTACCAGGGCGCGCGGATCCTGGGCTACCGGCTGGTCGAGTTGAAGCAGGGCGCGAACCCGCTGGAGATCCCCATGGAGGCCAAGCTGGCGCCGAACTTCGAGCTAGCCGTGGCGGTGATGACGGACGTGAGGGAGAAGGGGGAGGATGAGAAGCCGAAGCGGCGTTTTCATGCGGCGTCGAGTCCGTTCTCCGTGCAGCGGGACTTGAAGGTGAAGATCGAGGCCAAGCGTAAGGGTGGGGCCAAGGGGCCAGTGCGACCGGGCGAGGAGATCGAGGTGACCGTCACCACGACCGACCCGCAAGGCAAGCCGCTGGCTGCCGAGCTGAGCCTGGCCATGGTCGAACAGTCGCTTCTGGACCGCTTCGCCTGGCAGGTCCCGGCCATGCAGGAGTTCTTCCGCGCGGGCTGGCGCGAGTCGGCCATGCGGACCACCTCGAGCATCACCTTCGCCTATCGGCCGGGCACCCGGGCCATCGACCGGCACCTGCTGGCCGAGGAGGAGCGTTTGGAGATCGCCCGGGGTGAGGAGGCCAGCCTCAGCGGATTGGAAGCGGTAAGAATGATGGCGCCGCCGCAGGTGGTGATGGAGAACGGACTGGACGAAGCGGGCGACAGCTCGGACGACCACTACCTGGGGACACGGGTAAGGGCCGAGGAAACGCTGGCATTGGCGATGCATGACCGGCGGGAGCTGGTGCATAGGCAACAGCAATCAGGCGAGGTGCGTGCCGGGCAGGCGCAGCAGCAGGTCATGTTCAACGACTCCAATGGGGCCATCAACGTCAACGGAGTGCGGGGCACGGCTACGACTTGGGACTACGGCAACGGCCAAGGCGGCGGCGCCACGATGTTTCAACTCGGGGCCCTCGGGTACGCGGGCAGCGCTCGGCCGGACTTCTCCGCCACGGTTGCGGTCCAGTCCGGGACGGTCAACGGAGGATTCTACTGGAGCGAGGTCACCGCGGGCGACCTCTCGCAGTTGGCTGCTAACAACCAGTCGGGCGTTGTCCTGCTGACCGACGGGACGGCGCAGACGCTCATGCTGGGCGAAAACGGCCGCTGGGGCGAGGCGCGGGCCCACGCCCTGGCTGCCGAGCTGGCAGAAAGCGGCGCGGTGCTGCTGCCGCAACTCGGACCGCAGGAGACGGGGTATTGGAACCCGTCGATCGTCACCGACGAGAAGGGCAAGGCCGCGGTCACGTTCACCGTGCCCGACCGCTCCACGGCCTGGCAGCTCGTCGCCAAGGGGATTACGCAGGAGACCCTTGCCGGCGAGACGACCGAGAAGCTCACGGCCAAGAAGGACCTGTTCGGCGAGATGAAGCTCCCGCTGGCCTTCACCCAGGGCGACGAGGCCGAGGTGGCCGTCTCGGTTCACAACGATGCCGTGGAGAAGGGGCCGATTGAGGTCGTGCTCAAGACCACCATCGGCGGGCGCACGATCGTCGAGAAGAAGACCATTGACGTCAAGTCCAAGGGAATCCACGAGCTGGTCTTCAAGGCATCCTTGAAGCGGCCCGCGGCCAAGGACGACGAGAGCGACAAGAAACCGCAAACGGCCGGAGCGGACGGCACCGTCGCCTTTGAGCTCACTGTGACCGCCGGCGAGCGCAAGGACGTGGCGAGCCAGTCGCTGCCGCTGAAACCATACGGCATGCCGGTGTACGTGACGGCCAGCGGTTCGGCCACGAGCGATACGACCGCTTGGGTCGAAGCGCCCAAGGACATGCCGTTCGAGGGGCCGAGCCTGGAGATCATCATCGGCCCCACGGTGCAGCAGAGCCTGCTGGACATCGTGCTCGGGTCGGCCCCGTCGTGCCAGATCGCCTCGGCGCGGATCGCCTCGGGCCTGGAGACGGCCACCAGCGACCTGATGGCCTCGCTGGCATTGCAGCGGCTGTTGGGCAAGAGCCGCGAGGCGGGTGGACCGCAGTCGCAGGCCCTCGACGCCCGCGTCCGGTCGTCCGTGAGTCTCCTGGTGTCGTCGCAGAACGACGACGGCGGCTGGAGCTGGACCGGGCGGGGCGGCCAGAGCAACCGCTACGGATCGGCCCGGGCAGCCTGGGCCCTGAGCCTGGCGAAGAAGGCCGGCTACACCGTGCCGGACGACGCCTTCAATAAGGCTTTGGGGTATCTGCGCAACCAGGTTGCTGCCACCAGCGACTCGGACTACGAGAGCAAGGCGATCCTGCTGTTCGGGCTGGCTGCGGCCGATCGTGGCGATTTCGCCCTGGCCAACCGCCTGTATCGCAATCGGCCGGCCCTCTCGGACGCGGCCCTGGTGCACCTGGCGCTGGCGTTTGCCGCCATGGACCGTGACTCGCTTGCCAGCGAGCTGCTGACGCTCCTCGGCGAGCGCAAACTGGGCCAGGCGCCCTCGCGCCGCGGCGATGCCAAGGGCGTGCTGCCGTGGAGCCACGCCGAGGCCGAGGTCCGCGCCCTCTGTGCCCTGGCCTTGCAGGAGGTGAAGCCCAAGGATCCCCGGGCCAAGGAGCAGATCGACTGGCTGCTGGCCCACCGCACCGGCCACCGCTGGTCGCCGGACAAGGCCACCGGCCCCGCGGCCCTGGCCGTGTGCCGCTGGTTCGGCCAGACCAAGACGCAGGCCGAGCACTACAAGCTGGCCGTGTTCGTCAACGACGTCCAGGCCAAGGTCCTGGAGATCGACGAGAAGACCGGCACGCTCACGATCGACGTGGCGGCCGATCTGCTCAAGCCGGGCAAGCAGCGGATCAACTTCCAGATCACCGGGCGCGGCGAGTACACCTACCAGTGCGTCCTCGCCGGGTTCGTGGCCGCCGACAAGGTCAAGAGCACGACGGGCGACTGGGAGGTGAAGAGGATCTACGAGCCGGCCCCGCTGGAGATCGACGGCAAGGAGGTGCCCCGCGGCTTCGGCGTGCTGACGGGCAGCTACACCCGGTTCCGCAATCCGCTCACGCAGTTGCCCGTGGGGCGAAGGGCCCACGTCGAGCTGGAGATCCGCCGCAACGACGTGCCCAACAACACGCCCGAGGACCAGCTCGAGTACCTCGTGGTCACCGAGCCGCTTCCCAGCGGGGCGACCGTGGTCGAGGGCTCGGTGCGAGGGCAGTTCGAGCGGTACGAGGTCTCGCCGGGGGCGATCACGTTCTTCGTGGGCAATCGCCGCTGGCCCGGCACGCTGCACTACGAGCTGCACGGCTACCTGCCGGGCGCCTACCGCGCGGCCCCGACCGTGGTCCGCGACGCCTACCGTCCGGCGAAGCTGGCGGTCTCCGCGCTGAAGGCCCTGGAGGTCCTGCCGCAAGGGGCCAAGAGCAAGGACAAGTACCGGCTTTCGCCCCAGGAGCTGTTCGAGCTGGGCAAGATCTACGCGGCCAAGCAGGACAAGGCCTCGCTGCAGCGGGCGGCTGCGCACCTGGCCGAGCTGATCGGCCAGTGGAACGTCAAGGACGACGTGTACAAGACGGCCGTCGAGACCCTCCTGGACGTCCACCTCCACATCGGCCCGCCCAAGGCCATCGTCCGCCACTTCGAGATCGTCAAGGAGAAGTGGCCCGACCAGGACATTCCCTTCGACAAGATCCTCAAGGTCGGTGCGGCCTACCACGACATCGGCGAGTACGAGCGGAGCTACCTCGTGTTCCGCGCCACGATCGAGAGCAGCTTCTCGCGCGAGAGCGGCGTGGCCGGGTTCCTCCAGGGCCAGGGCGAGTTCCTCCGCAGCGTGAGCGTGATGCAGGACCTGCTGCGGGAGTATCCGCCGGAGAGCTACGCGGCCGCGGCCAGCTACGCCCTGGCGCAGCGAGTCTATGCCAAGGCCCCCGAGGCGGCCACCGACGAGCAGCTCCGCAAAAACAAGGTCAACCGCGTGGACCTCGTGCGGCGCGCGTGGGGCATGCTGGAGAGCTTCCTCACCGGGCACCCGGACGACCCGGCCGCCGACCAGGCCAGCTTCTCCGCGGCCAACGCCCTGTTGGAGCTGGAGGCCTACGAGGAGGCCATCGCCGCGTGCCAGCGCTACGCGGAGCGATACCCCGACAGCGAACTGTTGGACAGCTTTTGGTACATCATCGGCTACTGCCACTTCGCCTCGGGCGAGCACGAAGAGGCCCTGGCCATGTGCCGCAAGGTGGCCGAGGCCAGGCGGACCGACAAGACCACGGGGCGCGTCGAGGAGAGCCCCAACAAGTGGCAGGCGGTGTACATCCTCGGACAGGTCTATCACAGCCTGGGCATGGCGGCCGAGGCGATCCGCGAGTACCGCCGCGTCGAGGAGCGGTTCGCCGACGCCAGGCAGTCGATCGAGTACTTCCTCCGCAAGGCGATCGAGCTGCCCGAGGTGACCCCGGTGCTGCCGGGCGGGCCGGTCGAACTGGAGCTGAAGTTCCGCAACGTGGCCACGTGCGACGTGAAGGTCTATCGCATCGACCTGATGAAGTTCAGCCTGCTCAAGCAGAGCCTGGGCGGGATCACGAACATCAACCTGGCCGGCATCAAGCCTTTCCATGAGACCGAGATCAGGCTGGGCGACGGGCGCGACTACCGCGACCGCACCCACAAACTTGACTTGCCGCTGGAGGACGAAGGGGCGTACCTGGTCGTCGCCCGCGGCGAGAACCTGTATGCCAGCGGCCTGGTGCTCCTCACCCCGCTGGCCGTGGAGGTGCAGGAAGAAGCCGCCTCGGGCCGCGTGCGGACCACGGTCAAGGACCGCACGGCCGACAAGTACGTCCACGACGTGCACGTTAAGGTGATCGGCACCCGCAACCCGGACTTCGTCTCCGGCGAGACCGATCTGCGCGGCGTGTTCGTGGCCGACGGGATCCAGGGCACCTCGACGGTGATCGCCCAGGCCACACCGTCGCAGTACGCGTTCTTCCGCGGCAACACGGAGCTGGGCCCCCCGCCCCCACGGCCGCCGATGGAGCAGGAGAAGGCCCTCGAGCAAATGGAGAAGTCGGTCGAGGAGCTCAAGAAGGCCACGAAGGCCCCGCAGCAGCTCAAGGAGCAGCTCCTGGAGAACCTCCGGGGCAGGAACATGAAGCTCCAGGAGGAACAGGTGGACCAGCTCCAGCAGATGTACGACGCTCCCGCGCCGGCGGGCGTGAAGGCAAACAAGGCGTTTTGACGGCAAAGTCGCGGTCTTCCGAGCGCCGACCGTCAGGGAGCGTCGCCCTCAGCCGCGCGCTCGATGCGGTGCGTGCCGTGGCAGTCGGTGCAGATCGCCCGACCCGAGAGCTTGCGCTGGACGAACCGGGCGACGACCTCGCGGGCCGGCACGTCGTGCGCCTTGTGGCACTTCGCGCACATCCGGTCCACCTCGTTCTTCTGGAACACGATGTCCGGCTTGGTGGCGCCGATGTCCTCGTCGTTGGCGTGGGCGGCGCTGGTGCCGTGGCAGTCGACGCAGCCCGTCTTGGCCCCGAGATGGACCTTGCTGATCTCCTCGCGCACGAACGTCATGTGGCAGACGTAGCAGGCCCCGTTGGGCCCCATCGGATCGACGACCGCTTCGGGCTCCTCCTTCTCGGAGCGAGATGCGCGATCGGCCGCTGAGGAGAAGGGCCGGTGGCCGAGCGTCGCGGCGGCGAGCAGGGCGCCGGTCAGGGCGAGGGACCAGACGGCTTTGGCAGGGACGTGCATGAGGTCGGAAGTCGGAGCTCGGAGGTCGGAAGTCTGGAAGCACGCGGCCTCAATCAGGCTCTCGCCACTCGCCACTCACACCGTCTCCCACTCCCTCAGCCACTGGTACTCCGGCGTGAGGTGGGCGTAGTAGTTCTCCGCGCACTGGCGCAGGGCCTGTTCGTCTTCGGGCGTCCTGGGCAGGTCGCGCTCGTAGGAGCCGCGCACGTTCTCCACGAGCTGTTCGGCCAGGTTCACGCCGGGGATCACGGCCGAGAGCCGCCTCTCCTGGAGCATCTCCTTGACCAGCGAGCCGGCCCGCTTGTCGATCTTGCCCTGGATCTGCTTGGGTTTCAAGCCGAACGTGGTCCCGGCCCCGAACGGCTTCAGGCCGATCACGCCGACATTCTTCTGCTGGGCGAGCTTGAGCAGGCTGTCGCCGCCGAACTCCTTGGTAAGAAACAGGTAAGGGAAGATGATCACCGAGAACTGCGGGTACTCGTTGAGCACGCGGCGGAAGACTTTGGGGTTGTGCGCCGAGATGCCCAGGAAGCGGACCTTGCCCTGCTCCTGGGCCTTCTCGAACACCTCGACGATCAAGTCGAGGGCCTTGTGCGTGACCATGAGCATGGTGGCCATCTGCTTCTGGCCCTCGCCCCAGGTGGCGCCGACCGGGCGCCACATGTCGAGCACGTCGGTGCGGTAGCTCTTGAGGCGGTCCTCGATCGACTTCATCATGCCCTCGGGCGAGAGCTTGTCCTCGTACTCCGAGGTGACCTTCTGCGGCCAGGAGGCGAAGCCGATGAACCACTTGTCGCGCTTGGCCCCGGCCGAGGCGGCCATGGCGCGGCCGTACAGGTCGCACTCGGTGGCGATGTTGTTATCGACGTAGTTCATGCCCAGCTCCACGGCCCGCTCGAGCACGGCCACGCGGTTCTGGACGCGGTCCTCCGGCGCGCTGCCGATGGCACCGTGCCCCCCGAGGCTGACCTCGGAGATTTGAAACCCCGTCTTGCCCAGCGGTCGGTAGCCCATCCTGGGATTGAAGTTCAAGGGCTCGGGCTTCTTCTCCTCAGCGCCCCGGGCAGCCAGGGGACTGAGCGTGGCCCCGGCCACGGCCGCCGAGGTGGCCTTGAGGAACTCGCGCCGCGTGTTGTCTTGGGCCGACATGGTCTTGCTCCTTGCCTGGTATGATCGTATCAGCTATGCCGAATGGCCTGCTACGAGTTCCGTCCGCTTCCTCTTCAGGCTCTGCTGCGTAGTTCCTTCTGGCGCACCTCTGGAACTTGGACTGGCCGGCGATCGCGAGTGCTTGGGTTTCCCGGCGGACGGCACACGGAGTGTGGCCTGCTACTCGGTCTTCATCCTCTTCCATGCATCCATGGACTGGCGCAAGTGCTCCGCGGCGTCGCCGCCGATTCCGTAAGCCATCAGACCGACGGGTCCCTGATAGCCCAGCGCGTCGAGCTTCCGGATCAGCCCCGCCACGTCGAAGGCGCCCTGGCCCAGGGGCTGGATCAGGCGGTCCCAGTTGCCCGGCGGGGGATCGGCGCCGTGGATCAGCACGAGACTCAAATGCGGCATGGCCTCGTTGAGCGTCGCGTCGAGGCGCGTCGTGTCGTCGGCCTTCAGCCAGTGGCAGAGGTTGAACATCACGCCGACGTTCTTGCGATCGGCCTTGCGGCAAACGCGCACGCCGTCGGAGGTCTTCTCCAGCCAGTCGTTGGTATGGGGATAGAGCGCGACGCGAAGGCCCGACGCTGCGGCCAGGTCGGCAATCTCGCGCACCACGGCCACGGCTCGGTCGTCGAGGCTCGCGTCGGACGGCTTCCCGCCCTGGACAAGCACGGCCAGGGCGACGTCGCGGCCCTCGAGCTGCTTCACAACCTGTGCGAGGCGGGGATCGAACTTGGGCTTCGCCGGATCGATGTTCGCGCGCAGGCACACCATGAATAGCCGCAGCCCGTGCGCGTCGAGCGTTTTCAGGCGCTCGGGCACGTCCTTGAGCCACCGGTGCCCCAGGCCGTCGAACCCGATCGACTTGACCATCGCCGCCTGCTCGGCCAGGCTCCGCTTGTTGGCGTCGTGCGTGTCGTGGCAGAAGACGAAGAAGGGATGGCCCTCGGCGGACCGCGCGGAATCCTCGGCGTCGGCGGCCAGCCCGGCCGCAGGGAACAGAGCGGCGGCGACCGCCAGACAGAGCACAGATCGAATCATGGCCGGCTCCTCAAAGGCGTGGCGAGCGCGTCCGGCCCCCAGGGCCGGCGCCCTCCTTATACCCTCCGCGGAGGCGGGGGGCAAGAACATGCCGGGAGCCTCCACGCCGCCGCGCTCTTCCAGGGATCGATGCACGGGCTCACGCTCGACATCCACAACCTGAGGGGATAGAGTGAGACGGCGTGAAGGAGCGGAGGGAGGTCCCGTCGCTCGGCGCGGGGAACGGAAGCACCCCCGTCCTCGACTGAGGTTTGGAGGAACTCGTCGTGCGTGGCGAAACGGGACAAGCCGTCGTGCGTTGGATCGCCCCGGCGGCGATCGTGCCGGCGATGCTCGTTGCGCTCGCCGGGCAGCAGCCGGCCCGGGCGTCGGGCGAGCTGCCCGGCGGAATCCGCCAGATCGTCTTCGCGGCACGTCCCCCGGTCAATTACCACTACTACGAGAACTTCGGCCATTACGTCTCCTCCGTGCGCCAATGGTACGCCCCGGAGGAGAAGGCCTGCGAGCCGCCTCTGCCGCTCTATCGCGAGGGGGGCCGCCTTGTCCGGCTCGACCTCGTCACGGGCGAGGCGAACACGCTGCTCGACGACCCGCAGGGGGGCGTCCGCGATCCGCAGGTCCATTACGAGGGGCGCAAGATCCTCTTCTCCTACCGGCCCGGCGGCCAGGCCCATTACCACCTTTACGAGATCGGCGCGGACGGGACCGGCCTGGTGCAACTGACGGACGGCCCTTACGACGACATTGAGCCCGCCTACCTGCCCAGCGGCCGGATCGTCTTTTGCTCCAGCCGCTGCCGCCGCTACGTGGGCTGCAATCCGAGTCCCGTGGCCGCGCTCTATGGCTGCGACGCGGAGGGCAACGACATCCGTCCGCTCTCGGCCGGGCCGTTCACGGAGAACACCCCCTGGGTGCTGCCCGACGGGCGCGTGGCCTTCACGCGTTGGGAGTACGTGGACCGCAACCAGATGTCGTTCCACCACCTGTGGGCGATGAACCCGGATGGGACGGGCGTGGCCGCGCTGTTCGGCAACCGGTACACCCGCGATGAGCCGCCCCCGCCCCGGTTCTTCGACGTGGCCATGCTCGACGCCAAGCCCCTGTCCGGCTCCGGCCGCCTGGTCTCTTCGTTCTCGCCGAGCCACGGCCGTCCTGAGCACTTGGGCTACGTGACGATCGTCGATCCGGCCAGCGGGCCGGACCGGATGGCCTCGGCCCGGACGATCGGTGGCAATCGCATGTACCGCGACCCCTATCCGCTCGATGCGGAGCACTTCCTGGTCGCGGACGGCCGGGGCATCTGGCTTCTCGACGACGGCGGCGAGGCCACCCGGTTGTACAAGCTCGCGCCTGGCGAAAGGCCGATGGAGTGCCACGAGCCGCGCCCGCTCACGCCGCGCCCGCGAGAGCCGGTCGTCCCCCCGCGGACCGATCCGGAGCTGGCCGGAGGAGTCTTCTATCTCCAGAATGTGTATCGCGGCCGCAACATGGCCGGCCTTGCGCCGGGCGAGGTCAAGCGACTCCTCGTGCTGGAGCAGCTCCCCAAGCCCGTGCAGTTCTCCGGCGGCCAGGAGCCGTTGACCATCGGCGGGTCGTTCACGCTCCACCGCGTGCTGGGCACCGTGCCCGTGGAGGAAGACGGTTCCGCCCATTTCGAGGTCCCGGCCGGCCGGGCGCTGTTCTTCGCCGCCCTGGACGAGCGGGACCGCGCCGTCAAGCAGATGCACAGCTTCGTGAGCGTGATGCCGGGCGAGCGGATCGGCTGCGTGGGCTGCCACGAGGCGCGGACGACGGCGGCCGCCAGCGGCCCGCCCCCGTGGGCCGCCGTGCGCGGGCCGCGCCCGATCGAGCCGATCGGGGGTGTTCCGGACGTGCTGGACTACCCCCGCGACGTGCAGCCGATCCTCGACCGGCTCTGCGTCGCGTGCCACGGCGCGGACCGGCGCGACGGCGGGATTGATCTCTGCGGCGACCGCACGCCCATGTACAGCCAGAGCTACTGGACTCTCGTCGCGCGGGGCCTGGTGCGCGACGGGCGCAACTACGTGGGCAACACGCCCCCGCGCACGGCCGGCAGCGCGGCCAGCCCGCTTCTTGACTTCCTGGAAGAAACGCACTACGGCGTGCGCGCTACCGCGCGGGATCGCACGGTGATTCGGCTTTGGATCGACAGCGGGGCCACGTACCCGGGCACGTACGCCGGGCTGGGAACGGGCGTGGCCCTGGTGCGGTTTCCCGACGAGGTGATCGAGCGTCGCTGCGGGGCTTGCCACGGGGAGACGCCCAAACCCTACCCCGGCATGCCGAAGGGAGCGAGGCACTACCGCTTCGGCCCGGCGGGGCCGGCCCAGGCTTTGATCGACAGCCTCGCGCGGCCGACGCTGGTCATCCGCCTGGCGTACTACGGCTACGGCGAGGACCGGCCGCCCCAGGCCCTGTCGAATCTCAGCCGGCCCGAGAAGTCGCAGATCCTCCGCGCGCCGCTGGCCCGCAAGGCCGGCGGCCTGGGATTGTGCGGCGGCGAGGTCTTCGCGTCCGCCGGCGACCCGGACTACCGGGCCCTGTTGGCGGCGATCCGCGAGGCGAGCGAGGAGCTCGCGCGGATCAAGCGGTTCGACATGCAGGGCTTCCGCCCCAGCCCGTACTACGTGCGCCTGATGCGGCAGTACGGCGTGCTGCCCGACGACCTGGCGCCGGACGCGGCCGTCGAGCCGTACGCCACGGACCGGGCCTATTGGCGGTCGCTGTGGCTTGAGCCGGCGGGCGGTTCGCGCTGAATCCGATCGGCCGGCAGGAGCCTTACCGCCGCCGCCATCCTAGTGTTCTGATTCAGAGTTAGCGGAACCTATGGAGGGTTGTGGGGTTTCATC
>CAYSUS010000058.1:0-44645 GCA_964434165.1 uncultured Pirellulales bacterium
CTTGGTTTTCTGCTCGGCGGACGGAGAACGAGAAGCGCGGCTGCCCTTGAAAGGGCCGGTCACAAGCCCGGCGGACGCCTGGCCTACCCCAGCGTGGGCGCGATCTTCACCTACTTCAAGAAGGACCAGTACCAGGGGTTGCTTCCGCCCTACATCGTGATGCTCAGGGCGGCCGGGCGGTTCTCCGAGGAGGGCTTCCTGGGCCCCGCGTACAAGCCGTTCGCCACCGGCGGCGATCCCAATGCGGAGCGATTCGAGGTGCAGGGGATCGTCAACCGGGGCATCAACGACGAGCGCCAGAGGGCCCGCCGCGAGCTGCTCGACAAGGTCAACCTCATGGGTTACGGCCTTTCGGGCGTGCCGGAGTTGGCCGAGGCCGAGACGGCCAAGCAGAAGGCCTACGGCTTGATCCTCGGTAGCGGCAAGGAAGTCTTCAATCTGGCCAACGAGCCCACGGCGCTTCGGGATCGCTACGGCCGGCACACGTTCGGGCAGGAGTGCCTGGCCGCGCGGCGGATGGTCGAGGCAGGGGTGCCCTACGTCACCATCAGCTTCCCCGGTGGCTGGGACACGCATGCAAATCACTTCGCGACCATGAAGCGACAGTGCCCGATGCTCGACCAGGGCCTGGCAACGCTGCTTGCCGATCTGAGCGAGCGCGGTCTGCTAGACAGCACCCTCGTGTGGTGCACCGGCGAGTTCGGCCGAACGGCCAAGGTCGCCTGGGAGCCGCCCTGGAACGGAGGACGCCACCACTGGGGGCACGTCTTCACCGTGCTGGTGGCCGGCGGCGGATTCAAGGGCGGGCGCGTGTTGGGCGAGTCCGACGAGAAGGGGGAGCACGTCAAGACAAGGCCCGTCTATCCGGCCGACCTGCTGGGCACCTTCTACCTGTTGGCCGGCATCGACGCCAGCGCTAAGCTGCCCCATCCCTTGGGATTCGATGCGCGCGTGCTCGACGCCGAGAACGAGAACATGAAGTCGGCCGGCATGCTGGAGGAGATCCTGTAACGGTCGGCGCCATTCGGCGACCGCCCGCGCGGGGGCGGTCGCCGAGCCGTGTCGCCCCGCGCCTCGGACGCAGGTAGAACTTGACGTGTGCTTTCGCCGATGCGGATGGCAAAGTTGGGAGAGACAGACATATGAGTAGGTTGTTCAAGCTCGCCGTTTCTGGGCTGGCCGTACTGTTGGCCACCGCTTCCCCGGCCCGGGCGCAGAACCAGTACATCGGTTACGTCTACCCGGCGGGTGGCCAGCAAGGCAGCATCGTTTCGATCCGACTGGGTGGACAAGGGCTCGCCTATGCCACGGATGTGGTCGTGACTGGGGAAGGCGTCTCCGCCCGGCTGGTCGACTACTACGGGAACTATGGCAACCAGCAGCTCAGCCTGCTCCGCCAGCAACTGCGGGAGCTGAAGAAGAAGGGGGCGACGGTCGGCGATGCGATGGCCGCCAAGATGGCCTTCTACGAGTTTCCCGCGGCCGTGAAGCCGCCTGAGGTCCGAGGCGTGGTTTGCCCCGCCTGTAGTGCACTTAACCCGCTTGGCGCCACCGTCTGCAGCAACTGCAACGCCAACCTGCCCAAGCCCAAGGATCCCCAGCAAGGCAAGCCGGCTGCGAAGGACGCCGCGCCGTCCCCCAAGGAAGCGGCCAGGCAGAAGCTGATCGAGCGGATCGAGAGAATCTTCGCGGAAGACCAGCGCAACCCGGCCGTTCGTTCCCAGACCGAGCTCGTCTTTGCCGAGGTCACGGTGGCGCCCGATGCGAAGCCGGGCCGGCGGGAGATCCGGGTGATCACCAAGCGGGGCGTTTCCAACGCGCTGCCCTTCTACGTCGGCCAGGTTCCTGAAGTCGCGCGCAAGCCGATGAAGACCTGTCAGCTTCCCGTGCTCGGCAAGGAGCACCTGGCCCAGCGCAAGAGGCCGGCGGAAGAAGAGGAAGTGCGGATTACCGTGCCCTGCACGATGAACGGCCAGATCGCCGCCGGCGAAGTGAACCGGTACCGCTTCCCGGCCCGCAAGGGGCAGCGCCTGGTCATCACCGCCAAAGCCCGGCAGCTCGTCCCGTATGTCCCCGACGGCGTTCCCGGCTGGTTCCAGGCCGTGCTGAAGCTCTACGACGCCGGCGGCAAGGAGGTGGCCTACAACGACGACTTCCGTTTCGACCCCGACCCGGTGATCTACTACGAGGTCCCCGAAGACGGCGAGTACGTGCTCACCATCAACGAGGCGCTGTTCCGCGGCCGCGAGAGCTTCACCTATCGCATCACCATCGGCGAGGTGCCGTTTGTGACCAGCATCTTCCCGTTGGGCGGCCGCGTGGGCGAGCCGGTCCATATCGAGATGAATGGCTGGAACCTGGAGAAGACCACGATAGCGCCCCCCAAGGACGCCAATCCGGGGCGGTACCTGATTGCCGCCACCAACGGGCAGCTCTCTTCCAACTACGTGCCGTTTGCCCTGGACACCTTGCCCGAGTGCCTGGACCGGGAATCCAACGACGGGCCGCCAGAGGCCCAGAAGGTGACTCTCCCGGTCATCGTCAACGGGCGGTCGGATCACGTGGGCGACTGGGACGTCTTCGAGGTGGAAGGGAAGGCGGGTGAGACGATCGTCGCGGAGGTACACGCCCGCCGGCTCGGCTCGCCTTTCGATTCCTTCGTCAAAGTCACCAGCGCCGACGGCAAGATCATCGCGCTGAACGACGACCACTACGACGCGGCGTCGGGATTGAACACTGACCACGCCGATTCCTACCTGATGGTCAACCTGCCCGCCGACGGGAAGTACTTCGTCCACCTCAGCGACACGAGACGACACGCGGGAAAGGAGTATGCCTACCGGCTGCGAATCAGCCGGCCGCGGCCCGATTTCGAGTTGCGCGTGGTGCCTTCCCGGATCATCATGCGCAGCAAGTCGTCCGCCGCGGTGACGGTCTACGCCATTCGCAAGGACGGATTCGACGGGCCAATCAAGCTCGGCTTCAAGGACCTGCCGGAGGGGCTCGAGTCGGGCGGCGCCACGCTTGCGGCCGGCAAGGAGTCGACCAGGATGGCAGTGAAGACCAGCCTTGTCGAGATGGACGGGCCGGTCAACCTCACAGTCGTCGGCACGGCGAAGGTTGGCGAGGCGGAGATCGTCCGCGAAGCGGTGCCGGCCGAGGACCGGATGCAAGCCTTCCTCTGGCGCCATCTGCTTCCCGCCGAAGACCTTCCCGTGTTGGTCTATAATCCCGGCTATAAGCCGCCCGCGGATCGAATTCGGCCACCGATCCGCGACGAGGACCGACCGAAGGACGTCAAACGCGACCTGAGCCAGCGCTCGGTCGCGGGCTACATGAGGCAGATCGAGCAACTGTATCAGGAATGGCTCCTGACCGACGAGTTCGCCAACCGCCAGATCGCCAGCATCGAGGCCCGCCTGATCAAGTGAGTCTCCCCAACGAGCGAATTGGGGGGCGAAGAAGGAGAAGCGGCCGTCAGATGCGCGTAGGGGCGGACGACCTGGCGCACGCTAGCACCCCGGTGGCCCCCCAATCCAGTCGGCGACCCGTTCACGGACGAGAACCGGTCTCGACCGTTTTGCCCCCAAGTGGCTACAATCGCGCCCTGGGGTGGACGGAGGCGGGCAACGGATTTCTCAAGGAGGGTGATAGCATGGCAAGATTCGATCGTAGAGCAGTTGGTCGTCGGTGGGTCGCAGCGGCGGTCGCGGCGGTCGCAATGGCGTGCCTGGGGCATGGCCTGATCGGGGCGGAACCGGACCCTGCCGATCCTATTGAGCCCGGGGCGAGCGCCCCGCCGAGCGTTGGGGCGTACCCCACCACGTTCCCTCCACCGGTCCCTGCGCCGCCGGCCTACTCAGCCTCTACGCCAACGCCATCGGCCTCCCCCTGCCCTGTGTTGCCCTCAAGTCCGTATTCGCCTGCGGGCCCGTCCTACTTCGTCCCAGGCTGCGCTCCCCCCGTTACGCTGAATCGCCCCGCGTTGGACCTCGACGACGTGTACCGGCTGATCGAGGCCCAGGTGGCCGATGAGGTGATCGCCCGATTCATCGGCCGGCGCAAGCTCACCGAGGAGCTCACGGCCGACGACCTGATCCAGTTGACCGAGAAGGGGGCCAGTCCCGCGGTGTTCCAGGCTTTGCAGAGTCTGCCTGTGGCAGCGGAACGTGCCGACAATCCCATCAGTCCGGCCGCTTTCGCGGAGCCGGTGGCACGGTAGCATGGCATGCCCTCGCGAGTCGCGGGCGTGCTTTCACGAACCACGGCACGATGCCTGGCCCGCCGCTCCTCACGATCGCGTCTTCGACTGCCGTGGCTCGGCCGCTGGCTCCTGTTCCACCACCTGCTGCTCCAAGAGAGGCGCCTTGCCCGGCCGCGGTTTGGCCGCGTAGCGGACCTCGGCGGTCTTCGTGGGATTGCCCTGGTCGTCCTTCTCCAGGATCAGACGCCCCTCGGCCGTGAACTCCTCGCGCGCCTCGCCCCGGATGCGGGTCCAGCCGAGCAGCTTCCCGTCGTCGGAGTAGCGGTACTCGTCGCGCCAGTCCTTCTTCAGATCGAGGACCGGATCGACGTAGTTGTCCTTCATCTCAGGATCGGTGTAGTCGATCGACCGGATCCGCCGCTGCTCGTCGTACACGCGCTTCTCGTTGTCCAGGTAGTACAACGACACGAAGGCCGGGGCCGAGTAGTAGGTGCCGTTGTGGACGAAGGCCCCGATGTCCACGCGGCTCGACTCCATGTCTGACCCCGGCGCGATGGGGCGCCGCTCGTGGTAGGGGACGATCAGCTCGACGATCGCGCCCGACTCGTTCTTCTTGTTGATCTCGATCCGTGCGGCGTCGCCTTGCAGCACGACCCAGTGGTACGAGAGCGGCTTGCCCTTGACGTCCTTGCTGGCTTCGGCGCTGACGACCATGCGGCGGGCATACTTGCTCGACTTCACCACCCGGGCGATCGCGCACGGGGTGTCGAGGAATCGCTCGCGCGGAGCGGTGTCGAAGTAGTCGCGGCCCACGACGCCCTCGTCCTCCTCGACCACCTTGAGCTGGACCATCGGCGGCAGCGCGTCGGCCGTCATCTCGTGCGCCAGGGTGACCATCCTGGCCGGGTCGAGGTTCTTGCCGTCGAAGACCGGCGGGTGGGCCTTTCCGGTCAGGTAATCCGCTGGTTTCTCGACCTGCTTGTTGCTGGAGCGGAAGATCATCTGCACGGCCGGCATGAGCAGGCCGCTCTTGGCCAGCTGCTGTTTCACCTCGGGCCGGAAGGCGGCCAGCGTGGCGGCCACGGCGTCGAGGAACACGCGGTCCGAGCCGGAGGAGCCCTGCGAGAGGATCATGTAGGGCGTGTTGGCCGGCAGCACGTCGCCGCGCCCCTTCTTGTTTTCGCCGCTGGGCCCCGGATCGTAGTCGCGGTGTTCGGGGTAGATGTACAGATGGCGGCCGACGTACTGGACGTACAAGAGCGCGGCCGCGCGGGGCTGCGTCAGCGCGTGGCGGCCCTGGCTCCGCCAGAACGGCCCGCGCGTGAGGGCCGTGGAGGAATTGCCGATCGTCACCCCGTTGTACAGGAAAGACGTCTGCAGCCCGTGGTTCAGCCGCCGCTTCTTCGCCTCCTCGGAGAACTCGATCCGCGCGAGTTGCGGGAAGGCCTTGAAGTTCATGTTCGAGTGGTCGGTGTCGTGGTTGTCGTACAGGTCGCCGTGGTTGCCGGCGGCCGAGCCCTCCTCGTACCACTGGCGCAACAGGTCCCCGGTCTTGCCGTAGCCCTTGCACACGGCCGCGCCGTCGCTCGGCTTCTCCTCGAAGCGGAAAAACACCTGGAATACGCCAAGCCGCGGGTTCCAGGCCGTGTTCTCCTCGCCGACCATGGCCACGCCGCCGACCACCGGGGCCGGCTTGACCTGGTAGCGCCACGGCGTGGGCTGCTCGGTGAGTGGCTCGCCGGCCGCTTCGATGGCCTTATTGAACCGCCCCTCGCCGCGCAGGGAAGCAAGGTCCTCGTCCTGGCGGATGTGGTCGGGATCGCGGAAGCCCAGCTCCACGGCCTTCGCGAGGGCCTCAAGCGCCTCGTCCTTCTTGCCCTGCCGGGCCAGGGCGCAGGCGAGGTTGTATTGGGCGTTGAAATCGTGCGGCAGGCGCTCGACGGCTTGGCGCAACACCTTCTCGGCCGTGGCGTACTCCCCCTTGGCGAACAGGGCCGACGTCGCCCGGCCGGTCAGCGCACGTCCCATCTGCAATCGCGGCAGGTCGAACACGCTGGGCTTCTCGGGCTTCGCCCGGGGCTTGTCCGGCGCGGCGGGCTTCGCCGCCGTGGGCGGCTTCTCCTCGGAGAAAGACGTCGGGCCGAAACACAACACAAGCGGCGCCAACAGCGCCGCGAGAAA
Source organism: uncultured Pirellulales bacterium (assembly GCA_964434165.1). Taxonomy (GTDB): domain Bacteria; phylum Planctomycetota; class Planctomycetia; order Pirellulales; family Thermoguttaceae; genus CAYSUS01. Next base: position 6,386 of record CAYSUS010000058.1, read on the forward strand.
GGACAGACGCACGTGCGATCTCCTGTGGGCAAGCCCCGCGGGGTTGGTGAGGTTGCGGAGCGGAGTAAGGACCGCTACCTGGATCGACCTTACCCGGCGGCGTTTGACGGATCAACCTCCGAGCGAGTTAATGGAGCCGCAAGCGTTTTGCGCATGTGGTTGATGCTTCGTGACTTGGGCGGAGTCCGCCAGAGGTCTTCCCCGCAACAGGGCGCGGAGGGGGCGCACGGGGAGGGTGGCGGTCGCGGTTTCTGTCGGTTGTTCGACCACACCCCCCTGGTGCGGGGATGGATTGCGATGCATACTGCCGTCTTCCGTGCTGTCCAAGTCGAGCAGGCGCGGCAGTTTCTCGTGTTGTTCGACCTCGGGCATCGCGAACCGCTCCGAAGAGACAGACCCTACAGAACACAATGGCATCGGCCGATGCTGTCGCTCAGGGCGAGTGAGTCGAACATCGAATGTTCTTCCAGGCATAGCCCGACTTGGACTTCCGCATCAGTCTCTCGTATCACATCGAGAAGATGTCGGTAGACCGATTCTCGGGGTCCGCGGGGGAACCGAGCACGACCATCAGACATGCGGCCTTGCCGACGCTCAAGCTGTGCAGAGATCGGGTTCTGCCGGCCGAGTTTCTGCTCGGTAAGACGCATCGCCTGCGGATAGGAGCAGATCGAGCCGAGCGTGATCCGCTGAAGTCGCACGCGGGAAAGCACATCGGTAAGGAACTCGCGATAGATCACCTCCCAACCGGCGATCGGGATAATCGGCATCACGACCGCTCGAACGGGATAGCCCGCTCCTGCCGCGGCTTCCACGGCAGACAAACGGTCTTCAAGTGATCGTGTATCTTCTTCGAATGCCTCGATGATCGCCGGTGCGTTGAGCGTCCACGAGAGAATCGCGTGCCCTCGATGATCCAAGTCCAAGAGATTGCCCACGTCCGCACTCTTGGTCAGCAGCGTCATCCGGGCGGTTGGATGATCAGCAAAGAACGGAATGATCTGCCGCGAGTAGCCGGTCAACGGATCGAGGGCCAGGCCGTCTTGAAGTTTGCCCAAGTAGAAAGCCGTCAGCTCGCCAATCCGCCGTGCCGAACGATCGACTTCCGCGAGAATCTCCGGCAGGTTCAAGAATACCTTCACGGTGGGCGAGAAACGAACGCCCTGCGTGCCGGCCAGGTAGCAGTACGCACAGCCATAGGGGCAGAAACCATACGGCGAGAAGTGCCAGTAATTCGGGCAAGCGTTGCCTTCCTCGGTGCTATGGCGGACCGCGCTATTGTGCTCGGCCAGCACCAGAGTTCGTTTGCCCTCCTCGTGCAGCGCGAGCGGATCGGATCGCCTCAGATTCACGCGGTTGTGCGGCGTGCCGAAGTCCTCGATCACCTCCGCCTGCGGATAGGCCGCGCAGATGCCTTCCACCAGCCGTCGCCGATCCGCCGTCGTGTTGCTCCCCTTGGTCAATACAATCCGCGTCGGCGTGAAGCCGCTCGCAGGCCGGGGGACATATCCCATCACGGCTGGCTTATCGGCTCGTTCCGCGCGAAGTGTGGACACCGTGCCTTCCCAGAGTTGTCGTGGCCGAGCCTATCGGGAAAGTAAACATGCGTATACTATTCAGTTAGGCGGAGATCATCATTACCGGTTCGTGGGCCAAAAAGAACATGGAAAAGAAAGTGCGAGCCACGGAGGCTTGCGTGACCCACCGCCAGGGCTGCCTTGACCCTCGGGCCCAAACCAAAGGTCATTGCATCGTGTTGAGTCGCAACTTGTTTCACACCAAAGCATTACGACAACGCCAGCCAAGACTCGCCGACTGATGATACAGAATGCGGTACAGAATTGCCCGCAGTGCGACAAGATCGGCAACTCGCGAAATCGCCGTAAGCAGATTTTCTGGAAGAGTTTACGGAGCACGCCCGGCAGGATTCGAACCTGCAACCCTCGGTTCCGAAGACCGATGCTCTGTCCAATTGAGCTACGGGCGCAAAGTGGCAGAACCGCCTCCCTCGCCATCGGCGACCAGCGAGAGCGCCGATCGACTGAAGACGCCAGCCGCAAGGGCCGCGAAGCCTGTTCTTCCGTGCCCCCTCTGTTGACCGGTGACGAGGAGCGCCAGTCCGGTACGTCCAAGTGTATCACGCGGCCGCGCCGTGCCAAGGCCGAACGGCGGGATGGCGGAGGAGGGTGCCACGAAACTCGGGCGTACGGCGGCACGCAGGGCGGGCTGGGCCTTGGGGTGGACGACCCGCCGTCGCTCGGCTGTGCCGTGCTTTGGGGCACTGCCTTGAACTTGCCGTTGGTCGAGAGGAGGATGCGGAGAACCGGCGGGAATCCGTCCCCTGCCGTCGGTCGCCCCAATCAGAACGCCGAGAGATCGTCATGCACGCCGCTGGCCGTTTGCTTTCGCCTTGCTGCTCGGCCGTCGTCCTGGTCCTGGTCGCCGCGGCCGCCCCCGCGGGTCAGGCGGGACCTGAGGGACGGCCGAACATCGTCTTCATCTACACCGACGATCAGCGCCACGACGCCCTGGGCTGCATCGAGGACCCGTGGGTGAAGACCCCGAACCTCGACCGCCTGGCCGCGCGCGGCGTGCGCTTCGCGCGGGCGTTCGTCACGCTGTCGATATGCAGTCCGAGCCGCGCGGCGTGCCTCACGGGACGCTACGGCAGTGCCAATGGGGTAACCACTCTGGGCCGGCCGCTGGCCGAAGGAGAGAAGACGTTCGCGCATTACCTCGATGAGGCCGGCTACCGCACCGGCTTCGTCGGCAAGTGGCACCTGAAGACCGCGCCTCGCGACTGCGGCTTTCGGTTCGTCAGCCAGTTTCACTCCAACGGCCCCTTCTATGGCCGCACCGTGATCGAGAAGGGCGAGAAGAAGATCGTGGCCGGGATGATCGACGACTACGTGGCCCGGCGGTCGATCGACTTCATCGAAGCGGCGGCCGCCGATGGGGCTCCGTTCGTGCTGTGGATGTGCACCCAGCTTCCGCATATGAACCATCAGTTCGACTGGAACGTGCGCGGAGAGACGCTCAACCTCTACGACGCCGCCTCGATGCCCGTGCCGGCCACGTGGGACGACGATTTGGCCGACAAGCCGCCCTACCTCGGGACGGCGAGGAATCGCCAGCAGGCCCTCAAGTACGGTTACGATCGGCCCGAGGCGATCCGCCGACACATGCTGCGCTACGCGGCCGCCGTGACCGAGGTCGATGCGTCCATCGGACGTGTGCTCGACGCGATCCACCGCAGGGGCTTGGAGAAGACCACGTGGGTCTTAATGGCCGGCGACAACGGGTGGTTTCTCGGCGAGCACGGGCTGACGAGCAAGGTGCTGCCGTACGAGGAGTCGATGCGCATCCCGATGATCGTGGCGGGCCCCGGCGTTGCGCCCCGCGTCGATCGCCATCTGGTTCTGAACATCGACCTGGCGGCGACGATCGTCGATCTTGCCGGCAGGCCGGTGCCCGACCACTGGCATGGCCGAAGCCTGGCGCCGCTGGTGGCCGGCGAGGAGGTGGCGTGGCGCGAGAGTGTCTACTACGAGGCGCCGACGCCGTCGCTGGGCAGCCGGCCGCTGGCTGCGGTGCGCACGGCCAGGTGGAAGTACATCCAGACCTGCGAGCCCGGCCGCGGCAAGGTCGCTTTCCGCGAGCTGTACGATCTGGAAAGCGACCCACAAGAGACGAAGAACCTCGCCGCGGTCGAAGGCCACCAACCAGAAGTCAAGAGGCTTGCCGCGGAGCTTCGCCGGCTGCGGGATTCGGTGGAGGAGGAGCGGTAGTTCGAGGCGTGCGGCGCCTTCCGCCGATGGCCCCTTCCCCGCCCGTTGCGGCCCGCCGCGCCCGGGAATATGATGGACCGCACTTCCGCCCACGACCCTCCCGCACCAACCGCGCTTGTCGCCAAGGAGTCTTGCCATGCGCCAGACTGAGAAGAATCACGCCGCTCCGAGCGCCTCCCGGCGCGCGTTCCTGAAGACCTCCTCGGCCGCCGCCGGGGCCGCGATCCTCAGCAGCCTGGCCGTCCCCCGCGGCGCGCACGCGGCGGGCAGCGACGTGCTCAGAGTCGGGCTGATCGGTTGCGGCGGCCGGGGCACGGGGGCGGCCGTCAACGCCATGAACGCCGACCCCAACGCCAAGATCGTCGCCCTGGCGGACGCGTTCGAGGATCGTGTCCAGAATTGCCGCACGAACCTGATCAAGCAGAAGCCAGCCCAGGTCGCCATCGGCGACGATCACCTGTTCGTGGGATTCGACGCCTACCGGCAGCTCATCGACAGCGGGGTGGACGTGGTGCTCCTCTGCGCAACGCCTCACTTCCGGCCGCGGCACCTCAAGGCATGCGTGGACGCGGGCAAGCACGTGTTTTGCGAGAAGCCGGTGGCCGTGGACGCCCCGGGCTACCGCTCCGTAGTGGCCTCGTGCGAAGCGGCCAAGGAGAAGGGCCTGAACATCGTCTCCGGGCTCTGCTGGCGGTATCACCCGGCGGTGACCGAGACGATGAAGCGGGTCCTCGACGGTGCGATCGGCGACATCGTGGCCGTCCAGGAGACCTATCTGACCGGGGCCTTGTGGTTCCGCGACCGGCAGGAGGACCAGAGCGAAATGGCCTACCAGATGCGCAACTGGTACAACTTCCACTGGCTGTCGGGCGATCACAACGTGGAGCAGCACGTGCACAGCCTGGACAAGGGCTCCTGGGCGATGGGCGACGAGCCGCCGGTCCGCGCCTGGGGCCTCGGCGGGCGCCAGGCGCGCGATCGCACGCCGCATTTCGGCAACATCTTCGACCATCATGCCGTCGTGTACGAGTACGAAAGCGGTGCGCGGATATTCGCCTACTGCCGCCAGCAGAAGGGGGCTTGGCGCGACGTTTCCGATCACATCTTCGGCACCAAGGGGAGCTGCATCGTGCTGCCGCGGTACCGCATCGAGGGCGCGAGCGCATGGAAGTACGACGGTCCCAACGCCAACATGTACGACGAGGAGCACAAGGCCCTGTTCTCGGCCATCCGCGGGAACAAAACGATCAACAACGGCCATTACATGGCCACGAGCACGATGCTCGCCATCCTGGGGCGCATGGTGACGTACACGGGGCAGACGATCACCTGGGAGAAGGCGATCAACTCGCAGGAGGCCCTGGTGCCCAGCGAGTACAGCTTCGAGGGCACTCCGCCGGTCATGCCCGGCGAGGACGGCAAGTACCCAATGGCGACGCCGGGCGTGACGACGATCGGATAAGACGCAAGGTTCCAGGCTTCCGAAGTATGCGAGACTCCGAAAGTCTCGTTCCTCCTACTGCCACTGGCCGAGGTGGCGCCTGATCACGGCGTCGGGGATGCGGATCACGCGCGATTCGCACTTCACCGAATCCTGCCGCGGGTTGGGCGGGGGCGGAGAGCCGAACGTGAACTCGATCACGTAGAGCCCGAGCACGATCTGCCTGGAAGTGAACTGCGGCTCCCCCAGGCCCGACACGATGTGGTCCAGCTCCTCGGTCAGGCAGTTGGTGGCGCGGCTGCTGAATCCGCCGCAGGCCACTTCGAGACGCGCCAGCCGCGGGTAGAACGCGTAGAACAGGAACGCCGCGTCGCTGGCGTCTTCGTTCCAGGGAACGCACTTCCAGCGGTTTCGCTCCGCCTGGTAGTAGACGCCCGGCTCGGGAGCCGGCGTGTCGGCGGCGATGTGCAGCCCCCCGCAGAACGAGGGCGGCTTGGGGTCCGTGTCGCGGTAGCGGAAGAAGATTGGCCCGCGCCGCTGGCCGGCCTTGGCACCGTTGTCCTGGCTGTCGAAAGGCGCCGCACTGAACGCGTGGGCAAGCATCAATTCGACGACCGGGTTGACCTTGACGCTGCCCAGTGCAACCAGGGCCGCGCCGCGAATGGCGTCGTCCGCGGCGGCTTGGGCGGGCAGCGCGACCACGGGATCGTTCGTGCCCCCCTCGTAAAGCTCGGAGGCGCGGCGCACGATCTCTTTCCAGTAGTCCCCGGGGTCCTGCGCGTCGGTGTCGCGGTGAGGTGCCGGTACCAGATGGAACCGCGGCAGGCGCTGGTAGCGGGGCGACCCGGGGGACTCGCCCGAGGGTGCCTGCCCGGACGGGACCTCGCGCCCCGCGCCGCCGCCCGGCCCTGTCTCGCGCCCGGCGCCCAGGCTGGAGATCTTCGAGAGCAGGACGCCCTGAAGGTGAGAGTCCGTGGCCATCACGTGGTCGGTTCCCTGCCACTCCTCGGAGATGCGGTAGCCGAGGCAGAAGTCGAGGCGCTCGCATTCAGCGAGCATCTCCCAGAAACGCTCCGGGTCGCGACCGAGCAGGGCCCCCGGAAGGATCTGCGGATCGACGCCGTGGAAGCGGATCAGGTAGTCGCTGATTTTGGCCAGGGCCTCGATGGAGACGTACTTCACGGTGTTGTTGAGCATTCCCGCCACCGTGTGGCGCTCAATCCCCGTCTCCTTTTCGATCTCCGCGATCAGGCCACGCCGATAGAGGTCACGCTGAAGCAACTGCGCGAGCCGGATGGATATCTTCATGGATCGGCCCCCAGCAAAAACCTTGCTTCCCTTGTCCACCCGAAGAGGGCATTATACCCGATTCGGCCTTCGACGGGATGAGCGCGTCCGCGGAAGCCCTGCCGGCGATGCACAGACCTCCTGGGGGCCCCGCCTGCAAGGAGCGGGGCGATGGCGCCAGCCGCGCGCGGGGCGGACCCCCCGGGACCGGCTCACCCGGCGCGAAGCTCGTGTTCGATCCGCTTGATCGTGTCGCCGAGACTCCATGCCCGATCGGCGACCTCGATGGTCTGTCCCTCGGCGAGCCACTGTTCCACGCGTTTCTGCGCGGAGATGACGGTGCTGTGGCTGCGGCGCCCGAAGAACTGTCCGATCTCGCTCAGGGCGGCACGGGTGTGTTTCCGCGCTAGCCACATGGCCAGCATGCGGGGATAGCTCACGCCGCGGCTCTTGCCGGCCCCGACCAGACTCGCCAGCTCGACATGGAAGACGTCGCACACGGCCTTCTGTATATCGGCCAGACGGACCACGCGGTCGGTGCTGCGGATCATGTCCGCCAGGGTCTCCCGGGCCAGCTCCAGGGTAATCGGCCGGCTCGACGCTCGACTCGCCGCCTGCAACCGGCACACGGCGCCGGAGAGGGCCCGCGCGTGGCTGCGGAACTGGGCGGCGATGAATCGCTGGACTTCCTCGGGCAGGCGCAGCCCGACGCGCCCGGCCATCTGGGCGACGATTCCGACCCGGGTCTCGTACTCCGGCGGGTCGATTCGGCAGACCATCCCGCTCTCCAGCCTGGTGATCAGGTCGCCGCCCAGGTCCCTCAACTCGTTCGGAGGGCGATCCGCGGCAAAGGCGAGCTGCCGTCCCTCGCGCATGAGGGTGTCGATCGTGTAGAGCAGTTCAATCTGCGTCGCGCGCTTGCCGCTGAAGAACTGGAGATCGTCAACGATCAACAGGTCCACGCCGCGGTACTTGCGGCGGAAGCTGGGCATGCCGCTGCCGCGGAGGGCCTCGAGGAAGTAGGTGGTGAACTGCTCCGCGGAGAGAAACACGGCCGATCGTCGCTGGCCGCTTCGACGTCCGAGGACCCACATCGCCTCGAGCAGGTGCGTCTTCCCGACGCCGGTGGGCCCATGAAGCAATAGAGGGGAAAGCTCGCCCGGCCGCTTCGCCGCCAGCTCCGCCGAGGTCCGCGCAAGGCGGTTGGAGTCGCCGACGACGAACGTCGCGAAGTCGGCGAAGCGCCGTCGGGCCGGCTTGGCGGGGCGCGTGTCCGCGCCGTTCGAGCCGGGCGCGCTGCGCTGGTGCCCATCGCCCCCGGAGAGCGCGTGGGACCCGTTGGCCGGTTCGCTGCGCCGGCACCCGTCGCCTGAAGTCGAATCCACGCGGAACGCTACGGAAGGCCGCGCGCCGGTGACTTCCTCGCAAGCCGTCTCGATCTCACGTCGGAAGTTGGCGCGGATCCATTCCTTGAAGAACGGGCTGGGCACGGTCACGGTCAGCGAGGCGCCGTCGAGGTGGATCTGAGTCCCCGACCCGAACCATAGATCGTAGCGGCTCTTGCCAACCTTGTCGGCCAGCGCGGATCGCACCGCCAACACGACTTCCGTATCGTCCCTGGTCACTTCCTGGCCGTCCCCGGCGCGCGGCCTCTCCGCCATTCCACATTCGTGGCGCCTCGATAGTATTCCCCCGCAACACGAACGCGGTAGCGGAAAGGCAGCCGCCATCTTCGACGGCTTGATGCCGTCTTGGTCCGTCTGCTTGTGTCACCCGAGACGTGATTGTAGCCGTGCTAGCTTCGCTGTCAAACCGGCGCGCGGCCCCATGACGAAGAATCGCAAGCCCCATCCGACGGGGTTGCCGGAATCGTCGGAAAAAGGCGCCCGCCCTCCGCGCCCCCCGGCACCGCGCGCCTTCGCCAAGGGCAACTTGGGCCGTGGAAAACCTGTTCGCTTGCCAGCGGCCAGCGGCCCCGGTTGCGTTGGCAGACGGGACGCAAGTCCCAGCGGCCAAGCCAGATTCCGTTCTCGCACCGCGCTTGCATCATCAATGCCTTTTCGACTGGCCCGGGAAGACCCGCACGTACACCTTGCGGCGGTCCCAGACTCGAAACCCTGCTGCGGCGTACATCCGTACCGCCGGCTCGTTGGTCGCGTCCACGGCGAGCACCATGCGTAGGCGACCGGCCTGGCGCGTAAGCCACTGCGCGTACCGCACGATCTCGATCCCCCAACCGCTTCCCCGAGCGGAAGGGATCAAACCCATATAGACAAGCTCCCAGTTTCCATGATCGGGATGGTCGGTCAGAAGCAGACAGCCGACGTCCTGCCTCTGATGGCGGACGATCAACCAGCGGCCCGGGTCGAACTGACCGGTCGCGCGGTAGCCTTCGAGGACATCATCGATCTCGCGCACGTCGTTCATCTGAGGGCAGTCCAGCGTCCGGTCATACGTCGCCTGGACGATGGCCGCAAGCCGTGCGTGGCTCGCCGCCGTGTACGGCTCGAACTCCAGCGGAGATCGCGGCGGCGCGTCAGGAAACCCGTCCGTCAAGGCTGCCAGATAGAGCAACTCCGCAAGCGGGGCAAAGCCGGCGGCCCGGAGCAGTCGATCATCATCGTCGTCCGCCCACTTCAGAAGCGCGGTCGCCACACGGGTCCCTACCGAAGCGAGCGCGTCGCAGGCCGTGGCCATCAAGCGGTTCGCCACCGCGGGCGGCTCGTCCGGGAGCGCCCTGGCGGGCCAGACCATGGCCGTCTTGCCAGGCATGACCTGAGAGAACTGGGCTCCCACGATCCGCGTGCCCCGATACGCGGCCAGGAGGCCCCCCAGGGCCACGCGACCGCTGCGACCATGCGTCAGAAGCGTATGAACCTGCTGAAGACGCTCGTCCGGCGGAAGATCGCGAAACGCAACGGTCAAGGCGTCCAAGGTCTCATCCGCCCGCGCCGCACGAATCTCCGGTGGTCTCCTCGATGAAGTCATCGTCGCAAGATAGCGGATTTCGCCGGACGAGGTCACCCCGTCGTCGCACGGGTCCGCTATAATCGGATGGGGGAGCTCGACGGCCTGGCGGCCGAAGCAAGGAGAAATCCATGAACCTCACACGGGCCCGGACATGGGGACGGACCGCTCTGGCGCTCTGCTTGTTCACCGCAGGCGTGACGCCGGCGAAGCCCGCGCTTGCCCAGTCGGCGCTGGAACGCCTGGAGCGGCGGATTCGCCAACAGCAAGGGCAGCCCGCCCCGTTACTGCCCGACACGGGGCCAGCCGCATCCAAGAGGCAGCCTGGGTACCTCGGCATTGTGGCCGACGACACCAAGGACCGGGGCCAGGGGGTGCGGATTCTCGAGGTTCGACCGGGGAGCCCCGCGGACAAGGCGGGCCTTGAGCCCGACGACCTGATCGTGGGACTGGCCGAGATGCGATTGACCCGCATGTCGGATATGGCGGCGATCCTTCAGCAAGTGCCGGTCGGAGGCCGGGTGACGTTTGAAGTGCTCCGCGACGGCAACAAGCAGCGGATCGAAGCGGTCCTGTCGGCCCCGCCGCCGAGCAGCCCCCAGTTGCCCCCGCCGCCCGAGTCTTCCGCACCGGTTGCGCGGCCGCCAGGAGGCGCCGGGGCGGCCCTGCCGGGCGAGCTGCCCGTCCCCGGCGCGGGCCCTCCGCAATCCGACGAAGACGATGGTCCGGCGCGGTCCAACCCCGAGAAAGCCCCGGCCGGCGCGCGGGTCGAGGAGCTCGAGCGACGCGTTGCCGAGCTCGAGCGGCGAATCGCCGACCTGGAGGCCACGCTTCGCGACCTGCTGCGCGGCGACGAGAAGAAGTAGCGGGCGGGCTGGGCGCGGGCTTCGCCAAATCGCCTTGGGTCATTGCGGGAAGAGGGGGTCAGCTTGGGCAAAAAGTCCCTGCCCCTTTTCCCTCCCGGGATCGTGCAAGGCGAATCAGACCTCGGCGGTCTCTGGGGCTTCGAACAGCATCCGGTCCAGGGCACCCAGGGCCACGTTCCACGGCGGCCGCGCCGCCGCGTAAGTTTCCCACCAGTCCTGCACGGTCCCCGCGGCACCCTCGGGAAGCTGGGAGGTGGGTCGGCACGTGCGCAGGGCCCGCTCCACGAGCTGGGGCTCGCAACGAACCAGCTCCAGCGGCTCGGCGGCGCAGAGCGCAGGCATGAGCATCGCCGTGGCGGCGATCACGTCGATACGCTCGGAAGAAACCGCCTCGCTGAACATCGGCACGTCCTGGTTCAACTGGGCCACGGTCCAGGACAGGAACACGGTGACCGGCAAGGGACCACACGCCTCGGGCGGTGCGTCGTCGCCGGGCATCTCCAGGAATACTTGGTTGGGTTTGAGGAACGCCCGTCCGCCTCGCCCCGAGACGGGCCACACGGGGACCACCTCGACGCTCAGGGGAACGACCTCCGGCTCGGTCATCCGCGCGATCTCCGAAAGCAGCGACTGCTGCCGGACGCTCCATTCCTCGAAGTACGGCTCGGCCCGCGCGGCCAGCGCATCGACCAGATCGGGGACCTCGCCCAGCGCGGCCATCTCGCACTCGCCGATTCGACTGGCCAGAGCCCCTGCCCAAGCGCCCACACGCGCGCTGTTCCCGAGGACTCGGGTGAGCGCCCGCTCGGCGAGCGCGAGGTTGCCCTCGATGCCGACGGACAACGGAACCAGCTCCTCCCAAAGCGGCTCCTCGGGGATTCCGGCCAGATGCATCTCTTCGGCCAGGCGACTGGCCGGTCCGTCCAGGGCGCGGACGAGGCGGTCGCCCGGTCGCGTCTCGCCCAGGGCAAGGCTTCGGGCCGTGTGCATCGCAGTGGCGGAGACGCTGACCTTCCAGCGGCAGGTGCAGTCGGTCAGTCCAGGTCGGTCGCCGAGCATGGTGTTCTCCGTGAGGCGAAGGGTTCTGTGGCAAGGCGGCAGCCCACGACGAGCCGCCCGGCGGTCTCCCCGAACCCTATCAGGAGTATAGGTTGCCGGATGGGGAGACGGCGCGGGCAGGAGGTCGGGTGTCTTCTCTCGGATAACCGCTTCGTCCTTGGCGAGCATACCCTTCGAGGAAGGTCCCCCGACCCGCTCGGAGCTTGCCTGGCCTGGACGGCAGTGTTAGCATTGCTCAGGTTCCCGCAGTTCACGGAGAGACCCGCATGCCGAGCTACCAGGTGGCGTTGATCGAAGTCCCGCCAGGATGGGCGCCGGATTCGCCCGACGACGTGCCCGCCGAGCCGGGGAAGGTCCTGGAGACGGCCGGGCAGTTCGACGGCCTCTTTCCCGCGCTCCGCAGGGCCATCGAGCTGAACGAGGGCTCGCAGCGCGGCCATACCGGGCGCTGGGCCGTGGTGACCGAGCCGGGCAGCATCGGCAGGGTGTGGCGCTCGGCGCGCCTCTGCTCGCCGGTCCGCTACAAGGTGACGGCCATCTGGTGGCCGCCAGGCTGGGAACCGAATTCCCCGTTCGACGTGCCTAATTGCGCCTGGCGGGCCCAGGGCGATACGGGCCGGCAGGGCCTGTCTTACAAGCGCGCCCTGGCCACGGTCAGGGGGCTCAATCGACAGGCCATGGCCAACGCGGGGGCCACGTGGTACGTGATCGTCGCCGTGGAGAACGAGCCCATCTCCCACACCGTGTCGTACGACGCCTCGGGCGCGGAGACCACGGTCGAAGTCCGCCGTCTGCACGTGGTACGCCCCGACCCGACGGGCACAGGCGATTGCTCGCATTGCCCTGCGCACTGCTTCGACTGCGCCAGGGAGCAGTGGGTCGATCTGGCGCAGACCGACGAGACGACCCAGACCCGTGCGGCGACGTAGGCGTGCCGCCTGTAGCCGCTCACTGCCAAGAAGATTTCCGAAGTCTGCAAGACTTGGGAAGTCTGGCGAGACGGGCGCGTGGCTCAAGCCTTCCGTAGTCTCTAGAGACTACGGAAGTCGGGAGGTCACTTCTGCGAGCCGAGCATCCAGGCAAGGACGCCTTTTTGCACGTGCATTCGGTTGGCCGCCTGCTGCACGACCACGCTCTGCGGCCCGTCGATCACCTCGTCGGTGACCTCCTCGCCGCGGTGCGCGGGAAGGCAGTGCATGAAGACCCCGCCCTTCTGCATCTGGCCCATCAACCGGGCGTTGACCTGGTACGGGGCGAAGTCCCCCCGCCGCTTCTCGGACTCCCCCTCCTGGCCCATGCTGGTCCACACGTCGGTATACACGGCCACGGCGTCGCGCACGGCCTCGACCGGATCGAGGGTAACGGACAGGTCCAGCTCGGGCACGTCCTTCTTGAGTTGAAGCGAAAAGGCCTCGTCGAAACGGTACGGCTCGGGCGTGGCCATCACCAGGCGCATGCCCAGCTTGCCGCAGCCCTGGGCCAGGCTCCGCGCCACGTTGTTGCCATCGCCGACCCAGGCCAGCGTGCGCCCCGCGAGCCGTCCGAACAGCTCCTGCAGCGTGAACAGGTCGGCCATGGCCTGACACGGGTGGGCCCAGTCGGTCAGCCCGTTGACCACGTTGCACGTGCAGTGCCGGGCCAGCTCGCAGACGGTGTCGTGCCGGTAGGTCCGCACCACGATCACGTCCACGTACTGGCTGAGCACGCGCCCGAAATCCGCGATCGACTCCCGCTTGCCGAAGCCCACGTCGTCGCCGAGAAACAGCGTGCTTCCACCGAGGTGCGACATGCCGGCCTCGAAGCTCACGCGGGTCCGCAGCGACGGTTTCTCGAACAACAGGGCCATCACCCTGCCCGGAAGCAGCGCCTCGCGCAGGCCCCGCGTCCATTTGGCCTTCAGATCCTCGGTGATCGAGAAGATCCGCTCGATCTCGGCCGCACTCAAGTCGGCCAGCGTGATGAGGTGTCGCATGGGGACCTCGTCGTCGATGTCTGGGGCCGGTAGATCGTTCAGCCGGCCATGCGCCTGAGAACTTCCGCCAGGATGTCGCAGCCCTGATGGGCTTCCTCGTCCGAAAGGGTCATCGCGGGAAGGAGCCGGATCACCGACGCTTGCGTGCAGTTGATCAGCAGGCCCCGATTCATGCACTCGCCGACCGCCTCCGCCCCGTCGATGCTCAGCTCCGCGCCGATCATCAGACCCAGCACGCGGACCTCGCGGATGATCTCGCAGTCCTGCTTCAAGTCTTCCAGGCGGGCGCGGAACAGCCCGCCCAGCGCTGCCGCCCGCTCCAGGAGCCTCTCCTCCTCGATCATCTCCAGGGCCGCGATGCCCGCCCGGGCGGCCACCGGATTGCCGCCGAAGGTGGCGGCGTGCATGCCGGGACGGAGGCTGGGAGCGATCTGGGGCGTGGTCAACAGGGCCGCGCCGGCGATGCCGCCGCAGACCGACTTGGCCAACGTCATGATGTCGGGCACCACGCCGAAGTGCTGGTAGGCGAACCAGTGCCCGGTCCGCCCGCAGCCGGTTTGCACCTCGTCGAAAACCAGCAGGAGCCCGCGGTCGTCGCAGAGCTTGCGCAGTCCCTGGAGGAAGCCGTCGGGCGGGATGCGGATTCCGCCCTCGCCTTGAACCGGCTCGATCATGATCGCGGCGGTTTCCTCGTCCACCAGTGCGGCCACGGCCTCCAGATCGCCGAACGGAGCATAGACAAAGCCCGCCATCAGCGGCCCCAGCCCTTCGTGGTACTTGGGCTGGGCCGTGGCCGTGGTCGATCCGAGCGTGCGGCCGTGGAAGCCCCCCTCGAACGTGATGATCTTGTAGCGCGGGCGGGGGCTGTGCAGGCGCACGAGCTTGATGGCCGCCTCGTTGGCCTCGGTCCCGGAATTGCAGAAGAAGGCCTGGCCTCCGAAGCTCCGCTCGGAGAGGGCCTTGGCCCAAAGCCCCTGGGCTTCGGTGTGCCAGGTGTTGGGCACGTGGATCAGCGCGGCGACTTGCTCCTGAACGGCGCGGACGATCCTCGGCGGACAGTGCCCCAGGAGATTGCATCCCCAGCCGGGGAACAGGTCGAGATAGCGATTGCCTTCGCTGTCCCAGACCCAGGAGCCCTCGCCCCGCACCAACGAGACGGGGAACCGCCGGTAGTTGGGAATCACGTACTTCGCAAACAAATCGACCGTCTGCGGGGAGGTCATGGGGCCGTTCTCACCCAAGGGGTGTGTCTCCTTTCCGACTGAAGAACAACCGACTCAACGCGGGCGCCTCACGAGAAGGCCGTTGCGGCGCGCACCTACGCGGTGCGAATGATCTGCGTCCCCACGCCCTTGGTGGTGTAGATCTCCAGCAGCAGCGAATGGCGGAGCCGGCCGTCGATGATATGGATCTTGCGCACTCCGTGTCGGAGCGTGTCGAGGCAGGCTTCGACCTTGGGGACCATGCCGGCGTCGATCGCCCGCGTGCGGATCAACTCCATGGCCTCGTCGGCCGTGAGGGAGTGGATCAGCGAGTCGGCGTCGTCCTTGTCGCGACGCACGCCGTTCACGTCGCTGAGGAACACCAGCTTCTCCGCGTGCAGCTCCTGCGCCACGGCCGTGGCCGCCGTGTCGGCGTTGACGTTAAGCTTCTGTCCGTCGTCGGTGATGCACATCGACGGAACGACGGGCACGATTCCCTCATGACACAACCGCTCGATCGTGGTTCGGTCCACGCGCGTGACCGTGCCCACGTGGCCCAGGTCCACCGGGGAACCGTCGTCGTCGGCCAGCGCGATGGGATCGCCGAACAGGACGTTCGTGGTGCGGAAGTTCAGCGGCCGGGCCTCGCCGCCCAATTCGCGGATCCGCGCGGCCAGTCGCTCGTTGGTCTCGTAGGCCAGCACCTCCTCGACGATTCGGAGGGTGGCCTCGTCCGTGTAGCGCCGCCCGCGAACGAAGCGGGGCTCCAAGCCCGCCTGTTCCATCGCCCGGCTGATCGCCGCCCCGCCGCCGTGGACGACCACCGGTCGCATCCCGACGGTTTCCATGAAGACCACATCGAGCAGGAGGTGGTCCATGGCCCGGTCGTCCTCCATGACGCTGCCCCCGAGCTTGATCACGGTGACGCGGCCGCGAAACTCACGGATCCAGTGGAGGGCCTCCAGCAGGACGTCGGCCTTCTGAATGGCTTCTTGCAACGCGGTGCTCCCGGCGTGCCGAAACGAAAAGACCCGGGGCGGCACACGGCTGTCGATGAAAGCCTTTGTCCCCGGGAAAACTCGATATTTTACCCGTCCCCCGGGGGCTGTCAACGCAAACCGTCCGTAACCACAACCCCCGATCGGAGTAGTTGCCCGCCGTGCCTTGCCGCGAGCGTCGCACGGAAACGGCGACCGCCAGCGAGCCAACTCCGCTCGCGGTGGTGCGCTTCAGGCAGCCGCGTTATCCTGCGCTGGCGCCGAAGCCGCGGAAGCAGAACCGCGACCGTCAGGGAGCGGACGCAACGCCGTGCCTGTCGCGATGTCCCCGTCCTGGAGTTCACCCATGCGTTCCCGCCTCATCCCCATCCCGGCCGTGCTTCTCCTCGCTTCCCTCCTCGCTTCCCTCCTCGCCCGTCACGTGGCCGCCGAGGAGCCGTCGGGGCCCGACGGACAGGTTCTCAAGGTCGTGCTCGGTAAGGAGAACCTGGGCGCCGATCTCGTCGGGCCCGACCGGTGGCGGGCGTACGAGCTGGGCTTCGCGCGGGATGGCGAGGCCTTCGTCTGCGACAACGGGGCCGACGCCAAGGCCCGCCGTGGCGTTTCGCAAACTGTCGTCCTTAACCAGAGCACGCCGGAGCCGATCGTGGCCATTGCCTCCAGCAAGGCCGAGGGCGTGACCGGCTCGCCCGACTCAGGCTACTCGATCTACCTCGACCTCCAGCATGAGGACGGCACGCCGCTGTGGGGACAGACGGCCTCGTTCGACGTCGGCACCCACGACTGGCAGCAGCGCCGCGTGGTGGTCGTACCGGAGAAGCCGGTCAAGAGCGTGGCCATGTACCTGCTCTTCCGCGGCCACGGCGGCAAGGCGTGGTTCCGCAAGCCGCGCCTGCACACGATCAAGGCCCCGGAAGGCGCGTGCCTGTTCGATGGCGTGCCGGTGCGGATCGCCGCCCGGCCAGGCGAGGGCTTTCAGGTCCGCGATGTGGCGGCCGGGAGCGACTTCGTGCGCATCGGGCGCGCGGCTCAGGGCCTGAAGCTCCACAAGACGAAAACCGACGAGCAAAACGTGTCCTCCCTCCACGCGACGATCACGGACCTGACGGGTACGGATCGGGCGGTGACTCTGGTGTACTCCCTTCCCCTTCCGGCGAAGAACCTGAGGTGGTTGCACGACCCGCGGCGTAGCCAGCCGGTCGAGCCGCCCCGCGAGTACATGAATGCCTCGCGATTCGCCGTGGGGGCCAACGGGCGCTTGTCCCGCTATCCGTTCGCCGCGGTGGCCGACGAGCAGAGCGGGTTCCTCCTGGGGATCGACATGACCTGCCCGGCCTTCTTCCGCGCCGGATACAACGCCGCCGCCGAGGAGCTGTTCGTGGCGTACGACCTGGCCCTGACCCCCGAAAGACCGAGCGCGGCGGTCCGGCTGGTATCGAGCCAGTTCGGCTCCAAATGGGGCTTCCGCGCCGCGCTGGCGAAGTACTACGCGGCGTTTCCCGAGGCCTTCCGCTGCCGCACGCCCAGGCAGGGGCTGTGGATGCCCTTCGCCAGGATCAGCGAGGTGAAAGGCTGGGAGGACTTCGGCTTCCAGTTCAAGGAAGGCAGCAACGAGACGGCCTGGGACGACGCTCACGGGATGACGACCTTCCGCTATACCGAGCCCATGACCTGGTGGATGCGCCTGCCCGAGGACATGCCGCGGACCATGGAGGCCGCGTGCTCTGAGGCCAGGCGTCTGGCCACGTCGGGCAATAAGCAGGCCCGGGCCCTTCTGACCAGCGGGTTCCACGACGAGTCGGGCCGGTTTTCCGCCCGGCTCCGCGACACGCCGTGGTGCGACGGGGCGGTGTGGAGCATGAACTCCTTGCCCGGCATCCCGGGTGGAGTGACCGATTTCAGCAATAAGTGGAACGAGGAACTCCGCGAGCGGCTCTACGGCCCCAAGCGCCAGGGCGACCTGGACGGCGAGTACGTCGATTCCAGTGAGGGCTACGTGACGGACGTGCTGGACTTCCGCCGCGACCACTTCGCCGCCGCCGACACGCCCCTGTGCTTCTCGCCGCACACCCACCGGCCGGCGATCTTCCGCGGGCTGATCGCCTTTGAGTACGTGCGGGGCATCGAGCGGGACGTCCGCGCGATGGACAAGCTGATGATGGCCAACGGCGCCCCCACGCGGCTGTGCTGGCTCTGCCCCATGCTCGACGTCATGGGGACGGAGACCAACTGGCACCGCGGCGGAAAGTGGCAGCCCATGTCCGACGCGGACATGCTCTATCGCCGCGCGATGTGCAAGGGGAAGCCGTATTGCTTCCTGATGAACACCGAGTTCGAGGGATTCGGCCCCGAGCTGGTCGAGAGATACATGAAGCGCTCGCTGGCCTTCGGGATGTTTCCGGGCTTCTTCAGCCACAACGCCTCCCAGGGCCATTACTTCACCCGACCCGCCCTCTACGACCGTGATCGGCCGCTATTCAAGAAGTACGTCCCCCTGTGCAGGCGCGTGGCCGAGGCTGGCTGGGAGCCGATCACGCTTGCGCGGTCGAGCGACGAGAGCGTGTACGTGGAGCGGTTTGGGGACCGCTACCTGACGGTCATCAACGACAGCCGCCAGGAGCGAACCGCCACGATCACCCTCGATGGCCTCGAGCCGGCAATGGCCCGGTCCCGCGACCTAGTCTCCGCACGAACGATCACCTGGCAGGGGGGCAAGGCCCGAGTCACGCTGGCCGGCGAAGACGTGGCCGTGATCGACCTTGGCGAGTTCGAGTGCGGCGCAATCTGCCCAGGCAGACATACCGAATGGTGCTTGGTTCGACGCACCGTGCCCCAAGGGCGGGGCGACGCGGGCCGGCTCGATTCTCCACGGCAGTAGAAGCTGCGCGGTGACATCGCGCTCCACCGAGTCCGCTGAAGGCTGCTTTTCAATCCTCGGTTTCAGGACCCGCGCTAGTCGTGGGCGCGGGCGAGGCGACCTGTGGCGCTGCCCGGGCAGCCGCAAAACAGCGCGAAGAGTCGCGCCTCAACCCGCGGGCCCATCCCCCCGAAACGGGCGGCCCTCTCTGCCATTCAGGGTGGAATTCTCCTACAATGGATATGGATAGGGATACGTGGCAGAACATCGGAATTCTCTGCACCGAGGCAAGGCGCAGGGATCAGGCCCTGCCCCGCAGGCCTGGAGGGCGATGCCGTGGACATCCGAGTGGTGCTCGTCGCGTCGATCGGGCTGCAACTCGCGACAGCCGCGCTCGCCCTGCGCTTGATCTGGCTCACGGGACGGCGGTGGGCCTGGGTTCTCATTTCCGCCGCCCTGCTCCTGATGGCCGTGCGCCGTAGCGTAACGCTCGCCCACATACTCGATAACCCCGCTCTAGAAGGAGGGAGCCTGGGTGCCGAGCTGATCGCCCTGGCCATCTCCGCTGCCATGCTGGTCGGGGTGGCCATGATTGGGCCGATCTTCGCCGCGGCCTCGCGCTCGCAGGCTGCGCTTCAGGAGAGCCAGCGGGCCCTGTGCGCGCTGATGAGCAACCTGCCCGGCATGGCCTACCGCTGCCGGAACGACCGCGACTGGACCATGGAGTTCGTCAGTCAGGGTTGCCTCGCGCTGACGGGCTACGAATCGGACGAGCTGGTCGGCAACCGCCTGATCTCCTACAACGACCTGATCCTTCCCGACCATCGCCAGGCCGTGTGGGACGAGGTGCAGCGCGCGGTGGAGGCCCGGCTTCCGTTTCGGATTGTGTATCGCATCCGCAGCGCCGAGGGCCAGGAGAAGTGGGTCTGGGAGCAGGGCTGCGGGGTGTTCGACGCGCAGTGCCGTCTGACTGCGATCGAGGGCTTCATCACCGACATCACCGAGCGCCAGACGGCCGAGGAGATCCTTCGCAAGTCGCGCCAGGAACTGGAGGACCGTGTCGAGGAGCGCACGGCCGCGCTGAGCCGGGCCAACGAGCGTCTGACGGACGAAGTCGCGGAGCGCGAGCAGGCCGAGGCCGCCCTGGCCGAGAGCGAGCAGCGATTCCGTTCCCTCGTGGAGGCGACCAGCGACTGGATCTGGGAGATGGACCCCACCGGGGTCTACACGTACGCGAGCCCCAAGGTCTTCGACCTGTTGGGTTACGATCCCGAGGAAGTGCTGGGCCGGCGGCCCTTCGATTTCATGCCGCAGCCCGAGGCGCAGGCGGCCGAGGCCGCGCTGGCCAAGGCGGCGGCCCAGAGGGCGCCGCTGGTGCGTTTGGAGCGTCCGACCCTGCGCCAGGACGGGCGCCGGGTGATTCTGGAGACGAGCGGGGTCCCGGTACTCGACGCCGACGCGCAGCTCCGCGGCTTCCGCGGCGTGGACCGCGACATCACCAAGCCGAAGCAGGACGAAGTGGCCCTGAAGCAGACGCTGGAGAAGCTCGAGCAATCCAATCGCGACCTGACCCAGTTCGCCTACAGCGCCTCGCACGATCTTCAGGAGCCGCTACGGATGATGGGGTCCTATTTGCAGGCCCTGGAGGGCCGGCTCGGCGAGTCGCTCGACGAGAACTCCCGGTCGCTGATCGAGCTCTCCCTTGACGCAACGCGGCGCATGCAGCGGCTGATCAACGACCTTCTGTCGTACGCGCGCGTCGGCACGCGGGGCGGGCGGTTCGAGCCACTCGACGTCAACCGCGTCGTGGACGAGGCGATGGCCAATCTTCACGGCGCCATCGAGGCGAGCGGCGCGGCGGTCACCCGCGACGATCTGCCGACCGTCCGGGCCGACGCCACGCTGCTGACGCAGCTCTTCCAGAACCTGATCAGCAACGGCGTGAAGTTCAGCCGCGACGGGCACCTCGCCCGGGTCCACGTCGGGTCGCGCGAATGCGACGGGCATTGGCACTTCTCCGTGCGCGACAACGGAATCGGGATTGCGCCGGAATACCTCGAGCGAGTTTTCGCCGTGTTCGAGCGGCTCCACCCCCAGGACGACTACCCCGGCACGGGAATCGGGCTGGCGATCTGCAAGCGCGTGGTCGAGCGTCACGGGGGCCGTATTTGGTGCGAATCAACGAAAGGGGAGGGGGCCACCTTCCATTTCACGCTTCCCAAGGAGCCCCTCGGGCCGTAGCGGGACTTCGGCCGCCACCGCCCCCGCAGGAAGGACAAAGCATCATGGCACGCGACGTGGTCGGACGGCCCATGGAGATCCTCTTGGTGGAGGACAACTACGAGGACGCGGGCTTCACCATCCAGGCGTTGAAGGAAGGACGGGTCAAGTGCCGCGTGAGTCCCGTGCGGGACGGCGAGGAGGCCATGAGCTTCCTTCGCAAGGAGGGAATCTACGCCAAGACCCCGCGCCCGGACTTGATCCTCCTCGATCTCCACTTGCCCAAGAAGGACGGCCGGGAGGTGCTCGCCGAAGTGCGGGCTTTGGAGGAGCTCCGCGACATCCCCGTCGTCGTGCTGACCGCCTCTAAGGTCCACGAAGAGATCCTCCAGAGCGAAAACCTCGCTGTGGACAGCTACATGGTCAAGCCGGTGGACATGCAGCAGTTCATCGACGTGGTGCGCAAGCTCCGCCGTTTCTGGCTCGACGAGGTGATTCTCCCGCCGCTGGAGTAGGTCCGTCCCGCCGCGACCTCGGTGGGGCGCATGCCTGATCGGCAGACGGCGCGAGGCGTCTGGTGCCCGTTGTGGTGTATTCGTGCTGTTTGTCGATGGAGTTTCTTCCCCCCGCGTCCCTATTGACGCCGCGTCCCGAGAAGACCATGATGGAGCCAACGCTCATCCACGCCAGTTCCGGCGTCTGAGGTCGGAAGACCGCTGAGGCGAGCTCGCGATATCTGCCGCCGCCGTGGCGGCGGAGGAAAGCCGGGGCTTGTCGGGACGCGGCGCGCCGCCGGGAGCCGCGTTGTCGCAGACGGCCTGCGATTCACGCGGGGCGAGGTCCGCTTGGGGGGCTGCGTTGGCCGATGCACCACCTCTCGTTGCGAGTCCTCTTAATCGAGGACGATCCGGACGACGTGCGCCTCGTGCGCGAGGCCCTGGCCGAGATCGCGCACGCCGCGATTCGCCTTGAGCACGCCGCGGGGCTTGCTCGCGGCTTGGCGCAATTGAGGGAGGGTGGGCTGGACGCGGTCCTGCTCGACCTGGGATTGCCCGAGGCTTCCGGGCTGGAGACGCTCCGCCAGGTGCTCCAATGCGATCCTTGCGTGCCCGTCGTGGTGCTCACCGGCTTTGACGTGGACGACTTCGCCTTGGAGGCGCTCAAAGCCGGCGCCCAGGACTACCTGGCGAAGAACCGCCTGGAAGGGCGGCTGATCCTCCGCACCCTGCGATACGCGATCGAGCGGTCCGCGGGCCGAGCGGGCTTTGGGCGAGCTGATCGAGAACATCCCGGACTACGTGGCCTCGTTGGGTCCGGACGGGCGGATTGAATACCTCAATCGCGACACGTCCTTCGGCAACATCGACCGGCTTCTGGGAACCGACCCGGCGGATGCGGTCGCGCCGGCCGACCGCGCGGCGTGGATCGACCTGGTCCGACGGGCCGGGCGCACGCAGCAGATCCATACGGCGGAGCTTCGATCGATCGACGGAGGCTGGTTCTCGGTCCGCGTCGTGCCCGTCCCGACCGGTGGAGGCGGCGCGCGAATGACCGTGATCGCGACCGACGTAACCGTGGCGAAGGAGGCGGAGCTAACGCTTCGCGCGAGCGAGGAGAGGCTTCGGTCGATCACCGGAGCCGCGCTGGACGCCGTGGTGATGGTGGACGCCGAGGGCAGGGTGGCCCACTGGAACCCGGCCGCGGAGCGGGTCTTCGGCTATCGCAACGACGAGATCCTGGGGCGCAGCGCGCACGCGGTGCTGGCGCCCCCCCAGTACCGCGACACCGCGGAGCGGGGGTTTCGCGAGTTCGCCGCCACCGGGGCCGGGTCGGCCATCGGCAAGGTGCTGGAGCTGACGGCGCTGCGCAAGGACGGAACCGAGTTCCCCATGGAGATCTCCGTCGGACCGATCCGCCTGGAGAAGGGCTGGGGCGCGGTGGCCATCGTGCGCGACGTGACGCGCCGCCGGCAGATCGAGGCCGATCTGGAGAACGAGCGCCGGCACCTCGAACGTCTGCTGGCCGTTCACGAGCGCGATCGGCAGCTCGCCGCCTGCGAGTTGCACGACGGGCTGGTCCAGCCGCTGGTGGCCACCCTGATGAGCCTGGAAGGGACGCTGGCAGGATCGCACGCCGACCTTCCGGACGACCTGCGCAGCGGCTTCGCCGGCGCCATGGACCTGCTCCGCCGCGGCATCGCCCAGGCGCGGCGCCTGATGACCGGGCTGCGTCCGCCGATCCTCGACCAGTTCGGACTGGTGCTCGCCGTGGAGAACCTGTGCGCGGAGTTGACGGGCGAGGACGGGCCGGAGATCATCTACTCCGCGGGCGCCGCGATCGGACGCCTTGCCGGCCCGCTGGAGACCGCTCTGTTCCGCATCGCGCAGGAGGCCGTGGACAACGCGCTGCGGCACAGCGGCAGCCGCGAGATCCGCGTGCGGCTCTCGCAGGAGGGCGACCGCGTGGCCGTCGAGATCGAGGACTTCGGTGTCGGGTTCGATCCTGCCCAGCCGTTCCCGGACGGCTTCGGCCTGGAGGGGATGCGAGAGCGGGCGCGGCTGCTCGGAGGACGGTTGGGCGTCCGCAGCGAGCCGGGCCGTGGCACGCGGATTCGCGCTGAGTTCCCCGTCCTCGTCCCGACCTCCGAGTCCGAGCCGCCGGCCTGACGCGATCCATCCTCCCTCGCCTCTGCCAGTCGCCCCCTGAGGAATCCATGCCCCCATCCCGCGACATCACGAAGGCCAAGGAGGCCTACCGCAAGCGAGACGCGCAAGCTTCGATCACCGCCCACGACGCCGACGGCGCCGAGCGGCACCAACACCAGCACGGTCAGTACATCAAGAGCGCAGTGTACGGGGGCCTGGACGGCATTATCACCACGTTCGCCGTGGTGGCCGGCGTGGCCGGGGCGGAGTTGCAAAGCGGCGTGGTGCTCATCCTCGGCTTCGCCAACCTCATCGCCGACGGCCTCTCCATGGCCATCGGCGACTACCTGAGCACGAAGTCGGAGCAGGAGTACCACCGCGCCGAGCGCGGCCGCGAGCAGTGGGAGGTCGAGAACTACCCCGAGGGCGAGAAGCGCGAGCTCGTCGAGCTCTACGTGGACAAGGGGCTCTCCCCGGAGGACGCCGAAGCCGTTGTCGAGATCCTCGCGCGGAACAAGGAGGCGTGGATCGATGTGATGATGGTCGAGGAGCTGGGCATCCTCCAGAGCGACGAGTCGCCAGTGGGTAATGCCCTGGTCACGTTCTTCTCTTTCGGGGCCTTTGGAATCGTGCCGCTTCTGGCCTACATCGCCGTGCGCCTGGCGCCGATTCCCGCCGAGTCGGCGTTCCCCGTCGCCTGCGTCTCGACCGCGATCACGCTGTTCGTGCTGGGGGCCATGAAGGTTGGCGTCACCGGGCGCAACTGGATCCGCTCCGGCCTGGAGATGCTGGCCGTCGGCGGCATCGCCGCGGTGGCCGCTTATGGCGTGGGTGTGCTGCTGCGGGGGCTGGGGACCGGCTGAGGCCCATTCCTACCATCAAGCCGGCGAGCTTGCTCGCCGCGTTCGCCGGGAACGCCTCTATCCGTTGAAGTACAGGTACGCCGCGAGGATCGCCACCAGCACCAGGCCCGACGCGGTCACCTCCCCCCAACCCCAACTGCCCCGCGACTTGGCGCGGTCCTCGGCGCTGAGCGTGCCGTAGGTCAGGCCCTGGATCTTCTCCTCCGCGGGTACGTTGGTCAGGTAGCTCACGACGATCATCACGGCCGCGCTCACGAGAAACACGAGCAGACTGTAGTACTGGAAGTAGATGTTGTTGACGATCCACAACAGGCCCCCCTGCTCGTAGCCGGCGAAGCCCTCCAATTGGAGCGAGACGGGCGTGTCCACGGCCAGACGGAAGACGCCCATCGCAAAACCCACGACCAGCGCGGCCAGGCAGCCCTTGGCGTTAAGCCGCTTGTTGAACACGCCGAAGAAGAAGACCACGAAGATCGGCGGCGCAAGGTAGCCCTGCACGGTTTGAAGATAGTCGTAGAGCCCCTTGGCGCCCTGGATTACCGGGATCCACGCGAGCCCGACGAGCACCATCGCCGTGGTGGCGATCCGGCCGATCCAAACGAGCTGGTGCTGCGAGGCCCCGGGGCGGAGCTTCTGGTAGAAGTCCATGGTGAACAGCGTGGAGCTGGCGTTGAACACGCCGGCCAGCGAGCTCATCAGGGCGGCCAGCAGTCCGGCCACGACCATGCCGCGCAAGCCCGCCGGCAGCACGGTCTTGACCAGCAAGGGGAAGGCCCGCTGGCTCTCCTCGCGGATCGCCTCGCCGTTGGAATCGACCATCCCGGCCAGGGCGTCGAAGCGGCCGGTCGTGGCCAGCGCGAAGCAGATCATGCCGGGGATGATGAAGATGAACACGGGCAGGAGCTTGAGGAAGGCGGCGAAGATGGCCCCGCGCCGGGCCTCGCGCTCGCTGGGAGCGCCGAGGGCCCGCTGCACAATGTACTGATCGGTGCACCAGTACCACAGCCCGATGATCGGTGCGCAGAAGAGCATGCCCAGCCAGGGGTAGTTGTCGTTGAAATACCAGGCCATGGTGCCCGACTTCGCGCCGGTCTGGGCGTCGACGACGACGTCCATGACGGGCTGCCAGGTCCCTTCCACGCCGGCGGGGACGAGCGGCTTCCACAGGTTGAACATATCCGTGCCGCAGATCTCCCGCAGGGCGGACCACCCGCCCAGTTCCCTGAGGCCGTAGATCGTCACCAACACCGAGCCGAGCACGAGGACCACGGTCTGAAACGTCTCGGTGTAGGCCACCGCGCGGAGGCCGCCTAAGATCGTGTACAGCCCGGTGAAGACGATCACGGCGATTGAGCCGATCCAGAAGCTGTCCAAGGTCATGAAGCCCAGGTCGATGCGCACCTCGGGCAGCAGCGTGCTGAACACGATCCCGCCCGCGAAGATGCCCACGGCGATCTTCGTGAGCACGTAGGCCACCAGGGAGATGATCGATAGGACCCAGCGGGCAGTGGGCGAGTAGCGCTTCTCGAGGAACTCCGGCATGGTGAAGACCATCGACCGGGCGTAGAAGGGGACCATGATCCAGCCGAGGACCAGCAGGCACCAGGCGTGCAACTCGTAATGGGCCATGGCCACGCCGTCGGTGCTGCCCGAGCCGGCCAAACCCACGAGGTGCTCCGACCCGATGTTCGAGGAGAAGATCGAGGCCCCCACGATGAACCAGCCCAGATTGCGGCCGGCAAGGAAGTAGTCGTCGGCCGTGTCCTTGCCCTGGCGGATGACCCACCAGGCGATGCCCAGAAGCGCCCCGAAGTACAACGCGATCACCACCCAGTCGAGCGCTTCCATCGTGCTCCGCCCTCCGGTCTTGAGGTTGAGAGTCCGCCCCGCCAGTTGCGGGCTTATGATAGTCCAAGGCGGGCCGCGGCAAAAGGGATCGCCGGAGGCGTGTTCGGCCGGATTCCATGGCGGCTTGGGGAGACGCTCGTGGGCGTCTCCAATCCATGGCCGACGCAGGCGTACGTCGCGCTGCCGCCTATTGCCCGTAGCCGTGGTGGTACCGGGCGTACCACTTCTCGGCCTCGTCGGGCGGGATCTCCGTCGTCGGGCCGAGCTGCAGGGCCAGGTGCACGGTCTTGGCCACGTCCTCGGTCATCACCGCGGCCTTCAACGCCGCCTGCGGCGTCGGGCCCCAGGCGAACACGCCGTGACAGCCCAAGAGGATGGCCGGCGACCGGTTGCGATGCCGGAGGATCGCCTCGCCGATGCGGTCTCCCTCGTTATCCACGTAGGGGGCGCACGGGATCTCCGCCCCGAACTGGTCGGCGATAGCCGTCAGGCACAACGGGATCGGCCGGCCCAGGGCCGCGAAGGCCGTGGCGTAGTTGCTGTGCGTGTGAACAACGCCGCCGACCTCGGCCAGACTGCGGTAGAGGTACAGGTGATGGGGCAGATCGACGCTCGGCTTGAGCCTCGAATCCACCACGCGGCCGCTCCGCAGATCGACCTCCACGAGGTCCTCGGGCCGGAGCGTCTCGTAGTCCACGCCCGACGGCTTGATCACCAGCCGGCCGCTCGGACGGTCCAGCCCGCTGGCGTTACCCGAGTGCATGGTCACCAGCCCGGCCAGCGGAAGCAATCGGTTGGCCCGGCAGACCTCTTCGCGGAGCTCGTTGAGGGACATGCGGCAGCGTCAGACTTCCTTGGGCGTCTGAAGTCTCCACGAAACCGCCTCAGTCTCCCGAATCCCCGGGTCCTTGTCCAGGGTCCAATCGTTCTGGGTGAGCTGCGGTGGTCGCCGGGCTGAACCGAACGGCCCGGGCCCGAGCCCTCCTTCGCGGGACCGACGCCCCCTCCCTTGTCGCGTGGGCCGCCCCCGCCTACAGTAACCGTTTCCTCATGCCGCTACCGGGAGTCGCCAAGGAGCCCGACCATGTCCGAGAAGGCCATCCTCACGATCGGGGACAAGACCTACGAACTGCCCGTCCTGGTGGGTACGGAAGGCGAGCGCGCGATCGACGTGACGAAGCTCCGCGCGGAGACGGGCCACGTCACGTTCGACCCCTCGCTGGGCAACACGGCGGTCTGCAAGAGCCAGATCACCTTCATCGACGGCGACCAGGGCATCCTCCGCTACCGCGGCATCCCCATCGAGCAGTTCACCGAGAAGCCCAACTTCGTCGAGGCCGCATGGCTGCTGATCTTCGGGCAACTCCCCACCAAGGTCCAGCTCACCCAATTCAGCGAGCAGCTCACCGAGAACGAGCTTCTGCACGAGGGACTGAAGCACCAGTACCAGCACATCCCGGTCGATGCCCCGCCCATGGCCATCTTGTCGGCCACGCTGAGCAACCTGGCCTGCTTTCACACCCAGTTCCTCTCCCTGGAGGACGACGAGTCGTTCGTGGCCGTGGCGGCGCGCCTGATCAGCAAAGTCCGCACCATCGCCGCCTTTTCCTACCGGCGATCCAAGGGCCTTCCGCTGATCTACCCCGACCCGCACCTCCGCTATTGCGCGAACTTCCTCCACATGATGTTCTCGCTCCCTTACAAGCAGTACATCGTGACCCCGGAGATCGAGGACGCCCTGAACCTGATCTTCATCCTCCACGCCGACCACGAACAGAATTGCAGCACCTCGACGGTCCGCACCGTGGGATCGGCCCGGGCGAACCTCTTCGCCTCGTGCGCCGCGGGCGTCAGCGCCCTCTGGGGGCCCCTGCACGGCGGGGCCAACGTTGAGGTCATGCAGATGCTGGCCCGCATCCATGAGGGCGGCATGAAGCCCGAGGAGTGCCTCGCCGCGGCCAAGGACAAGAACGACCCGTTTCGGCTCTACGGGTTCGGCCACCGGATCTACAAGAACTACGATCCTCGCGCCAAGATTCTCCAAGAGGCCTGCGATCGGGTCTTCGCCAAGCTGAAGTACACCGATCCGCTTCTGGATATCGCGCGCAAGCTCGAGGAGCTGGCCCTGGCCGACCCGTACTTCGTGGACCGAAAGCTCTACCCGAACGTCGATTTCTACAGCGGGATCATCCTCCGCGCGATGGGCATTCCCACGAACATGTTCACCGTGTGCTTCGCCATGGGGCGTTTGCCCGGCTGGATCTCGCAGTGGAAGGAGCAGCACGACGATCCGACCAGCCGGATCAACCGCCCGCGGCAGATCTACATCGGCCCGGCCAAGACGGACTACGTGCCCATGTCCAACCGGCAGGACTGAATCGCCTTGCGTGATCCCTCTTCTTTCCCAGGATCGCGCACGGCTATTCAGGCGGCGGGGCGAGTTCCCAGGGGGACAGGAACCGTTCTCCCGGATGCAAGAGGCACGCGATTCCCCGCGCCGTCCCCCGGGGTCGCGTTCTGGCCGCGGCTGAGGCGCTGGAGGAGAACGCTTCCAGCCGCCGGGAGCCGCGCTTGCGTCGGGCCGCGCGCGAGTCTAGCATGGCGGCGGTGAGACTGCCGCCCGGAATCCCCCTGGAGGAAACGCCATGCCCCGCCTCGATCTCCCGTTCGTCCTGGCCATCACGCTGGCCGTTTGCCTCGCCCTTCCCTCGGCGGCCGCGCCGCCGGCCAACTACGATGAGAGCAAGGTGGGCGACTACACGCTGCCCGACCCGCTCGTCTTATGCGACGGCACCAAGGTGGCCGACGCCGAGACGTGGCGCAACAAGCGTCGGCCCGAGATCCTGCGCCTGTTTCGCGAGCAGATGTACGGGAAGGCCCCGGACAGGCCGGACGACATGCGCTTCGAGGTCCTCTCCGAGGCCGGCGACGCCCTCGGCGGCAAGGCCACCAGAAGACAGGCCCGCGTCCACTTCACCGGCAAGAAGGACGGGCCCAAGATGGACGTGCTCCTCTACCTGCCCAACCAGGTCAAGCGGCCCGTGCCCTTGTTCGTCGGCATGAACTTCTACGGCAATCACACGATCCAGAGCGACCCGGGCATCCTGATCACCGACGCCTGGGTCCGCAACAACCCGAAGAAGGGCACCGAGAACAACCGGGCCACGGACAAGTCGCGGGGCGCCTCGGCCACCCGCTGGCCCGTGCCGCGAATCCTCGCCCGGGGCTACGGCCTGGCCACGATCTACTATGGCGACGTCGATCCGGACTACGACGACGGGTTCCAGAACGGCGTACATCCGCTCTCGTACGAGCCGGGCCAGACCCGGCCGGCCCCGGACGAGTGGGCATCGATCAGCGCCTGGGCCTGGGGCCTGAGCCGGGCCATGGACTACTTCGAAACGGACGAGGACGTGGACGCGAAGCGCGTGGCCGTGATGGGGCATTCGCGCCTGGGTAAGACTTCGCTCTGGGCAGGGGCCCAGGACGAGCGGTTCGCCCTGGTGATCTCCAACAACTCCGGCTGCGGCGGGGCCGCCCTCAGCCGCCGCAACTATGGAGAGACGGTAACGCGCATCAACAAGTCGTTCCCCCATTGGTTCTGCGCCAACTTCCACAAGTACGCCGGTCGCGAGAGCGAGCTGCCCCTCGACCAGCACATGCTCGTGGCCCTCGTGGCGCCGCGTCCGGTTTACGTGGCCAGCGCCGAAGAGGACCGCTGGGCCGACCCGCGCGGCGAGTTCCTCTCGGCCAAGGGGGCCGACCCCGTCTATCGGCTCCTCGGCACGGACGGCATGAGCGCCGACGAGATGCCCGGCATCGAGAACCCCGTCACCAGCATCATCGGCTACCACATCCGCAGCGGCCGCCACGACGTCACCGACTACGACTGGGACCGCTATATGGATGCCGCGGACAAGCACATGAAGAAGTAGACGCCGATTGCCCATCCTCCCCCCTCTCCCGCTCGCGGGAGAGAGGGCGGGGGTGAAGGCGGCTATCAGGGCGCCCGAGGGCTTACCGCCCGGCCGGAAATGCAGCGCGTCGCGAGGGAGCGCGCCGCGTTCGGCGAGTGCCCGCTACTTGGCGCCGAGCACCTTGGCCTGCGCTTCGACGAACGCCGCGCACTGGGCGACCTCGTCCGTCAGCTTCGGCGAGTCGTGTTCGTACTCGATCGACAGCACGCCGCGGTAACCCTGACGGTGGAGCTCCTTGAGCACGGCCGCGTAGTCGCCCTTGCCCGTGCCGAGCGGGACGTCGCGGGCCTTGGGGTTGCCGGCCTCGATCACGTCCTTCAGGTGGAAGCCGAGGATTCGGCCCTCCAGCTTCTTGAGGCACGCCACGGGATCGAGCCCGGAGCGGACCCAATGGCCCGTGTCGCAGCAGGCCCCGATCCTCGTGCTCCGCCCCTTGCACGCGGCCAGCACGGTGTCGGGGTTCCAGTACCGGGACTTGGGCGACTTGGGATGATTGTGGATCGCCAGGTTGATTTGGTACTCCTCGAAGAGCTTCTCGATCAGATCGAAGGCCTCCGGCGCGGGCTCGTCCACGAAGGTCTGCACCCCGATTTCCTTGGCGAACTCGAGCTTGCGCCGGCAGTCCGCCTCGTCCGGCGTGAGCTTCCCGTAGTAGTTGCTCATGCGGATGCCGCGGTCGGCCAATCGGGCCTTCAACTCCTTGCGGACCGCGGCCGGCAGCTCCTCGTTGACCTTCAGCCCGGGGCGCCCCTTGTCCAGCGGGAGGAAGAAGCACGGTTCCACGCAGCAGATGCCCAGCGAGGCGATCTTGTCCAGGGCCTCGTAGAAGGGAAACCGGCGGAAGGTGTAGAGCTGCGCGGCCACCGTCCAGCCCAGCTTCTCGGCCGTCGGCGTGCTTGTTTCGACCGGCTCCGCCGCGGTGCCCGACCGCGGCCAGCCCAGTGCCAACGAAAGCGCGGCTCCCCCGGCGGCACTGGCCTTGAGGAAACGGCGGCGATCCACGTTGCGTGTCATGACGTCGGCTCCATATTCGGGTGCGGATTCTCACAAACGGCTCGGTGCTCCCCCCCCGAGACGCCCGGCTAGCGTAGCCACGAGCGGAGCAGCCTGTCAATTCGAGGCTCGTGGCGGGTCTGCCGCGGCAGTTCGCCGCGCCTGGGGAAGATATTTGCGCGTGTCTCCAAATCACGGCCGACACGGGCGCGATGCGGCCGGGGCGCCAAGCCGAGCGCGTGAGCCCACGGAGGAATTAGAGCCATCGCACACCTCCCGAGCCGCGCAAGCGGCGACGGAACTGGCGGGGACAACTCCTAGCCGGTCGCGCCCGTGTCCTGCTCGCCGGCCGGCGCCGGCGCCCTCTCGGTCACCTCGCGGCCCTCGGACTGGAACTCGACGAGCTTGCCCGACTCGTCGAAGATCGCCCGCGTGGTCCAGTGCAACCAGCGAACCTCGCCGGTGCCCAGCGTGACCCGGTGCTCGACCTCGCCGGTGGGCTCCGCCATGCAAAGCCCTTCAAGGTGGGACTCGACCAGGGCCCGGTCTTCCTCGGGCACGCCCCAGTCGGGCCGCTTGCCCACCACCCCGTCCTCCGAGACATTGAAGTACCGGGCGTACGCGCGGTTCACGTAGGTCGTCGTCCCATCCGGCAGGAAACGGCGAATCAACTCCGTCTGGTCTTGAAGGATCGACTTGAAGCGGTTCTCCGAGCGGAGCCTCGCCGTGCGCGACCGGCCGAGCTGGGCCAGGAGCAAGTCGAACTCCCTGGCCAGCCTGGCCACCTCGTCGCGTCCCTCGATCTGGAGGCGGCGGTCGAGATCGCCGCTCTGGCGGATCCAGGCCACGTGCTCGACGAGTTGGTGAAGTGGCCGGACCACCAGCCGCCCGAAGCTAAAGTAGGCCGCCGCCAGCAGGCAAAGCGAGGCCCCCAGCAGCCACCACCGCTCGCGCACGATCACGTCCAGCCCCTCGGCCGTGAACTCTCGGGGCAGGTCCACGCGAATCGCGCGGACCGGGCGGCCGTCGAGGCCCGCCAGCGGGCCGTAGGCCCGCAGCACGTCGGGCTCGGCGTCGCTGAACCACACGTCGCCGCCGTTCTCTTCGGCCCGCCCGGCCGGCCGCGGCGGGGCCGCTCCCGAGGGGATCAGATCGAAGTCCACGCTCGTCTGCGCGCGGAGCTTTTCCATCTCGTCCGTCAGGAGGAGGCGGCCGAAGATCGCCGTGCCCCGGACGGGCCCTTCCTCGCTGGAGGCCAGGACAGGCTCGACGGCAAGCATCATCAGCTCTCCGCCGACCTGGAGGAGGCCGCGCTTCGGGCGCGGCGGGTCCCAGGACGCATAGAGCAAGCGGCCCGGGATCCCCGCGGAAGCCAGTCCGTCGATCGCGATCAGCTCGCCGGTCTCGGCGTCGCGGGTCTGGCCCCACACGAAGCGCCCACCGGCGTCGTAGAACCGGATCAGGTTCACGTGGAGCGTGGGAAACGCCGAGGGAGGCAAGTTCCGCTGGGAGAACCCGGGGTCGCGGCCCTCGACGAAGCGGCATGCCTCGTCCCAGCGGGCGTAGTCGCGGGCGCTCCGCGCAAGCTGGCTCAGGTCGCTGTCCACGGCCCTTCGCACTCGCTCCACGTTGCGGGCGGCCTCGCGGCGTTCCAGGGCGAGGAACCGCGGAAGCACCACGAGCTGCTCGATGATCGTGTCGGCGACAAAGACCGCAGATGCAATGGCCAGGAGGATGGCGACGATCTTCAGCCGCATCGGCATGACAGGGCCTCGGAGGGATCGTTCGGCGGGCGCGCGGTGGGGAGTGGCCTCAGGCGCGCAGCCTGAGGGCCCTCGGTGGTTGCCTGCAGCCCGCCCGCCGCAAGTCTAGGTTGCGGGGGCGCGGCCTGCCGCCGCCTTCCTGGTCGAGCGGGCCGATCCAGGCTAGGCTAAGGCCATGACGAAGGAGCGCAACACGCAACCATCCAACAAGTTCCGTCCCGAGAAGATCGTCTCGGGCGGGCAGACCGGCGTGGACCGCGGCGCCCTCGACGCGGCCATCGCGCTGCGCATCCCCCACGGCGGATGGTGTCCCCGCGGCCGTTTGGCCGAGGATGGCACGATCCCCGACCGCTACGGCCTGACGGAGACCGAGTCGCCCCAGTACGCGGTGCGCACGGAGCGGAACGTGCTGGACAGCGATGCCACGCTGATCCTCTGCCGCGGCCAGCCCGTCGGCGGCACGCTCCTCACGCTTCAGCTCGCCCAGCGCCATGGACGAGCGCACCTGGTGGTCGACCTGGTGGGCTTGCCCAACCTGGTCGCGATCCGCCGTTGGCTCGCCGAGGTCCGCCCCGCCGTGCTCAACCTGGCCGGCCCGCGCGAAAGCCAGTGCCCGGGGATCGGGCGCGAGGCGAAGGAACTGCTGCTGCGGATACTCTGGCGCGGGGGAGAGACAGGTTGAGGTCGGAATCCGAAGCGCGAGGACCGAAATCCCAATCAAATCCAAAGCACAAAGCCTGAACGACGCAAACGACTCGGTCCGGGCGTACGTTTCTGTTGTTCACTCATTCGGTCATTCGAGCTTGTCTCGGGTTTCGTGCTTCGGATTTCGGGTTTGGGGGCTTCTTTCCCGCGAGTTGGCCGTACCCTTCAGCCACCTTCTACGCCACCGTCAACAACTCCCTTCGATTGACCTCACTCACCTGGCCGTTGAGCGTCCAGAGGTCGTAGAGCAGGCCCAGGCCGAGAAGCCCCAGGGTGAGGAGGTAGAGGAGCCCGGTGAGCCACTTGCCCATGTAGAAGCGGTGCACCCCGAAGACACCCAGGAACGTGAGCAGGACCCAGGCGACCGTGTAGTCGAGGCGGCCGGCCTGGAAGCGGTAGTCGGCCTGGCGGTCCATCGATGGGATGAGGAAGAGGTCGATCAGCCAGCCGATCCCCAAGAGGCCGAAGGTGAAATACCAGATCGTGCCCGTGACCGGCTTGCCGAAGTAGAAGCGGTGGGCGCCGGTGAAGCCGAAGACCCACAGCACGTAGCCGACGAGCATCAGGTGGGTATCGTTGGTGCGATTCATCATGCAGCCCTCGTGCGCCGGAGTCGTGCGGTCGCTTGCCTGCGCTGCGGCGGGCAGGGCGTGGCCCAGTGTCACGCCGGCCCGAACCGCTCGCGCATGATGCGGCGGGTCTCCTC
This sequence comes from uncultured Pirellulales bacterium, assembly GCA_964434165.1. Classification (GTDB taxonomy): domain Bacteria; phylum Planctomycetota; class Planctomycetia; order Pirellulales; family Thermoguttaceae; genus CAYSUS01. The sequence goes on from CAYSUS010000058.1 coordinate 40,543, forward strand.
CAGCCAACCGGCCCTCTGCTCGGGCGTGCTCATCACGATCGACTCGTAGTTGCGGCGAAAGAAATCCTCCACGCCGCAGAAGCCGAAGGTGACCGTCTTCCAGAGGTTCTCCAGGGGATCGCCGAACACGGAGACCTCCACGTCGCGGGGCGTGTTGCTCGTGGTGATGACCACGGCCCGCTTGCCCTTGAGCAGCCCGTTGACGCCCTGCGGGGTGAACTCGTAGACCAACCCCTGGCGGAACACCCGATCGACCCAGCCCTTGAGGATGGCCGGCGCCTGGCCCCACCAGTTGGGATGGACCACGACGTATCCGTCGGCGGCGACAACCTCCTCGCAGTGCTTATGCACCACAGGGTCCACCGGGGCGTCCTTGGGGATCTCGGCCTGCGGCAGGACGGGGTCGAACCGCTCGGCGTACAGGTCGTGATACACCACCGTGTGGCCGAGCGAATGGAGCTCGTCGGTCGCCGCCCGCGTCAGGGCGTGACAGTAGCTCCCCTGGTTCTGGTGGCCGATGATCACCAGCACGTTCATCGCAGTCGTTCCTCCCGCGGTCGGATCGATTCGGACGTTGAGGGCGGCGCGGCGCCCTCTCCCTCTGGGAGAGGGCGGGGGGTGAGGGCGGTTAGACTCTCGACGGCGGCCCAGCCCTACCAGTTCGGTTCGCTATCCGCGCGAGACTCTTGGAAACGGCAAACGCCCCCATCCGGTCCGCGCGGGGTCTCGATAAACCACTCACTATAATCGCACGCGCGTGCCGCGGCCAGCGCGGCAACTCCGCTCCCTCACGGTCGCGGCTCCGGGGCCTCCGTGCTACAATGCGGCCGGAAGCCGCCCGTCACATCCCGAGGAGGCACGTCGATGAGATACAACCGTTCTACGATGGCCTGCCTGTTCTGCCTCCTCTGTGCGATGCCCTGCTCGCTCGCTCTTGCTGAGAGAGCGCAACCGGCGGAGCGTCCCAACTTCGTGTTCTTTCTCGTGGACGACCTCGGGTGGGCCGACCTGGGCTGCTATGGCAGCACCTTCCACGAGACGCCCCACATCGACGGCTTGGGCGCCTCGGGCATGAAGTTCACCCATGCCTACGCGGCCTGTCCGGTCTGCTCGCCGACCCGGGCGAGCATCATGACCGGGCGCCACCCCGTGCGCGTGGACATCACCGACTGGATCCCAGGGATGAGCGCCTCCCGCGCGCGGAACGCGAAGTTCAAGCAAGTCGAGGACCGCGAGAACCTGGCCCTGGAGGAGGTCACCATCGCCGAGGTCCTCAAGCAGAACGGCTACCAGACGTTCTTCGCCGGCAAGTGGCACCTGGGCGGCGAGGGCCACTGGCCCACCGATCAGGGCTTCGACGTCAACATCGGCGGCTGCGACAAGGGCTCGCCGCCGGGCGGGTACTACGCGCCGTGGAAGAACCCCAACCTAAAAGCCAACCACGAGGGTGAATACCTCACCGAGCGGCTCACCGAGGAATCGCTCGAATTCCTCCGGAAGCGCGATCTTAATCGCCCGTTCCTGCTCCATCTCTCCTACTACAACGTCCACACGCCCATCACGCCGTACAGGAAGCGGTTCGAGCACTTCCGGGGCAAAGCCGCTAAGCAAATCCAGGACCCCACGCCGGTCCGCGACGAGCACGAGGGCACGACCCGGCTGCGCCAGGACAACCCGGCCTACGCCTCGATGGTCGCAGCCGTGGACGACAGCGTGGGGCAGATCCTCGCCAGGCTCGACGAGCTCAAGCTGACCGGCCGCACCGTCGTGTTCTTCTTCTCCGACAACGGCGGGCTGAGCACGCTCCGCCGCCCGGGACCGACCTGCAACCTCCCCCTGCGCGCCGGCAAGGGCTGGCTCTACGAGGGCGGCGTGCGCGAGCCGCTGATCATTCGGGCCCCCGGGGTGGCCAGCCCCGGCAGCGTGTCGCACGTGCCGGTGGTGAGCATGGACTTCTTCCCCACGATGCTCGAGTTGGCCGGGCTGCCGCTCATGCCTGACCGGCACGCCGACGGAATGAGCCTCGTGCCGCTTCTGAAAGGCGGGACCGGCCTGCCGCCGCGGGCCCTGTACTGGCACTACCCGCACTACCACGGCTCGACCTGGACGCCCGGCGCCTCGATCCGCGAAGGCGACTGGAAGCTGATCGAGTTCTATCACTGGGGCAAGGTGGAGCTTTACGACCTCAAGACCGATCCCGGCGAAAAGCGCGACCTGAGCGAGAAGAATCCCACGAAGGCCGCCGAGCTGCGCGACAGCCTTCGCGCTTGGCAGCGCAAGTTGGGCGCGAAGATGCCGCAGCCGATCGAGCGGTAAGGACAGGGCGCGACCGTGAGGGTGAGGGATTCGGCAGGCATGGACGGCTGCGCCCCGGAGCGGCGAACATGAGGGAGCGGTCACGTGGCCGAAGTTCCCGTCGATGGTAGTAGAAACGCACGGTGCGTACCGCCGATTCCCCTGCCGTGGTGGGTCTCTTCTTGGGAAGGTTGGGTCCTGCTGACGCGTGCTGACGCCGCCGTGGCTCCACGGCGATTCCAGCGGGCGCCTGCCACACCGCACGTGGGGAGCGTCTCTCGCCGCCAACGCGACGCCGTTGACAGCCCCGCCGCCATGATGGTCAAATGCGGACTTTGCCCGCGGCGGCTGGGAGTCGGCGTGCGGCTTGGTAAGAGAGATCCCGAATGAACGTAATGGTCGCCGGCGGGGCCGGGTACATCGGGTCGCACGCCACGAAGCAGTTGATCGAGGCCGGACATCGCGTCCTGGTCGTGGACAACCTCGCCCGGGGCCACCGTCAGGCCATACATCCTGCGGCCGACTTCCACCAGCTCGACCTGCTCCAGACCGAGCGCCTGGCCGAGCTTCTTCGCGTCTTCCGCGCCGATTGCGTCATGCACTTCGCGGCCCTGGCGTACGTGGGCGAATCGGTCGAAGAGCCGCTAGCCTACTACCGCAACAACACCTCCGGCACGGTGAGCCTCCTGGAGGCGATGCAGCAGTCCGGGGTCGAGCGGATCGTGTTCAGCTCCACCTGCGCGACGTACGGGGAGCCCGAGCACATGCCGATTGTGGAGACCATGCCCCAAGAGCCGATCAACCCTTACGGGTGGTCGAAGTGGTGCGTGGAGCGGGTGCTCCGCGACTGCGCTGAAGCCGATCCGGACTTCTCCTTCGTGGCGCTGAGGTATTTCAACGTGGCTGGGGCCGCCGCCGATGGATCGTTGGGCGAGGACCACGACCCGGAGACCCACATCATCCCCGTCCTTCTTCAGACCGCGCTGGGACTGCGCGATTCGATGACGATCTTCGGCAACGATTACCCAACCCCCGACGGCACGTGCATCCGCGACTACATCTACGTCGAGGATCTCTGCGACGCCCACATCTTGGCGATGGAAGCCCTGGAGCCGGGCGACCAGCGGTTCTACAACCTGGGGATCGGCCGGGGCTATTCGGTGCGCGAGGTTTACGACGCGGCCTGCGGCGTGACGGGCAGGCGAATCGCGGTGGAGTACGGCCCGCGCCGCCCCGGCGACCCGCCCGAACTGTACGCAGACGCTACGCGGATCCAGCGCGATCTGGGCTGGTCCGCCCGCCTGGTCAATCTGGAGGAGATCGTGGCTTCGGCCTGGCGGTGGCTGGAGAAGCACCCGCGGGGTTACGAGGACGCGGGCGAGTCGGGCTGACCCGCCACCGGCTTCGCGCCGCGTTGTCATCGCGCTGCACTGCACATTGGTTAACGATACTGTTCAATCGGAGGCCGTACGGCCGCTTCTGTTCGCGGCAGGGTTTTGTCATGAGCGACCAGCCGCCAGGGGGCTTCTACCGCAAGCTATTCTGAATATTGCACTTACGGCATGGCAGGTTGAGCCGGAAGCGGGGCCGTGCTACCTCGGTGCAACCCCACAGGAAACGCCCCGCGGGTCACTTGACGGCGAGCGCGAGATTTCGATTCCGAGGGCCGGTTAGCCCGGAGGTGAGCCGCTTGCGCTGTTGCTCGGGAGACGGCTTTTCGGCAGGGCGCAAGGCCGCGCGGGTAGCGTGGGAGGGGCGGGACCCGGTGGAGATCGCCGGGAGCGGCCCGGCGAGGGCGCCCGGCCCCG
>CAYSUS010000059.1:0-43846 GCA_964434165.1 uncultured Pirellulales bacterium
CGTAGGTAGCAGGCATCCGTACTCCGTATGCCGTCCGCCGCCCGTAGCAGGCATTCTCCGCAGTGCCGTCCGCCGCCCGTAGCAGGGATTCTCCGCAGTGCCGTCCGCTTCAGGTAGCACGCACTCTCCAAGCAGACTGCTAAAACGGCGTTGAGTCGGGTAGGCGGCTTTCGTGCGGGATTTCTTCCGTGGTTTTATCCCAGGGCGAGCTTTCGCCGGGAGGCAACGGTTTGTCCGAGGTTCGTTCGCACCCAGTCGTTGACCGCCTTGACCGGGATCGCGCGGAGCGCTTGCTGGACGATCTCGGGGCTCCTGGTCAGGACGATCGCGCCGAGGTTCAGCAGCGACGCCGTCATGCCTCCCTGACTGTGCCGGGCCTGGGTCTCTTTGTACTTGCCCAGCAGCGATTCGAGGACTTCGGTGTGTCCCGGCATGTGCTGCCCTTCCTGGAGTTGGTCGCCTTGCTCCTTGATGAACTCCAGCAGCCGCCGCACCAGCCGGCGACTTCCGTTGCGCCTGGCCAGCGGCTGGAGCATGAAGCGAAGTTTCCGGTCGGCCTGCCGGGGGTAGCCGTGCCGACGAACGTACTTCTCCGCCGCGTCGATCACCTCGAGCAGTTCCGTCCAGGAGAGAAGGTCGTTCTCGAATTGAGGTGGACCCCAAAGGTCGGACAGCAAATGGGGTTGTTTAAGGTGTGACGGCCCGCGAGACCTCTCCAAGGTCTCGCGCGGCCGAGATCGTTGAGACTCGTTCTCAATACAGCTCGATTCTCCCATTTTTGCGCGCGACTCGACCTTGATTGTCCCCCACCGGCCGCTAACCAGAGGGGGTAATTCGCGCTCAGGCCGCGCGCCGGTTGGTCGGAGGCCGCCCGGATGCCGCGCCGCACTTACCTGGACGAGGGCCGTGGACTACACTGGCGGCCAAGGGAGGGGGCTCGCAGGCGAGCGCCTTGGAGTGGACTCGCCCGCGGACTCGCCTACGGATGATTCCATGAGCCAAGGGAGACGAGCGATGCGAATGGGCCTGGCGATGGCGGCACTGCTTCTGGCAGCGCCGGAGGCTTGGGGCGCGGACTGGACGCAGTGGGGAGGCACCCATGCGCGGAACATGGTCGCCGAGGCGTCGGGCCTGCCCGACTCGTTCGAGCCCGGCAAGAAGGGCCCCGGCGGAACCATCGACCCGGCCACGACCGTGAACGTCAAATGGACCGCCAGGCTGGGATCGTTCGCCTACGGCAACCCGACCGTGGCCGACGGCCGGGTCTTCGTGGGCACCGACGACGTGACCGTGGTCGAGGACGACCGCTTCGAGCGGACGAAGGCCGGCCTGGTCAAGTGTTTTGATGAGCAGTCCGGGGAGCTGCTCTGGCAGCTCGTGATCCCCAAGCGCACGCGCCTGCCCAAGGACGCCCACTTCGGCCACCAGCACCTGGGCGTGTGCTCCTCGCCCACCGTGGACGGCGACCGGGTGTACGTGGTGAGCACGGCCAACGAGCTGTTGTGCCTGGACGCCGACGGCATGGCCGACGGCAACGACGGCCCCTACAAGGACGAGGCCCGGTACATGGTCCCGGACGGCAAGAAGCCGGTGAAGCTCGGGCCCCGCGACGCAGACATCGTCTGGCGGTACGACATGATCGACGAGCTGGGCGTGGTGCCGCACGACGCGGCGAGCTGCGCGGCCTTGATCCACGGGCAATTCCTCTACGTGGCCACGTCGAACGGCGTGGACGGCTCGCACCTGCGCGTGATCAGCCCCGAGGCCCCGGCCTTGATCGTGCTCGACAAGACGACCGGGCGTCTGGTCGCCCAGGAGGACGAGGGGATCAGCCGCCGCCTGTGGCACGCGCAGTGGTCGTCGCCCTCGCTGGGCGAGGTGGGCGGGCGCACGCTGGTCTTCTTCGGCGGCGGCGACGGGGTCTGCTACGCGTTCGAGGCCGTCGAGAAGGCGACCGACCAGGTGCAGAAGCTGGTCCAGGTGTGGAGCTACGACTGCAACCCGCCGCACTACCGCAGCCGCGACGGCAAGCCGATCCCCTACTACGACGGCGACAAGCGCAAGCGCCGCGGCAACAAGGACGACGGCAAGTGGCTGGGCCCGAGCCAGATCATCGCCACGCCGGTGTTCCACAAGGGCCGCGTGTACGTGGCCATCGGCCAGGACCCGGCCCACGGGCGCGGGATTGGCCTGTTGCACTGCATCGACGCCTCGGGCACGGGCGACATCACCGCGACCGGCAAGGTGTGGAGCTTCGACGGCATCGAGCGGAGCATGGCTACCGCGGCGATCCACGAGGGGATCCTGTACATCGCCGACGTGGCCGGCACGCTGTACACCATCGACGCGGAGACGGGCGCGTGCTTCTGGAAGTACGAGGCCAAGGCCGAGACCTGGGGCGGTCCCCTGGTGACCGACGGCAAGCTCTACTGGGGCACCAAGCGCTACTTCTACACCTTCACCGCCGGCAAGGAGCCCGTGGAGCTAAGCCGCATCAACCTGGGCGCTCCGGTCTATACCACGGCCGTGACGGCCAACGGGGTGTTGTACGTGGCCTCGCAGCGGTACCTGTGGGCCGTGGCCAAGGACGGGGCCGAAGTGGCCCGGGCGGAGTAGGGGGCGAGTGGCGAACGGCAAGCGTGATGTACTTCGTACTTCCGTACTCTCCTACTTGAGCACTCACGTACGGTGAACGGAGCGCCAACGCCCCTCGACTCCTAACCACTCACCACTGACCACGCACCGTGATCGAACTCGCAGAACGGGTGTTCGTCATCTTCAACGCGTGCGAAGGCCTGTTCTGGATCGGGATCGCAGTCGGCTTCGCCGTGGTCCTGCTCCGCCGACGCGTCAACCCCGACCTGATGCTCGCGGGCTGTCTGCTGTTTGTCGCCTTCGGGATCTCGGACTTCGTGGAGATCCGCACCGGGGCCTGGTTCAGGCCGTGGTGGCTGCTGGTGTGGAAGTCCTGGTGCGTCGTCGGGCTGATCGCCGTCTATTCGCGATTCCGCGCTAGGGCGCGGCGCGCGGAATAGCGCCAGGCGGCCCGCAGGAAAAGATGCCCCCCGCACCCCCAGCCCCTCTCCCGCGCGGGAGAGGGGGGGCTGGCTGGCTCACGCCGTCACCTCGTCACGTCAGTCGAGGAACCCGACCAGTTCCTGGCTGCGGCAGGGCTGCTGGAGCTTGCGAACGGCCTTGGCCTCGATCTGGCGGATCCGCTCGCGCGTGACCTTGAAGATGTGGCCGACCTCTTCGAGGGTGTAGCTGTAGCCGTCGCCCAGCCCGTAGCGGAGCTTGATGATCTCGCGCTCGCGGTAGCTGAGGGTCTTCAGCACCTTGTTGATGCGCCGGCGGAGCATCTCCTGGGTAGCGCCGATCGAGGGGCTCTCGGCCGCGCCGTCGGGCAAGAGGTCGCCGAAATGGCTGTCCTCGCTGTTGCCGACCGGGCGGTCGAGGCTGATCGGATAGCGGCTCATGGCCAGCACGCGCCGGGTCTCGTCGATGCACGTGCTGCTGGCGTTGGCCGTCTCCTCGATGGTCGGCTCGCGTCCCAGCTTCTGAAGGAGCTGGCGCGAGACATTGCGCACCCGGGACATGGTCTCGACCATGTGGACCGGGATGCGGATCGTGCGGCTCTGGTCGGCGACCGCCCGGGTGATGGCCTGCCGGATCCACCACGTGGCGTAGGTGCAGAACTTGAAGCCGCGGCGGTACTCGAACTTGTCCACCGCCCGCATCAGCCCGGCGTTGCCTTCCTGGATCAGGTCGAGGAAGCTCAAGCCGCGGTTGCGGTACTTCTTGGCGATGGAGACGACCAGGCGGAGGTTGCCTTCGGAAAGGCCGCGCTTGGCCTGCTGGTACTTCTGGTAGATCTTGCGGAGGTACTCGACGCGGTTCCGCAGGCTGGTGGGGGTCTCCTGGAGGGCCCGCAGCACGTTGCGGAACTCCATCAGCCACGGCTCGCGCTCCTTGGCCGGCCCGCGGCCGAGCCGGTGGGCGTCGATGCGGACCTTCAACTCGTCGATCCGCCGGCTGAAGTCCTCGAGGGTTTTGATCATGGGCTCGATGCGCTGGGTGCGGAGCCCAAGCTCCTCGACCAGGCGGACCGCCCGCCGGCGGCGCTGCCCCAAACGGCGCCAGGCGGCGCGGCGCTTGCCCATCGGCTTGGAGCGGCTGGTCGCCGTATGGTAGTCGTGGCGATTGCGCTTCAGGAGGATCTCCAGCGTGCGCAGGTTGTGCGGCAGCCGGCCGAGGATCTGATCCTTCTCCAGCCGGTCGGTCACCGAGACCTGCACCGTGCGGTCGAAGGGGAGATTGCCGTCGTGCACGCGGCGGAGGATCTTCACCGCCACCTGCATCACGTAGTCGCACTCCAGGACCTTGCGGCGGAACGCCGCGCGGGTGATCTCGATCTGCTTGGCCAGGGAGATCTCCTGCTGACGGGTCAGGAGCGGGATCTCGCCCATCTGCGTGAGGTACATGCGGACCGGGTCGTCCGACCAGGACTCCGACTCGTCGGCCGCCTCCAGCGGACCCTCTTCCTGCTCGCTCTCGGCCGACGACTCCTCCTGGTCGTCGTCCTCGAAGTCCAGGTCGTCGTCCAGGTCATCGACGAGCCCGTCGTCGATGTCCAGATCGTCCACCGACTTCAGCCCCAGCGCGTCCTCGCGGGTCGAGGTCACGTCGTCTTCCAATTCATCCAACATTGCGTCGTACAATGCACTGCTCCTCAGCCATGTCTGACTCTTCTACCAACCCCCGAGAGACCGGGCGGACGGCCTGCTTCCTGACTCCGGGCGGGCCGCGCGTCCGCTGAATTGTTGCCGCACGCTCGTTCGCAGCGGCCCCTGCGCAGCCCATCCTCTACAGCCCATGCCCTTCATCCCGCCGGCGGCTGCTTGCGGCCACCCAAATTCTACCACTGATCCCCCGAGACGCCGCTTCGCACCGGCATTTGGCAAAGGATTCCGGATGCACAAGAAATGTGCGCTCCTTGCCAAAAACTGCACCAACACATCGCCCCACGCGGCAGACGTACTCCGAGCGCCCGGGGCCGAAGTCGTCAACAGATAATGCGAGCCGAGAGAGTGCGCCAGCAACGGACAGTCAACTTTGCGGCGTTGATCGGGCGGGTCAGTGCCTCGATCCTCAAGACACGATCGTTTCCCTCGGTCCAACAGATAGGCGGGTGCGGTGCGCTTTCTCACCCACGGCCTTCAATAGAAGGCTTTGATGGAGGACGATCGGGACATTTAATTCTAATCGCCAGGGTGGCTTGGTCTAGAGGCTCAATAAGGATTTTGTGAGGGTGCGGCCGCCTACCTCAGAAGAAGCTGTCAGCAAGATTTGTGTGAATATAGATAAAATACAAAGCCTGGTGGGAAATCATTCTCCTGCCGTGGGCCCCGTGAACCATGATGGGGCCGCAAGCGTAACCAACTCCGGCGGCCAATGGATCCATCTCAGTGCCATTTCCTAAAGGGGTCGGCCCTCAGCCGGGTCGGGCTACCCCTCCTCCGGAGTTGCTCGTGAGCGCCCGTTATCTTCTCCCTTGTCCGTGTGGTCTTAAGACTCCTGTTGAGGTGGCACAGTCGGGTCAGACGATCGCCTGCGAGTGCGGCCGGCCCTTAGACATCCCGACCATGCTGGAGATCCGCAAGCTGGATCGCGTGCCCGCGCAGCCTTCCCAGTCTCTCGGGCCGGGGTGGGGCATCCGGCAACAACTCTTGACGGTCGGGGCGTTGATCGCAACCATCGCCGCCATGTCCGGGGTGCTGTTGACGCTGGTGCGACCGCAGCCCCCCCAACCCCCGGACATGCGGCTCATTGAGGCCCGCCTTGACCGGATGACCGTGCTGGGCACCTTCAACGAGTGGGAGCAGTTGAACAAGGGGGTGCAGCAGGGCCCGCCGGAGATCTGGAAGTACTTCAAGTCCCAGGTGGACGGCTTCTATCGATGGTGCTTCGTGATCGTCGTTCTCGGCTTGCTCGGGGTGGGATGCGCGGTCTCGTCGGTCTTCGTGGCGCCGGCCGGCGGGAACGCGCCTTCGCAGCGGCGTTAGACATCAGCCATCGCCACCGCCGCGCCCGGCACGGCCCGGCTTGGAGTGTTCGTTTGGCGCAAGCGCGGCGGCTGCTTCTCGGCTGAGGCTACTTCGGCCGGCGGAGCACGAACACGACGTCCTCCGTTCGATGGTCCAGCACGATCGGCCGATCGACGTTGTAGGCGAAGTCGTACGTCTCAACCAGCTCCAGCTCGTCCACCCGGCCGAGCAGGCGGAGGAACTGCCGATCGGTGTAAGTCCGAAACAGGATCTCGTCCTCCAGCCGGAACACGCGCGTCGGCGTGTACACGTCGAGGGTCATCCCCACGCGTTGCTGTCGTCGCCGACGGTCCACGTGGATCGACCACATGTGGGAGATCACGCCCAGTGAGCCGCGGCGCGCGGACCACGACTCCTCGTCGCAGTCACGGCGTCCCGGCGGAGTAAGGTGGATGCCCAGCACGTAGATCCCTCCGGGGGCCAGGGCGCAACCGACCGCGCGAAGGTGCGCCTCGGCCTGCTTCTCCGTCGCTAGATGGCGGAAACTGCTGATCGTGTTGAAGGCCGCATCGACCCGGCGGCGCAGCCGGAAGTCGGCCATGTCGCCCACCGTGGCCGCCGCTGGCACCCCCCGGCGCGCAAGTCGGGCGTTGCAGTAGTCGATCGCCCTGCGGTTGAGATCGTTGCCGGCCACCTCGTACCCGGCCTGCGCCAGCTTGACTAGCAGGCGGCCGGTTCCGCATGCGGGCTCGAACACGCGACGGACCGGCCGCAGCGCGTGGCGGCCGAACACCGCCTGGAGGAAGTCGAACTCGGCCTTCCAGTCCGATCCGAAGAGGAGGTCGTAATACTTGGGGTAGTCGTAGATGTGGGCTCGAATCACGTCCATCCGCGGGCGGCCTCCGGTCGTCGGGTCGTGGGGCGGCTTGAAGTGTCCCCCGGCCCGCCGCCCTTGTAAACCTCGTACCCCGCCAGGACGATGCGGCCAGGGGACGATCCCGTGCGACCTTGTGCCGTGGCAGGCGATTTCCCGGGGTGGCCGGACCCTCTTTTCTTCGCCGGTTCGACCGGGTACGGTTGATGCAGTCGTGCGAGGGGCGGGGGCCGCTTCGCATTGAGAGCCGTCGAAGGAGATCATGAAAGCCGCATTCATCGAACGACCCGGTCCTCCCGAGAGCATCCGTTACTCCGACTTGCCGACGCCTTCGCCGTCCGACAACCAGGTGCTGGTGAAGGTCGCCGCGGTGGCCGTCAATCCCGTGGACACCTACATCCGCGCCGGAACGATCGCGCTGGACCTGCCCGAGCCGTTCATCGTGGGCTGCGACCTGGCGGGCACGGTCGAGGCCGTGGGGCCGGGCGTGGCGACGCTGAAGCCGGGAGACCGGGTTTGGGGGAGCAACCAGGGGCTCCTGGGCCGGCAGGGCACCTTTGCCGAGTACGCCTGTGTCGAGCAGCAATGGCTCTACCCGACTCCCGAGGACGTCAGCGACCGGGATGCCGCGGCCCTGGCCCTGGTGGCGATCACGGCGCATCTGGGCCTGTTCCGCGACGCCAAGGTGCGCCTGGGCGAGGCGGTGTTCGTCCACGGCGGCTCCGGGGGCGTCGGCTCCTGCGTGGTGCAGATGGCCAAGACGATCGGCGCGCGGGTGATGACCACGGCCGGCAGCGACGCGAAGGTGCAGGTCTGCCGGCAGCTCGGGGCCGACCTGGTCGTCAACTACAAGACCGACGACGTGGACGCGGCCATCAAGCGGTTCGCGCCGGACGGGCTCGACGTGTGGTGGGAGACGCTCCGCGAGCCCGACCTGGAGCGGATCGTGGGGCACCTCGCGCTCCGCGGCCGGCTGGTCATCATGGCCGGGCGCGAGGCCAAGGCGCCGCTGCCCGTCGGCCCGTTCTACGTGAAGGACTGCTCGCTGCACGGGTTCGCCATGTTCAACGCCCCGCCCGAGGAGCAGCGCAAGTGCGCCGCGGAGATCAACCGCTGGATGAGCAAGGGAAAGCTCCGGGCGCGGATCGACCGCGTGATGAAGCTCTCGGAGACCGCCGCCGCGCACCGGATTCAGGAGGAGAGCACGGTGCACAAGAGCGGGGCGCTGGCGGGCAAGATCGTGCTGGAGCCGTAGGGGGCGGGACGACCTCCCGTGCGTGGCTTCTCCGCCGCCGGGCGGCGGGGCCGCGCGATTCCGAGCGGTACGGGATTTCGATTGCACGCTAGCCGCTTGGAAACGCCGCCATCTCGGTAACGCTTCCCGTGCAATCCTCTCGGAGCATTGCTCAGTCCAGCCAGTCCTTCTCGTCCAGCCGCTGGGGCGCGTACACCTCGGTGACGTAGCTGATGTCCTTGCTGATCAGGGCCTCGACCTCGAGCTTGAAGCCGTTGTCGAGCATCCGCTTGATCTCCTTCTGCCACTTGGGCTTCCTGGCGAACCAGGGATACCCGGCGATCTGCCGCGCCCGCTTGCGGTCCGTGTCGCTCAGGTCGATCTTGACGCTCTCGGACAGCTCGCAGCGCTCCAGGTCGATCGAGCGGAGGCCGAGGAACTTGGCGTCGGGCACAGCCATGCGCTGCGACTCGAAGGCCAGGTTGATCGACCCCTGCTTGATCACGCTGTAGATGTAATACCCCCAGGGGTCGTTGTCGAGCAGGCAATAGACGGGGAGCTTCAGCTCGTTGTGCAGGCGGTAGAGCAGGCGCCGCACGCCCCGCGGCGGCTGGCCGGCGCCGTGGGTGAGGATGCAGTTGTGCTTGCGCCAGAACTTGTCCTCGTTGAACCGCTGCCAGACCGTGCCCTTTTCGACGTGCAGGACGAACCGGGCGTCGCACTTCTTGAACTGGATCACGTCCGGCTCCACGATGGACGGGATGGCGTAGCCCCCGGAGCCCATGCGCGAGCAGTCGATCTCGTCGCCGCTGTCGATGAGCGTGAGGTTGCCCACCATGTCGCCGCGCTTGTCGGCATACAGGTGCATCTCCTCGCGGAGGCTCGCCAGGAGGACTTCGACGTCCTCGATGATGGGATCGCAGTCCGACTGCTCGTCGAAGGTGTTCTCGCTGGTCCCCTTGATCTTGTGCTTCAGGCGATAGTAGAGACCACGAATGCTCAGCGTCTTGCCGGCCTCGATGAGCTCGGTGGTGCCGCTGGCCACGAGCATCGTCCGCATGTAGGCCTTGGCCTGCGAGAGGTCGAAGAGCTGGCGGCGGTTGGTGTTCTTGCCCATCTCGATGAACCGCTTCGACTGATTGTAGCGGACGTTCGAGAGGGTGCGCGAGGGGATGTCCACGTGCGGGTTGCGTCCCCGGTCGGCGGCCGCGACCACCGAGTCGGCCAGCGCCGTCACCGACGCCAGGGTCTTGCGGTCTTTGGAGGTCAGATCGGCCTTGGAGATCGGCTTGTCGGCCGGCTTCTTCGCGCGTTTCTTGGCCATCGGGATGCTCGGGGGAAGACATGCCGGCCTGCACAGCCGGCCAAAGGATCACTTGTGCTTGGGCGACGGGCGCCGCCGCGGCTGGCCGCCGGGAGCCGTGTCGAGGTCCGACTCCAGGTCGGGGCCCTCGTCGGCCACCTCCGGCGGCACGGCGGATTCGGACGCACTGGCCTCTCCGTCAGCGTCCGGCGCCGGCCGCTGCCCCGGCTCGACGATCAGCACGTTTTCGCCGAGCTCCAGCTCCTGTTCGTCGATCGGCCGGCCGCGGTCGTCGAGCTTCACGTCGGCCTCGGCCGTGCGGCGCTTGGCCACCTCGAGCAGCCGCTCGTGGAGGCGATCGGCGTCGGCGCGGTTGATCTGGCTGACGGCGGTCGCCACCTCCTTGAGATACCGCAGGAAGATGCTCCGCCGCTCCCCCTCGTGCCGCACGCGGTGACGCCGGCGGAGGTACATCCCCAGCTTCCGCCCCACCGCCTGCAAGGCCAGGCGGAGCTCTTTCTGGATCTCCGGGTACGGGGCCACCGCTTCCTTCGACTCGCTGGTGAACGGCACCCACACGCTGGCCATGTGAACCATCACCGTGACCGGGCCGCGCGGCAACTGACCGCGGCTCTGCCCCAGCCCGTAGGATCGCCAGTTCGTCTGCATCACCGTCTGCGTGATCGCGCAGGCGCCGGCCTGGAACTGCAGCGGCACGCGGTTGGCGTACCGCAGCACGTTCATCGACTGCCCTTCCGAGAGGTTCACCTCCTGGAGGGACTCGTGCAGCCGGTCGAGGTCCTGCCTCTTCAGCTTCGAGGGCGAGATGCGGGTCTTCAGCTTGGCCGCCTTGAGGATCTTGTCGGCGGCGTCCGTGCCCACCCCCTCGAACGTCGTGCTGAGGAACTGCCGCAGCGTGCGCGCGTCGCTCTCCTCGAGCAGCTCCACCAGGGCCTCGCGCGACACGCGATGCGCGGTCGGCGCCCCGCCGTAGGCCAGACCCACCTCGATCTGAAACGGGTTGCCGCGATACACGGCCGGCGGACGCGTGGCCGCCGCGTAGAACTCGCCGGGCACTACCTGGTGCAAACCTTTGAGAATCAGTTCCTCGCCGATGGGCACGATGCAGTCGGTCGTGGGAGCGTGGATCTTCGTTGCCTGGATCCCACGGTACAACGACTCCGCCTCGTGACGGCCGATGCGGCGCACCGACGTGCGCGGGCGCAGGCCCCCCGCCTCGCAGATGCGGCGTGCCACGGCCGGGCTGACCCGCGAGAACGAGCCGACCAGGAACTGCGAAAGCGTCCCGCCCCGCGTGTCCTTGAGCATCGCCACCAGGCGGCCCAACTCCACGCCGTACGGGTGGGGCTTGATCTCCCTCGGCTCCGGCGGCAGGTCCTCGGTCACGCGGGAGTAGGTCGTCTCCTTGCTGTCCGGATCGACCAAGTGGAACGTCACGTGCGGGTTGGCGATCGCCGTCTGCTCGAGGTACTCGTCCACGCTCCCGCGGCCCCGCTGGTACTTCGCCTCCAGCTCGATGGTCACGCGCGTGCCGTGATCCCGCTCGATCCACTCGATGCCGTGCTCCTGGATGGCCTTGCGCCCCGCCTCGCCCGGCCGGATGTCCACGCCCTCGCCGCGCCCGTTGAGGATCTCGGGCTGGTTCCGCTTCGTATCGATCTGGATTTCGTAGTAGTGGGCCGGCTTGCGGGGCGAGACCTTGGAGATGATCTTCACCGGCTTGCCCGTCGTCAGAAGGCCGTACATCCCGGCCGCCGAGATGCCGATTCCCTGCTGGCCGCGGCTCATGCGGAGGCGGTGGAACTTCGATCCATAGAGGAGCTTGCCGAAGATCAGCGGGATCTGCTTCTTGAGGATCCCCGGTCCGCTGTCCTGCACGCCCACCTTGAAGCGGTTCGGGCCGGTCGATTCGATGTGGACCCAGATCTCGGGCAGCAGGCCCGCTTCTTCGCAGGCGTCCAGGGCGTTGTCTACCGCTTCCTTGACCGTGGTCAGAAGGGCCTTGCGCGGATTGTCGAATCCGAGCAGGTGGCGGTTCTTGGCGAAGAACTCGCTGACGGAGATGTCGCGCTGGCCGGCGGCCATGCTTTGGGCCGTGGCCCGGCGCGGGCCTCCGCGGCGGGGAGCCCCGTTGCTGCCGTTGGCCTGCTGGGGGGCCGCCGGGTCGCCAGCCGCCTCCGTCGCTCCTTCGACGCTATCTGTCAGACCGCGTGATCGTTCCTTGACGCGACGGCTCGACTTCATGTTCGCGAGGCAGTGAAGGGACTCGGGAATCGACCTGGGGGGCCGCCCGGACAGATCGGGTACTCCAAGGACGGCGGGGCCGCCGAGGCCTTGACGCTCCATCCTGAGGTGGGGGTCGGGGTGGGTCCGGCGGTGTCAAACCGTATCGATTATAGCGGTTCCGAGACCGCGGCGGGAGGCGGCTTTGCCTGCCGAACCCCTACATCAGCGAACTCTTCGGCATCCGAAATACAAAGACTCACCCCTGCCCGCGCGCCCAGCCGAGATAGTTGGTGAGAACCGCTCATGGGGCTCAGGGCCCGCACCCTGCCGACCCCTCCTTCGGACGATATTCTCCCAAGACCAGAGGAGAGCCCAGATGCTTCGGAGAATTCTCTTGGCCTCGGTCGTCACGGCGACCTTGCTTGGAGCGATGCTGTTCGACTCGGGCGTCAACCAGGCGATGGCCGACGGCACGCACGTCAGCTTCCATAACGGCTACGGCTACTACGTGCATCCGGGTCCGAGCGTCCTGGGAGCGCAGCTGTACGTCTGCCCGCGTCCCACGCCGCCCCTGGTCGGCCATACCTACATCACCTATCAGCCGCTGGCGCCTCACGAGTTCCTTTACCGGCACCATCGGACATACCGGGTGCACCACCACCACGACGGCCCGACCCGCGTGTTCGTGTGGTGGCGTTGATCCGGCGATCCCCGAGCCCTGTCGGCTTGAAGACTCCGCGAGAAAGGAAACGCGACGCATGAAATGCTATCTGCCCATCCTTCTGCTCTCCGCGGCGGCGCTTGCCGTGGGTCCGGCGGCCCAGGCCCAGGACTGCGAGTCGTGCGGCGGCGGCACCGTAACCACGTACACCGACGCCGGGGGGTATGCCTCGCACGAAGGGGCCCCCTGCACCGACGGCGCGTGCCCACGGTGCGGCCGGGCTGGCCACGGCCACCACCTCGGGAACCAGACCCTCATGGGAGCGATCGCCGCGCGCAACGCGCAGCGGACTTCCTGGCACGGCTCGTACTACGACCCGGCCTGGGGCATGCCCGTGGCGATTGTGGTCCCGCCCACCGCCCAGTCGCAGACCAACTGGGGATGGGGCGTGGGCAATACCCGGGTGACAGGAATTCCCCACCAGTTCCAGCCCGGCTATCCCATGGGCGGCGGCATGTACGACCGTGGCATGTTCCGGCCCACTCCGCCCTGGCCGAGCGACACGACCCAGTTCGGCTACTACTACGTCCGCGGACCGTGGTAGGACGGCGCTCTGCTTCGAGTTAGGCGGCGCATTGAGCCCCCGCGCTTCCGCCGGCACAGCCCGCCGGAGGCGCGGGGGCACTGCGTTTCTTGGACGATGGTCCGCGGAATCGAGCGCCCCCGGTCCGACGCGGGGGCCGGCGCCTCATGCCCGGCGCGATGGGCGGACTCGCCTCCGACGCCATCCCGCGACCAGCACCAACCCGAACGAGCCGGCGCCCAGCAGCGCCAGCGCGGACGGCTCGGGCACGCGCAGCAGGAGGTACGGGTCGCCGAAGAACACCTGGTCGCTGCCGTACTCGTTGCCCCCATCGGTGGCCACCAGCGTGAGGAACTGGTGGTGGTCGGCAATGGCCAGGTCGATGAGGAATCCCTGGTTGACCGGCGTGCTCATCCCGTTGGCCATGAGCTGCCCGTCGAGGAACACCCAGTAGTCGGCGGTCGCGCTGCCGCTGTTGCCCGCCAGACTCAGGAAGCGCTCCAGGTGCAGCCCGCCATTGTTCTGGCGGATCGCATCGAGATCGAAGGTGATCCCCTTGTTCGCGTGCAGGGCGATCATCGAGTGGCCCGGTGCCGTGAAGTCAATGCCGTTGAGGTCTGCACCCCCGACCGGGCTGTTCCAGACGTGGTCCCAAGTGAGGTTGTTCGTATCGGGCAGATCGAAGAAGGAACCACCTGAATCGAGTTGCGCGGTCCCGTCGGGGATGAACACGCCGTCGATCAGCGCGTTGGCCGCAACGGCGTGATACGCCCCGTCGCCCTCGATCGACTGCGCGTGGGCGGTCTCCACGTTCCCGCTCAGCGCGTTGATGCCCTGGTTGGCCCCGGTGCCCCAGCCGTCGCCTCCGCCGACCACGTCGGCCAGGCTGAGCATGCGGGAGTGCGTTTCCTGGGCGAACAGATCGCGGACCTCGGCCGGCCCCAGAGCGCGACTGTTCCAGACCTTGACGTTGTCCACCGCGCCCCGGAAGCGCTCCCCCGATGCGCCAAGCTGGCCGAGTTGAAGCGGGTTGTCGTTCTGCGAGGCCGCGAAGTCCTTGTTCGCGCCGGTGGTCTGCGCAAGCGCCGTGCCGCTGAAGTACATCGTGCCGACCACATTGCTCCCGGCCTGCTCGAACGTGCCGGTGAAATGCCAGTCCCTGCCCGCCTCGGGGACGAAGCTGCCGGGCGCCTGCATGATGACGTTGCCGCCGCCCAGGAAATACCACTGGAACGTGCCGGAGGTGCGGTTGAGGTTCACGCCGTAGTTGGCCGTGGCGCCGCGCTTGGCGAGGATGGTCTGCCACCCGCCCACTCCCGGCGGGTCCTCGTTGAACCATACCGAGACAGTGACCTCGCTGGACGCGTCCAGCGACGGCTGGTCCGGCACGGACACGGCTCCGCCCGCGGTCGGCGCGTTCAGGTGCAGCCGGTAGGGGTCCCCGTCGGGCATGCCCGGCGACTCCCAGACGAAGTTGGTCGCCTCGATTCCGGAGATCGTTCCCCCGAGCCCTCCCTGGGCGTCGGCCACGGTGCCGCCCGTGCCTTCATCGAGCGTGTAATGGGCCGAGGGGATGGGCACGGCGCGGGCACCCGAAGCCGGGAGGCAGACAACCGCGAGCCACGCCAGCCAGCCCAGAGCAACAGACCTGCGTTTCATGATGGGATCTCCCGGAAGTGGCAATGACGCTCGCCGGACCCGGCGCGAGGGAAGAACCGACTTGTCGGCCCGCCGCGAGGCGCCTAAGCGCCGTCCCAGCGACGTCAAGAGCGGAGCAGAACGGAACCCCAGTCTGCCGTCGCGCGGCATCCGACTTCACGCGCCGGCGCCCGCCATTCTGCCACGGCGACGGCTGCCCTTCCAGCGGCCCGGGCAAGCCGTCCGTGGAAAACCGCGGCCGGGTGGGCGTCGCCGTTGCGATAGCGGCCCAGTCGGTTGTAAGAATGACGGCGCTCGACGGCTTCCCCCGCCAGCGAGGCACGGCAGGGACGAGACGTAACCGGCAATTCCTTAACCGCTTACGAAACTCGGCCGCTAATCGAAAGAACTGGCACAACACGTGCATCCCTTCGAGTCGTGCGAGGGCAGGACGCCCTCGCGGAAGGGGATGGAGCCATGATCGAGTCGCTGGTCCTGCTCGTGTCGGGAGCCACCTTGACGGCCTTTGCGTGCCTTTGCTTCCTCCGCCCGCTGCGCCGTTCGGATCCCTTCTCGGGCTGATCGCATTGTCGGTGGCAGGGATGCCGCGGGCCTGTTGTCTTGCGAAGAGAATCCCACCATGATCACGGCATCCCTTGAAGTCCTCATCGGCGCGGGCCTGGTGCTGCTGCTGGCCCTGATGGTTGCTGCCCGGCCCGATGTGCCGCGGGGCGAAGACGCCTGACCACCTGGGGTGATCGGGAAGACAGGTCGCAACCCTTCCGTGCGAAGCATCCTTCGGGCCGCTCGGGAAGAAGGGTCCCGACCGCTGTTCCCTCCCAGGATGATGCAAGGCCATTTGGAAGCCAAGCCATTCGGATCGAGGGGCTGGACGGGGCACGGGATGGGGTTCCCGCGGTGCGTGCCGGGGGCTCCCTCTCGGTCTGTCCGCACGGAGCGCGCCCGCCCAGGGTCGCACGGCTTCCGACGCGTCGCCAGGAGGGCTCAATCCGGCTCCCGCGGCCCGCCCCGCGGGAGCATGCGCTTGAGGGGACAGCCCTCGCACTTGGGCCGTTTGCGGCAGTGGAGGTGGCCCACGCGGACCAACAGGGCGTGCAGCTCGTTGTAGAGCTGGACGTCTTCCTCAAGGGTGCTCTCGAAGTGCTCCTTGATCTGGTGGTAGTCGGCGTCGAAGCCGATCCAGCCGTGCCGGGCGAGCACGCGGTGGGTGTAGGTATCGACCACGAAGCTCGGCAGGCCTCCGGCGTAGAGCAGGATCGAGTCGGCCGTTTCCGGTCCCACACCGTGCACGCCGAGAAGCCCCTCGCGCAAGGTCGCCATGTCGTCGGCGAACATCCGATCCAGGGAGCCGCCGTACTGCTCGACCACGAACCGGAGCAGGTGCTGGAGGCGCCGCGCCTTGATGCGAAAGTAACCGGCCGGGCGCACCAGCTCCTCCAGCTCCTCCAGCGGCACGGCGTGGAGGCGCCGCGGTTCCATCAGGTCGGCCTCGCGGAGGTTGCGGATCGCCCGCTCCACGTTCTTCCAGCTCGTGTTCTGCACGAGCACGGCGCCCACCAGCACTTCAAACGGCCCGTCGCCCGGCCACCAGTGTTGAGGGCCGAAGGCCGCCAGCAGCCGGTCGTAGACTTGACGGAGCTTGGAGGGCACTGCGGGACCGCCGTGGCGGGTGGAGGTGCAAGCGGGAGGCGGGGGAGGACTTGCGCCGTGAAATCCGACTCCATGATAGCGGGCCGGATGTCGCGCTCAAGCGGCGCGCGGCATGCGGTCGAAAAGGAGACAAGGTATCGGCCCCAGGGGAAGTGCCGCGCGCGGGCGGCGGAACGGCATGATCGACCTCACCGGATCCATCGCTCCCGCCGCCGCGGACGACTACTGGTCCGATTCCCGACGTCCCCTGACCAGCCTGGTCTTCGTGGTGCCCATCCTCGCGGCCTACGAGCTGGGCGTGCTCGCGCAAGGCCCGGCCGCGGCGCGAAACGGGGCCGACGTCTGGCTCCGCGGCCTGCTGGACACGCTTGGGTTCGGCCAGTACTTCCTGCTGCCGACGCTGATCGTGGCCGTGCTGCTGGGCTGGCATCACACGACGCGCCAGCCGTGGCGGGTATCGCGGGCCACGCTGATCACGATGGCGGTGGAATGCGCGGGCCTGTCCGTCTGCCTATGGATCGTGCTCCAGGTGCAGGGGGTGCTGATGCAGATGGCCGTGGGCGGCGGCGCGACCGCGGCGATCTCCCACTCGACCGCGGACCGCCTGGGGTTCGTCGTCGGCTATCTCGGAGCGGGGGTGTACGAAGAACTGCTCTTTCGGCTGCTGCTTCTGCCGGCCTCGGCCCTGGCGCTGGCAGGGCTTGGCCTGAGCAAGACGGCCAGCCTGGCGGTCGCGGCGATTACCACGAGCGTCGTCTTCGCCGCAGCCCATTACGTGGGCCCCTACGGAGAGCCGCTGGAGTTGTTCACGCTCCTGTTCCGTTTCCTGGCGGGACTGTTCTTCTGCACGTTGTTCGTGACGCGCGGCTTCGGCATCGCCGCCGGCACCCACGCCGGTTACGATATCCTCGTGGGCGTGCTGTTGGCGGCGCCGCGGGCATGACGCAGAGAGCCGCGATCGGGGGCGCACCGGGAGCAAACTCTGTTCCAAATGGCAAGGGCCAGGGCGCGCTCGAGGATGCTAGCACCGAAGCGGAATGGGTCAAGACCGGCGCCTCGCGCGACTCGCCTTGGCGACTTGCCGGCGCCATACGCATCGCCAAACGGCCTTTGTGTTCCGCGGGGAGCAGAGCTATAATAGGCCTGTCCGATGGCTGCCAGACATGCCTGGGCAGAGCGAGCCCACACGTGGATCGATCGAAGAGGGCCGGTGTCGTGCTGACCGTTCGACCGAAAGTTGCGGAGCTTGTGTTTCAGCTTTACGGCCGTCCCCTCCACCCGGAGCTTTTCGAGGTCTATCAGACCCGCACGGTCCGTCGCGGCGATTACTCCGCCAAGATCGACATCACCAGCGCCGGCCACGTGGTGACGTGGCGGTACGCGGGCCTGACGCTGACCGAGGTGGCGACCTCGGCCCAGCACCCGCTGCCTGAGCGCCGCCGCCTGCTCTCCTACCGTCTGAAGGACCAGCGCACCGACCGCGTCGATTGCCGGGGCGGCGTGTGTTACCAGGTCGGCTTCCAGTTGGAGCAGGTCGAGCCCGAGGTCTTCTGGACCTTCCAGGAAGAACTCTGCTTCGACGGCGAGCGCCAGGGCGTGTTCCACAAGTTCGACGCCAGCGGACGGATCGCGCTGGGCGCCTTGAGCTACATCAACGTGGAGAGCCGCAACCGGAGCTTCCTGGTGCAGGCCTTCCACACGTTCCCCGACGACCACGCCATCGTCAAAAGCCAGTCGCTGTTCCAGATCCCCCAATAGGGAGCTGGTCTGAGCACGACGGGCCAAGACTTCCGAGTTCTTGAAAACTCCGGAAGTCTGCCTCGGTGTCGGCTCCTACACACCCGCCAGGAACTCCCGCATCGCGGCGTTGACCTCCTCCGGCCTCTCCATGGGCGACATGTGTCCAGCTCCGGGGATCGTCTTGAAGTCCGCGCGCGGGATGGCCTCGGCGAGGGTCCGCATTTCGGCCATGGGCGTAATCGCATCGACCTCGCCGCACACGACGAGCGTGGGGCAGCCGATCTGTGGGAGCCACGCGGTGGCGTCGGAGCGCTCGGCCATGCCGCGAGCGGCCGCGGCGAGCCCCCGAGGCTGGGCGCGGAGGATCACGTCGCGGAGCTGGTGGACCACGTCGGGCCGGGCTTCCGACGTCTCCTCAGCGAGGAGCCGCGGCAGCATCGCGTCGGCCAGAAAAGCCGGCCCCTCGCGCAGCAGGCGGTCGGCGGCCTCCAAGCGGGCCCGCGCGGCCTCGTCCGTATCCGGCGCCGCGCGTGTGTCGCAGAGGACCAGCGCCCGCACGCGCGGCGCGTGCCGCCGGCAGAGCTCCAGGGCAACGTACCCACCCATGGAAAGGCCGCAGACCACGGCCGGCTCGGTCACGTCCCGCGCGTCCAGCAGCCCGACAAGGTCGTCCGCCATCTCGGCCATGGTGACCTTGTCTCCAGCCGCCTCGCTCGCGCCGAACCCGCGCAGGTCGGGAACGATGACGCGCACGCCGGCGGAAAGGGCGTCGATCTGGGCCTGCCACATGGTGTGGTCCAGCGGGAAGCCGTGGATCAGCAGAACAGGCACGCCGCTTCCCCGATCGACCAAGGCCAGTCGGATTCCGTTAACCTGGGTGCTTTCCATGAGTCTCCTTCCCGCGGTGCGGACTCAGAGTCCGTCTGCGGCTTCAGCAAGGGGCCTGGCATCGTTTGTGCAGAGCATCCTTCGGGCCGCTCGGCGGCCGATGGTGCCTGTCCCCCTCGTCCCCCTCGTCCAGGCGTGGCCTCCGGTTGCGACGGATCAGCCGCCGTCGGACTTTGCCTTGGCGTCCGGCTTGGGTGACGGCGGACGGGGCTTCTCGTGCTGCTTGTTCTCGGCGGCCTTCTCGAAGATCTCAAGTTGCCTGCGGAGCAGGCCCGAATGCGGATCCAGCTCGACGGCCTTCTTCTGGTAGCGCAGGGCGTGGTCGATCTCGCCGCGCGCGTAGCACACGCGCCCCAGCGTGTCGTAGTAGCCGCCCGCGTCCGGCGCCAGCTCGATCGATTTCAGGGAGAAGCGGAGGGCCTCGTCCAGGTCGCCCTCGGTGTTGCCGACCAGCCAGGCATACTGGTTGTAGTACTTGGCCTCCTCGGGGTCCTCGGCGATGAGGTCGCGGAACTCCTCGGCCGCCGCTTCGAGGAGCCGTTTGATCCGGGCCTTCCACTCCGGGGTCGCGTCGGGGTAGCGATAGCAGGCGATGAGCACATCGACGTCGGTGGGATCGGCCGCGAGGGCCGCATCGAGGTGCTCCTTCTGCTTCTTCCGATCCCCCTGGCCGGCCCAATGCAGGGCGTAGAAATGGTGCATGCGCGAGCGGATCGACCCGGGCGTGCGGCCTCCGATGTCGTCCGGCGCGTTCGCCATCGCGTCGAGCCACTCGACCAAGGGCTTGAGTGCCTCGGCCGCCGCGAGCTCCCTTCCCTGGTCGTGCAGCATCTCGGAAAGGCCGAAGTAGGCGGTGATCGTCAGTCGATGTCCCGCGGAGGATATCGCCAGCACGTGGCGGAACTCCTTCTCGGCCCAATCGAACAGCCCGCGGCGCTGAAGCGCAAACGCGTTCATCAGGTGGGTGACGATCTGCTCGGCCTGAGGTCCCGCTTGGAGGGCCCGCGCCTTGGCGGCCGTCTGTTCGGCCGGGTCCTTCTTGCCCTGTTCCGCCTGGGCCTGGGCCAGCGTGTAGAGAAGCATCGGGTCGTCGTCGAACCGGCCGGGGAATCGCGCGGCCAGCTTCTCGATCGCGTCCCAGGCCTCCTGCTCCACGAGCCATTCGAGCAGCTCGGCGAGCGTCTGGGGATCGCCCTTCTCCAGGTCGATGAGCCTCCACATCGCGGCCACGGCGTCTTGCTTGCGGCCGAGGCCGGCCAGCCAGTTGATCTGCACGCGGACCAGGGCCGCGACCACCTGGGGGCTGGTTTCGTCGGGCCTGCGGCTGAGCACGTCGAATTCCTCATCGACCAGCCCGCTCCACGCCGCGACGGCCTCGCGAGGATCGTCGCGGAAGCGCAGGTAGGACAGCAGCCATCCGGTGGCCGGACGCCGGCTGCGTCCCAGGTTCTTCTTCAGAAGCTCGGCCATGGGCTCGCTCGGAGGCTCGTCGGCCGGCTGCCGCCCGAGGATCTCCACGGCGGCGGTCTTGGACAGGACGGCCGACTTCTCAAAGCGGACCAGCCGGCACAAGGCGGCGATTCCCTTATCACCCACCAGGGCGCCGAGACCGCGTATGCGCTGCTTGCGCTGATCCTCATTAAGCGACTCGTAGTCCTCCAACTGACGCTTCACCTCGGGCGGATCGTCGGCAAGCGTCCAGTTGACGCGGAGCAGGCGGAGCAGGTACTTCGCCCGGGTGGCGATCTCCAAGTCTTCGTGGTCCTCGGCGGCCGCGAGCGCCTCGAACGCCTCGAAACCGAGGTTCATCAGCTCCGACTGGGCCCGCTGACGCACGAAGTAATCGCGGTCGCCGAGCTGCTGGACGAGCTGCGCGACCCGGTCCTGGGAGGCCTCGGCAGAGGACTCCCTGGGCGGCGACTCCTCCGCTCCGGCCGTCGAGGGGCCCGACTGAAGGATGGCCAGGGCGGTAATCACGGCGGCGGCCCAGGGCCGCGGTCCCGAGTGAGCATGCATCGTTGGAGTATCGCAGGTGGAGTGATTCGGAAGGATACCGAGGGGGCACGGCGGCGTCCCCACCCTCATTGAACAACTTAACGCAGCTTGTGGACCATCGGCAAGTCGGCCGGAAACTGCTATCGAGCGCCCGGGAAAGGCCGGCTAAAATGCTCCAGCTTCTGAAGGACGTCGCCCGATACGCGGCAGGCTTTGAGGACGGAGCCACAGGGTGCCGAGGACTTCCGGTTCGCAGCCCCATCGCCCCATCTATCGCCAGTTCCTGGCCGGGGGCACGGACGAGTTGCGCTGGTCCCTGGGGGAAGTCGCGACCGTCGCGGCGTGGCTGCTTCTGCTCCAGGCCCTGACGACCCATTCCGCGGGGCTTTCCACCCGGATGGCGGCCCTCGCCACGCCAATCGTCGCAGGATGGCTGGCCGCTCGCTGGCTCGGGCGCCGCACCGGGCTGCTCGCCACCCTGATTTGCGGCACAATCATGGCCTTTCCGCCGTGCCAGCCCGACGGGGGCGAGGCGTGGCTGCCGCTGGCAATGAGCCTGGGAATGGCCGCGTTCGCCCTGGCCAATACGGGCGGGCCGCTGCCGCTGCACTCGGCCAGGCATCTGACCTGGATCTTCCACCTCTCGGCGGGGGTCTGCCTGCTGCTGGCAGGACCGCCCGCCTGCCTTGGCCTCTTGGCCGCCTGCGTGCTGGCCCTCTACCTCGGCGAGGACCCGCAGGGGCTTCGATTCCTGGCCCACCCTGTCGGGATTGCGCTCGGGCTCGGGGTCATTCTGGCGGGCACGGTCGCACCGTGGGTCGCCGGTCACAGCACGCTCAAAGCGTGCTGGCTCCCGATGGCGCGCGACCTCCTCTGGCATGGCCCAACCCACTCGACTCCCCGTCTTGCGCACCAACTGCTGACTTCGACCGTGCCCTGGACGCCGATGGTCCTGGTCGCCGTGGCCGTGGGCATCAGGTCCGGGCACGGAGCCGCCCCGGTCTGGCGGCTGTTCGCAAGCTGGGTGCTGGCGCCGCTTGCGTTGATCGCGTTGGGCGCCTGGCAGGGTCCAGTGCCGCTGCTCGTTCTGGTCCCGCCGTGGGCGGTGATGGCCGCGGCCGGGCTGAGCGGAATGGCCGCCTGGTCCCGCCGCGGCGGCGCGCCCCGCATCCGCGCGGCGTCGATCGGCTGGGTCGGACTGTGCGCAGCACAGGCAGCGGTCCTCGCCGCGTGGGCCGACCGCGCCGGGGCAAGTGCGCTGATGGCCTGCGGCTCCGCCGCGGCCCTGGGCCTGGCGACCATCCACGCCCCGGCAATCCGCCGCGGCACGACGCCTCCCACGGAGCGCGGGCGCTCGGGCGTGTTCGTCGTGCGCAGACCGGCGCCTGCTCAGCGCCCGGCGCCGTCGCCCGCCGCCAGCAACTCCTCGACGGCCTGATCGATGGCCGCCGGCTCGATCTCCTTCGACGCGGAGCTGAGCTTCTTGTGTAGCTTGCCGCGGCGATCGAAGACCTGGTAGTGCGGCAGCGTGCCGGCGTCGATGTCGAAATCCTCGAACGCCTGCGTGGGGTCGCCGGTGAGGAAGTTCCGAAACGACGCCCCGCGCTGGCCCAGCGCCTTGCGGACCTGGGCCTCGTCGTCCGGATCGTCCAGGCTCACGGAGACGACCACCAGCCCCTCGTCTTTGAGCTTCTCGTGCAGATCGACCGTGTGCGGGAAGAGCTTCAGGCAGGCCGGACACCAGGTGGCCCAGTAATCGACGAGCACGACCTTGCCCTGCTGCGCGCGGAGAAACGCGTCAAATCCCTCCCTGTCGATCCTCTCCAGGCGCACGTCCTCCGGGGCGATCGGCTCGGGCCTGGCCGCGGGCTTCTCGTCGGGCTCGGCGCGGTTGGCGGAATCGCGCGGCTTGCTCGAGGGCCCGGACTTGCCGCCGTCCGCCCCCGGCGGATCGCCCCCGGAGCAGCCCGCGAGCACCAGCGCGAGACCCAGCACGATCGCCGCGCGCCGCGGCGCCTGGATGAGGATTCCACACATCGTGGTCATTGAATGAATCGCCTTGCATGTCCGGGAGAAGAAACCGGGACCCTTTCGTGCGAAGCCCCTTTCGGGCCGCCCGGGCAAGAGGGTCCTGATCCCTTGACCCAAGATGAACGCAAGCACGAGTGGCGCTTGGGGCCACTCGTGCTTCGCGTTTCTTCGGGTCAACGTTGCTGTCCGTGGCGGGCTAGCCCTTCTTCCACTTGATGCTACAGCCGCGCTGGCGCGTGGCGGTCTTGGCAGGCTCCTTGCCCTCGAGGGCCGCGTCCACCGCGTCGCGGAGCCACTGCTCCTCGACCTTGTCGGCCTTGTTGTTGTCGTCCATGGCGCCCATGTACACCACCTCGCGGTCGCCGTTGAGGACGAAGAAGTGCGGCGTGCAGGTCGCGCCGTACTCCTTGGCCGATTTCTGGCTCTCGTCGTAGAGGTACGGGAAGTTGAACCCCTTCTCCTCGGCCCGCTCCTTCATCTTGTCGAGCCGGTCCGCGTCGCGATCGTTCACGCAGATGGCGACCATCTGCACGCCCCTGTCCGTGTAGTTCTTCTGGAACTCGATCATCCGGTCTTCGTAGGCCACCGCCACGGGGCAGTGGTTGCAGGTGAAGACCACGACCAGGGCCTTGGCGTCGGCGTAGTCGCTCAGGCTGTGGTCCTTGCCGTCCACGCCGGGCAGGTCCTTCCAGTCAGGCGCCTTGTCACCCACCTTCAGCGCCGCCTCAGCGGCATAGCAGCTCGTCGCAGTCGCCAGCAAGGCCGCGGCGGCCACCGCCGTCCACATGTTTCGATGCCATCTCATGCGCGGGTCTCCTTGAGAACCAGCCTGGGGAGAAAGAAACCGTCCAGCCGAAACAACCAATCCGAGAGAACCTCATCGGGCAGACAATCTTTCGCACGAGCCGGGCTGCGGACAAGATGCCCTCCAATGCCCCGCCGCGCGGATCGGCGAGTATTCTGAAGAAGCCGGAAGCCGTTGTCAAACAACCCAGATTACCCGGACCGCCTGGAGTCTCCGCTGAAGCAAGCGACGTGGTTGGATGACCAGGCCCAGGGCCTTCGCCGACCGAACGTCGGAGCGGCCCTCTTCCCTGCGTGGATTCTAACTCCGAAGTGGGGGAACGCGTGTGCGCGATTGTCCCTGGAACCTGCGACCGCCTGGGTCATAACGTCTTTATTGACATAGGATTGGGAAGCAGGCGACGATCCCGGCCAGACTTCTTTGGACAGCGGACGCGAGTTCTTCCGGGTCGCGGGGCCCGCTTGAGGGTGCGTGTTGTGTAAGTCGTGTTTTGACAATGCTTTGTGTTGGTTGAATCGTCGCGCCTGGAGCAGGCCCGGCGAGCGCGCTGGCCGCGCCGACCCATGAGGTTGCAGAACGCAGGCGTTTGAAGGAGGGCGATGCCATGGGGGCACCTGAACCCACGGGTTGCGCGGCCGGCGGGCTCGCGGCGGGCCGTGGGCGGGATGGGAGGGCACTGCCCGCATTGTCCCCCACCTGTGACCGCCTGACAATCGCCGAATTGGGCCATGTTGCGTGCTCGCCGCCGCGCGGCGGGCCTCACGGTGGCCTCTCACCGCGGTTTGTGAGATACTGGCCGGTTGGGGCTCATCTCGCACAGACGGATTCCTGTCGCCGGAATTGGGAGGTACTGCCGTGGTGGGGCCTGCTTCTCGATCGCGTTGTACCGAATCGACCGTCGCGTCGCGTGCCGGCACGGCACAGGCGCGCGCCACCGCGCTGTTCCGCGGTGGGAGCGGACGTGTCCTGCGTCTGGTCGCGGTGGGGATGATCGGCGTGCTGCTGGTCGGGCTGGTCGGCTGCGGCGGCAAGAGCCCGAAGAAACGTACGGCCAAGAACACGCCGACCCTCCCCCCGCAACCGGCCCCCTCTCCGCCGCCCGCGCCCCCCACGACCCCGCCGGAAGGCCTGGCGCCTGGCACCAACGTGGAGCCGGCCGCCGCCAAGCCCGAGCCCAAGCCCGAGCGCCCGGAAGACGTGAGCCAGTGGAAGCCCGAGGACTTCCTCAGCGCGAAGATGGAGAAGGACCAGCGCCTGGTCGAGGCCCTCCAGCATCTGGCGAGGAGGTGCAAGGGCGACGCGGCCCTGGCCAAGATGCTCGGCGAGCTGGTGGCCGTCCAGGAGAAGCCGCAACCGAAACCGGAGCCCAAGCCGGACGGGACCGTTCCGCCGGGAGGCCCGGGGAACGTGCCGCCGGCGACTCCCCCGGTCGCGCCGCCGGTCGGGCCGCCGGGCTCGTCCCAGCAGCCCGAGACGGTCGAGCTCAGCCAGCAGGCGTTGCAGGCGGCGATCTGGTGTCTGGCGATCAACGGCACGGCCGAGGCCCGAGCCGTGCTGGAAGGCATCCTCTCCGACAAGATCGACACGGGCGCGGACCGCACGGCGGTGGACAGCACGCTCAAGGCGATCGCCGCGCACCCCTCGCCCGAGACGGACGCGATCCTGCTGCGGGCCCTGACCGCGCCCGAGGAGTACCGTCCGCCCCAGGAGAAGCCGAAGCCCACGCCGCTGGTGCCGGGCATCGGCACCACGCCCACCTATACGCAGCCGCAGGAGCAGAAGGTCCCGGCCGCGGAGATCCAGCGCCAGGCCCTCGAGCTGGCCAAGGCCAGCGCGTCGGAGGGGCTTCGCGAGAAGCTCGCGCTGCACCTGATCGACCGCAGCACGCCGCTGGACCAGGTCAAGCTGCTGGGCGAGTTCCTTCGCCAGCCGCACCAGGACAACCTCCGCGCGCAGATGATCCTGTACAAGGCCCCCGACGCGCTGGCGGAGGCCCGCAAGAGGCTGTTGGGTCATTTCCTGGCCTACAGCGCGCAGGCGCTGGCGCGGGCCCTCGGGCTGCCGGCCGGATCGCAGGGGGTCGGGACGGTGGGCGTGCCATCGACGTCGGTCCACCGACCGGCGGTTCCGGTCATGCCCGGCGCGACTCCCGGCTACGCGGGCGGCGCGGCGGCGCAGCCCGACCCCGACCTGCCGCTCAGACCCGCCTCGTTCCTGTGGGGCCCCGAGTTCTCGCGGTTTCTCGTCGGGCTGCTCGGCGGCATGGAATCGATGGAGCAAAGCCCCCAGGTGGTGCTGCTGGCCGGGACGGTGCCGACCAGCGAGATGCGCTTCCGCCTGCACGAGGCCCTGAAGGCCCACTGGCTCGAAGGCCCCAAAGCCCTGGAGTCGGCCGGCTTTCCCAAGCAGCAGGTATTCGACCCGGCCATGCTGACCGTCGTGAAGCTGCTCCCGCGGGCGCGCGAGCCCAAGACCACGACGACGACCACCACGACGACGCGGACCGGGCGCGTCACCTCGGCGGCGCGGCAGCGGGAGGAGCGCGAGCAGGCCGAGCAGGAGTGGCTCCGCGTCTCGGCCGACGTGGTGACCGCGCTGTGCGAGCGCTTCGAGCAGGCGGGCCTCCAGGAGATCGAGATCGCCCGGCAGGAGCGGCGGCGCCCCGACTTCACCGCGGCCCTGAGGGACCTGCCCGTGGAGCTGCACGCCGAGATCGATCCGGCCAGCAGCTACCGGCTGGCGTTTCCGGGCGAGGTGCAGGGGAAGGTGCCGGGCGCGACGCTGGCCCCCATGCTGGTCCACTATGCGCTTCTGAAGGACACGGAGAAGATGTCGAAGGTGGTGGCGCACTACCGGCGCCAGCTCAGCACGCGGCGGGTCCTGGAGAGCCAGCAGGGCGTGTGGATCGACACGTGCCGCGAGGGCGGCGCGCCCGACCGGCTCCGCTCGATCGACGTGTTGATCTCGACGGGCTCGGGCAGGCAGACCACCTTCACCCCCAAGCCCTCGGGGACGAGAACCGCGCCGCGCGAGAAGAACGAGCCGGAGGAGCTGACCGTGCAGATTCTCTCGATCGAGGTGCTCGACCCGAGCCGCGACCCCAGCGCGCCGGCCGAAAAGCCCGAGGCCGGCGCCGAGGGATAGCGTCTCTTGCCATCCGTTTCCACGCGGAGCGCGGGAACGAGGGGGCGCTGGGCGCGCGGGGCCATTCACTCCTGCCCTTGCGGCCCGGCGGCGTCTTCCATGCCGTCGATGTAGCGGCGGAGCCGCTCCAGCTCGTCGGTCACGTGCCGCAATCGCAGCATGTTCTCGACCCGCTTGATCAGCTCGGTCTTGTTGATCGGCTTGCTGAGGAAGTCGTCGCAGCCGGCGGCCACGGCCCGCTCCACGTCGCCCGGCTCGTTCAGGGCCGTCACCATGAGGATCATGGTCTTCGACGTCGCCGGGTCCTCCTTGACCTTCCTGCACACTTCGAAGCCGCTGAGCTTGGGCATCATGATGTCCAGGAGGATCAAGTCGGGCTGAAAGGCGGCCACCTTCTCCAGCGTGTCGCGGCCGTCCACGGCCACGGCGATCTCGCAGTCGGAGTCGACGAGGTAGGCCTCCAGCAGCTCGACGTTCGTCGCGTTGTCGTCCGCGATGAGAACGCGGCTGGCGCTCGGCGTGGGATGGGGCATGGCGGGCCTCGTCCGTCGATGACCTCGTGGGGGGACTGCCTGCAAGGGCCTCAATCGCCTTCGCCCGGCACCGGGAACGAGCGGCACAGCTCCAGCACCTCGCCGCGGATCTTCGCGTGGAGGGCCTCGTCGCCGGGCGACCGCAGCGCGGCCACGATCCAGTCGCCGACCGCGCGCATCTGATCGCAGCCCATGCCGCGCGTGGTCAGGGCGGGGGTGCCCAGGCGGATGCCCGACGGGTCCAGCGGCTTGCGCGCATCGAAGGGGATCATGTTCTTGTTCACCGTGATGTGGCAGCGGCCGAGGGCCCGTTCGGCCTCGGCGCCGGTCACGCCCAGGGGCGTCACGTCGGCCAGCATGAGATGGTTGTCCGTGCCGCCGCTGACCAGCGGCAGCCCGCCGGCCGTCAGAACCTCGGCCAGCGCGCGGGCGTTGTCGATGATCTGCCGGGCGTACTGCTTGAAGTCGGGGCGGAGGGCCTCGCCGAAGCACACGGCCTTGCCGGCGATCACGTGCATCAGCGGCCCGCCCTGCACGCCGGGGAACACGCTGCGGTCGATCGCCCGGGCCGACGACTCGCGGCAGAGGATCAGCCCTCCGCGCGGGCCGCGGAGCGTCTTGTGCGTGGTCGTGGTGACGTAGTCGGCCACCGGCACGGGGTCGTCGTGCAGGCCCGCCGCCACCAGTCCCGCGTAATGCGCCATGTCAACGAACAGCATGGCGCCGACCTCGCGGGCGATCTCGGCGAAGCGGCCGTGCGGGATCTCGCGCGGATAGGCGCTGGCCCCGGCGACGATCATCCGCGGCTTGTGCTCCCGGGCCAGGCGCGCGATCTGATCGAAGTCGAGGCGATGGTCCTCGCGGCGCACCCCGTAGCTGACGAAGCGGTAGAGCTTGCCCGAGCTGTTCAGCTTCATCCCGTGCGTGAGGTGGCCGCCGTGGGCCAGATCGAGCCCCAGCACCGCCTCGCCCGGCTCCAGGGCGGCCAGATAGACCGCCATGTTGGCCTGGGCCCCGGAGTGGGCCTGGACGTTGGCGTGCTCGGCGCCGAACAGCTCCCTGGCCCGGGAGCGGGCCAGCTCCTCGGCTCGATCGACGTGCTCGCACCCCCCGTAATACCGCTTGCCCGGATAGCCCTCGGCATACTTGTTGGTCAACACGCTGCCGCAGGCCTGCATCACGGCCGGGCTGGCGTAGTTCTCGCTGGCGATCAACTCCAGTCCCTCGCGCTGGCGCCGCGCTTCGCCGGAGATCGCCGACCAGACTTCGGGGTCCTGGGTCTCGATGGGATTCATGGGGGCGTGGGGATCAAGCGGGAGCAAGCGCTCCCCGCACAGGGAGGGGAGTCAAGCCAATTGCCGGGGCCCGGATGGGATCGTCGCGCGCCCACCGCCGCAGGCCGAGAGAGGTATTGTCCGGGCTTCGCGGCGGTTCGTCAATCGCGGCAAGAATCGCCTCTGGGGCAGCGGGTGGAGGGAGAGAGCCTCGCCCTGTGGAGACGGCAGTGGCGATCGCCATTGCGATCGACCAGCTCGACCGCACGAGTCGGTCCGCGGGCCGGCCGAGGGCGACGGGGCCGCCGCCGATCCGGGTCCCTCCAGGCGGTGGACGGCTATTGACGCGCGTGGGGGAGGTATTAAGCTGACCGGACGGGGGGATCGTGCCACCGACGGGAGGACTGCCGTGGTGCCGGGAGGCTCGGTCACTCGCTGGTTCGATGAGCTGCGCCAGGGCGACTCGTGCGCCGCCCAGGCCCTTTGGCAGCGCTATTTCCCCACGCTCGTCCGGCTCGCCCGGGACAAGCTGCGAGACGCCCGCTGCGGCGTCGCCGACGAGGAGGACGTGGCCCTCAGCGCCATGGACAGCTTCGTGCGCGCGGCGCGCCAGGGCCGGTTCCCCGACCTGGCGGACCGTCAGGACCTTTGGCGGTTGCTACTGCGGATCACGGCGCGCAAGGCGATCGACCTGCGCCGCCGCGAAGGGCGCAAGCGGCGAGGCGGGGGGCGCGTGCGGGGCGAGTCCGCAGTGGACGGCGACAACAGCCAGGCCCGCGGCGCCGGCCTGGCCGAGGTCATCGGCGACGTGCCCACGCCGGAGTTCGCGGCCATGATGGCCGAGCAGTGCCGGCTCCTGCTGGAGCGCCTGGACGATCCCGACCTCGTCGCGCTCGCCCTGGCCAAGATGGAAGGCTACACCAACGAGGAGATCGCCCAGCGCCAGGGCTTCTCCGTGCGCACGGCGGAGCGCCGCTTGCGCCTGATTCGCAAGAAGTGGAAACACGTGAGTCGTCCCCATGAGCGGGGAACGTAGATCTCCGGTTCGAGGGCTCCGCACCGCAGCCCCGCGTGGGCGAGACACCATCTGGCCGTGAAGCTCGGCAGGACGGGCCGCGGAGTTCCGTCTCCAGGCGGAGCGCGAGGACGACAGAACAGCGGGGAACTGCCGCGATGCGCGACGCGATCGATGCGAGCGATGATTCGCTGTCCGTTGAATCGCTCGAGCGGATCGATCGCGTGTGCCTGGATTTCGAGGCGGCCTGGAGGGAAGGAGGCCGGCCGTCGATCGAGCAGTCCGTGCGCGGGACCGAGGGCGTGGAGCGGGCTCGTCTGCTGTGGGAGCTGCTGGTCCTGGAGATCGACTACCGGTCGCGGCGGAACGAAGAGTTCAACTCGGCCGAGTATCGTCTCCGGTTCCCGGGCGATGAGGGGGCCGTGAAGGAGGCCTTCGCGCAGCTTCAGACGGCCGATAGTCCGGGGCAAACGCCCCTGGACCGCGCCGCCGCCAGAAGCCGGACTCCGCCGCTCGGGCGGTTCGCCGATTACGAGCTGCTCGACGTCCTCGGCGAGGGAGGGATGGGAATCGTGTATCGCGCGCGGCAGCCGGGCGCGAACCGGATCGTGGCCCTCAAAGTGATCCGGCCCGATCGGCTCGCCGCCGTGCTGCCCGAGAGCCGGCAGCAGGCGTTGCAGCGGTTCCGTACCGAGGCCCGGACGGCCGCGCACCTGGAGCACGATCACATCGTCACGGTCTATGAGGTAGGAGAGACCGATGGGCAGCCGTACTACTCGATGCGGTACGTCGACGGCGAGAGTCTCTACGACCGCCTCCGCCGGGGCCCGCTCGAGGGGCGCCGGGCCGCCGAGCTGCTGGAGCCCATCGCCCGGGCGGTGCACTGCGCGCATCAGGCGGGCGTTCTGCACCGGGACCTCAAGCCGAGGAACATCCTGCTCGACGCCGAAGACCGCCCGTACGTGACCGACTTCGGGCTGGCCAAGTGGTTTCAGGAGGCCCCGGACCTGACCCGCACGGGAGGGTTCCTCGGCACGCTCCCCTACTCTTCGCCCGAGCAGGCCCGAACGGAGTCGCTCGCTCAGGCCAGCGACGTGTACAGCCTGGGCGCGACGCTCTACGAGATGCTGACGGCCCGGCCTCCGTTTCGGGCGGCCACCACCGCCCAGACGCTTCGGCAGATCAGCGAGAGCGAGCCCGTCGCACCCCGGCAGCTCAACGCGGCGGTGCCTCGCGACCTGGAGACGATCTGCCTGAAGTGCCTCGAGAAGAGCCCGGCCAGGAGGTATGCCACAGCCGAGGAGATGGCTGAGGATCTGCGGCGGTTCTTGCGGCGCGAGCCGATTCGCGCCCGGCGGGCCTCCCTCCCGGCCAGGGCCGGGAAATGGTGCCACAGAAACCCGTGGATGGCGACGGCCCTCGCTTTGGTTCTCGTCGTCGCCGTCGCGGCCCCCGTCGCCGCTGTGGTCCAGTATCGTCTCGCCAAGGCAAACGCCGATTTGGCAGACGAACGCCAGGGCCTGATCGACGAGCTGGGCAGGACAATCACGCAAGTCGAGGGCCTCTACCAGACCACGAGCACCCAGAAGGAGAGGTTGCGCCACGCCCTGCTCAACTCCGACCTGATGCGAGTAAGCGACCTGATGAAGGTGCCCAATCTCAAGCTTGCCCGCCGGATCCTGCTCCGCCACGTCCCCCAGCCCGGCGAGACCGACCATCGCAGCTTCGTCTGGCACTACTGGTGGCGCGAGTGCCATCGCGAGGAGCGCAGCATCGTCCTCCCCATCATTGGCCATACCGCGGCCATCTCCCGGGACGGGAAGCTGCTCGCCGCGCAGGGCCGCGACCGCCGCCTGATGCTCGTCGATCTGGAGACTTACCGTCCGATCCCGCTCAGGTACGAGCCGAAGACGATTATCGCTGGGATGCGCGGCCTCAGCGCGGCGGTGTTCCTCTCCAACCGGGAAGTCCTCACGGTCTCCCTCCCCATGCTCGGCAAGTCGATCGTGATCCGCTGGCGGATCGAGCGCAACGGCCAGGAGTGCGTTCTGCACGTCGAAGAGTCTGCCACGCTAAATGCACGCGCCGTGCTGTCGGGCTATGACCTCAACGACAGTCCGGCCGCCGCCCTCGACCCGCACGGAGAGCTGGTTGCGGCCGTCGTGTCGACCAGAGAACAGCAGGGAGGGCGGCTCGTTCTGGGCCAGAAGGTCGCGATATGGTGTGCCAGATCGGGGACGCTCATCGACACGATCGAGCTTGACGCGACGCCCCCCGTTTCCATGTCGCCCAGCGCCCTGGCAATTGCCGGCGTTTGGCTGGTCGTCGGCGATACTGTCGGCAGGATTCAAGTCTGGCGGCGGGGCGAGGACGGCGCGTTTGCCGCGGGGGATCGGCTTCGCGACATCGACGATTCGGGCTACAGCTACCAGGACCGCGTCACGTCGATCGCCTTCGAGCCGCCAAGAGCCGAACGATTTGCCGCCGTCGATCAGCGGGGCGGCATTGTGCTATTCGATCCGAACAGCGGGGCCGCGACCACGGTCCAGTTGCCCGAAGCCCCGCTTTCCCCCGTGTCGTCGCGCAACGCGGTGAATGCCGTTGCCCTGTTGCCGGAGGGGAACCTCGCGATGGCCAACGAGGATGGCACCGTTGCCCTGCGGCATGTGCGAGCCGATCCCCATCATCCGCCGTCGACCGTGTACCGAGATGAATCAAGCGTGAAGTGGGTCGGCTACTCCCGGGCCTGTAGCGCGGTTGTCAGTCTGGACGGCGAGCACGTGTTGAAGCGATGGCCGCTGCCCGACGCCGAACGATCGACGGAGTTTCCCGGCGTGGCCATCTCGCCCGATTTCCAGACCGTCCTCGCGCGCCCCTCCGGGCCGCTCGTCCAACGCGGCGCCACCGGAAGTATCGTGGTGAAGTCAGACCCGCGACTCCAGTTGGTGGACGTCGCGACGGGCAAGGCCAGAGGCGAGGCGTTCGGTGATTGGCAAGTCATGCCCAGACGCACCTGGTTTCTCCCAGGTTCTCGCGTGCTCGTCTTCAATGTGCAACGACCGTCGCTGGACGTGTGGAACGCGGAGACGGGAGAGTTGGTATCGCGGCACGAGGGATCCAAACGAAGCGGCCTCCGAGTACTCGCGGTCGACGGCCAAGGCGAACGGGTCGCCATCGGGACGCGCAAGGGAATTACCATCCTGAGAGCGGATACGTGGGAGGAGGTGGCCGCGATCCCCGTCCAGGGCGCGACGGGCACCTGTTTTTTCAACGCGGGGGACGAGATACTGATCGCCAACCGATCCGGCGCGCTGCGGTGGACCCTATCGACGCCCCCCAAGCAGGTCGAGCAGCTCACGTTGCCGCCAGAGCACGGACGAATGTGGTGCTCGCCGGACTGCCGCCTGGCGGCCATCGTTTTGAAGCAGCATGTCCTTCAGCTATGGGACCTGAAGGCCGACACCGCGGTGCAGACGTTTGAAGGGCACTCCGATGGAGTCCTTTCCTTCGCCTTCAACCCAGACGGCAAGACCGCGGCCAGCGGGAGCCAGGACGGAACGATCAAAGTCTGGGACCTTGCCACGGGCGAAGAAAGACTGAGCCTGAGAACCGGCGCCACCGACTTCCTCGGCTTCTCGCCGAGCGGCCGGGTCCTGGCTGCCAGAGGCGCACGCGGGTCGATTCGATTGTGGTATGCCGACGATGGCGCCAACAGCGGCCGGGATTCAGCCGATTGAGGCCCCCGGCGGCCGTAGCGCGCCGGCGGGCGCCTCGAAGGCGCGGCTGCCGAGTGCCGCCATCCCACCCGGCCGTTCGGGCGTTTCCACGGGCTCTGCCAACGGGTGGCGGGCGGCCGAGGCGTTTGGCGGTGGACAGGATGGGGCCCAGACATGCGCCGTCCCCGTCGCATCTTGCGCGCGGCCAACCCGACATCCTACCCCGAAAGGTGTGTCATGTGCCCGAGAGTATTCGACCGGCCGACCGTGGAGCAGCCCGAGGGCCCGCCCGTGATTCGCGATCCCGTGAAGTCCCATCCGAGGGTGAACGCTTCAGGGCGGCCGGGGGTGGACGCGCTGGGTGCAACGACCTGGGCGGTGGCCCTTCTGGCCGCCTTCCTCGTGGGCGCCTTGAGCGCGTACGTCGGCATGACGCTCGGCGGGGACGGGGCGGACGTTGAGCCCTCGGGCACGGCGGACGGCGCCGGCGCGAGCCCGGCCGTGCCGCCCCCGAGCGGCACCGAGGAACCCGATCCGGCAGCCGTCACCAAAGCCGCGACGGAGCAAGGCCGCGCGGGCCCCCCGGGGCCGTCCGCCGCGAAGGTGGCCCCCGGGACGAACGCCGAAGCGACCGCGGACCCGGCGGAGGCGCCGCGCCCGAGCGCCCCGGCCGCCGTCGCCGCGCAGGGGGCGGGCGCCGCCATTCTTCCGGACGACACGGCGGTCGAAGTCCGCGCGCTGGCCGGCGAGCCGTTCGGGGTGGGCAAGATCACCGTGGATTTCCCCGAAGGCCGCCGTCCCACCTGGCACGCCGACCAGCCGATCCAGCTCCAGGGCGACCGCGTGTTGTATCCCGCCGTGAAGACGGAGTACGCCTTCGCGCCAGGGGAGTCCCAGTCGCAGGTCGATCGCTACCAGTGCTACTTCCTGTTCCGGGGCGGGGCGCCCATGAAGCTCGCCCTGGCGGCCGACGCCACGCATCGGGTCGAGGCCGCCCCGGTGGTCGATGACGCGGAATACGACGCCCTGTTGCAGGCGTGGTGGAGGGAGTACAGCCGGCCGCGGCGCGTGTTCTCGGCCCGGTACGATCGGCCCGCGGTCGCCCGCGACTACCTGACGCGCATGCTCGCGCGCCGCCTGGGGCTTTCGCGCTCGGCGATCGCGGACCGGCCGGCTCAGGTCGATCCGGCCGTTTCGGTGGCCGTCGTGCGTGGCATCGTGCAGCCGCTGGTGCGCCTCCTTGTGCCGATGATGGGATCACCCGCCGCGCGCCCGGCGAGGCTCCCCGTGCCGTCGTCCGCAGCGCCGAGCGCGCCGCTGCTCTCCACGGCGCGGGGGAGCATGGTGTTCGACTTCGACCGTTTCCTGGGGTTCCTCTTCGGCACGGAGTCGCTCCGCCTGGCGTTCTTGACGGAGACGACGCTTGCCCAGGCCGACCGGCACGAGACGGCCGACCGGCCCCTTCCGAGGCCGATGTCGCTGCCGCCGGTGCCGATCCCGTCGAAGCTTCCGCGCGCGGAGATCGAGCCGATCTCCCTGCGCGTGCCCTGCGAGTGCTTTTACCTGCGGTGCGGGAGCCTGGCCGAGTACCTGTGGCTGCGCAACCTTCTCGTGCGCTGGGGCGGCAGCTTCAACGACCTGGTCTCGACCGAGGCGATCGATCACCAGGTCCGGCCGCGGATCGAGCGGCAGCTGGCCCTCTCCGCCGATGCGGAGATGCGCGGCGAGCTGGACAAGCTGATCTCGGACATGGCCCTGATCGGCACCGACGTGCTGTTCCACGACGGCGCGGCCCTGGGCGTGCTCTTCGAGGCCGCCGAGGGCGCAGGCCCGGAGCTGGAGAAGCTGATTCGCCGGCAGCGCGCGAAGACCGCGGCCGCGTGCCCCGAGGCCGTGGAGCAGGAGCGCGGGTTCCGCGGCGGCACGGCGAGCCTGCTGGCCACGCCCGACCACCGCGTCCGCTCCTTCTACGCCATCGACGGGCGATACCACCTGGTGACCAGCTCGTCGTACATCGCGGGGCGGTTCCTGAAGATGAAGGAGGGCCGCGGGTCGCTGGGCAGGACGGACGAGTTCCGCTACGCGCGCAGCAAGATGCCGCGGAGTCGGGACGACGCCGTGTTCATCTACCTCTCCGACCCGTTCTTCCGCCTCGTCGTGAGCCCGCAGTACCGCATCGAGATGACCCGGCGGGCCCAGGCGATCCGCGACGCGCAGCACGTGAACCTGGCACGGCTGGCCGCCGGGGCGGAAGGCGCACCGGGCGGCAGCGTCCAGGCCCTGATCGACGGCGGCTTCCTGCCGCCCCCGATCCTCACGCGTCCCGACGGCAGCCGGCCGGTGCTCTGTGGCGACCGCGTCTGCGACTCGCTCCGCGGGGCGCGGGGCACGTTCCTGCCGATCCCCGACGTGGTGGTGCCGGGCGCGACGGCGAGCGAGGTCGAGTCCTACCATCGCTTCGCCCGCGACTACCGCGCCCAGTGGCGGCGCATGGACCCGGTGTCGATCGGCGTCCGCCACGGCGCGGCGAGCGCCGAGGGGCGGGAAAAGGTGGCGATCGACGTCCACATCACGCCGTACGCCCGGGAAAACTACGAGCGCCTGTTCATGAACCTCGATCCGCCCGACGCGCTGCGCCTGGCTCCCGTGTCGGGCGACCTGATGCGGGTCGAGGCGCGGCTCCGCGGCCTGAGCTCGTACCTGCCCGGCTTGCGGGCCGAGCATCCGCGGGCCTTCGCGGCGATGCGCGACTTCGCGGCGCCGCTGCGCGTCGCCGGCGGCGAGGTGAAGAGCCTCTCCCTGAGCCCGCTGTCGCTGCTGGGCACGGACTACGAGTGCTATGCGGGCGTGGAGGTGGACGGAAGCCCCTGGACCAAGGTCCGCGGCGACGGCCACCCCCGGCGGTCCGACTCGGACGGCTACTCGTTCGTTCGCCGCACGTTTCCGGCCCTGTTGGGCTGGCGCCGCACGTGGAACCGCCATTGGGCGGCCTGGGCGCACGACCGGGGGATCCTCGAATCGGTCACGCCCCAGCTCCGACTGGAGCCGGCCGAGCGGAAGGCCCAGGTGCGTTTCTACCTGGGCGACGTGGCCGCGTCGAAGCTGGGCCCCGCGGTTCAGGCCATCTGCTACATGCACGCCCGGCGGATCTCGGCGCTGAACGCCGCGGAGATCCACGAGATGATGGAGCAGTTCCGCGTGGGGCCGGACGAGGCCCGCCGCGCCGCCGAGGGAGTCCACGGAGGCCGCTTGATCTGCCCCCTAAGCGGCAAGTACCAGGTGAGCGGCGACGGGGGACCGCCGCGCTGGACCAGCACGGCCTGGCCGCGCCCCAGCGTGTTCGCGGAGGACCGGATCCCCGAGGACTACTGCCACCCGTTCGTCGGTTGGCTGCGGGGCGCCAGCATGGAGATGATGCTCACCGACATCACGCTCTCCAGCCATGTGGAGCTGGAGGTGGAGTCGTCCGCCGATCGGGCGGCCGCGCCCGGGGTCGTGCTGGCCTCGCATGAGGCGCTTCCGCAGCGCGGCCCTGCGCTGGCTGCCGATCCGGAGCCCCAGTCCCCCCAGCCCGACTCCCCCAACCCCGCCGGTCAGCCTGCGGATGCCGAGCGAATCCAGGGCACCTGGGAGGTGATCGACGACCGCAGGTCGGGCCGGCCGCTCGCCGGGACCGAGGGGGCGCGCCTCCGCTTCACCGCGGGCGAGCTGGTGCAGGTTCGCGACGGCGAGGAGAAGCTCCGGTTCCGCTTCCGCTTGCGTCCCGAATCGGAGCCGCGGGGTTTCGATTTCCTGCCCGCGGGCCGGCGACTCTGGGACGAGCGGGGCATCTACCGCCTGCAAGGCGACCGGCTCCTGCTCTGCTACGGGCGTCCCGACGACCCGCGTCCGGAGCAGTTCGAGACGCGGTCCGGAGACGGGCGTCGCGTGGTGGTGCTCCAGCGCGTCGGCCCGGCGGACTGAAAAGGGGCGGCGGGAAGATCACGCGGGGCGAGCCGATTCCTCTCGCCCGGCGCCTCGTCCCGGAGCCCGGGAGGCTACGCGGCGGCGCGTTTCCGCCGCCTCAGGGCCACCGCCGCGCCGACGGCCGCCAGCCCGACCAGGCCGACCAGTGCCGAAGGGGCCGGCACGGCGCCGTCGCCCGAACCCGTGCCCCACCAGGCCAGCCCGTACTCTTCGCTCGTGGTGCCGACGAAATCGAACACCGGGGTGTCGAAGTGCACCTCGAGCTGGTAGCTCGACGTGTAGGGAAGGGCGAAGTGCAGGTGCTCGACCGTGTTGTAACGGCTGGCCGACTCGGAGATGACGTTGCCGGTGGCCGAATCGCGAACGATCAGCTCCAGGTCGCTCTGGGCGTTGTCGTAAACCAGTGCATCGTCGGCGTCGAAGAGGCGGTCGCGGAACCAGGTGAGCGTCACGGTGAGGTCGGTCCCGCCTTCCAGCGCCCCGAGCTGATAGACGTTGTCCGTGCCGCTGACGACCCGGCCGAAGTCCCAGCCCACGTTCTCCACCAGGCCCAGCGGCCCGCTGGCGCGGCCCCCCACGTCCTGCGTGATGCTGGGTGCCCCGAGGTACTGATCGAAAGCCCGGTCGAGGTCGAGCGCGCCGGCCCCGTAGGTGTAGTCGAGCGACTGGTCGGTGAACACGCCGCCCAGGCCGTTGGTGTGCGCGACCTGCCCGTTGTCCCAGCCGGGCACCTTGTCGGCGCTGTTCAGGAGCACGGCCTTGACCACGCGGGCGTCGCGGGAGTCGGGGTTGGTTGCGAGCGCCGGGGTGTTGTAGCTGGCGCTGTCGAGGAGGGCGACCCCGCCCGCCGTGATCGGCGAGGCGAAGCTGGTGCCCTGGAGGCCGCCGCTATAGAAGTCTGGCCCACCGAGGGGCCCGTCAGGCGATCCCGGGAGCCCCGCATGGTTGCCGCCCGACTGCCCGCCGTAGTAGGCCCCGGTCAGGGCCGTGCCCGGGGCCGTGATGTCGATGGCGGCCCGCACGCCGGAGATGGTGCCGTGGACCGGATCGGCGTAATCCTGGGGCCCGCGGCTGCTGAAGGTGGCGATCGAGTTGTAGTGGTTCGAGCCGTCGTTCTGGAGGGCGCCGACGGTAATCGAGTTGTACCCCGATCCCGGGTAACCGATCGTGTTGGAGGCCGGTCCGCTGTTGCCGGCCGAGTTGACGAAGGTCGTGCTGGAAAACTCGTCGGCCAGGCCGTCC
Source organism: uncultured Pirellulales bacterium (assembly GCA_964434165.1). GTDB lineage: Bacteria > Planctomycetota > Planctomycetia > Pirellulales > Thermoguttaceae > CAYSUS01. The sequence continues at coordinate 38,605 of CAYSUS010000059.1, forward strand.
AGGGCGACCGCGAAGTTGTTCATCGCCACCGGGTCGGTCCCGCCCCAACTGCTGTTGATCACGTCGGCGGTGCCGAAGTAGCTCGTATAGGGAGTCTTGAAGGAATTGTAGTTGAAGCTGAAGCTGAGGGCGTAGGCGCTGCCGTTCCAGCCACTCGCCACGGCCCCGGACTTCAAGTCGGCGTCGGGCGCGATGCCGGTCTGCCAATCGCCCTGAAGGGTCCCCCCGTTGCGGCCGGCAATGTGCGAGCCGACCCAGGTGGCGTGCCGGTCATACAGGTCGGCCGTGGTGCTGCCGAACGCGCTCGCATCATGCGAGAACTGGCTGACGTGGCCGAGCGCCTCGTGCCCGTCCCAGATGTGCCCCGCCTCGATGTTGGCGGCGATCGCGTCCTGGCCGGTGAAGCCCGCGCCATAGAACCGATCGGCCCCGATGATGGCCGCGACGTCATCCCCGGTGAACGTGCCGGGGATGCTCGTGATCAGGTGGCCGATCCCTTCGCCCGTGGTGCCGGCCAGCGACTGGACCTGGGCGCGTGCCGGCACGCAGGTCAGTGCGGCAGCCACGAAGACACAGAGGGCGAATCTACCACGAAGTGCTCGTTTGATCATACTCGGGTTCCCCTGCGAGAAACGCGTGACCTCTTCAGACTGCGACCGAACGTGCCGCCAATATACGCGAGGTTCCGGCCTCGTCAATCGGCCTGAGGCCGACCTTGCAGAAGACTAACGCGGGCTTGCGCGGCAGCGAAAGCGCCTTTCGTTCTAGCGCAAAATGGGGCGTCCGCTTTTCGTTTTGCGACGCGCCGCGGGGCGCCCGGCCGGGCGCCGCGGCACGGGGCGCGGGAGACCTGGCGGGGCGGAGCGCTGCGGGGGAAGCGCCGGCAGCCAGGGAGCGGAGCGCCGCCGCCGGCTCAGGACCCCCGGCCGCCGCCAAGGCCGTCGCGCAAGGCCTTTTCGACGAACGGCCACATCAGGTCGTTGTAGAAGCGGTGGCCGTCTTGGCCCCAGCGATGCTCGAACCGGCCTTCCGCGCCGGCCGCCCGGTAGATCGACTCGACCTGCGAGGCGGCCCGCTCGATCTCCTCGCGCGAGAACAGCGGGTCGGTGCGGCCGTTGACCGCCAGGAGGTGGCGGGGCGCGACGAGCCCGGCCACGCCCGCCAGCCCGCCGATCTCGAGCAGCCCCGGAACCATGTTGCAGTCGCAGTGGAAGAGGTATCCCGAGCGACTGACCGTGGGGGCGAACGAGCAGCTCGGCACGGCGATGCCGATCCGCCGGTCGCAGGCCGCGGCGAACAGCGTGACCATGCCGCCGCCGGAGTTGCCCATCATGAGGATCCTCCGCCCGTCCACGTGCGGAAGCTCCACGGCCCAGTCGATGATGCGCTGCATGTCCCAGACCCGCTCGCCCATGGCCGTGCGCCCCGCCACGAGGCAGTGCATCAGGTGGCTGCGGCACGGGCGGTTCCCGTGGCGGCCGTGGAGGTCGGGCACGCCGTCGGTCGCCAGCCCGCGGACGGCCGGCGCGATCGCGACGAAACCGAGCTTCGCCGCTTGCACGGCCACGTCGCGGTCCTCGGCCAGCGCCTTCCTCTCGTGGGCCGCGTCGGCGTACACGCCGGCCGTGGTGTCGTGCCCCCGGCGATCGTGCCCGTGCGGAAACACCCCAAGCGGCCAGGGGCCGTCCCCCTTGGGCATCAACAGCCAGAAGGGGATGCGGACGTCGGGCTCGGTCTCGATCGTGCCGCGCCGCCGGGTCAGCGCGCCGAGGTCCTCGGGCTCGTCGAGCTGGACCGAGGGCCGGTGATCGGCGGCCGAGGCCGCGATCGCCGACAGCCGCAGCTTGTCCCCCAGCGCCGCCCGGGCTCTCTCCTGCCAGGCCTCGTAACCGCCGGGGAAGTCCGGGCGGAAGGCCAGGGCCCGGGCCTCCTCGCCGTAGAGCCGCGCGAGGTACTTGACCACGTGGTCGGGATAGGCGCCGAAGTCCCTCTCCTGGCCGGCCGCCCAAGGGGCCGCGTGCGCGAGCACGCAGCCCAGCATCGCCACGACTCCACGCCGATACGGCTTCTGCATGACAAGCTCCCCGGCTCGAACCCCGTGAGAATCCCGCGTGGCGGGCGCGCCGGTCGCGCATTCTAGCACCGGCCGGAGCCGCCCGGTAGTTCTGCCGGGGGCTTGGGGACGTCGCCACGGGGACGAAGACCATCCCCCGACGAAACGCATCCGGGTCGGCGGCGGCACGGTCGGGAGACCCTGGCGGAATTGCGGGATTTGCGGGCCATGGCCGTGGCGCGTTGGCGCCCGCCATGTCGAGGTGGCTCGCAAGAAACGTATGCTTCTCGGGGGGAAGTCAGGAGTGGCCGTGCAGCGAGTCGGCCCTCCCGCAATTCGAGACACGCGAATTCGGAGGTCCGCCGGGGCCTTGTGCCGGTCGGTATCGGACCGTCGCCAGAGGCCCGCGGGACGTCGGACGACATGCACAGCGCGACCGACGCCCGACCCGCTTCGGGCGTGAAGAAGTACGTCCTGCTGCTGGCCGCCGCGTGGACGCTGGCCATCGGCGTTTCCCTGGCGTGGAACGCTGCGCAGCAGCGGAGCGCGGCGCGCCGGGCCGCGCGGGTCGCCGCGCGGGCGCAGTTCGAAAAGGACGTGCTCTACCGCCGCTGGAACGCGGAGCATGGCGGCGTCTATGTTTCGGTGTCGGAATCCTGCCCCCCCAATCCCCACCTGACCCAGGTGCCGGAGCGCGACGTCCGGACGCCCTCGGGCCGCAGGCTGACGCTGGTCAACCCGGCCTACATGACCCGCCAGGTCCACGAGCTGGGCTTCAAGACCGCGGGGGTCCGCGGCCACATCACGAGCCTGCGGCCGATCCGGCCGGAGAACGCGCCGGACGCGTGGGAGGAACAGGCGCTGCGGGAGCTGGAGGGCGGTGCCGAAGAGGTCGCCTGCGTGGAGTCGCTCGACGGCGCGCCGCACATGCGCCTCATGCGTCCTTTGACGACGGAGAAGGCATGCCTGCGGTGCCACGCCCAGCAAGGCTATCGCGAAGGGGACATCCGCGGCGGGATCAGCGTCGCCACGCCGATGGACGGTTACTATCAGATCGCCGCGGATCAGACGGCGAAAGCGGCGGCAGGCCACGCCGGGCTGTGGCTGCTGGGTCTGGCGGTCATCGGGTTCGGGGCGGCCCGCTTTCGACGCCAGCAGGCCGCGCTGGCCGCGAGTCAGAGGCTTCAGGCCGCCACGCTTCATTCGCTCAAGGACGGAGTCATCAGCACCGACGCCCGGGGTCGGGTGGCGGAAATGAACCCCGCGGCCGAAGTCCTGACGGGTTGGCCGCGCGCGGAAGCCCTCGCACGACCGCTCGACGAGGTGTTCCGCATGGTCCACGCCGACGGCCGCGCGGTCCTGGAAAGCCCCGTCCAGGGCGCGCTCACCCGCGGCGAGGCGGTCCGGCTCGATGAGGGCCTGCTCGTTTACGCACGCCACGCCTCCCCCCGCCGGGTCGCCGTGACCGCGGGCCCGATCCGCGAGGACGACGGCCGGATCACGGGCGCGGTGCTGACCGTGCGCGACGTGACCGAGGAGCACGGGATGCAGCAGGAGCTGCGCACCGCGCTTCAGCAGCAGGCGGCCATCTTCGAGACCAGCCTGGTGGGCATCATGGTCCTGGAGAACCGGATCGTCACCCAGGTCAACCGCCGCATGGCGGAGATGCTCGGGTACACCGCGGAGGAGCTGGTGGGCAAGGGGCCGCAGCAGGTCCATCTTTCGATGGACAACTTCCACGAGTTCGGCGCGAAGTACTACTGGCGCCTGGCCGAGAACGAGATCGTCCAGTTGGAATACCCGCTGCGGCACAAGGACGGTCGCGCCGTGTGGTGCCTGTTCAACGGCAGGGCGATCGCACCTCCCGACCTCTCCAAGGGCGCGGTCTGGACGATCGACGACATCACCGAGCGGAAGCGGGCGGAGGAGGCCCTGCGCGCGGCCCAGGCCGAGACCGAGGCGGTTTACAACGCCACGATCCCCCTGATCGCCATCGACCGCGAGCACACCATCACGCGGGCCAACACCCACTTCTGCGAGATGCTGGGGACGGAGCCCGACGCGATCGTGGGGCGGAAATGCTACGAGGTCTGGCAGGGCGACCAGTGCCATTCGCCCGGCTGCCTCTTGAAGCGTGTGCTCCGCGACGGGCACGACGACACGGTGGAGAACGAGCGGGTGCTCCCCGACGGCCGGCGGCGGACCTTCATCGCCGCCGCTTCGCCGTACCGCGGGCCGGACGGCGAGGTGCTGGGCGTCGTCGAAGGGTTCAACGACATCACCGAGCGGAAGCGGCTGGAAGAAGAGCTCCGCAGGACCGCCCGGGACCTGGAGGAGCTGACCGCCAACGTCCCGGACGGCAGCGTGTGGACCACGGACGTGGGGCAGGACGGATCGTTTCAGAACACGTACTTCTCGGCCGCTTCGGACCGGCTGCTGGGGCTGCCCGAGGGGACGCTCCGGCACCGCCTCGAGAAATGGTTCGAATACGTGCTGCCTGAGGATCTGCCCTCCGTGCAGCAAGCCCTGGAGCACGGCATCCACCACCCGGGCATCACGCGGGGGCTGGAGTACCGCGTGCGCAAGGCCGACGGCCGGACCGCCTGGCTGTACTCCCACGCCTCGAGCCGCCTGGTGGACGGCGTCGTGCGGATCACCGGGTTCACCACGGACGTCACGCAGCGCAAGGAGGCGGAGCTGGCGCTCCAGCGCTCCGAGGCCCGGTACCGCACGCTCTTCGACCGCGACGAAGAGTCGATCATGCTCCTGGACGAGAACGGGTTCTTCGACTGCAACGAGGCGGCGCTCCGCCTGTTCAAGTGTCGGGACAAGTCGGACTTCTGCGCGCACCACCCGGCCGACCTCTCCCCGCCCACGCAGCCCTGCGGCGGCGACTCCAAGGCCCTGGCCGACGCTCGGTACGGCGAAGCGATGCGCAAGGGCAGCCACCGCTTCGATTGGGTGCATCGCCGCGCGGACGGAAAGGACTTCTGGGCCGAGGTGTTTCTCAGCGCCCTGGAGCTCGACGGCCGGCGCGTGCTGCAGGCCGTGGTGCGCGACGTCACGGACCGCAAGCGCAACGAGGAGGACCTCCGCCGGGCGCGGGACGAGCTCCAGCAGCACGTCGAGGCCCTGGAGTCGGCCAACCAGACCCTGGAGGAGTTCAGCCGGATCACCGTGTCGGCCACG
>CAYSUS010000060.1:0-43606 GCA_964434165.1 uncultured Pirellulales bacterium
CCTGACTCCTGACCTATGCTCGACCGCATTCGCACCATGCTCGTGAAGGAATTCATTCAGGTCCTGCGCGACCCGCGGATGAAGGGCGTGGTGTTCGTCATGCCGGTGGTGCAGCTCATCGTGATCGGCTACGCGGTGACCACCGACGTGCGCCACGTGCCCACGGCCGTGTACGACCTGGACGACAGCCGCGAGAGCCGGCAGCTCGTGGACCAGTTCCTCTCGACCGAGACCTTCGAACTGGTGGAGTACGTGACCGACGGCCGGCGCGTGCAGGAGCTGCTCGATCACGGCGACGCCCAGGTGGTGCTGCACTTCCAGCACGGCTTCGGCGAGCGTCTCCGCGCGGGCCGCCAGGCGCCGATGCAGATCCTCGTGGACGGCACCGACTCGAACACGGCCGGCATCGTGCTCGGCTACGCCTCGCGCATCGCCAACCAGACCGCGCGCAACGTGCTGATCGACCGGTTCCAGCGATTGCAGGGCAAGGTCGATAAGCCGGGCCGCGTCGATCTCCGCACCCGGGCGTGGTTCAACGAGAACCTCGAGAGCCGCAACTTCTACGTGCCCGGGGCCATCGTGGTGATCGTCTCCGTGGTCACGCTGCTGTTGACCAGCATGGCCGTGGTGCGGGAGAAGGAGATCGGCACCATGGAGCAGGTGATGGTCACGCCGATCCGGCCCGCGGAGTTCGTGCTGGGCAAGACCGTGCCCTTCGCCATCATCGGCATGATCGACGTGACGATCGTGATGCTCATCGGCATCTTCTGGTTCCAGGTCCCCTTGCGCGGCAGCGTGCCGCTGTTGCTGCTGGCGGCCTCGCTCTACCTGGTGACCATGCTGGGGATGGGCCTGTTGATCTCCACCGTCAGCGGCACGCAGCAGCAGGCGATGATGGGGACGTTCTTCTTCTTCTTTCCCGCGATGCTGCTCTCGGGGTTCGCCTTCCCGATCGCCAACATGCCCGACGTGATCCAGTGGGCGACGTACCTCAACCCGCTGCGGTACTTCCTCTACATCCTCCGCAGCGTGTTCCTCAAGGGCGTGGGCCTGGAGGTCCTCTGGCCGCACTACCTGGCCCTGGCCGTGCTGGGGGCGGGGGTCCTGTTCCTCGTGGCCACGCGGTTCCATAAGACGCTGTAAGGCTCGCCCCACTTCCGGAGTCTCGAAGACTTCCGGAATCCCCTGCCGTAAGGCGCCCGGCGGAAACCCCACCGTAAGGCACCACGCGCAGAGCGGCGCGAGCATCGGCGGACTCCTGTTCCGTCCATCCTGTCATCCCTCCAGCGTGCCATCGAACGCGTCTTCCATCGACCTGGAAACGCGGAAGTCACTTCGGCGTCATTCCTGGGGGATCATGGGAGCCGGCCGGTCGTGAGGACGTCGCGGGCGCCGGGGATCGCTTTCCGCCGGCGCCCTTCCCCCGATTCGAGTGTCCTTCGCTGGTGCAAGCTGCGCGCGGGCCCGCCGGGAGCGCACGATTGCAGGGGTCGTGCGGACGGCGCGGCTGGCGCGCAATCCGCCACTTCCCCGGGTGGCGGCCCGCGCCAGGAGGCTGGATTTCCTTGGCATTTGCGAGAGCGGCCGATTAGCATGGAATGCATGGGGCGGCCCCGGGGCTGCCTGCGATGGATCGGTCCACATCGCTCCTTCCGAGACGAGGTCGAGTATGAGAGTCCGTTTGCTGTTGGTGGTGCTGTTCGCCCTCGCGTGGGGTTGGGTCGGCCAGCAGGCCGAGGCGGCCCGATACGCCCGGGCCTCGCGGCACGTTCGCACGTATCACTATGCTCCCCACGACGCCGCGCGGCACGGCCTTTACACGGGCTATCGGGGTCGGGTCGCCCCGTTCCCCAAGTACCGTCAGATCGACGGCCGGACCCTTTGGGACCTGGGCAAGCAGAACGGCCAGTGGCCGCGATTCAAATAGGCTCGCCGCCCCACGGGGCCGGATCCAGCCGCCGGCCCCACGGCGTCGCGCGCCAGAAGCATCAAGCCGGCCCGAAGCCTTGACTTGGGGCCGGCTTGCGTTTCTTGGCGTGCGGAGAATCGCGACGTGGCGCGTCGCGCGCCTGGTGGGCGGTGTCGGGCTTCAGTACATGAGCACGAAGTCCGCGCCCAGGGTCATCTGGTCGCGGCTGTTGCCGGCGTCGAAGGGAAGCGGATAGGGCCCGACCGGGTTGGCCGGTCCGTCGTACCAGTCCCACCGCACTTCGGGCCGGATGATCATGTTCGCCTTGGGCTTCCAGTTCAGGCCCACGGTCAGCTCGGTGAAGTTGCCCTGGTAGCCGGGGGCGCCCAGCCATCCGCGGGCGACCGGCAGGTTGCCCAGCCCCATGACCCGCGTGCCGTCGTCGTCGCGAAACCACTCGGCGCGGATGCCGGCGGACCAGTTCTCGTTGATCGTGTAGAGCAGGTAGTTGGTGATGCCGTACCACTCGGCGTCGGGCTGGCCCGGGGCGTTGTTGAGATGTCCGAGGTCGTTTTCGATGACGTACAGGAACCTCTCGGTGAGCTGGGCCTTCAGCACGATGCTGTGGACGTACTGCTCGGTGGCCAGGGCGTCGTCGTTGCGTCCCACGTCGAAGGCGTAGGCCACGGAGAAGCGGCTGTCGGGGCTGGTCCACATCAGGCCGCTCTGCACGCTGAACTGGCCGTTGTTGTCCTCGAAGCGGTTGAATCCCTGGTGGAAGCCGCACAGCGCCGTGATCTGCTCGTTGAGCTGGTACTTGCCCATCAGGCCGGTGATGATGATCGGCTGGCTGTAGCAGATGGCGTAGTTGTGCGAGTAGAAGAAGTTGCCCATCGGCGGCACCATCTCATAGCCGAGGATGCCGACCATGCGGCCCATCTTCACCGAGAGGTCGCCGTAGCCGGCCTCGAGGTAGAACTGCGGCAGGGACAGGCCGTAGAGCTGGTCGGGGCCGTTGAGCTGGTCCTCGGCCCCGAAGCCGTGGAACGCGGCCACGCGGAAGTCGGTGCCGTAGAACATGTCGAACCGCCCGCCGAGGTCGAATCCGTCGCTCGTGTCGATGGGGCGCTCCACGTAGAACCACAGCTCGTTGAGCATCAGGTCGGCGTGGCGGTCGTTGGTGAGTACCGGTCCGTTGGAGCGGTCGAACGGGTCGCGGTCGCTCATCGTGATGCCGGCCTGGAGCCATCCGCCGGCGTTGATCCCCAGCGTCTGGAGCAGGGCCGGCTGGGGCAGCTTGAACGGATCGGCGGCCAGCCACCGGGCGAACACGCCCTCGCCGCCGCACGGGCGGCACGGATCGCAGCAGGGCGCGCACGCCTCGTACGGATCGCAGACGCCCGGCTCCGGGGCAACCGGCGGCGCTTCGAGCGTTACGTCGGGCGGCGCCGGCTCGGCGTAGTCGGTCGAAACGGGGATGACCCCGTTGGGTTGGAACAGCGCTTGCGCGTGCGCGGCGGCTCCACCGGCCGCCAGGACAATTGCCATGACCAGGAATCGCATCGTCGTGCTCCGTCGCGGTGAATCGGGGGGCGTTGATGCCCGGACCAGGGGGAGAAGGCCCTTCCCAGGCAGACTCCGACGCATGCCCTCGACGACTGGGCGGCGCGGGCCAGAGTAACTGATCGCTCGCAGGCCGGTCCCGCTTGAAGCCTTCTTCGGCCTTCGTCCGGCCACGGACTCCTCAGAAGGCGCCGCGCGCGCAAGGTGCCGATCGCACAAAGATGACGGGGGCCGGGCTGCAGACGGCCGCGCGGACCGGCGCCTTCACGACCCGCACAAAGCGAATCGGCGACGCCGTCGGCACGACCGCGAGGCCGCAGCGCCATGACGCGATTCGGAAAACCGAGACCACGAGCCCGGCCTCCGTGCGCAGCACGGTCACGGCGCGAAGAAGGCCATCAGGATCTTGGTGAGGATCTGCTCGCCGTACTCGTTGGCGTGCACGCGGTCGCGGTAGAAGAGGTGCGGGTGGACGTCGGCCGAGCGGAGGTACTCCGCCCAGGGAGTAGTCATGTCGAGGTAGGCGCAACGCTCCTCCGCGGCGAGCTTCCGAAGGGCCGCGCCGTACTCGCCCGTGCCCGAGTGACCCGCCCTGGCCAACGCCTTGGGGTCGCGGGGGTCGGCCGTGCCGAAGGTGCCCGTGGCCAGAAGGATCTCCACCTGGGGCAGTCCCGCGCGGAGCTGGTGGATCACCTCGCGGATGCTGTCGATGTCGCGCTGGCTGATGCCGCCGATGAAGACCAGGTCGGGCCGCCGGGGTACGATGTGCTTCTTCACGCGGCCCTCCTCCTTGTAGTGGTGGCAGCCGCCGCCGCCGCGCACGTACACGGTGCCGCGGATTTCGGCCTTGGGATAGGCCTCCTGGAGCTTGGCCAGCCAGCCGGACCGCATCGTGTCGTTGACGATGCTGTCGCCCACGGCCAGGAGGTGAAGCGCGCCGCCCTCGGTAAGAACCCTCCGGGTCTTCTCAAGGTGCTTCCAGTCCGGCTTGGGCGGCGTGAACTTGCCCGGGGGCATCTCGCGCTGGATCTTGTCGATCTGCTCCAGCGACCGCTCCGGCGTGCCGAAGATCGCGTAGCCTTCCTCGGGCGACTCGCGGTCGTTCGAGCGCCGGTCGGGCGGGTTCTTGCTGGGAAGCGCCCCCTTCTCCGGGAACGTCACGGGCGAGTCCTTCATCAGGTCCGCCCGAGCGGTGAGGCAGAACGCCAGCAAGAGGACGGTCAACGTGGCGACGCGGCAGGCGGCATGCATGGGAGGCCTTTGGGTGGGAGGCGCGGGGAGGGCAGTCGTGACGGGTGAGATGGCCTCAGCCTAGTCGGGCAAGCGGCCGGGGGCAAGTCGGCCCGGCAACGCGGTCGCATCCCCCCTTCCGCGGACCTGGGGTGGGGCTGGCTCGATTCCACTACCGGGGGACGGACTGATCCTCCGTCGGGAGCTGGCGTGGCGAAATCCGCGCGGGAGGGAGGAGACTTCTTGCAGCGGGGAGTGTTTAATCCTCGTTGGCGTTTGCGTGGGCGAACGCCTTCTCGGGGTACGCCGGAGGTCGGCGCTCCCCATCGTAACTGCTGTCGAGGAGACGGAAGATGCTGCGACGGTTGTCCACCCTGCTGCTGGTCGGTCTGGCTCTGGTGATCGGCGCCACTTCGGCGTCCGCGTTCCCGGACAAGAAGAAGGACGGGAAGAAGCCGAAGAAGACGGTTGAGGAGCGCTTCAAGGCGCTCGACAAGGACGAGAGCGGCGACCTGACCCTCGAGGAGTTCCTCGCGCCCATCAAGAAGGATGAGGCCAAGGAGAAGGCCAAGGAGGTCTTCAAGAAGAAGGACAAGAACGGCGACGAGAAGCTCACGCTCGAGGAGTTCAAGGGCGGCAGGAAGAAGGACGGCAAGAAGAAGGACGGCAAGAAGAAGGACGCCTAGGGCCTTAGGGGCCCGCCAAACGCGCCGGCCCTTGCCGGTCGGCTCCGATCGTAAGACCCCGTTGCCGCCTCCTCCCGTTGTGCCGCGGTCACCCCGCCGCGGCGCCGGATGAGATTCTCGAGGGGTCGAGCGCGCTTGCCGGCGCTCGGCCCCTTTCGTGCGCGCCCTCGCCGGCGCGCACGTGCGGGAGGGCGCGGCTCTTTGGAGACAGGGACGGCCGCGGGACCGGGGATGCGCGTCGCCCACTTCAGGCCCAGCCGAATGCCCTGGAGCACGGCCCCCGAACAGCGGCGGGGGCCCGCGCTGAACGGCGCGCTTCTCGCTCGCCGCGGCGTGCTGGGGCGATCGATACGGGTTGGCGTCGCGCGAGGCTCGAACCCGTGAGGCTCGTGCGGTGCATCCCCAGCCGCGCCGGGCCGGCTCACGCCAGCGCCTTGCGGATCAGGTCGAGCGTCTCGTCGATCTGCTCGATCTTGGAGAAGCCGATGGTGAAGGCATCCACCGCGCCGGTGCCGAACACGAACTTCAGCGACTGAAGACGCTGCTCGGCGCCTTCGAAACCGCTCTCGCCGAAGACCTTCATGCCCAACACGCCGCGGCCCTTGGCGTGCATCTTCTTCACCTCGGCGGCCACGTCCTCGACCTTGCCGTCCATCTTGACGCCGAAGGGATTGATCCGCACCAGGTGCACGTCGATCCAGTCGCAGTCGACCGAGGCGGCCAGGGGCTCCCAGCCGTGGCAGGAGACGCCCACCGCGCGCACGCGGCCCTTCTCCTTGGCCTCGGAGAGCACGTCCATCACGGGCCGCATGTCGGTGGGGAAGCTCGCCGTGGTCATACAGTGCATGAGCAGGCAATCGATGTAGCCGCAACGCATCTCGCGGCGGAACCGCTCGATGTCCGCCCTGGCCACCTCGGGATGCTTCGCCCGGGTCTTCGTCTGGATGAAGAGCTGCTCGCGCGGCAACTCGGCGATGGCGAACCGGGTGAACAGGTGCGTGGCGTACATATCCGCGGTGTCGATGTAGCGCACGCCGCGGTCGAAGGCCTCGCGCACCAGCTTGACGAACCCCTGCTGGCCGAGCTCCAGCTGCTCGCGCCCGCCGCGCGTGCCCGTGCCGATCCCCAGCACGCTGGTCTTCACGCCGCTGCGTCCCAGCGTGACGAGATCCGTTCCGCTGGTCACCTTGGCGGGCTCGGCGGCGGCTTCCTTCTTCTCCTCGGCCCCGGCGGCGCGTCCCATCCACGCCGCGGCCCCCGCGGCGGCGGCCCCCTTCAAGAATCGACGACGCGAGACGGACATGGCGGCAGTCCTTATTGCTCGGGTAATGGTCGTTCGCGATTCGGCTTCTCGCCGAGCCGTACCGATATTAGAGCGAGCCGGCGGCGGCGGGGCAACGGGCTCCCATCCCGCCCGGTCCTGGCGCGTCCGCCGGCATGTTTCGGGTCGCCGGCGCGTGGGGAGCGTTAGCGCTCGGAGGCCGGAACCTTGGGCGTCTCCGTGGATCTGCCCGAAACCGAGACGGCAGCCCCGCGCGTCGGTCGTGCCTGCCCCGGCGTACCTTCGGTCCGAGCCAGCAGCTCCGCTCTGTGACGATACAAGATGGCGATCAGCTCATCGTCTTCGATGGATCCCAGCCCCTTGCCTACATGGGCTTCGCCGAGGAACCCGAGATGCGCCAACAACTGCCCGATCCGGACGTTGGGCGACAGCGAGCACACCTCCGCCAGCACGGCCAATGCTTCCTTCTGGGCGTCCGAAGTCATGTCAACAGGTCTCCGATCCTCGGCAGCGCGGCACAGGGCCGGGGGAGTCTGCCAATCACCTCCACCCTGATGAGCGTACCGGGCGCCAGCCTAGCCATGCGTGTCGCCCGGCTTATTTCATTATTCAGCACGAGGGCCCCGTCCGCCCCCTCGTAAACCCAGGGCAGAGGCATTCCTTCCGCGCAGCGGCCGAAGAGAGATATCTGCCGGGCGCGCTTCTCCGGTTCCGCTCCTTGCGCGCGCGACGGCGGGAGCCGCAAGTCGCGGGGATCGACGTGACGGAAGTCAGCCATAGTGGAAGGGCCTGGGAGACACTGACTTGAGCCTTGCGCCCCGGCCCGGTTCCTTCCCTGGCGGGGATGGCTCAACTCCGGTCGATGGCGATCCACAGTCGCTCTCGTCGCTTGCGCGGACGGAATGCAGAAGGCTTCGGATCGTTTGCTCGTGCGACTGATAGTCCGGATGCATGAACACGAATGCAATCGTCCGGTCGCCGGACTCCTTGTGTCGAGTGTCGACGTGGGCCGTCGCGCCATAGTCGTGATAGAACCGACGGTCGCTAAGAACGACGCCGGCAGTTGCGTTCGCGCCGGCGAGGGTCCGCAGCCCAGGACGAAGAGCAACGGGGCCAGTGCAAGCGTAGAGCGCACGAGAATACCCCCGGCTCCTTCGCGACCGGCCGGCGGACGAGCAGGGATCAAATCACAATCGGCCCCCCCCTCGCTCGCTGACAGTACGCCGGATATGGTGATGGTGCAACAGGTGGGTCCCGCGTTGAGTCCCGCAGGAAGCGGCCGTCCTCCCGACCCAGGTGTCGCCCCTGGCGGGGCTCTCGGACGCCGTGACGCGAGGATCCGCGGATCTGGGGCTTATGTGCCAGGCGAAGGGCGGCCGCCTCTCCCGGAGCTTTCGGGCTAGAGCCTCCGGCCGCCCGAGGCAGCCGCGATGCGGCCTGGAATCGCCGCGCCCTTGGAGTAAGATGGGGGGCAGCATGTCGCATCGCGTTTCCCGCGCCACGTCGCAGCCCGTCATCCTCCGGAGCCCACTCGTGAACGTGATCTACCTCCTGGCCGCCACCCTCGCCGTCGTCTCGCTGGTGTGCTTTTCGGCCGAGCCGTGCCCGGCCGACGACGAGTTGTTTCTGCTCCGCGATAAGACCGAGGGACGCGTGTTCCGCGGCCGGGACGGCGGCACGCTGCCTTACCGGCTGCTCGTGCCCGACGGATACGACAAGACCAGGAAGTATCCCCTTATTCTCTTCCTGCACGGGGCGGGCGAGCGGGGAAGCGACAACCAGAAGCAGCTTTTCCACCCCGACGTGCTGAACCTCGCCGAGGCCCGGCACGCGGCCAGGCACCCGGCGTTCGTCGTGGCCCCGCAGTGTCCGGAGGGAGAGAAGTGGGTGGACGTGGACTGGTCGGCGGTGCCGCACCACAAGACGCCCGAAGAGCCCAGCCCCTCGATGCGCCTGACCATGGAACTGCTCGAGGCGATCCAGAAGGAGTACCGCATCGACCCGGACCGGCTCTACGTGACCGGCCTGTCGATGGGCGGGTACGGGACGTTCGACCTGCTCGTGCGGCGGCCCAGGCAGTTCGCCGCGGCGGTGGTCGTGTGCGGCGGGGCCGACGACAGCCGGGCCGCGGAGTTCGCCCACGTGCCGCTGTGGATCTTCCACGGCGAGAGGGACGGGGCCGTGCCCGTGGCCCGCTCGCGCAGCGTGGTGGCAGCCCTCCAGAAGGCCGGCGCGAAGCCCAGGTACACGGAGTATGCCGGCCAGGGGCATCCCATCTGGAAGCGGGCCTACGCCGAGCCGGGCCTGGGCGAGTGGCTGTTCGGCCAGGTACGAAAAGCCGATTGAAGGAGAGCCGAGGCGGACCTGGAAGCGTGACCCTCCACGCCGTGGACCTCTCTTCCCGGAAGCGCGCAAGGCGGTTCTGGGCGAGGGGGACCGGGCGGTGCGAGATGCCGAGCACGCGCTGAGCACCCTCATGAGCGCACGCATTCGTTGCCCGGACTGCGGACGAACCTTCGAGGTAGCGCGCGATCGCCGCGGCGGCCTGTTGCGCTGTCCGCACTGCGCGCGGGCCTCGACCATCGATTCGCCCTCGTGCGCCTCCGAGGAGACGGCCGGCACGCTCCCGATTGCCGATTCGATGGAGACGGCTCCTCCCGCTCCGGGGCTGGCAACGCCCGCATCGACGATGGCCGAATCGGGGCTTCACGTCGGGCGGTTTCGGATCGTCGGGCGTCTGGGAGCCGGGCAGTTCGGCGTGGTGTATCGGGCCCACGACCCGCTTCTCGACCGGTCGGTCGCCTTGAAGGTCCCGCATCCTGGGCGCTTCGAGAGCGAGAAGGACCGGCTTCGCGCGCTGCGCGAGGCCAAGGCCGCGGCCCAGCTCCGCCATCCACACGTGGTGCCCGTCTATGAAGCCGGAGGCGAAGGCGACCGGTTCTACATCGCGGCGGCCTTCGTCGAAGGGCGGACCCTGGAGGAGCTGGCCGAGCAACGCCCCCCCGATCCGCGACGTGCGGCCACGATCGTCAGGCAACTGGCCGACGCCCTGGACTACGCGCACCGGCGGGGAGTGGTGCACCGCGACGTGAAGCCGGGCAACGTGATGATCGACGTTCAGGGCGAGCCGCAGTTGATGGACTTCGGCCTGGCACGGCTCGATCGCGGCGAGGAGCAGCTCACGCAGGACGGGACCCTCCTGGGCACGCCCGCCTACATGTCGCCCGAACAGGCCCGGGGCGAGCACCACCGCGTGGGGCCGGCGAGTGATCAGTACGCGCTGGGGGTGGTTCTCTTCCGGTTGCTGACGGGCAGGGTGCCGTTTACCGGCGGGCTGACCTCGGTCGTCTTCCAGGTGCTGCACCGCGAGCCCCCGCGACTGCGAGCGCTCCATCCCGGCGTGCCCCGCGATCTGGAGACGATCTGCCTGAAGGCCATGAGCAAGCAGCCCGAGGCACGGTACGCCGACTGCGGCGCGCTGGCCGAGGACCTCCGCCGCTGGCTGGCCGGCGAGCCGATTCGCGCGCGGCGCGTGGGGCCGGCCGAGCGCCTGCTGCGTTGGGCGCGGCGGAACCCCGCCGTCGCGTCGCTCAGTGCGGCGGTCGCCACCGCGCTGGTGGTCGTGGCGATCGTGGCAGGGACGGCATACGTCGTCACGTCCCGGTCCCTGGCAGAGGCCGAGACTCGTCTGTACTTCAGCAGGGTGGCGCTGGCCTGGCAGAAGTGGGAGTCGGGCGAAGTCGATCAGGCTGAAGCCATCCTCGAGGCCTGTCCGCCCAACCGCCGTCACTGGGAATGGGGATTCCTCAAGCGACTGTGCCACCTGGAGGAGCGGGTCTGGGAGGGACATCGCGCCAAAGTGGTCGCGCTGGCCGTGGACCGCGAGGGACGGCAGGTTGCCTCGGCTTCGGCCGACGGCACGGTCAGGCTCTGGGACCTTGGGTCGCACAGGTGCGAAGGCACTTTCACGCCGCACCCCGGCGAGGCCACCGCCGTGGTCTTCCTGGAGCGCGGGGACCGTCTCGCCTCGGCCGGGGCCCGCGGGGAAGTGAGGATCTGGAAGCCCGAGCCGGGATCGGCGTCGGGCGGATTCGGGGAAGCACGGGGCGTGCGGTGCGAGGGGCACACCGGCCGGGTGAACGACCTGGCCGCCAGCCCGAAGGGCGACCTGCTGGCCTCGGCCGGCCAGGACAAGACGGTCCGGGTGTGGGACGCGGCAAGCGGGTCCTGCCTTCACGTCTTCGCCGAGCACACGGGCGGGGTGGGCGCCGTGGCGTTCAGTCCGAACGGGGTGGAGGTCGCGTCGGGCGGGGCGGACGGGGCGATCCGCGTCTTCAGCGCCCGCGACGGGTCCCAGCCGCGCACGCTCGCGAGCACGGCGAGCCCCATCCGATGCCTCGGTTTCAGCCCCGACGGCCAGAAGGTCGCCGGCGGCACGCTGGACGGCACGATCGCCGTCTGGGAGGTGGCCAGCGGCACGCGGGCGATGGTGCTTCAGCGACCGGGCGAGGACGTCGGCGAATTGGCCCTGGCTGCGGAGGGCGCGGCCCTGGCCGCAGCAAGCGCCGTGGCCTTCAGCCCCGACGGCCGGCTGATCGCCACGGCCGCCCCGGACCGCACCGTTCGCGTGTGGGAGGCGGCCAGCGGTCGCGAGATCGCCGTGCACCGGGGCCACGCGGCGACCGTGCTGGCCCTGGCGTTCACCCCGGACGGCGAGCACCTGGTCTCCTCGGGATGGGACGGCACGCTGCGCCTATGGGATGCCGACGACGACGGGGAGGCCGAAACGCTTCGCGGACATTCACACTATGTGGCGTACGTGGCGTTCAGCCGCGACGGGGCGCGACTGCTCTCGACCGCCTACGACGGGTCGGCCGTGGTGTGGGACGTGGCCTCCGAGCGTCCCGTGACCGTCTTCCGGAAGCACGAGGGCGAGGTGAACAGCGGTGCCTTCAGCCCCGACGGCCGGCTGGCGGCCACGGCCGGGTCGGACAAGACGATCCGGCTGTGGGACGCGGCGTCGGGTCGCCAGAACGGCGTGCTGCGGGGACATGGCGGACTGGTGCAGGACGTGGCGTTCAGCCCCGACGGACGCTTGATCGCCTCGGCCGGGTACGATGGGACCGTCAAGCTCTGGGACGTGGAGCAGCGGATCGAGCTGCGGACGCTCACCGGTCACGAGGATCACGTGAACAGCGTGGCCTTCGCTCCCGACGGCCGGCGCCTGGCGTCGGGCAGCCACGACGGCTCGGTCCGCGTGTGGCAGGTCGCGACGGGCGCGGAGCTTCTGACGGTCGAGCACGAAGGCTGGGTGGCCAGTGTGGCGTTCAGCCCTGACGGCGACCGCCTGCTCTCGGGCGGCCACGATCTGGCGGTCCGCGTGTGGGACGCGGAGGACGGCTCGCCTCGGTGCGTCCTGCGGCACGGGGCGTGGGTCTCGGCGGTCTGCGCCAGCGGCGACGGCGCGCGATACGTGTCGTGCGACTGGGCCGGCAGCGTGCACGTGTGGAGCGCCCGCGAGGGACGCGAGCTGCTGGCCGTGCCCGCCCATCCTCATCGCGTCTCCTGCGTGGCGATGAGTCCCGACGGAACGTGGATCGCCACGGGCGGGCTGGATCGTTGCGTGCGGCTCTGGAAGGCGGAACGGTCCGGCTGGTGACCGTTCGCAATCGGGCCCCGTCTTCCACGGGGGCTTGACCCGTTACCCAGCCAGAGCTAGCATCCGCGTGTGGGGGATCGCCCCGGTGCCTGCCTCACCCTCCCCAGCCGGGAGCTCACCGAATGAACTGCCCGAATTGCGGCGGCAATGTTCCGCCCGGCGTGAACCGATGCCTCAAGTGCGGCAGTTTCGTGGAGCAGCAGGCACCGCCCCCGCCGCAACCGGCTTACGCCCCGGTCGCTCAGGTGGTGATGCAGGCGCCCATGCCGGTGCAGCCGGCGGCGGTGCCCATGACGCCCGAGAAGTCGCGGATCGCCGCGGGCCTGTTGGCGATCTTCCTGGGGGCGTTCGGCATCCACAACTTCTACCTGGGCAATGTCGGGATCGGCGTGACGCAGCTCTTGCTGACTCTGCTGGTCAGCTGGTTCACGTGCGGCCTCAGCGCGATGGTGGCGGGGATCTGGGCGCTGGTTGAGGGCATTCTTCTGTTGGTCGGCGGGATCAACCGGGATGGAGAGGGCCGGCCCCTCAAATAGCCGCCGCGCCGGCCCGCGGTGGGTGGCTTGCGCGCCTTCGCGTGGTGCGCGGCCCGGGGGCGGTGTAAGGTCTCGCACTCCCATGTGAAGACCACTTGACGACTCCGACTGGACGTTCTGGCTGCGCACCCCGGATGAGGGGCGGGTTGAAAAACGTTCACTGCGGGGCTAGTCTATTTGGGTTCCGATGCGACCTTCCGGGAGAGGTCCTTCCGGGCGGGGAGGCCTTCGGCCTGGGAGCGGCGCATCGCCGGTGGGGGTCTCCCCGGTTGCGACCTCGGGAAGGAGGGCGTCGTCATGAACCGTGCTTCGGGGATCACGCTTTTCTGGCTCGTGCTGCTCGGTGCGGCCGCCGTGGCCCTGACGGTCAGCACGTTCTACGCCTTCGTTCTCCCGGATCATCGCGGGCCGACGTTCGTCTCCGTGATCGCCTCGACCTGCGTGGCGGAGATTGTTCTCTTCGGCTACGCGGCCTACTTCCTGACGGTGCCCCACACGGTCAAGCGTCCCAGTCCGGCCGTGCGCATGCAGATCCTCGTGCTGGTGGTGATCTGGTTTTTCATCGTGCTGGTGACCGGCGCGGTGGCGGTGCACCCCACGCTTTCGGATACGTTCTACAGCGACAAGATCCTGGTGTTCCAGTCGATCCTCACGTTCCTCATGCTGGCAGGGGCGTTTTTCCTTCACCGGCAGGACGTGG
Source organism: uncultured Pirellulales bacterium (assembly GCA_964434165.1). Lineage (GTDB taxonomy): Bacteria > Planctomycetota > Planctomycetia > Pirellulales > Thermoguttaceae > CAYSUS01. Next base: position 13,566 of record CAYSUS010000060.1, read on the forward strand.
TCCTCCAGGTCCGCGAGGAGGCGCCGCAGCAGAGCCGCGTGCGCCTTCAGTCGTTCGCCGGCGGTGTGGACGCCCTGATGGATACGCTGCGGAGCCTGGCGGGCCAGAGGCCGGCCCAGGCCGCCGAGATCGAGCGGCTCACCAAGCGGCTGGACACGCTGAAGACCCAGTTGCTCTCGGTCTCGCCCGTGGCCGAGCGGGAGCCGGAGCGGAAGGTGGAGCCCCTGTCGGACGAGGAGATCGTCGAAGGCCTGAAACAATTGCACCAGAGCGTGGCGGGGTTGAGCTCCGCCGGCGACGAGCAGATCGAGAACCGGCTGGCCTCCGTGCGGCGGGAGCTGGACGCCTTGAGCGGCCTCTTGCGCCGCCGCGAGGACGTCCTCACCTTTTAGCCAGCCGCCCGTCCGGCCCCCCGCGGCGCCGGCAAGACGAAAGACCACGAAGGAACGCGCGAGCTTCCCTCGCCCAGCCCTCGACCGTACCGAAGGACAACGTGCCATGCCGTGGAAAGTCATCGAGTTCCAGGATCCGACGGGCGAGGTCATGGTCGCCCGCGTGCCCCCGGAAGGAACGGCGGAGCTCGTCTCCGGATCGCAGTTGGTCGTGCAGGACGGGCAGATCGCCGCCTTCTTCCACGACGGCAAGCCGACCGACGGATTCCGCGCCGGCCGCTTCACGCTGAGCACGCAGAACCTACCCGTCTTGAGCAAGCTCCTCCGCCTGGCCACGTTGAGCCGGTCGCCATTTCGCTCATGCGTGTACTTCGTGGCGCTGAAGACGTTCACCAACCTGGGCTGGGGGACGCCCACGCCGATTCTGTTCCGCGACTCGGAGTTCCGCATGGTCAACCTCCGCGCGCACGGCGCGTTCGCCGTGCGCGTGGCCAACCCGAAGGTCTTCCTCCACACCGTCGTCGGCACGCAGGGCGTGCAGACGACGTTCGAGCTGCAGGACTACCTCCGCAAGATCCTCGTCGCGCGGTTCGCCAAGGTGCTTCCCGAACTGCTCTCCTCGGTCCTCGACCTTCCGCAGTTCTACGAGGAGATCGCCTCGCGCGTGAAGCGGGCCGTCTTCGAGGACTTCCAGCAGTACGGCGTCGAGCTGGTGGACCTGTTGATCGAGGCCATCACCCTGCCCCCGGACGTCCAGGACGCCATCAATCGCGCGACAGGCGTGCGCGCGGTGGGCCAGGACGAGGTCGGGCATTACGAGCGCGTCCGTCGGGCCGACGCGGTGTCGGATGCGGCGAAGACGCCGGGCAGCGACGTCGCGGGAGGCCTCGCCGCGGGACTGGGCCTGGGCGCCGGCATGCAGGTGGCCGGGCAGATGGCCGGGCCATCGGGCGGCGCCCCGAGCGTGGAGGAAGTGAAGGCCCGGCTCCGCGAGCTCAAGGGGCTGGTTGACGAGGGGCTGATCACCCAAGAGGACTTCGAGGCCAAGAAGAAGGACCTTCTGGCGAGGCTCTAGACGTTGAGCGGAGTAAGCGAGGTGACCGCGGCCGCGGGGCCGGCGCGCAAGCGGCGCCAACCCCCGGCGGTCCCGGGACCGCGCGAGTTGCTCCAAGCGCTTCAAGGAGACACCTGTCGGATGCGCCGAGTCGGGCCCATGCTGAGCGGCACGCTTGGGATCGCCGTGATCCTTGCGGCGGCAGTCTCGCTGGCCGAACAGACCCCCGCGTCTCCTCCGTCGCGCATCCCCACGCTGCCCGAGCTTCCCCCCGGCGTCGGTGCGAAGGGACCTCGGATCGCGACCGTGGCGCTCAACCGGCGCCCGGGCTACTGCTCGACCATCGCGCTCGGCTCGCCTGCCGTTCCGCCCGACGGATTCGCCTACATGAACCTCCAGGGCGTGGTGCTGGGCGTGGTCGTCAGCAACCCCTCGGACCAGCCCGCCCACGGCCGTCTCGCCGTCAAGATGATCGATCCGGGCGGTGGTCAGCCGTTCCACGAGTCGCGTTCCGTGGCGCTGAAGGCGAAGGAATCGACGACGCAGTTCTTCTCGGTGGCGACCGGGCCCCGCCTGCCGCTGGTCTCCGCGCCGGTGCGGACCGGGGCGTGGAAGGGGACCGTGACGCTGGACAACGCGCTTGCGCCGCGCGAGCCTCCCGAGGTCCGCGCCTTCGAGCTCTTCGTGGAGGATCCCTCGCGGCCTTCGGCGGGAACGCGGGAGCCCGCGGCGCTGGGGCGCGTGCGCAAGTGGGATCCTCCCGATCTGGGTCGGCGGTTTCCCGACCTGGCGCGGTACGAACGGGCCATGCGCGTTCTCGACGGGATCATGCTTCTCCTGGCCGCGCGGGCCGGGAGCCGTGCGGGCCTGCCCAAGGACGCCGACGCGCCGCTGTGGGAGACGGCGACCGACGACTTCCTGGGCACGGCCGACGCGGCCAACCGCGCGGCGATGACCTCGGCCACGATCCGCATCGAGCCCGGGGCGGCGGTCGAGGGCCGTCGCAAGGTGGCCCTCCGCTGGAAGAACGAAGAGCGGGGCGTGCTTGCCAAGGACGGTCCCCTGCGCGTGCGCAACTGCTTCGACCGGGCGGTGCTGACCCTGTCCGTTCCGTCAGGCATCGAGCTCATCGACCAGCCTTCAGGGCTCGCCGAGACCGCCGACGATTCCGGGACGGGGCGTCGGGTCCTGGCGATCGTGGAGAGCTTCGTCGATAAGCGGCTGGTGCCCGACGAGGAGCACCTCACGACCTTGACGCTCGACGAGTCCGAGTTCGAGTCGGACGACGGCTACACGCTGATGGCCCAGGTGCAGTTGCAGTTCGGACCGTTCGGTCGGCCGCTGGGCGAGAAGCCTCTCGCCGAGCGGCCGGCGCCGCTGGAGGTCCCCGGCATGGCCGTCTATGACTACCGCCGCTGGCTCGACCGGCCGGACGACGTTTACTGGTACGTCGTGTCGGCCGCCTCGGCCGAGGCCGCGGTCGAGGCGGCCGACCCCGCCGGCGCCGAGATCGTGGTCAACCCGGGGAGGCTGCCCGAGCTGTCGGTGCCCGACGACGAGGCGTCCGGCGCGGAAGGGATGCTCGACATCGTCTTCTGCATCGACACGACCGGCTCGATGGCCGACGACATCCAGGCCGTGCAACAGGCCTCGCAACAGATCCTCGACCGCTTCGAGGATTTCTCGGCCAGGGCCGGGATCAGTTTCCAGGTGGGCCTGGTCACGTACCAGGACCACACCGACGCGGAGACGTTCAAGGGCCAGCCCGAGGAGGCGTGGCTCCAGGCCTGGCCCCTTTCGGCCGACTCGCGCACGGTCCGCGACAACATCCTCGCGATCCGCATCAACCGCAAGGCCGTGGGCGGGGACATCCCCGAAGACCTGTTCGCCGCCCTGATGTGCGCCATGGATGCGCGTCCCGACTGGGAGGGCAAGCCCGTGCGCATGGGCTGGCGCGACGGCGCGGCCAAGATCGCCCTGGTCATGTGCGACGCGCCGCCGCACGACCCGGACTTCGAGGGCCGCACGCTGGCCGACGTGGCCCGACGGGCAGAGGAGCTCGACCCGGTTCACGTGTATCCGCTGATCCTGCCCGGCTCGGGCCCGGCCCTGCTCGATCCGACCGTGGCGGCCATGAAGCGGCTGGCCGAGGCCACGAAAGGCGAGACGACGAGCGTGTCGGGGGCCAGCGAGCTGCCCGAGGCCATTGTGCTCACGGTCCAGCGCGCGGTGGAAACCCACAGGCTCGAGGTCTGGCGGCGGGAGAACCCGCCGTATGCGCTCTTCTGCGCGGTCGGCGCGATCAGCGCCCTGGCGATCCTGGCACTGGCCGGGGCCACGTACGCGCAGCTCCGCCAGCGCCGCCGGCAGGCCGAGCCGTCCGCGGCCCGGGCGGACGACCGCGAGCTGACCGGCCAGTCCATGCGCCTCCCGCCCGAGCGCCCCGCCTGAAAAAAACACCACGAGAAGGACAAGACCTGTCGGCGCTTTCGCCCACCGCGATCCGCGGCCTTCGTTTCGCGGCGAGCGAGCCGCCCGTCGGGAGGAGAGACGGACTGACCCGCGTGATGCATCCTTGGACCCCGGGAGGTGATGCCCATGATCCGCGTCGTATGCCCCAATTGCTCTTCGCAGTTCGACACCCAGGACATGTATGCCGGGCGGACGGCGAACTGCCCCCAGTGCGGGACGCAGCTCACGATCCCGCAGGCCCCGACGGCGTCGTCGGGTTTCTCGCCGGGCGGCGGCCCGCCGCCCATGCCCGGCTACGCCCCGCAGACGCCGTCGTCGGCCGGGGCCACGTACTACCCCCCGAACAAGCAGCCGGGCGTGGCCCTGGCCGGCATGATCTGCGGGATCGTGGGATTCGTGCTCTCATTGATCTCCGCGATTCCGTGCATTGGCTGTTTCACGCTATTGCTTGCCGGCCCGACGGCCCTGGCCGGCGTGATTTGCAGCGTCATCGGCCTGATCCTCTCCAAGAAGCGGGGCCAGAAGATGACGTATTCGATCGTCGGGCTGTCGCTCTCGATCCTGGCGATCATCTGGGCTCCGATCGTCTACTTCCTGATCCTCGGCGCGCTGGGCGCGGGCGGAGCCTTCATGGATCCGAGCATGTTCTGATCGCCCCCAACACGGAACGCCGCGCGGCGACGGTCGTCGCGCCGGCGCGATCCCCCGACGACAAGGTGGAATCATGATTCAGGTAGCGTGCCCCAGTTGCGGGGCCCAGTTCCAGACCCAGGAGATGTACGGCGGGCAGATGACCCTCTGTCCTGCCTGCCGCCGCCCTTTGACCATTCCGAGCGTCGCCCAGGGCCCGCCCGCCGCGGCCCCCGCCTCGGACCCGGCGCCGGCCTGCGTCTCGGCCCCCGGCTCGCAGGGCCACGGCGGGGCGGCCATCGCGGCCTTCGTGTGCGGCCTGCTGGCGTTGATCTTCTCCTTTGTCGCCCTGGTTCCATGCGTGGGACTGCTGGTGATCCCCTTCGGCCTCCCCTTGGTGCTGGCCGCCGTGATCTGCGGGATCATCGGCCTGGCGACCGCCAAGAGCCAGAATCGCAAGAGGTCGCTCGCCGCCACGGGGCTGGTCCTGGGCGTGGTGGCTCTCCTGTGGGCGCCGATCCTGCTGGTGTTGATCATGGGCGGCCTGTTGGGCCTCAGCTCGGCGACGACGGCGTCGCTGCCTGGGGCCGACGCGCCGCGATCCCGAACCGCGACGGCGCGTGCGAGCGAAGCGCCCAGGCCCGGTTCGGACCGCAAGCGGCCCGAACCCACGCCCCGCACCGACTTCCCCAAGCCCGGCAGCGAAGCCCCGCGGCCCGCCACCGGCACGAAGCCTCCGACCTCCAAGGGGCCGGGCAGCGCCGAAACGTCCGACGGGAGCCCGATGGCCCGCGCGCTGGGCACGGCGCCTTCGCGATCCACGGCGCCCCGCACCTCATCCCGAGAGTATGACCGGGACGCGAGGATCGCGGACCTTTTGAAGCGCGAGCCGCCAAAGAAGCCCGAACCCGAACCGGAGCCCAAGCCCGAGCCCGTCGAGCGGCCCACGGTGGTGCGCACCGAGGCCGATCTGGACCGCGCCCTGGCCGCCCTGGAGAGCCAGCGGGTCCTGGACGTCAGGCTCACGAAGCAAGCCGTGGGCGACGACCGGCTTCAGAAGCTCCGCGACTGGGTCGCGCAGGGAGGAATCCTCTGGACCGACACGGACCTGGTACGTACAGACTACGCGAGCCGCGACGATGGCTTCGGTTTCCTGATGATCTCGGCGCCGCGCGACCAGGTCAGCGGCGAGGTCTTCGTGCGCCGCGGGTCGCCCTCGCACCCGGTCGTTGAGGACCTCGGCGAGACGGTGGGCTACGAGCTCTCCGACTGCGAGCTTCTGATCACGGTGCCGATCGATGCGCGGGGGCAGATCCCCGACGACATCGCGCCGCTGCTCGGATGGCCGCCCGAAAGGGGCCGCCGCGCCCTGCGCGTGGTGTCGGCCCTGCGAAGTTTCGGCCGCGGTCTGGTCGCGTACATGCCGCGACGGATCACCCCGCAGGACGCGGCCGAGACGTTCGCCGAGAATCTGCGCGAGTTCAGTTTTCGCGCGGCCGCGCGGGGGGAGAGGGGCCCGTCCGGTGTGCTTCAACCATCGCCGGGACGCCGCCGCCCCAACCCCATGGAGAGCGAGCGGCCCACGCGGTCGCCGCGACGTGCTCCCAGCCGGCGGTCGCGCTGAGAGCCGATGCGGCGATTGCTCCCAGGAGACACCCCAAGGATTCCGCCTGCCAGTACGATGGAGCCCAGCCGCCCGGAACCCGTCCTTACGCCCGTCGCGTCTCTCGGCGCGACGACGGATCGCTGGTACGCCCTGACCAACCTGGCGATCGCGGTCTTCCTGGTTGTCCTGCTGGCCCTGGCGGCGATCGCGCGGATCGAGGGCGATGGGCTGGTGCTGTTCGGCCGCACGATGCCTGAAACGTGCTTCTGGCGGCTGGTGTTCCACCGGCCTTGCGCGGGCTGCGGCACCACGCGGAGCGTGGTGCTCGCTCTGCATGGCCGCTGGGGCGAGGCGCGGGCCATGCACCCGGCGGGGGTCTGGGTGCTCGGGTATCTCGTGTTTCAGTTGGCCGCCCGCCTGACGCTGTTGGCAGTGCGGCCCCGCGGGCCGACGGTTGCCGGGGTCGATCTCGCGCTCTCCGTGGGGCTTCTTCTTGGGGCGTGCTACATCCCGCTCTTCCTGTGACGGGGTCGAGAGCGTCCCGATTGGCGCCCGGGGCCTGGAGGACTAGGATGGCCTGTAGGTTGGGGCGGAGCGTGGGAACACCCTTCACCGGCTTCTCCGGAAACCGCGGCGATGGAGACGACGCGCGCGAGCCTGCTGCTGCGTATCCGCGACTTGCAGGACAAGGCAAGCTGGGAGGAGTTCGTCGGCATCTACGGTCCGTTTCTCCTCCGCGTGCTGCGGCGTCATTCCGTTCCGGCCGACGACTCCATGGACATGGTCCAGGAGACGTTCCAGGCCGTGGCCGCCAACATCGGCGAGTTCCAGTACGACGCGGGGCGTTCGTTCCGGAAGTACCTGGCCACGATTGCGCTGCGCAAGGCGTGGAACCTCCTGCGCGCGAAGCAGTGCCGGCCGGCGGCCCTGGGCGGGAGCGACCAGTACCAGGCCATCCAGCAGCTCCGCGGCGAGGTCGTGGACGAGGAATGGTACCGGCGGCGCCTGGAGATGGCCATCGAGCGTGCCCGCGCGCGGTTCGGCGAGCTCGAAGGGCAGGTCTTCGAGATGGCCGATCTGGAAGGGGTGCCCGACCGCCAGATCGCCGAGCGGCTCGGAATCGACGTCGGCTACGTCTATGTCTGCAAGTCGCGGGCACGCAAGAAGGTCCGCGTGGCGCTGGAGGAGGGCGATGAGTAGCGAGCCGCTCGGGGCCGCGGGCTGTCCCGCCACCGACACGCTGCGCCGCGTGGCGGCGGCCGAGGCCCCGCCCGGCGAGGAGTCGCAGGTCCGAGACCACCTGAACGGCTGCGCCGCGTGCCGGGAACGTTTCGAGAGGGCGCTGGGCACAACCGCCGAGTACTTCGCCCTGCCGGACGAGAACGTCGAGCTGACGGCCGAGGAGCTTCGCGAGCTCAGCTCGCGATGTCTGCCTTTAGGGGTGAACGCCCTGCAGCGGGAAGACGGTGTCGAGCTTGCCGACGGCCTGGGTCTGCCGCCCCCGCGAGGGCGGCCCTTCCTGGCTCGGCTCGGGCCGTACGACGTGGTTTCCGTGCGGGGCAAGGGCGGGATGGGCCTAGTGCTTAAAGGTTACGACTCGGCTCTACAGCGTTACGTGGCCTTGAAGGTGATGCTTCCGTCCCTGGCCAGGGACGAGGCGGCGCGGTGCCGATTCCTTCGCGAAGCACGGACCGCGGCCGGCCTCCGCCACGCGAACGTGGTGGCCGTGCATGCGGTCCATCACGACGCCGACCCGCCGTATCTGGTGATGGAGTACGTGGCCGGGCGCTCGCTGGCCTCGTTGCTGGCGGCCGAGCCCCTGCCGACCCCGCAGCAGGCCGCGGAAGCGGTCCGCCAGGTGCTGCTTGCGCTGGAGCACGCGCACCAGCAGGGGGTGATCCATCGCGACGTCAAGCCGGCCAACGTGCTGGTGGAGGAAGGGAGCGGGGCCGTCAAGCTGGTGGATTTCGGGCTCGCCCGGGCCGTGGCCGAGGCCGCGCGCCTCACCGCCGAAGGCATGGCGATGGGCACCCCCTGGTACATGGCCCCGGAGCAGGCCCGGGGCAGCGAGCACCCCGACGGGCGCAGCGACCTGTTCTCGGTGGGCGTGCTGCTCTTTGAGATGCTCTCCGGGACCGTCCCCTTTCCCGGACGCGACCCCCACGAGGTGATGTTCCGCCTCGCGACGGAGGACGCCCCGGACGTGCGCGCGCGAAGCCCCGAGGTGCCCGAGGCGATGGCCGCGATCGTGCGCCGCGCCCTCCGGCGGGATCCGGCGGCGCGGTACGCATCGGCGTCGGCGTTTCTCGAGGCGTTGGACGCGTTCCTCGCCGCGCCGAACCGGCCGCAGGGCGCGGCCGTGGACGGGCCTCCGGCCGCGCCCGTCGCGGGGCCGCCCCCGGCGACGTCCTGCATGCGCGTGATCCTGGAAGTCGCGAAAGGGCCGCTTGCGGGGCGCTGTTTCGAGTTCGATCGTCACGACACCCTCGTGGTCGGCCGTTCGAAACGGGCCCAGCTTCGGATCGCCGCCGACCCCTACTTCTCGCGGCACCACTTCATGATCGAGGTCAATCCGCCCCGCTGCTTCCTTCGCGATCTGGGGAGCACGAACGGCACCTTCGTCAACGGCCAGAAGCTCGGCCAGGCCCACCTCGGCGATGGCGACGTGGTTCACGGGGGGCGGACCGAGATCCGCGTGCGCGTCGCCGGCGCGACTCCGATCGGTCTCGCCGAGGGGCTGCGGTCTGCGCCCCCCACGGCCGGCCGCGTGCGCGCCGACATGGACGCGGTGCCGTTGGGCACCTTCGCGCCCCGGCCCGACCCGACATTGCGCTGCCGGCAATGCGGCGCCCCCGCGCGGGAAGCCGCCGTCGCCGGGCTCGCGCAGACGGGCCTGGTCGCTTACGCGTGCCGCCGGTGCCACGAGAAACACTGCGACGCCGGTCATCCGGTGGTGGATTACGAGGTCGCGCGCGTGGCGGGACACGGCCCCCTCGGGCCGATCTGCGAGGCGCGGCGCGTCTCGACGGGCACCGCCGCGACCCTCCGCGTACTGCCGCCGCACATGACGTCCAGTCCCCAGGCGGTTGACATGTTCCTTCGGCAGATGCGCCTGGGGGCCCAGTTGCGCCACCCGAACATCGTCCCCGTTTTGGAAATGGGGCAGTCGGGCGATACGTTCTGGATCGCCACGGAGCACGTCGCCGGGATCGACGCCGGGCAGTTGGCCGGGCAGCCCGGCGGATCGCTCGCGCCCGGCGACGCCGTGCCGATCGCCATGCAAGTGCTCGAGGCTCTCGACTACGCGCACGGCCTGGGGCTCGTCCATCGCGACGTCAAGCCAACCAACGTGTTCGTCTCGGGCGGCCCCGGCGCGCGGCTTGCCCGGCTCGCCGACTTCGCCTTGATGCGGGCGATCGACGACGCCGGCCTGAGCGGGATCACGCGTGAGGGGGAGTGCCGGGGCACGGTCGCCTTCATGCCGCCGGAACAGGTGCTAAGGAGCCGCCAGGCCACGCCCGCCTGCGACGTGTACGGCGCGGGGGCGACGCTCTACTGGCTCCTCACGGGCCACCCGGCCTACGACTTCGAGGCCCGAGACGCCCGTGGCGAGCCCAAAGACCCCTTCCTGGTCATCCTGGAGGACCCCGTCGTCCCGCTGCGCCGGCGCAATCCGGCCGTACCGGCGGCCCTGGCCCAGGTCGTGGAGAAGGCCCTCGCGCGCGAGCCCGCCGATCGCTACCGCTCCGCCCGGGCGATGCAGCAGGCCCTGGCGGGGCTGGGCTATTGACCCTCAGCACGCCCATGCGTTCAGGGCGTCCAGCGCGAGCCCGGCTTCCCGCGGCGAACCGTCGCCGCGAGATGGCACGGTCCGTTCGACCGTCGACGAAGCCGGTCGTCGTGGAGGCCGGCCGATCAGTCGGCCGCGCGCTCACGGTACACGATCTCGCCCGAGGTGTTGATGTACCTGGGCGACGCGGTCATGTTGCGCTGGTCCACGAGCGTCACGCGAGCAAGCCCCCGATGGAAGTCCTCGACCTCGACGAACTGAGGTTCGATGACCAGCTTCCCCTTGTTGTCGATGTAGCCCCAGAGCTCTCCCCACCTGCGGGAGTCCTTCACGGCCACGGCCGCCCGGCCGTCGGAGAACCGGCGGGACTTGACGAACTCGACGGGAAGGACGAGCTTGCCTTGAGGGTCGATATAGCCGGCGAACGGCTTCCCTTCACGACTGCCTCGAACGGCGGCCAGACCGCCGGAGAACTCCGAGGCCGAGTCGAACTGGGCGGCGATCTTCAGTTGGCCCGACTTGTCCACGTACCCCCATTTCCGACTCCAGCCGCCTTCCTTGATCTCCACGGGGGCCAGCCCGTCGCCGAAGCGCCCCGCCGCGTTGAACTTCGGCTCGGTGATCTGCCGGCCCGACCGGTCCACGAACGTCCACAGCCCGTTGCCGTCCTGCGGCTGCACGGGCGCGAGCCCCTCGGAGAACTCCAGCGCCGCGCGATAGCGCGGGCCGAGCACGACCTTGCCGGAGGTGTTGATGTAGCCCCAGCCTCGCTTCGTTTCGGTGGCCAGATGGACCGCGGCCAGCCCTTCGGAGAATTGCCGGGCTCCTTCGAACTGCGGTGCGATCGCCGGGACGCCCGTCGCGTCGATGTAGCCCCACAGGTTGCGCGACGAGCGGCCGCCGGGCGTCTTGTCCTCGACCTTCATGCGCACGGCGGCGAGCCCGTCGCAGAAGGGCCCCGCCTCGAGGAACGTCGGGGAGATGACCATCCGGCCGCTGCGATTGATGTATCCGTACTTGCCGCCGGAGAGTCTCGGCTTGCGATCGTGGACCTGGACCGGATAGTAGTCGCCGCCGCCGAACATCGCGGCAGGGTTGCGCACGTAGCCCCGCACCCTCGGCGAAAGCAGATACGCCGCCACGCAGATCAACAGCACCAGCAGCACCGCGCCCGCCCCACTCGTGGCGATGACGATCTTGCGTTTCGTCTCCGGCGACATCGGGGGCCGCGAGGAGACGGGCTGGAGAATCGAAGGATCGAGCACCGCCGTCGTGGTGTCGGACGCCGGGCCCGGCGAGCCGGAAGGTGCCGGATTCAGCTTGACCGGGATCAGCACCACCGGACTCTCGTCCGACGACCCCTGCCACGTGGCGTCGCCGCCGAGCCGCGCCGTCTGGTCGGGCGGAGGACCGGAGCCGGGCGCTACGGGAATCAGCGGGACCGGATCATCGGCCTCGGGCGCGAGCTGCGGGCCGGGTGGCGACGCCGCCGCGCGGACCGATGGAGGCTCGGGCGACGAAGATGCGCCGGTCGCCTGGGGTTCGTGCCCCTGTCCCACCTGTTCCAGGCCCCACGGCTCGGCGCAGACCTTCAGCACGGCCTGGCACCCGTTGCAGCGGACACGCTTGCCGTGAAGCTGGCGGGTCAACCGCAGCCTCTTGCCGCACTCGGGGCACGGCAGGGTGACCGGTTTGCTGGGCTGCGCGTTCTGGGCGGCGGCTTTGGGCACCTCGATGCTCTCACCGCACTCGGGGCACCGCGCGGTCTTGCCCGCCATCTCCGCCGCAACGTGGATAACCTTTCCACACTTGGAGCAGGCCAAGCTGATTGTCATCGGATTCCTCCCCGTCGTCCCGGTCGCCGAGCCCCAACTCAGACCCACATAGGTCCTACCCCCGAACGGCAGCGACCTTACATACCTGTCTCGGCGCGTTCCTCACATACCTGTCTCGGCGCGTTCCTCGACGCCGCTCCGCCCGCTCCGCCCGCGGGCGAGACGCGAAGGCGACTCTCCCGTTTCCACCCGGTTGTGGATCGCGTCGCTAGCCATCGTGACTACTCGACGCCCTGAAGTCAAGCGAACGCGTGACCTTTCCGCGCAAGCCTGGGCTGATGGCGCTGGCGGGCCTGGTCGAAGCCGGCCTGGTCGCCCGCTGACCGGCGCTGGAGAGCTGAAGCCTTTGGGCGGCCCGTCAGGAATAGACGAACCGGCCTCCGACCACTCCGGTCGATTCCGAGCCGGGCTGAGCGGCCCGGCTCGAGGCCTCCTTCGGCGGAAGCCGGCACATCACTTCTCGGCCGTCCCCGACGCGACCGACTTCCCGCCGTCCGTTCTCGCCCCGAACTTCTGCACCTTTCCGTCGCGGAGCGCAACGAACACGCCGCCCTCGGTCACCGCGATGCCGTCCCAGACGGGCCGAGCGGGCAGGCGGCAGACTTCGGCCGCGGCGCCGTTTTCGAGATCCAACCGCATGAGCACGCCGCCTTCTTCTCCGCGGATCGATCGGGCGACGAAGTCAGGCGTCGAGCCGCCGTTCAGGCTCATCGGCGGTCCGGCGACCAGCACGGCGTCGCCCGCGAGGGTCATCGCCTCGACGCGGACGGGAACTCGGGTCGCCCAGATCTCTCCGGTAGCCTCCTGTGCGCGCTTGCCGAGAGGCTTCGGCTTGGCGCTGCGGTCATTGGCGAACACCGTGTAATGGTTGCGGCCGAGCTCGAAGAAGCCCTCGTGGTAGAGCAGCCGGCCCGGCACCATGTTGTCGGCGGCCCAACGGACGCCGACGAACACCTTCTCGTTGAACGCGAGCAGGCGCGCGGAATTCGTCTGGTCCAGCACGTAGCTCGACCGGTCGTAAAGGCTGTCGTCGAGGAAACCCGTGATGCTCACCAGGGGGCTCTCTTTGAAGTCCTTCTGCCACAACTGCGGGGTCCAGGGCGTGTAGGGCCACGTGGCGGGTTCGAAGCGAAACGTCTTGGGGTCGAGCTTGAGGTTCTTCATGAACAGGCTCGTGCCGTCGTATACGAACAGGTCGTTGAGCGTGCCCCGCACTTCGGCGCCGGCCTGGTCGGACCCTTCGCCGGCGGTGCAGCGACGCTCCGCGTGGCGGACCCTTCCCGTCTCGGCGTCGAGCGCGTAGAAACGCAATCCGCCGTCGAGGTAGGTTGTGCGTCCCGCGGCGACATATACGGCGCCGTCGGCGACCATCACGCTGCCGTGCACGGGCCACGCCGATTCGATGTTGCCGAACGACACGATCGACCGGTGCGCGGGGTTCGCGTTGAAGCGCCACACGAGCTCGCCGTCATCGGCACGCAGGCAGTAAACGAAGCCGCCGGCCGTGCCGAAATAGACCTTTCCCTGCCACAGCGTGGGCGGCGTATCGACGAGGTTATCGACGTTGACGGACCAGACGGTTTCCCCGCTTCGGCAGTCGAGCGCCATCACGCGATGGTGGCGCAGCCCCGCCAGGAAGACCTTGCCCCAACCGACGGTCGTCGCGGTGATCGGTTCTTCAAGATCAGCAACCCAGTCTTGGGCAAGCGCGGCGGCGGGTTTCACGTCGGTCGCCGCGCTGCGCAACGCGTCGTGGCGGTACGCGGGCCAGGATGGGGATCGGCCATCGGGGGACGCGGCCTGCGATCCTGCCCCGGATCCCCGCTCCAGCCGCTCATCATCCGAGACCGGCCGCGCCGCGCCCGTCGCGCGCGCGCCGTACGCCACGAATCCCGGCATGCGCGTATTGGCGAAGCAGATGCACTGCTGCGGCGGCGTGTAGAGCAGGCCGTTGGCGGGCATCACGCCGTACGAGCAAATGCCGCGCACCCACCGGTTGATGTCGATCTTGCCCGACCGCAGGTCGGTGAACTCCAGCCCGTTGCGCGAGAAGATGATGAAGTTCTCCGTCGCCTTGTTGCGATAGCACCGGTGATGATGAAGACTGGTCATCACGGGCGTGATGTCGTAGGTCTTCTCGACTTCCCCGGACCGCGGGTCCAGTCCCCACAACGGATAGGACCGCGGAGTCCGAGCCCCTTGCTGGGGCGGCGCCAGAACCCACAGCAGGCCGCGTGCTTTGTAGATGCTGACCATCGTGCGGAAGCCGGCCGCGCCGCACTTCTTCTGCCACAACGTCGATCCGTCTTCGCAGGAGAGGGCCTGCAAGTCGATGGCGTAAGGCAGGCCGCGATTGGTCCGTTGCCGGTAGCTGTAAAGCACGCCGTCGCTGACCAGAAGATCGCTGACCAGATCCGTGGCCCCGAACGGCCGAGCCGCCGGAGGTGCGGCCCTCTCCACCGCGACCCGCCAGCTCTCCGCGCCGTCTTCGGCGCCCAGCGCGACGATTGCGTCCTGGTCGTGCACGAACACCTTCCCGTCGCCGACCGTGAGACTCAGCCGCGTGAGCATGGCGTCCTTGGCGCGGAACTTGCCGTCAACGATTCCGTGGAATCCCTTCCGCTCCCACCGCGTGCGACCCGAATCCGGGTCGATGGCGACCACGCTCTTCGCCGGTCGCTGACCGTAGTCGCCCGCGCGCTGGGCCGCGCGATCGACCGTCGCGAACAGCACGCCGTCCTCCACGGCGATCTCGCTGGTAAACGCGGTGCCCTCATACGTGCGGAGCACCTCGCCGGTCGCCCCGTCGAGCCGGCACACGGGGGCGCGGAAGCCAAGCGTGGCGTAAACGTCGTTGCCGTCGGCCACCAGTCGTTTGTGGATCACCCTCGGGTTGCTGATCCACGGACCGTGGCCGGCGTGCGATGAGCCGTCGCGGGCCCACCCTTCGCCCATCCACGCGCGGTTCCCCCAGTCCCGCACGGGGCGCGTCCACAGGATCACGCCGTTGAAGGCGTCCCGCGCGCACAGGTGCCATTGCTCCAGATCATAGCTGCGGGTGCCGATCGCGCTGGGGCCGGTGTCGGCGATGTAGTACAGCCGCCCCTGCGCCGTGACGAGGCCGGTCAGCGTGGGGCTGACGTCGTGCGATTTCGGCCACCGCGGCGGGCCGATCCACTGCAACGACCGCGGAGGACCCACGAGCTGGTCCCGCCCCACCGGGTTTCCGTCGGCCGCGTGGAGCCAGTGCGTCCACTGGTCCATCCCCTTGGGCCACGGCTTCACTTGGCGCTCCCAGGCTCCATCGCGATTCCTGATGCAAGCAACCCCCCGCGGCGCGAGGACGCGCTGCACCTCCGTCATGGGCGGTGCGTCGGGACGTTCGGCGACGAACAGGTTCACCGTGTTATCGCCGTAGGGCAGGTACGCCTCTCGCCAATGCCGGACCGTCACGGAGCCGGGAAGATCGCGCGAGCGCAGGCGAGTGCGGATCTCGGCGACCTGGCCGGCGTCGGGCGAAAGGCCCTGCACGACGCACGACTCGCCTCGGCATAGTGCCTCGGTAAGCCGACCGTCGCCGCAGCCGAAATGGACGATCACGCCGCCCGGCGTCTTGGACAGCTCGAAGATCTCCCGGGCCGCCTGCCGCGCCGATTCATCCTCGCCGAAAGCCAGTGCCCCGCCGAACGCCATCCAGGCGCAGGCGGCCAGCGACGCCATTGGGAATCGCCGCGTCGCGGAGTACCGCGACGGTTCGGGCCTGGCACCGCGGCGTGCGACGGGCTCCGCGCTTCTCGACGTCGGCGCTTCTGAGAACGAGCGTTTGCTGGCTGCCATAATCAACTCCAGAGGCGGTCTTTGGAAAGGCCCGGTCGCGGATGGAATCCCGGGGCGGTGCGCGACGTTGCCATTGTACCGCAGAGAGGACGGCGGCATAAGCGATGCGTGCCGGCGCGGCACGGCAGCCGCCCCTTCCGCCCTGCCGATGCGGAGTCCTGCAGGGATCTCCCCCCGCTACGGCAAACGCGCATCGGCCCGACGTCGCGAAGCGACCAGCCGCGCCGCTCCAACGCCGATGACGCGAACGGCGACATCCCCCGCGGCGCCGCGCAAGAGCCGGGCCGGGCGACGGTCGCAGGATGCTCGAAACATGCCGGCGAACCAGGGGCCGTGGTACGGGCGGGCGATCTCTGGGCCCCCTGGCGGCCGACAGGAACCGCTCAAGGCGCTCGCGATCGTGCTATACTCGGGGACGCTCTTCTCCGGTGGAGACGATCTGCCGGCACGGCCCTGCTGCCGGGCGGACAAGGAGACCCTCGAGTGAGACGACGTGCGTTTCTTCAGTCGATCGGCGGAATGGCGCTGGCGTGCACGTCCCGCGGTTTCGCCGAGCCGGCCGAGCCTGCCCCGCTCGAAACGACGGCGCTTTTCGAGGCCGACAGCCCGGAAGTGCTGAAGCTGGCGAAGCGCGTGATGGAGAAGTGCGTCCTGGAGAAGATCAGGGCGCCGACGCCGCCCTTGAAACGCACCTGGATCGTCCCCGGCGGCCCCTACTACAAGGGCCAGTGGATCTGGGACACCATGTTCGTGGTGGACCTGTTGAGCATCCTCCCGGGCAAGAAGGAGCTGATCCGCGACGTCTTCCAGAACTACTGGGACTTCCAGGACCGCTGGAACAGGGATGCGCCCGAGTACGCCCGGGACATGATCACGGTGGCGATCAAGACCGAACCGCAAGCGGTGCGGCAGTTCTCGCAGATTCCCATTCTCGCCTGGGGTGTGGAACGAGTCTATCGACGCAACGGCGACCGGGAACTCCTGAAGCAGTGCCTCGGTCGCCTCGAGCGGTTCCACGACTGGTACTGGCGCGAACGGGACCTGCACGACAACGGGCTGATTACGCTCGGCGCCTACACGGGCAAACTGCAGCACGCGCGATGGGAGACGTTCGACTACGAATGCAACATGGACGACATGCAGCTGACCGTCCATCCCAAACGTAAAGGCCCCAAAGAAGGCGCTTGGTATGCCGACATCTGCGTGCCGGGCAACACGGCGTACCTCATCCTGGCCGAGCGAAGCCTCGCCCGGCTGGCCGAGATTGCCGGCGACCGTGCCATGGCCACAAGGCGCAAGCGGCGCATGGAGAAGGGCATCAAGGGGATGCGCGACCACATGTGGGACGAAGGGGCGGGCACCTTCCTCTCCGTCCGGCGCGACACGCTCGAGAAGATCCCCGTCGCGACCATCGGGAGTTGGATTCCGCTGGCTGCAGGCGTTCCCACCGAGGCCATGGCCAAGCGCATGGCCCAGACGCTGGCTTCGCCCGCGTGGCAAACGCCGCTTCCCGTGCCTACCGTCGATCGAACCGACAAGCGATGGAAGTCCAACGCCTTCTGGCGCGGCGATGTCTGGCCGCCGACCAACTACCAGATCGCCGGCGGCCTGGCCGCGTACGGGCATAAGGACCTTGCTGCCGAGATCGCCGACAAGACCATCGCCAACGCGATCAAGAACGGCATCAGTGAGCACTACGACTCGGTTTCCGGCAAGGCGCTCGGCGTGCCCGACTACTGCATGAGCAGCACGCTCGTGACCATGATGCTTGACGGGCTTGCCCGGAAGCACCAACTGAAGTTGAAATGAGATCGTCCCGAGTGAGCAGCAAACTGGCAAACACTCAGCCAAGCAGGAGATTCAACGACGTGATGACAACACGAAGCCGCACGCTATTGTCGCTGGTCCTCGCCACCGTCGCGATGACGGGACTCGTCCTTCGGGCTGCCGAGGTCCCAACGCAGCTCCCCGATCCCGACGGCAAGCCGGGCAGTGCCGCCAAGCCGGTCAAGGTCTACATCCTTGCCGGGCAGTCGAACATGGTGGGCATGGGGGACCTCCGCGGCGCCCGCTGCCGCTACAGCGGGATCTACCTGACCGCCGATCCCGCGGCCCCCAAAGGCCCCATGCACATCTATCCGGTGGGGCATTACATGATCGGGTCGCACGGGGTCTACGTGTCGGCCGAGGAGGGCAATGCGGGCGCGGGAGCGACGGCTTCCATCTACCCAGGCGCCTATGACCCGGCCACCGACTACGACAAGGCGAAACCCGTTAAGACCGAGACGGTTGCCCTGGGCGTGACCGACGGCTCGCTTCCGACCATCGACGGCCCGCATACGGTTGTGGTGCGAGGCTTCATCGACGTTCCCGAGTCGCGCGTCTACACCATCAACCCCGGCTATGGCGACAGTTCCTACAACGTGGCGGAGTTGGACGGCAAGGAGGTCTATCGCCAGGACCCGGGCGGGCACGCCGTCCAGCAAGAGATCGCGCTCGACGTCGGCAAGCGCTATCCCATCAAGATCACCTACTTCAAGGGCGGGTCGACCGCCTTCTGGATGAGCCAGGAGGACCTTGTCGGCAAAGGGGACCTGGAGATCGTCACCAAGCGGGACAAGAAGTTCCCATGGCTGATTGACGACAAAGGCGAGTGGACGGTGCGAGGCGACGTCTACTTCCAGGAGGCCCGTCTCGGCTTCAGGGGCAGTCCCCTTAGCCCGACCTCGAATAACGGGAAGAGCATCGGCCCGGAACTTGGCTTCGGGCACGTCATGGGCCATCACCACGACGAGCAGGTGCTGCTGATTAAGACGTCCCAGGGCAATCGCTCGCTGGGCTTCGACTTCCGTCCGCCATCGAGTGGCCGGACCGACCCGGACAGCAAATGGGAAGGGGCGGAGTATCGCCTGATGGTCGAGGGCGTGCGCAAGACCCTGGACCAGATCGCCGACATCGTGGCGGGCTACAAGGGGCAAGGCTATGAGATGGCCGGCTTCGTCTGGTGGCAAGGCCATAAGGACGCCGGCGCCACCCAGGCGGAATACGAGCAACACCTGGTGAATCTGATCAACGACCTGCGCAAGGAGTTCAAAGCGCCCAAGATGCCTGCCGTCATCGCCACGGTTGGTTTCGGCGGCCACAACATGAGCGATGCCTACCTGGAGATCCTCAAGGCGCAAATGGCCGTCGGCAATCCGAAACTGCATCCCGAGCTCGCTGGCACCGTGGCCTCGGTGGACATCCGGGACTTCTGGCGCGAGGTCGACGAATCGCCTACGGCGCAAGGGCATCACTACAACCGCAACGCCGAGACCTACATGCTGGTCGGCGATGCCCTGGGCCGCGCGATGGTCGATCTGCTCGAGGGGAACGAGCGCGAGGCCGTCGCGGTCGCCGAATCCTCGCGCCCGGCGGACACCACGCCGACGGAAGGTGCAGAACCCTCGGAGGAGGAAGCGGAGGCAGCCCGGGTGGCGCTCGAGCCGATCGTCATGGATGGCATGGCACCGCGGTACATTGCCGCCAACCGTGATGCGCTGCTGCGCGAGGCGAGCGGGGAGAGGCCCAAGCGGGTGTCGCAGTTCCTGCGGGGCGCGATCTATCGTCTGACGAGTTTCTACCGTGCCGCCGGGGTCGATGACTACGACTGGCACCTGTTCGGCCCGGACCTCAAGAACGTGGAGTGGGAGTATTTCAGCTTCGATCCGCCGGAGACCATGCCGACGGACAAGGGAAGCCGGTATCGCGAGGTGACCTATCCCCCGGGGATGGAGAACTGGTTCGCGCCCGACTTCGATGCCGCGAAGGCAGGCTGGAAGAAGGGGCGGCCGCCGTTCGGCCAGTTGGGTGGCGAACTGAAGCCGCTATCGGAATCGTGCAGCCTTCCCTTCTGCCTGTGCAGCGAGAAGCCGAAGACGCTTTGGGAGAAAGAGGTCCTGCTCCTCCGCGGCACGTTCGAGGTGCCGCCGCTCAAGAAGGACCACCGCTACCGGATCGTCGTCGGAGGCAGCGCCCACGTCAGCGCCGGGGAAGGGTATGCCATCTACGTCAACGGCAGGCTGTTGGCCGAGTCGAAGTCGGGCGTGGGCAAGCGCCAGGGCGCCCAGCCTCGCGGCGGCCATATCTACAACGACTTCCGCGATGAGTTCCAGGGCGGCAAGGTGACGATCGCGGCCACCAGCTTCCTTCGCTACAACCATCCGCGCATCAAGCCCTATCCGCCTCGCGGGCACCTCACCGTGTGGATCGAAGAGCAGAAAGTCCCGCCCCTGGGAGAAGCGGCGTCCAGCGATCCGTGACCGTCCGCGTCCCGGCTACTCTCCATCCGGCAGTAGTCTCTTCAAGAGGTCGAACTCCAGCTCTGCCTTAGGATCGAAGGCCGCCGAGTCAAGATATCGCAACAGGCTGTGCAGGAGCTGCCGGGCTTCGGGCTTGTCCTGATGGCCGAGAAGGTCGATCGCACAGACCAGAAGCTTGCCTCGGCCGACCTTGGTCTCGAAGACCAGGCCGAGCTTGTGGTTCCGGTCGAAGTTGTCGATCACCTGAATGGTCGGGCGGTAGTCGTCCGGCGTGTCGTCCAGGATGATCGGCCGCGAGTTCTTCACCAGGTGCCACCACTGCCAGTTGCTGTGGAACTCCGTGGGGAACTCGGCCAGGGCCGGCGTCTTGGGGTCGCAGAGGAAGCCCAGCGTGCCGGGCGCCACTTCGATGCCGCGACGCTCGGCACCGCGGCGGAACATCGGGAAACACCAGAAGTCGGTCTGGAACGAGCCCTTGATGCTATGGGGCAATCGGTCCAGCCGGGGAAGCAACAGGACCTTGCCGCCGGCGTGGAGGTGCCTCTGGACGGCGGCGTCCCCGAGATCGCGCGCAATCATCACGCCCCGCGGCAGGGCCGTGTCGACCTTCGGCGGGAAGACCCAGATCTCGTAATCGTTGCGGTACCCGGTGCCCTCGACGGCCAGCGTGAT
Source organism: uncultured Pirellulales bacterium (assembly GCA_964434165.1). GTDB lineage: Bacteria > Planctomycetota > Planctomycetia > Pirellulales > Thermoguttaceae > CAYSUS01. Next base: position 34,155 of record CAYSUS010000060.1, read on the forward strand.
CACGAGCTTCTGCGGCGCGGCAATCCCGGCCAGCGGCAGGGCGAACATGTCGACCTCGAACACCTTGCCCTGTTCGATCGTCACCGGATCAAGCGCCCCAGAGGCGACCTTCTTCCCGTCGCTGCCGGAGACCGTCCACGTCACGCGCGCGTCGGCCAGGTCGGCCGGTCCGTAGTGGGCCACCTCGACGCGGCCAACGAACGTCTCGTCCGTCGTCCAGGTGTATTTCTTCATCCGCAACAGGGGAACCGTCTCGCAGCAGAACTGCCGCCACGCCTGGGGCGTAATCAGCCCCTTCGATTCCATGAACACGTTGAGCATGCCGACGAGTGCCGTACCCTGGCCCGGGAAGTCCTGCAGGTCGAGCAAATGGAATCCGCCCAAGCCGGGCGTGCGCAGCGCCGCCTCGATGTCCTCGCGGTGACAGATGACGGAGAGCGCGCCGGAGGCGCGCACGAAATCGTGGGCCTGGTCGAGCATGCCGGCCTCGCGGAGCCGCTCGCGGAAGATCTCCAGGTTGCGCGCCCGGGTCACGCCCGTGTACTTCGGGATTTCGCGGTAGTCGGGCGAGACCTGGAATTCTCCGATTTCGTGGCTGATCACCGGCACCGGCACGCCGGCGATCGACTCGCGATAGTCGACCATCGTCGAAGGCGGGCGGTGCTCGATGTGCGGGTTGGGATAGTCGCCCTGGAAGAAGGCACCGCGAACCGGCAGCGTCTTGGCCGTCTTGCAGGTGACCCAGAAGTCGTCCCCTTCGGCCAGGCTCGGGTTCCAGTGCATGTTGTTCGAGCCCTGGGCGTAGAGGCGTCGCGGGTCGATCTCCCGGTAGTGGGCTACCATCTCGAACATGCCCTCGTTGCGCCCCAACTCGTTGCCGAGCGTGAACATGACAAAGGACGGATGGTTGCCGTAGGCCTGGAAGATCAGTTCGCCTTCGCGCTTCCCGTAATCGTAGAGCGAGACCTTGGTCTCGGTGCTCTCCGCGTCGAGCCGGTCGATGTTGTACTGGGCCGCCTCCGTGTCTTCCGGCGCCTTGAACCCGCTGCGTTTGTTGGGCAACTCGGGCTGCAGATACATTCCCAGTTCGTCGGCCGCTTCAAACGCGGCGCGCGGCGGGCACCACGAGTGGAAACGGTAGTGATTGATCCCGTACGACTTGGCGATCGACAGCACGCGCAGCCAGCCCGCCTTGTCCATGGGCGGATAACCGGTCAGCGGAAAGAAGCAGCAATCGAGCTTGCCGCGGAGAAAGACGGGGCGGCCGTTGATCGTGAACTGGTTGCGCCGCGTGGCAAAACGGCGCATGCCGAAAGTGACGCAGCGCTGGTCGCCATGCTTCTGCTGGCCGGCCGTGACTTCAAGCTGGAGATTCAGACGGAGCAGGGCGGGCGTGAATTCATCCCACAGCGGCACGTCGTCGCCCAGCTTGTAGGTAAGCTCGACGACGGTCTCCCGCTCGGGGGCTCTGGCCTCGAAAGACTGCGTCGCGAAGGCGCGCGGCTTGGCAACGTTGTAGCTTTCGCACCTCGCCGTGATTCGGCCCGAGGCCGCCTGGCCCGTGGCGTTGCCGATCACCGCGCGAACGACCGCTTGCTTCTTCTCGATATCCGGGTAGACCTGGACGTCTTTCAGCCAGACCGGGGCGGTAGCGCGGAGTTCCATCTTGCCGACGACGCCGTTCCAGTTGGTCTGCGTGCGCTCATCGACCGCGTGCGACGGACCGACGGGCGGCAGCTTGGCGTTGTCGACCAAGAGGGTGATCGTATGCTCGCCCGGCGTCATCGCTTCGGTGACGTCGAACACCTGGGGGGCGCTGAGCGTGTCTTCCCAGCCGCAGAACGTCTTGTCCACCCACACCTGCGTATGCTTGGATCGCTCCAGAAGCAGCGTAATCCGCTTGCCCTTCCAGTTCTCGGGAATCGTCACGCGGCGTTGATACCAGGCCGGCCCCTTCCAGTACCAGACGCGCGAGAGCCGATCGATGCATTGCTCGTCCTTCTTGGTCCCCTTGTGGTTCTCGTCGGTCGTGCCGGGCAGACGGACCGAGTCGTCGAGGTCCTTGGCGAACCACTGCTGGTCCACCCCGACGCCTTCCGGATCGAGCGCGAATCGCCACGTCCCCGCCAGGGAGATCGACGTCTCATCTGCCATGACGGGGCGTGTGTGGGCGACGAGGAGCGTCGCCAGCAGGAGCGTCGGAATGAGTTGCCCACTCATGTCGATACCTCCGCACATGAACTTCCACATGAAGCCATCTTGTGCGGTCCGTTGAGGTCGGTCAAGTTCGCCGAGGCCTCGAACGTCAGCGCGCCCTCGGCGCCGACCAGGACGGGCCCCGTGTTGCGCTGGTGCCCCCTGGAGTCCAGGCCGCTCCCCCAGGGCACTGGTCGGTTGGCACGAGTTGGGCCGGACGCTCGATTTTCCGGCTGCAAGGCAGGGAGGATCGCAGCCTTCGCCGAAGGGCCCGAGTGGGAAACCGCAGCGATAAACCGGCACGCACCTCTCGGGAGCGGCCCGGTCGGGCCGGCAGATCGCCGAGGATTGGGGGTGCGCCGGAATGCCACGGGGGCCTGCTGCCCCGCTCCAGGGAGGACCGGAGGACCCGTTTCGCGTCGGCTGCTAGAATTGGCGAGAAGCGCGATGGCAATGTCGTCCTGGGCAAGGCCGTCGTGGGCGGAGCGGAGAACACCGTCCTGGCAAACACGGGCCAATGCGTGGTGGTGGCATCCGATCGCACGCGGTCGTCGTAACAGACAGCACCGTGTTTGTCGGAGATCGACATGAAGACCTGGAAGCCCTGGTGCAGCGGGATGCCCAGGAGAAGCCTGAGATCGTTTAGAGAAGCATCGAACGTCAGTGAGAATGAGGTCCCCAGATGATCGCAAAGCCGTTGTTCGTGACGTGTGTCATTGCGGCGCTGCTGTTCCCGTTTTCCACGGTGCCGTCGCCGGCGGCCGGCCCTCGGTCGAAGACGGCCAACCCGGACTTCACCAGGGGCGAGCCGATTCCCGAAGGGGCGACCCATGACTGGAACCTCGGGCCGACCGGCGCCCGGGGGTGGATGTACAGCAACAAGATGGAGACCAGCGAAGCGCGGCAGATCTACATCACGCGTGTGGAAGAGGGATCTCCCGCGGACGGCGTTCTCGAGCGGGGGGACGTGATCCTGGGGATCGCCGGTCGGCGGTTCGCTTACGATCCCCGCACGGAATTCGGCAAGGCCGTTGGCGCGGCCGAGTCGGCCCGCGGGAGGCTCTCCTTGATCCGCTGGCGAGAGGGCAAGACCTCGACGGCCGTGGTCACGCTGCCGGTCCTTGGCGCTTACAGCCCAACGGCACCGTTCGACTGTCCCAAGTCGAAGCGCATCTTCGAGCGGGGATGCGAGGCGTTGGCCGGGAGAATGAAGGCGGACCCGGACCGGGGGAATCCGATCCAGCGCTCGTACGATGCCCTGGCCCTGCTTTCCAGCGGCAGGCCGCAATACCTGCCGCTGGTCCGCCGGCAGGTCCATTGGGCCACGCAGTACTCGGACCCCGAGCGGCGCTCCTACCACTCGTGGTTCTACGGTCCCATCAACATCCTGCTGGCCGAGTACGTCCTGGCCACCGGGGATCGCAGCGTCATGCCGGACCTGAAACGCATCACGATGGAGATCGTGCACGGGCAGAGCGAGGTCGGCTCGTGGGGACACCGGTTCGTGCAGGCCAACGGACGACTGGCCGGCTACGGCATGATGAACGCCCCGGGCTTGCCGCTGAGCGTTTCGCTGATCCTGGCACGCGAGGCGGGGGTGAGTGATCCGGAACTGGACGAGGCGATCGAGAAGAGCGCGCGGCTCATTCGCTTCTACGTGGGCAAGGGAAGCGTCCCCTACGGCGACCACCATCCGTGGACCCAGACCCACGACGACAACGGCAAGAATGGAGTCGCCGCGCTGATGTTTCACCTGCTCGACGAACCCGACGCCACCGAGTATTTCTCGCGGATGAGCGTCGCCTCGCACGGCGGTGAACGCGACACGGGGCACACGGGCAACTTCTTCAACATGCTCTGGGCCATGCCGGGCGTGGCGCTCTCCGGCCCGCATGCCACCGGAGCCTGGATGAAGGAGTTCGGCTGGTACTACGATCTGGCGCGTCGCTGGGACGGAACCTATCTCCACCAGGGACCGCCCGCCACGAGGCCCGACAGGTACGGCGGCTGGGACTGCACCGGCGCCTATCTGCTGGCCTACGCGCAGCCGCTGCGAAGAATCCATTTGGCGGGCAAGAAGCCGAGCGTCGCGGAGCAAGTGGACGCCGCCACCGCGGAGAGCCTGATCGCCGACGGCCGCGGCTGGAGTCCGCGATTGCGGATCGCCGCCTACGCCCGGCGCAGCGACGCCCAGGTTTTCGCCGGTCTGAGAAGCTGGTCGCCCGTCGTGCGCGAGCGTTCGGCCATGGAATTGGCCCGGCGAGACGGCGACCCCACGCGGCGCCTGATCGCGATGCTCGACGCCGCCGACCTTTACGCCCGTCTGGGGGCGTGCCAGGCCCTGATCCATCTGAAGGACCGCGCGGCGCCGGCCGTACCGGCGCTGAGGCGAACGCTCAAGGCGGAGGACCTCTGGCTGCGGATCAAGGCCGCCGAGGCGCTGGCGAGCATCGGTGAAGCAGCGATGTCGACGGTGCCGGAGCTTCTCGCGATGCTTGCGAGCGAGAACCCGCGATCCGACCCGCGCGGTATGCAGCAGCGCTACCTGTGCTTCGCGCTGTTCAATCAGCGCGGGGGCATGTTGGGACGTTCGCTCGAGGGCGTCGATCGCGAAGCTCTCTACACGGCGGTTCGCGCGGGACTCGGCAACGAGGACGGTCGCGCCCGGGGCGCCCTGAATTCCGTTTACAAGAATCTCACGTACGAGGAGATCGAGCCGCTTCTGCCCGCGGTCTATCAGGCGGTGGTCGAGCCGGCTCCCAGCGGCATCATGTTCGCCGACGGCATCCGCCTCGGCGGCCTGGAGATCCTCGCGCGACATCGAATCGAGGAAGGCCTGCCTCTGTGCGTCTCGTTGATCGATCCGGATCGCTGGGGGCTGCACGGGCGGGTCAAGCGATGTCTGGAGGCGCTCCGCCTTTACGGCGGCGCCGCCAGGCCCGAGATCCCGAGGCTTCGCCAGTTGGAAAAGGACCTCGCGTCGAAGCGGTGGAAGCCCGACGCGATCGAAGCGCTCGGCATCGAGGCCCTGATACGGCAGATCGAGGCGGACGACGATCCGCCCGTCTTGCGTACCATTCGGGACTGCCGGTGAGCGGCTCTCTCCAACCCGCGACGGAGGCGAAAGGGGTTAGGACCCGTTTGCCCACGCAGCTCGAGGGGCGCTTCGCAAGAAGGAGTCCTGTGCCCTTTCCCGGAACCGCGCGAGGCGGTTCAGACATGGACAGACGAGAGAAGTCAACAGGAAGAAACCTGCCGTCCGTAGCGCCCCGCTGGAATGGATCGTGGAATCCCTGCAATGACGATGACCCAGAAGGCCTGCTCCTTCCCTACGATGATCCTGGCCGCATCCGTGTCGCTCACCGCCTGCTCCCGGGCGGTTTCTGAAACCCTGCCGGTCCCCGAGCGCGGCTTCGTCAGCTCCCAGCCCGCAACGAGCTGGGAGGAAGGCCTGATCTGCGGCAACGGGACGATCGGCGCCAACGCCCTGAGCCGTCCGCTGGACGAGCGGATCATCTTCACGCATGAACGCCTTTTCCTGCCCAAAGGCCCCCCGTGGACGCCGCCCGACAACGCGGTGCGGCTGTTCGAGATTCGACGGCTGATCGACCGGGGGCTCTACAAGCAGGCCACGCAATTGGCGTTCGATCTCTCCGGGCAGGAGGGCTTCATCTACCCGGACCCCTTCGTGCCGGCCTTCGATCTGTCGATCCAGATGAACGCCGACGGGGAGGTTCGCGACTATGCGCGGTCGGTGGACTTCCAGACCGGCGAAGCCACGGTCCAATGGGCCGACAACCGCGGCATGCTCCAGCGCCGCCTGTTCGTCTCGCGCAAGCACGGAGTGGCGGTCCTGCGGATCCGCGGGCCGCGGGACGGGACGGTGAACTGCCGCCTGGCGCTGGAGCCGCGCAAGCTCAGTGACAAGCTCGACCGCCGGCAGATCCAGCGCTCCAAGGCGGTATTCGAGGAGCATGTATCCGACATCGAGGCGAGCGCCGACGATTTCGGGCTGACTTACCGGAACCGCTTCACGAAGGCCTATCCGGGCAGCGTTCACGCCCTTGAAGCCCTGGCCCGCGTGGTTTCGGACGGCGGCACGCGTTCGGCCCAGGACAACAAGACCTTGGTCATCCAGGGCGCGGACCAGGTCCTGATCCTGCTCGATATCCGGATGCTCTATGACGCCGACGCGTCGAAGCTGGAGGAGGTCAAGTCTTCTCTCGCCCGCTTGCCGGCCGACTACGCCGGGCTGCTGGAGGGGCACGCGAGGATCCACGGCGAGCTGTTCAACCGCACGCGCCTGGACATCGGCGGCGGAGCCGACCACCAGCGTACCACGGAGGACTTGCTGGCGAGCTCGACCTTCGAAAACCCGAATCGAGCCCTCATCGAGAAGACCTTTGACGCGGGACGCTACAACATCATCTCCTGCACCGGCCAGCTCCCGCCGACGCTGCAGGGGTGCTGGGGAGGAACCTACGTTCCCGACTGGGCAAGCGACTTCACCCACAACGGTAACCTCCCCTCGGCCATCGCGGCCAACATGATGGGCAACATGCCCGAGCTCATGCTGGCCTACACATCCTACATCGAGTCGATCGTGCCGTGGATGGAGATCAACGCCAAGCACATGTTCGGGGCGCGGGGCGTGGTGCTGCCGTCGCGATCCACGACGCACGGGCTGAACAACGCGTTGGCCCCGACCTTTGCCGGCGGCTTCTGGGTCGGCGGCGCCGGCTGGGCGGCTCACTTCTTCTACGACTACTATCTCTACACGGGCGACCGCGAGTTCCTTGCCGAACACGCCCTGCCTTTCATGGAGAAGGCCGCCGCGTTCTTCGAGGACTACCTGTACGAGGGACCGGACGGGAAGTACCTCTTCTCGCCCTCCCAGTCGCCCGAGAACACGCCCGGCAACACGAACTCGCAGGGATCGTTCAACGCCACGATGGACGTGGCGGTCGCCAAGGAATTGCTGACGAACCTGATCGCCGCCTCTCGCGAGCTCGGCAAGAATGCCGACAAGATCCCCGTCTGGGAAGAGATGCTGAAGAAGATGCCCGAATACATGATCGATGAGGACGGCGCCCTCAAGGAGTGGCTCACGCCCCGGCTCGACAACAACGACGATCACCGCCACGGCTCGCAGCTCTACCCGCTCTTCGACGGCATGCCGGAAGAGATCGCGCGGAGCCCCGAATTGCAGGCGGCCTTCAAGAAGAGCGTCGAGATCAAGCTCGACCGCCACTGGAGGAACAACCAGCGCGGCTTCATGTCCTTCGGGCTCGTGCAGTTGGGGCAGGTCTCGACCAGCCTCGGCGAGGGCGAACTGGCCTACCAGTGCCTGAAGCACCTGGTGAATCGCTTCTGGCTGAACAACCTGGCCTCGACGCACAACCACCGCTCGCTGTTCAACATGGACATCAGCGGCGGCATGCCGGCCGTGATCGTCAAGATGCTGGTGGCATCCGACCGCGGTCGCATCCGACTCCTGCCGGCCCTGCCCGCCGCCTGGCCCTCAGGCCGGATCGAAGGCGTGCTGTGCCGAGGCGCGATCGAGATCCGAAGCCTGCAATGGGACGGCAAACGGATCGACGTCACTTTGATCTCGGCCACCCCCCAGACCGTCGTGCTGGAGCTGCCGGACGAGATCGCTGCGCTCGTCGTCGCCAACGGAACCGCGCAGGCCAGTCCCGCGGAGCGCGCCCATCAGCGCGCCGTTGCACTCCCCGGCGCGCGACCGGTGACGCTGGTCGTCAAGCTGAAGTAACCGGCTGCCGCGGTCCAGCGGCCACGGAGGCGACGTCTCGCCTGCGGAGACCGGTCGCCCCGCGTCACTTCCGCGACAGGATGAGGATTCCCCACGGCCCCAAGGGCGGGATGGTCATCTCGGTGAATCCCCCTTCCGCGGTCGCCGGCAATGGAACGGTCTTCGCCAGGGCCGAGAAATCACCCGTCCGTTCGGCCTTCTCGTGCGCCGCGCGGTCGTACGGGGCGGGAACAAGAAGGCGGGCCGCCGGGGGACGATCGCCGAACAAGGCCTTGGTGCGCAAACCGATCTCGAACGACGCCGGCCGCTCCGACCAGTCCACGAGGTGAACCACCACGGGCGCGTCGGCCCGACCGGGTCGGGCTCGGACGCAGACGCACACGTCTGCCGCCGATTCAGGCAGTCGAACCGGATTGCTGTCCGCTTCACGGAGACCGCCGCGGGGCTCCTGAACGCCCCGGCACCGCACGGCCGCCTCCTCGTACCCATCCAGCCAGCCGGCCACCGCGCGGACAAACCCGTACAGGTCGGCGTATTGGCCCGGTGTGCCGAAGTACCTTGGCGCATCGCGGGGCATGTACACGTCCCACGGGACCATGCAGAGTCCGCCGCAGGCGTAGGACGTCGCGATCGTCTGCCGAGTCCGGCGCTGCCATGCTGCCAGGTCCTTCCGATCGCCCTTCTTCGGCATCGTCACCACCTGGATGCGATCGTGCTCCGCGGCCGCGCGCATCGCTTGATGGATTTGGTCCGGCCGGGCACGGCCGAAGGATAGCTCGCCGAAGGCCCAGTCGAAGCAGAGCTCGACGTCGCCCCAACGGTGCGCGCCGTTGTTGCAGGAAAAAGGGACCCGCCGGCCCGCGTAGCGGTCGATGGCTTCACGGGTCCGCTTGTGGAAGGCCACGGTGGCATCGGTCTGGAACCGCACGAACCGCTCCTTCAGCGCACCCCCCTTCCATCGCGCGAACGCGTCCCCCACCGGCGCGCCTTGATCCTTGAGCAGCTCGCGATAGTCGAACCGATCCAGGTCCGTAACGCCGAGTCCGCGCCGCTCCTCTTGCGTTGTGCTCTTGGCCAGGTACGCTCGGAACGCCTTCATGCAGTGCGGGCAGAAGCAGCCGCCCCACCGTGTGGCGTTGAGATTGGCGCCGGGCTCGTCACGCTGCATGACTTGGGCGCCGGCGTCTACGTACTCTCGAAGATACGCCATGTAGCCCTGTTCGAGCTCCGGATTGTTGATGCATCCCCAGAGCGTCCGCTTCCAGGTTCGCTTCCACGGGGCAATGATGGGCTCGCCAGCGAGGTTCCGGATCACCACCCTCTCGAACCCATCGGACTCGGGCCGGTCCGGGAGATACGACGGGGCCGAAGCGGCGCCGCCGAACAATCGACCGGACTGCTTCAATTCCGCGATGAACTCCCTTTCGGTCACGTAGGACCACTCGAGTCGCGTGACGTGGAAGTCACGAGCGGCCTTCAGCGT